>CALFEQ010000001.1 GCA_937949945.1 uncultured Myxococcales bacterium
CGGGCTGAAAACCCCAGGCGTCGATCTGAAGCATCGACTCGCCGACGCGTTCGGGGTCCCCGTCGAGGCGTGGTCGATGCCGGCGAAGGACGAGCCGTCGTCTCCGCCGAGGAAGCCGCGAGCACCGGGCGTGCGGCGGGCATCACGAGGCGCCGCTCTCCCCGAGCTCTGGGCCACCGTGGAGCAGATCGACGTGGCCCTCGACGCTCTCGACGTCGATGCCCCGGCCACGCACCGAGCCGCGCTGTTACGGACCCGGTCGGACACGCTCGACAAGATCGCTAAGCTCCAGGGAGAGGGCGACCTCACCGAGGCGCAGGTGCTGAGGTCGAGGCCGTGGCGAACGCTCATGGCTCGCATCGCGCCGATCCTGGAGCGGCATCCCGAGGTCGCCGCAGAGATGGCATCCGCGCTCGAGGAGGTCGAGGGCTAAGGGATGCGCACGGCGGCCCGGGTGCAGGCTAGGTCACGAGCTCGCTCCCCGTCGGTATGCGGAGAGTTCGCCCGAATCGCTCGGAGTGCCTCACGATCGCGCGCCATCGACCTATCCGGCTACCGTGGTCGCCCTGTCGCGTTCCAGCGCGAGATCCTCAAGTACGAACCGATCGATCCTCAGGTTCGCGTCCTAGAGACCCTCGAGAGGCGTGGACGGTGTGCGGTCCCGTCAGGCCGCGCGATGGGCAAGTCCCGTCTCGATGCTGGCGAGGCGCTCTACTTCGCCGCCACACGTCCGCGTTCGTGCGTGGTGCTCATCGCACCGACGTTCAAGCAGATCCAGAAGATCCTCTGGGAGGAGCTCCGCGCTCTGTACCTGGCCGCGTATGACCAGCTTGGCGGCGAGTGCGCGCTCCTGGCGAGTACCGGCGCTCGACTTGGCAACGGGTCCAGGATTTTCGGGATCACCGGCACGCAGCCCGAGGACGTCGCGGGAATCCGAGCCCCTGAGATGCTGGTCATCGCTGACGAGGCGAGCGGCATCCCTGACACGACGTTCGACGTGCTCGACGGCAATCTCGCCGGCGGCGGTTGGATGCTGCTCACCGGCAACCCCACGCGTGCCACTGGGTATTTCCGTGAGGCTTGCCGCTCGGAGCGATGGGACCACGTACACCTGCCGTCGACGATCTCGCCGAACGTCCTCGCTGGTCGGATCGTCGTCCCTGGCGTCGCTACGCTGGAGTGGATCGAGGCGCGGCGTCAGGAGTGGGGAGAGGACTCCCCGCTGTACAAGATCCACGTGCTCGGCGAGTTCGTCGAGCTCGAAGAGGGCAAGCTTTTCCCGGAGTCACTCGTTGCGGAGGCCGAGGAGCGCTGGAGCGAGACGCCCGCAGCCGGCCGACTGGTGATCGGCGTCGACCCTGCCGGCGAGGGCGAGGACGGCGACGAGAGCGCGTTCGCATACCGTCGCGGGCGAAAGGTCATCGGCATTCGAGCGAAGCGCGGTCTGTCTGCGGACGCGCACGTCGCCGAGGTGCTCGACGTCATCTCCGAGGTGCTCGGACCTCGCAGGCCGAGTGCCCGCCGGACCCCGCCGCTCGTCGTTGTCGACCGCGACGGATACGTCGGCGCGCGCGTATATGCGGCGCTAGCAGCGTATCAGAGTCAGCACGAGGACGCGTTCGAGCTCCGCGGCATCCGCAGTGGCGAGCGCGCGAAGCGCATGCCGCTGCACATCGATCGCGTTCGCGATGAGGTGTGGTTCGCGCTGCGCGACGCGTTCCGCGATGGGCTGGCCATCCCTGAGGACCTGAAGTTGGAGCGCGACCTGTCTGCGGTTCGACTCGAGCGGCACATCTCCGGGAGGTCGAAGGTTACGAGCAAGGATGAGCTTCGACGCGAGCTCGGACGCTCGCCCGACCGAGGCGACGCGCTCGCCCTATGCGCGGCGTTCGACGGAGAGTCTGACGATGTCGAGGCCGGCTCCGAGAAGGACTCGAGGCTTGCGCCGGACCCGTACGAGGCCGAGCCGGAGAGGTCGTTCGATCCGTACCAGGCGCTGGAGAGGTGGAGGTCATGAGGTCGGAAGGGGCACGCATGCTCGGCGCGCTGGACATGACGCAGGCGGAGATCGCGAGGCGAATAGGTGTCCGTCAGCCGACGATCGCCGGTTGGATCTCTGGGCAGCACGTACCGAAGCCTCACCACCGCCGGGCGCTACGAGACGCATTCGGCATCCCATTCGAGGCATGGCCTGCGGACGCCGAGGCTGAGGAGCTACGAGAGCAGGTGCGGACCCTGCAAATCGCACTCAAGACCACCGTCGACGAAGCCGCCGAGTTGCTCGATGCGGTATTCGCGGTGGTGCAAGACCCTGAGGTGCTCGCCAGGATCTGCGATAGGCTCAGCGATACGATTCGTCGATAGGTTATAGGAGCCTCCTATCAGTGCTCGGGCCATACTGCCCGCGTGAGCCGGAGGACGCCCGAGGTCGTGTCGATCAAGCGCGTGTTCATCGAGCGCGCACGGGCGATCATCGCTGCGCGGCAGGCATCTCGGCAGCCACCTCGCCCAGCGCTCCCGGATGATGACGTCGAGGTGTCGGTACCGAGCCTCGACCCGTACCAGGCACTGGGCACGTGGCGATGAAGCTGCGCGAGTTCATCGCCGCTCTGCTCGGGATCTCGGCGTACGCGCCTCCGCAAGATGCTGCCCTGCTCGTCGCTCCGTCCGAGACGCACGTCCGCCGGATTCGGAGGATGCTCGGAGGGCAGATCGTTCCGCTGCCCGTCACGCAGACGCGATGGTACTTCTCTGACCTCGAGTCTGCGCAGCACCAGGCGGACAAGGGCGATCTCTCCTCGGCGGCGAGACTCTGCCGTGCCATTCGCCGCGACGGCATCATCGCTGGTGTCCTCTCGACGCGAGCCAACGGCATCGTCGCGCTGCCCAAGCGGATCACCGGCGACGATGAGATGGTCCGCGCGCTCGAGGGTCGAGACGGTACACGCAGCATCTTCGATGCGATGTGCCCTGCCTCGGAGCTCGTCGCGCTCGCTATCGACGGCCTTCTGCTCGGCGTGTCGATCGGCGAGCTCGTCCCGGTCGAAGGGCGCGACTATCCAGTGCTCGTTCGTCTAGAGCCGGAGTTCTTGCGGTATCGCTGGAACGAGAATCGCTGGTACTACCTCTCGACTGCCGGCGCTCTCCCGATCACCCCAGGCGACGGCCGATGGGTACTCCACGTCGACGGGCCTCGCATTGCTCCTTGGCAGGCCGGACTCTGGCACGCACTCGGTAAGGCGTTCATCGCCAAGTCGCACGCTGAGATGCACGCGGCGAACTGGGAGGCGAAGCTAGCGAACCCAGCTCGCGTCGCGATCGCTCCGCAGGGCGCGAGCGAGATCCAGAAACAGAGCTGGTTCCAGAAGGTGATGGCCTGGGGGGTCAACACTGTGTTTGGGCTGACCCCCGGCTACGACGTCAAGCTGCTCGAGTCGAACGGCCGCGGATGGGAGAGCTTCCAGAAGACGATCGAGCGGAGCGATCGGGAGGCGATCATCGCGGTGACCGGATCGACGGTGCTTGTCGACGGAGGCACCGGATTCGCGAACGCGGACGTTCACAAGTCGATCCGAGCGGACCTCATCGAGTCCACCGCACGAGCTCTCGAGCATACGATCAACACGCAGGTCATCCCGCAGTGGGTCGCCCAGCGATGGGGCGAGGAGGAGCTCGATCGCGCACCGGCTATTGCTTGGGACACGACTCCGCCGAAGGATCAGAAGGACGACGCGGACGCTCTCGAAGCCTTCGGCAAGGCGATCGCTTCCGCAAACGAATCGCTCGCGTCGTACGGTCGTCGAGTCGATGCGCGGGAGCTCGCATCGAGGTACGGCGTGCCGCTGGAGCTGGTGCCTGTCACCATCGGTGATGCGCCGGCGAACGATGTCGACAGGGCCGACGACATTGCGGAGGCTGCGCAATGAGGCGTCGCGACGTCTTCGCGAAACGCGGCCTGCTCGCGATGCGGGCGGACATGTGGGGGCTCGCGTTCGAGGTCGAGACCGAGCGGCCCAGTTACGACCTCGTCGGGAACGTTGCGATCGTCACCATCGATGGCCCGCTTACTCACCACCGTGAGTGGTGTTGGGACTCCTACGACGAGATCAAGGAGCGTGTGCAAGCGGCGCTCGCGAGCCAAGCGAGCACGGTGGTTCTGCGCATCAATTCCCCGGGCGGTGAGGTCTCCGGCTGCTTCGAGACTGCACGCGAGCTTCGTGAGATAGCGTCGCTCGCCGGGAAACAGCTCGTCGCGTACGCGGATGGTCTCGCGGCGAGTGCCGGGTACGCGCTCGCTTGTGCCGCGTCGAGGATTTACCTCTCCGAGACGAGCTTCGTCGGCAGCATCGGCGTCATGACCACGCTGTTCGATGCTGTCGGCATGAACGAACAGCTTGGGCTCCGTTACGAGGTCATCGCGAGCGGCAAGCGAAAGCGCGACGGCAATCCGAACGTCCCGATCTCGGAGGCGGCGATCGCTGCGGCGCAGAAGCAAGTCGACGACCTGGCCGCGATCTTCTTCGGACTCGTGTCCGAGACACGAGGCCTCGACGTCGAGGCGATCGCCGCTCTCGAAGCTGGGATCCTACTCGGGAGACAGGCTGTCAGCGCTGGGCTCGCCGATGGCGTGATGACGTTCGATGCCCTGCTCGAGTCGCTCTCGAGCAGTTCCAACGAGGCGTCACCTGGCGCCGAAAACGAGGGAAACATGACCTGGAAGGACGCCTTGAAGAAGGCTGCGGAAGATGGCGACGAGGAGGCCAAGAAGGCGCTCCGAGCGCTCGAGGACGAAGAGGAGAAGAAGGACGACGAGCCGTCGTCCGAGGACTACGAAGAGGAAAAGGACGCCGAGGAGGAAGAGAAGCGCGAGGAGGCTCGTGCACACGTCGCCGTCGACGCGAAGACGATCGAGAGGATCGTCGATGCGAAGATCGCGGCAGTCGCCGAAGCGACCGAACGCGACCGGCTCCTGGCCGCCCGGAAGGACCTGCCCGAGCAGTTCCTCGCGACGCTGAAGGACAAGCCGCTGTCGTTCGTGCGCGAGGCGCTCGCCGCGCTTCCAGTGGCTCCTCGTCGCAACCCGGCGGCGGACCTCACGCCGAAGGCGACGCGCGGCGACGGTCAGGGCAGCGGCATGATCATGACTCCCGAGGATCAGCGCATCGCCGACGAGATGGATCGGGCGATGGGGCTGAAGGCCAACGGATACCGCGCGCCGTACCGCCGTGAGGATGGCGCGTTCGTCCACCCCATCAACCGCCCGTCTGACGTGCGGGCTCACCGATCCGCGCATGCGGAGAACAAGGAGGCCTGATCATGACGGCTCTGGATAGAGAGAGGCGCGGATCGATCCGCAAGGTGCGCTACGACAAGCGTCCGCTCGCGTCGAACGTGAAGGCATTCAAGGGCGCGCGCGCGGCGTGCGACGCGGATGGGTTCTACTGCCCGGCCACCGGCGCCGCGACGGAGGTCCCCGTCGGGGTGTTCGCCGAGACGGTCGACAACACCGGAGGCGCGGACGGAGCGAAGTGGGCCAACATCGACTTTCTGCGCGACCGGACGCTGTTGCTCCAGGTGAACGACAGCGGCGGGTCCGCGCTCGCGATCACTGACCGAGAGCGGCCCTGCTACCAGCTCGACGATCAGACGGTCACGGCCGACAGCACGAAGTCGTTCACCGGGATCGTCTACGACGTCACGAGCGAGGGCGTCTGGGTCGACGTCTCCGCTGGACCTCGCGGTCCGCAGGGCGAGCCGGGAGGAGGGTGAGTAGGCCATGAAGATTACTCCGACGTGGATTCACAACTTCGAGACGCGGCTGAACACGCTCATCGACGGCTCGAGTGAGCGCATCACGCGCAATCTGTTTTGGGACAAGGTCATGGATCTGAAGGAGAGCGTCACCGGTCGTGAGCTCTTCTTCTGGCTGATCGAGTCCGCGAAGCTCTATCGCGAGGGCCAGGGCG
>CALFEQ010000002.1 GCA_937949945.1 uncultured Myxococcales bacterium
TCACCGCCTGACCGCCTCGCGCGCGATGCGCAGCGAGAGCACGCGCTCGCCGCGGCGCACCTTCACGAGGACGTCGTCGTGGACGGGTCCCGACAGGCGCGCTCGCGCCTCCTCGATCGAGGCGACCTTCGCGCCGCCCACCTCGACGAGGACGTCGCCGGCCACGAGGCCGCCGCGCTCCGCCTCGCTGCCTTCGGCGACCGAGACGATGACGACCTCCGGGCCCTCGAGCCCCGGCGCGGTCTCGCCGAGCGTCACGGCCACGCCGCCCGTCGCGAGAGGCTCCTTCGAGCTCGCCTCGCCGGTGATGACGAGCTTCACGCCGTCCGTCGTTCGGCCGGCCGAGACCCTCACGTCGGATCGCCGCGCGCGACCGACGTCGGCGGCGTACGCCTCGAGCGTGATCACACCTTCGGCGAGCTCGCCCAGGCGGAAGCGGCCCTTGCCGTCGGTGACGGCGATCCCGTGAGGCTTCGCGCCGACGGGCAGGTACGTGGGCACGGCGTCCTTCGCGACGCGCGCGCCGGGGATCGGATCGCCGCGCGTGTCGACGACGACGCCCTCGACGACGCCTTCCTCCGCGAGCTCGAAGCGCTTCACCTCCGTCGGTTTGCGGCCGCCGCGCTCCTCGATCGTGATCGCCCTCTCCTGCGGGGCGTGGCCGGCCATGCGGACGCGGAGCCGCGCGGGGCCCGGCGGCACGTCGCCGATGGTGAACGTCCCCTCTTTGTTCGTGCGCGTGTGACGGACGCCCGACTCGGTGTAGAGCGCGACCTCCGCGCCCGCGAGCGGCTCTCGCCTGCGCGTGGTCACCTCTCCGGTGACGCTCTCGGCGGGCGCGAGCACGACGACCAGCTCGGCCATGTCCGGCGTCGTCGTCACGACCTTCGCGGCGTGACCGGGCGCGCGCACCTCGACGCGGAGCGACAGCCCTTTGGCGCCGGCGAGCTCCGCGCGACCGCGTGCGTCGGTGAACGCGGTGACGCGGACCGCCTCGTTCGGATCGAGCGAGACGGCCGAGACCTGCGCGAAGTCGACGCCGTCGTTGCGACGATCGACGACTCTCACCGGGAGCGCGGGCCGCGGCTCGGGGAGCGTGATCACGATCGTCTTCTTGCGGGCTTCCGGGATCGTGACCTCGACGCGCGCCGCGACCGCCGTCGGGTCTTCGTCGCGCGCGACGAGGATGGTGACGGCCTCCGGCAGCGAGGCGAACGCGAACGAGCCGTCCGTGCCCGTCCGCGTCATGTGCTCGAACGATCCGCGCGTCGCGAGCGCCGTCACGTGCGCGCCGGAGACGGGACGGCCGCGCGTGTCCACGACGCGCCCCTCGAGATCGCCGCCGCGCTGGAGGACGACGTCGACGCGCGCCTCGTCGTTCGACCGGAGGAGCACGATCTCGCTCATCGCCTCGACGTACTGCGGGTGGTGCACGACGACGCGCACGCGACCGGGCGTCACCGGCGTCGCGCGGAACGTCCCGTCGCGCGCGGAGACCCACGGCTCGGCCTGGACGGTCGAGGTCTGGATGGTGGCGCCGGGCCCCGGTTGGGTGCTGCCTCCGAAGGAGAGGCCGATCACGGGCCCGCGCGGGATCGGCGGCACGGGCCCCGGCATGACCCCGAGCTCGCCGGCCGGGATGAGCGGCGCAGGCCCCGCGAGCTTCGCCGTGAAGTGCGCCTCGCGGAAGGACCAGCGCGAGGGATCCTCGTCGATCGGCATGCCGTCGAGATCGGTGCCGACGACGCGGATGGTGGCGCCGTCGACGGCGTAGCCGCGCGCGTCGGTGATCTTCCCGACGAGCGTGCCGCCGCGCGAGAGCGCGACCTTCACCTCCGAGCCCGTGTCCTCGTCGATCGCCACCGCCGGCTTCGGCACGAACCCGTCCGCGCGCGCCGAGAGTGTGGCCGGCCCGCGCGCGATCGGTCCGAGGATCACGCGGCCGTGCTTGTCGGTGACGCCGTCGAGCGGGAACGGCGAGAGCCCGCTCTCGGCGAGCGTCACTCTGGCGTCGCGCACGTCGTCGCCGGTCGCGGCGTCGACGACGTGCGCCGTGATCATCCTGCCCGGCCCGAGCACCAACCGGACCGGCTTCTCCTCGCCCTTGGCGAGGACCACGCCGACCTCGATCGGCGACACGCGCGTGCCGCTCACGGCGCGGAGCGCGTAGCTCCCGTGATCGAGGCCGGCGATCCGCACCTTGCCTTCACCGTCGGTCTGGGTGACGCGCGCCGATCCGAGCGCCGGCGAGCCGACGAGGACGCGCGCCGACGCCGCCGGCGAGCCGTCCTCGCTCACGACCTCGACGACGAGCGCGCCCTGCTTGCCGAGGACGATCACGGCGACCTCGCCCTCGGGCACGCGCCGCTTCGTCACCTCCTCGAAGCCCGGCGCACGCGCGGTGACGGTGTACGGGCCTTCGCCGAGGCGCCCCACGCGCGCACGACCGTCGCTCCCGGAACGCGCGCCGACCGGGAACGGGTCGGGCCCGCGCACCTCGATCTCCGCCCCGCTCACCGGCGCGCCGGCCTCGTCCTTCACGAGCACCTCGAGCACGTGCTCCGGCAAGAGCTCGAGATCGAGCCTCCTCGCTCCGGCGACCACGACCACCATCTGCGAGGCGCGCGCGCGGCCGGGCGCCTCCGCCACGACCCAGTGCTCGGCCTCGGGCAGGTCGCGGAGCGTCGCTCGCCCCGTCTCGTCGGTCTCGGCCTCGCCCGCGGCGTGGGCGCGTCCGTCGAGGATGGCGAAGGCTCGCACCCGCGCGCCGGCGAGCACGGGCTTGTCCCGGATGTCGTCGTCGTCCTTCTTCGACGGCTCGTCCGCGACGTGCACGACGACGTCGAGGATCCCGTCGCGACCGGTGATCTCCTCCGGCACGGAAGGCGCGACGAGGTCGACCGGCGCCGCACGGAGGGCGGCCCCCGGCCAGCCCGCGACCCAGAGCAGCCCCGCGAGCACGAGCAAGAGGGCACGCAGTCGAGCGAGCGTCATTCCCACTCGGGTCCTCGGTCCTCCACGGTCGCGCATCGGATCGGAGCGCATCGAAGCCAGGTCGGCCCACCAACGAGAGCACAACAAGAGGCCGGCTTCGAAGCTTCCGTCATGTCGCCCGATACCGCGGTTCTGCTATTCCTTTCCATGTGCGGCCGAAGCTCGGCTCGAAAATCGCGCTTGGTGCCTTCGGCCTGGCATTCGCGCTCGCCACGGGCTGCGGAACCGAGCGGCCGCCCGTGACCCACGGAAGCGCGTCGGCGTCCGGAGGGAGCGGCGGAGGCGACGTCTTCGATCATCCCGACCCTCGAGACACGAAGCCGCCGGGCTGCGGGAGCCTTCCGGACGGCTCGCATTGCGATTGTGTCGACGTCCCGCTCTACGTGGACCCGCCGATCATCTACTTCGTCCTCGATCGATCGGCGAGCATGGCCAATCCGGACAAGTGGAACCAGGTCCGGCGCACTGTCGCCACGATCATGCGCAACCTCGGCCCACGCGCGAACTTCGGCGCGACGATGTTCCCGGCCGTGGGCTCCGATCCGTGCGCGCCGGGGACGCAGGTCATGGGCGTACGCAACGGCGATCCTCCGTCGTCGGGCGCCGACGGACCGGCCACGCAGAAGCTCCTCTCGGTGACCCGCGTGACGCCGAACGGCGGCACCCCCACCGCGGCGACGCTCGAGCGAGTGCTCGGCGACCTCGGGACGATCGCAGGTCGGAAGTTCGTCATCCTGGCGACGGACGGCGCGCCCAACTGCAACGCGAACGCGACCTGCGGCTTCGACCAGTGCCAGCTCAACATCGAGAACGTCATGGGGTGCCCGAAGTACGGCCCCTTCAACTGCTGCGAGCCGCCGGACGGCTTCCGCGAGAACTGCAACGATGGTCCGCGCACGCTCGCGGCGATCGGCGCGCTGCGCAGCGCGGGCATCCCGACGTACGTCGTCGGCCTCCCCGGCGCGGCCCCGTACGCGGCGCTGCTCGATCAGATGGCGGAGGCCGGTGGGACCGCCCGAGGCGGCACGCCGAAGTACTACGCGGTCGACAGCGCGTCCGAGACCGTCATGCTCGCCGCGCTGAAGAAGATCGCCGCCCAGATCGCGGGCACGTGCGTGTTCGAGCTGAAGGAGCCGCCGGCCGATCCGCAGCTCGTCAACGTCTACCTCGACGACGTCATCCTCCCGTACGAGCCGACCAACGGCTGGACGATCGAGGGCAAGACGGTCACCCTCGTCGGAGAAGCGTGCGAGCGCGTGATGAACGGGGACGTGCTCGACGTGAGGATCATCGCGGGGTGCCCGCGGGTGGAGCCGAAGTGAGGTCAGGCTCCGGGCTCCGGGCTCCAGTCGAGGGGTTCTGGGACTGCGCTCGGGAGAGCAGGGACCGTCCACGCTCGGCGGACGTCGTCCGGGAACGGTCACCTGCTGGAGACTGGAGTCTGGAGACTCCAGTCAGTCATCTCGGCGGAGAGGGCGGGATTCGAACCCGCGGTACGGTTGCCCGTACACATGATTTCCAGTCATGCACCTTCGGCCACTCGGTCACCTCTCCAGTGACGCAGCCGCCAGACCTAGCACGCTCCTCGCCGGATTTCAGCTTGCTTCGAGAGGCGGGCTCATCGGCCCCAGGCGCGCAGGGCGGCTGAGGTCGGGCCGTCGGCCACCACCTTGGGCCCCGACGGCGGATTCCCTTGGGTTTGCGCGCCTCCGGCCGCCTGCCGCTTCACGACGAGCTCGCGCCAGGCGAGGGAGCGGAGGGCCTCTGCCGCCAGGGGGTGGCTCGGGCGGACGTCGCTCACGCAGTCGGGGTCGAGCGAGAGATCGCAGACCTTGACCTCCCGCTCGCGGGCGCCGAGGAGCACGAACGGGCCCCAGCGCACGGAGAAGCGCGTCGTGGTCGCGGCGATGAGCGGGCGCTCCAGGCTCGGGCTCTTTCCTGCCGCGATCTTCCAGAGGCTCTCGCCCTCGACCCGTGCCGGCGGAGGCAGCCCGAAGGCCTCGAGGATCGTCGGCGCGACGTCGACGCCGCTCGTGGGCGCGGACACGCGCTCGCGCGGCGCCTTCGTGGGCGCGCGGAGCACGAGCGGCACCGCGAGGGCGCTCTCGACGAGCGCCTCGTCTTCGAGGAAGGGCACGTGCGCGGCGGCGTCGACGCCGATGTCGCCGGTGACGATCCACAGCGTGTCCTTGTCTCGCCCGAGCGCGCGTACGCGGCCGACGAGCGAGCCGAGCGCCGCGTCGTGCGCGGCGAGCGCCTTGCCGTGGAGGGCGAACGCGCGCTCGCGATCGGGATCGGTGAACAGGCGACCGCCGCCCAACCTGCGTGCCTTCGCGAGCGCCTCGCCGGCGTGCTTCGGCTCGAGGCCGCCCGAGTAGTCCGCGGGCGGCAGCTCCTTGAGCTCTTCGCTGGTCACGTCCCACGGCGGATGTCCGCCTCGCGCATGCACGAGCACGAAGAACCGGTCGTCCTTGTGCGCCTCGAGCCAGCGGCCGACGTCGTCGAAGATGGCGGTCGCCTCCGTCTCTTCGTCCGGCAGGCGCGCCACGAACGTCTCCCATCCGCGGGCGAAGCCGTAAGGCTCCGTCGTGGTCGGGTTCGCCGTGAACATCGCCGTGACGATGCCGGCCTGGCGCGCCGCCTGCGCCACCGTGACGACGGACGGCGAGATCGCCGCGTCCGCGTCGGAGGCGCCGTGCGCGCGAGGCGAGAGGCCGGTGAGCATCGAGCCGACCGCGCCGCTCGCCCAGCTCGAGGTGGCGCGGTGCGCCTCGAAGACGGCGCCGCCTCCGGAGGCGAGCGCGGCGAGCTCCGGCATGGCGATCGAGCCGCCGTGGAGGCCGATCAGGCGGCGCGAGATCGACCCCATCACGACCGCGATCACGCCGCGCACCTTCGGCATGGACGCGTCGGCGACCGGCTCGGCGCGCGCGTCGTTCGGGAGCACCACGCGCGCCTCGGCGAACGCGACGCGCGCACCCTTCGAGCTCCTCTTCGCGACGAGCTCGACCCCGGCGATCGTTCCGACGTCGCCGAGCGGGATGGCGATCGGCCGCCATCCCGGCGGATCCGTCGGGCCTCCGAGGTGGAAGCTCCCGACGATCCGCGGCTCGGCGCGATCGACGAGCACGCGCACCTCGGCTTCGGCCTCGCCGCCGCTCGCGCCGATGAAGCCTTCGAGGACGGCGCCGTTCGGAAGGAACGCGGTGCAGCGCGCGAAGCCGGGCGCGCGGAGGGAGACGGCGCGCCGTGAGGTCCCTCCGATGGAGACCGTCGTGATCGCGTCGTTGCGCGTCGGCGCGGAGTAGGGAGCGTCCCCGTCGTTCGGGCCGACGCGGATCCAGTCGATCTCGGCGAGGTCGTCGGACGACGAGCGGGGGCCGCCGTTGAATCGCAACAGGAGCTCGTTCGTCCCGCGCATCACGACGCCTTGCGCGCGAGCGGCCACGATCGTGGTCTCGCCCTTCGACAGCGAGAGCGCGCCGATGGGCTTGCCGTTCAGGTAGACGGAGATGCTGCGCGCGATGCCGCCGCGCACGCGCGCCTCGACCACGATGCCGGCGTCCGACTTCAGCTCGGCGGGGGAGACGAACGAGAGCTCGAGCGACCTCGATCGGACGGCGACCCACGACGCGCCCGCGTGCTCGCGCACCTCGACGTCCGGCGGTGAGATGCGCGGACCGGACATGCGCGAGCGCATCGTCGTGTCCCCGAGGTCGAGGAGCACGCCGCGATGACCGAAGGTGCAGTCGTCGCTCGTGCCGAGGAAGTCGATGAGCGCGGCCTCGCGCGGAGCGTCGGTCGCCTTCGCGCTCTTGATGCTCGGCGTCCCGCTCGCGGCGAGCGACGTCGTCGCGCCGCCGGACGGCGGGTCGCTCGAGCCGCAGCGCGAGCATCCGGTCGCGGACGCGAGCGCGAGGACGGCGGCGTACGCGGCCATGCGTCGCCCGTGGCGCCCGCCATGTGCGGGGCCATGGCCGACGATCGGGGGCGCCGTCCGCGGAGGCCGCATGGCCGGGCCTCTTACCGCGAACGAAGCCGGCGACAAAGCCGCCGGCCCGTGCGCTCAGAGCTTCAGGTGCGCGACGCGGCTCGAGTGGCGGTCGATCGTGCAATCGCGCTCGTCCGCGGCGGGCTTGCCCGTGCGGGACTTCGGTTCGTCCGCGCGGGCGGAGCTTCGCGACTTGCCGTCGCCCGCCGACGGCGTGTCGGCGGCGGGCACCGCGCCCTCGGCTGCGTCGCGCGTGGCGGGCCGAGCGTCCTGCGCGGCCGCCGTGGGCTCGTCGGTCTTCGCTTCGTCGCCCTTGCCGCCCTTCTCGTCCGCCGGCGCCTTCGCCGTGCTCGTCGTCTGGGGCGGCGGCAACGGGGTCTCCGCGGGCGGCGGCTGGGTCAGGTTGTGCATCTGGTTCTGCACCGGCGCGCTGCCGCCGGCCGTCGAGAAGTGGAGGACGGCCCACGCGACCACGCCGGTGGCGGCGACGAACGCGACCATCGGCCACTTCTTCCGCGTCGGCGTCGGCGTCGTGTCCTCGCTCGTCACCGATGCGAACGGCGTGAGGTCGTTCCTGTCCGTCGCGTCTTGCGGAGCGGGAACCTCACCGGCTTCTTCCTCGTCCTCCGAGTCGTCGACCGCGGGCGGCCGGATCGACGCCGAGCGCTCCGCGTAGACCACGGTGTCGTCGATGACGGTGGGCTCACCGAGCGCGAGGATCTGCTCGGCCGGCGGCGTGCCGTACTCCTCCTCGACCTCGGGAGGCGGCGGCGAGTTGCGCGGGCGGAGCGACTGCGGGTCGACGATCGCGCTCGGCGGATCGCTCGTCGAAGCGGCCTGAGCGGGCTCCGGCGAGCGGTGGATCACCTCGCGGAGCACCGCGTCCTCGAGCGACGACGCGGGGACCGGCGTGGGGCTCATCCGCTGCGCCTCGGGCGCTTCGGGGGTGCACGGGGCCGCGGGCTCGGAGAGCGCTTCGGTGAGCGCGGGGACCGGCGACGGCGTGGCCGTCTTCGGCGCGAGCGCCGCGCGCGCGTCGGTGTGCTCGATGAGCGCGTTGAACGCCGGCCCGAGCAGGTCCTCGCCGTCGGCTCCCTCGATGCCCGTGACGAGGCCTCGCGCGGAGAGCTCGCAGAGCAGGTCGTCGAGGAGCGCCGGCTCGCAGCTTCCGCACGCCACGAGCTCGCGCGGCGGAGCGCCGTTGGCGAGGCGGCGCGCGACCAGACGCGCGCGCTCGGGCGTGGCCTTCAGGTAATCGGAGAGCGCTTCCTCGTCGATGCGGACCCGCGAGACGGCGTGCATCTGCGGGCCGGTGAGGACGGACATCGCCGCGCGCGCGCGGGCGATCGGCTTGGCGAGCTGCGAGGCGAGGTTGCCGTCGAGCTCGGCTTCGATCGGCGACGTGCTCGTCGTCACGGTGAAGCGCCCCGCGCTCACGCCGAGCAGGTGCGCGAGGACCTTCGAGCCGCGGAGGAAATTCCCTTCCCCGTCCGTCCGCGTGGCGCGGTGCGGAGCGCCCCAGCGGATCTCGACCTCGTAGAGGAACGTCGCGTCGCGGACGGAGACGCGCGCCTCGGGCCGCGTGGCGCAGACGATCTCGAGCAGCGTCCGGATGCTCACACCGTCGAGCCGCCCGCGGACCTCGCCCTCTTCGCGCAGCCGGCTCTCGATGCGGCCGCGCACGCGGAGCGCCTCGCGCACACGGGCGATGATCGCGCGCGTGTCGCTCTCCTTGCGCACGTAGCCGGCGGCGCCTGCGCCGAGCTCGCGCACGCGCTGGAGGAGGTCCTCCTTCCACGAGAGCAGGATGACCGGCGTGTCGCGGAGGGCGACGTCGCGCCGGAGCGCGCGGCAGAGGGAGAACCCGTCCAGCTTCGGCATCAGGATGTCGCTGATGACGAGGTCGGGCGAGGTCTTGTACGCGAGCTCGAGGGCCTGCTGCCCGTCGAAGGCCTCGTGGACGACGCAGCCTGCCGTCTTGAGCAGGTCGGCGAGGAACCAGACGACGCCCGGGTCGTCGTCGGCGACGACGACGCGACGGCCGGAGAGCCGGACCTCGGCGGCCGGTCCGCGGCGCGTCCGCATGCGATCGGAGCGGGCGACCTCGGGCTCGTGGAGCAAGAGCGCCGGCGTGATCGCGCCCTCGGGGCCGCCCGCGAACCGGACGTGGCCGTCGGTGCGCGACGTGATGACCTCGCGGACGCGGGCGATCGCGCCCCACACCGCGCCGAGCACCTCGGTGCCCTGTCCGAGCGGGATCCGCCGATTGCGCGCCGCCGGATCCGCGCGACCGACGATGGCCTCCTTCAGCTCCGCGGCGAGCCGCTCGCCGAGCTCCTCGAGCGTCGGCTCTCCGAGCATCGCCTGCGCGGAGACGGCGCCGTGATCGGGCGAGAGCGTCTCCTCGCACACGGCGCGCAGGGCCTCGCGCGACGTCGGCTTGCTCACCGTCTTCGCGACGCCCATCGCGATGAACTTCGCGGCCTCGCCCGGCTCGAGGAAGCTGCCGACGACGACGATCGGCACCGCCTCGGTGAGCGGATCGTCCATGAGCGACTCGACGAGCTCGGCCGCCCCGGACAGATCCGCGTCGAGCAGCACGAGGTCGGGCTCGGTCGTGCGCACGAGATCGTAGGCCGCGTGCGCGTCGGGCGTGCTCTCGCAGGTGAACGTCGCGCTCGCGCCGGCGTCGAGCTCCTCGTCGAGGAGCGCCTCGGCCATCAGCGGGCTGCCGACGATGAGCACGCTGTACTTCGCCGCCGTGACCTTCTCGACCGCCTGCACGCGCGAGGA
>CALFEQ010000003.1 GCA_937949945.1 uncultured Myxococcales bacterium
TGCGCTCGAGCGCGGAATCGCTTCCTGCCCCGGCGGCGCGACGCTGCAAGTCACGGACGCGTTCGAATGCAGAAGCGCTGCGCCCCGCCGCCGTCGTCTTCGAGGCCGGAAGCTTCGCTCTCGCGACGAGTGCGGCAACTCGGGCGCGAGCTTGGGCCAGCCGCCCCGACGACGCGGAGCGTGGCGCCGCCGAAGCGAGCGCCGGGATGCCGTGAGTCCTCGGGTTGTTCGTCAGCGCGCAGTTCGTGTAGCTGACGATCTCTTGCGTCGACGGGTCGACCTCGAAGCACGGCGAGAAGTACCGCCACCGCGGCGGCCTTGCCTCGAGCCCGGCCCGCGCTTCGTCGGTCCACTCGCACGACACCGCCCAGAGCTCGGGGTTCCCGTTCCGATCGTACCGCACCTCGAGGCGATGCCATCCAGCGGCACTTGCCGCCTCCGGCGACACGTCCGAGAGCAGCGATCGGTGGTCGAAGTCGAAGCTGTAGAGCCGTCCTCGAGACCTCTGCTCCGCCAGCAAGAGCCGCGCGCTGCGTCTCGTGAAGTAGAACGTCTCTCCGTCGACCTCGATCGGGCCGTGCGCCCAGATCCGGAATGCCGCGGGAGCCTTCCCGGGCGCAGGACGCTCGACAAGCGGGGACTGCCCGGCCGAAGAGACGTCGACCGCCGCGCGGGCGACCGTGAGCGAGCTCGCTCGGTGTTGGTTCGTGCTGTTCATCTTGATTCTCCTCGTTCGCGTAGCGAGCCGTGCGCTTTGAGCGCGGCGACGCGTGCGCCCGTCGTGGCCGATGACCGCGACGCGCCGCGCGGCTCAGCTGATCCTTGCCTTCCCCGTGACGGGGTCCCCGCCGGCAGTCATCGCCGGCGTGCCGTCGGGCGTGATCTCCGCGTTCGCTTTGAGGTGGTCGATGATCGCCGCGGCGACCAGGGACCAGATCTTCGTCTGGCCATCGAGGATCTGACCGTTGACGAAGAGCGCGACGATCTCCGATCTCGCATCCTCGATACGCTGGGCGATCTCCGCGCCGAGCTCGTTCGCGTTGAGGGCCATGGCGGCTCACCTCCGCAGCGAGCTCATCGTGTTTCGCGCGGCTTTTTCGACCCACTCGGAGAACGTGTCGCGCACGGCGTGGGGACGCGCCCTCCCGCCCCTCGGAGTGACCCTCAGCTTGCCGCCGCCGGTCGCCGACGCCTTCTGGCTTTGGGCGCGAGCTCGGAGCGCGAGGAGGCGATCGCGCGCGGCCTGGAACTTCTCGGCGCCTTGCTCCGCAGCGATCTCCTGCTCCTGCTCGGCGTCGAGCGCGTGGTTGAAGAAGTCGACAAGGATGTCGACCGCTTCGTCCCGCCGCTTCTGCTGCTCCCGAAGCCGCCGCTCGTCGCTAAGCGACGGTGTCTCGCCACGCCGCCGATCGTCGTCGGGCGGCAACTCCAGCGGCAGCTCCAGCAACACCGCGAGCGCCCCGATCGCATCGCGAACGCTCGGCCCCTTTCTATCCGCGGCGCCCACCGTGCTCGCACGCCGCCTGGTCATCGTCTTCATGCTCAACCTCCGATGATCGTGAACGCAGCGGCGACGCCCGCCGCCACCACCGCAGCAGCCTTGCCGAGGCTCGCGACCCCGACGCGAGGCTCGGCCGCCGCGCGCCGCTTCGCCACGCGCTCGAGCAGCCGCTTCGCTTCGAAGACGATCGGCTTCCCGTCACGCCCGACGTGCTCGTCGCCCGTCATGAACTCTTTCGGTCCGATTTCCCAGGGACCAGCCGCACTCCAGTACGGCATGTATCGAGCAGCACGGCCAGTCAGTCCCACACGGACCCCAAGCTGCGCTTGGGCGGCCAACCCGAGCTCGGCCATCTGCTCGACAGCGTCGGCGACCAAGCTGTCCAGCGCGCGCACGTCCTCGACGGGCGCACCGACGCGACGCCGCAGCTCGTTCAGTTCCGCGATCTCTGCCCGTCGCTGCTCGGCCCGCTCCACCGTCCTCCGGCGCAGCGCCACGGCGAGAACCGCGAGCTCGACGGCGCGCTCGCGAGCCTCCTCGTCGACGATCTCCGTCAGGATCGCTTCGCGCCGCGCGATCTCCTTCAGGATCGCTTCGCGCTCTGCAGCTGCGACGTCGCGCTCGACCTTCGTGGCGTGCGCCCTCGCGAGCTCGAGATCGCGCATCGCATCTTCGAGCGCGCGACGCGCCTCCTTCGCTTTCGTGGCGTGCTTGTCCGACGGATCGTCGAAGAACGCCGCCTCGGCGGCCGCGAGCGCTGCCTTCGCTTCGTCGAAGGCGGTTTGCCGGCGCGCCACGAGCTCGGCGGCGCGCTGCAAGCGCTCCTGATCCTTCGCCGTCCGGTAGCTGCTCCTCTCCTTCGCTTTTTCGGTGCTCATTGTCTTCTCTTCCCCTTCTTTTTTGTGGTCCGTCACGCCGACCAGGTCTTCATCGTCGCGAGCATCGCCTTGATCGCCGCCACGTCGGCCGCGTATCCCGGGTACGCCGAGGGCCCGAGCGCGGTGTTCACCTTCCCGATGAGCTCGAGGATGGCGTCGATCACGTCCGCATTCGCCGTCGGCTTGGCGTCCTCCCCTCCGAGCTTCAGCATCGTGAAGTCCCACGTGGCCTCGAGCGGACCGGCGCCGTCGAAACCGAGGACGAC
>CALFEQ010000004.1 GCA_937949945.1 uncultured Myxococcales bacterium
CTCAGTCCTCGGCTTTCCGGGCTTCTTTGCTCCTCTTCGGGCGTCTGGAAGCGTTGCAGGGAGTGGCTGCTGGAGACTGGAGCTGGAGTCTGGAGACCTTGGTCCCCGCGTATGCGGGACGAGCACGAGCACGAGCACGAGCACGAAGGCGTGCTCGACTGGTGGCTTTCGCGGTGTCGAGCGAGCGCGAACCTCACGGCTACGCCGCAGGCCGCTCTCGCCGAGGACTGAGGACTGAGGACTCCTAAATCCCCTCGCTCGGCGCCGCCACGATCTGCACCTTCCCTTGCAGCCGCTTGCTGATGCCGACGTTGTTGTGCGCGTCGACGATGACCGCGCCGACGCCTTCGATCGACTCGACGAGCTGCATGCCCTTCTCCGGGCCGAGGATGAACACGGCGTCGTCGATCTCGTCGGCGAGGAGGGCCGTCGGGGCCCAGATCGTCACGCTCCTGCACTTCGTCGCCGGCTGGCCCGTGCGGGGATCGATGATGTGGTGGTACCGCTTGCCGTTCACCACGTAGGCGCGCTCGTAGTCGCCCGCGGTGCTGAAGGCGTGATCGCTCAGGCCGATCTTCGCGAACCACTTGCCCTCGGGGCCGCGCGGATCGCGGATGCCGGCTTGCCACTCGGTGCCGTCGGGCTTCTTGCCGCGCGCGAAGAGGTCACCGCCCGCCTGCACGAAGAACGAGGTGAGGCCGGCGCGCTCGAGGACCTTCACCGCCATGTCGACCGCGTATCCCTTCGCGATGCCGCCGAGCCCGATCTTCGTCTTCTCCTTCGTGAGCATGACGCTCTTGTTGCCCTCGTCGAGCTTGATGTTGCGCCAGCCGACGAAGGGCAGCCGCGCCTTGATCGCGGCTTCGGACGGCGGATGCGGATCGAGATCCTCGTCGAACTTCCAGAGGCCGTGCAGCGTCTGGAAGGTGATGTCGAAAGCGCCGTCGGAGATCTCGCTCGTGCGGACGGCCTCCTTGATGACGAAGAACGTCTCGTCGCTCACCTGCACGGCGGACTTTCCGGCCGCTGCGTTGATGCGCGAGACCTCGCTGTCCGGTCGCCACGTCGTCATCAAGGCCTCGATGCGCTTGATCTCGGCGAGCGCCGCATCGAATGCTTCTCGCGTCTTCGCCGCGTCGACCGTCGGCGTCGTGTAGGCGGCGAATGCGACGTGCGTGCCCATCGCGGCGCCGGAGCCGTGCACCCGCTCGGGGACGAACGGACGCGTGCTCGACGTCGGCGGCAGAGGCTCGGACGCGCTCTCGAGCACCGCCTTGGCGGGATCCTCGGGCGGCGGCGTGCTCGGCATCGGAGGTGGTGCCGCCGAGGGTTGATCGCGACACGCCGTCATCGCCGCGATCACCGCGAGCGACGAAGCTGCGCGCGAGATCGCCGAGCGCCGGCCGGGGCGGCACGCGCGCCGACGGAGCGGAGACGTGGCAGGGGCGGACATCCGCGTCTTCATAGCATTCCTTGCGCCGGTGCGGGCGCGCTGGTACCGGCAGCCCCCATGCTTCCCACCGAGCTCTCCAAGGCCATCGACGACACCGTCGAACGCGAGCGCGCCGCTCTCGCCAAGCTCTCACGGGACATCCACGCGAATCCCGAGCTGCGCTTCGAGGAGCACAAGGCGTCCGCGTGGATCGCCGAGCTCCTCCGTTCGCGCGGCTTCGAGGTCGAGCACGGCCTCGCGGGCATGCCGACGGCGCTCCGCGCGAAGAAGGGCGATGCGTCGGGGCCGAAGGTGGCGATCCTCGGCGAGTACGACGCCCTGCCGGAGATCGGGCACGCGTGCGGCCACAACCTGATCGCGGCGAGCGCCGTCGGTGCGTTCTTGGCCGCCGCCGCCGTCGTCGGTGACACGAAGGGCCAGGTCGTCTTCCTCGGAACGCCGGCGGAGGAGGGCGGAGGCGGGAAGATCAAGATGATCGAGGGCGGCGTCTTCGAGGGCATCGACGCCGCGATGATGTTCCACCCGTTCGATCGCGACATCCTCGCGCACCCTGCGCTCGCGAGCACGTGGATCGCGATGACGTTCCGGGGCTCGCCCGCCCACGCGGCGGCGGCGCCTCACGACGGGAAGAGCGCGCTCCAGGCGTGCATGGACACGTTCCGGCTGATCGACGGTCAGCGCGTCCGCTTCCGCGACGGCGTCCGCGTCCACGGCTTCATCACGAACGGCGGACAGGCCGTCAACATCATCCCCGAGCTCGCGTCGTGCGAGTTCAGCGTCCGCGCGCCCGACACGAAGGAGCTCGAGCGCGTGCGCGGGATCGTCGAGCGCTGCGCCAAGGCGGCCGCGCTCGCGAGCGAGGTCGAGGTCGAGCTCGTCGTGCGGCAGGGGTACCGCGACATGCGCAACAACATGACGATCGCGCGTCGCTTCGGCGAGCACCTCGCCGCCCTCGGCCGTCCGGCGCGCGAGACCGATGCGCGCGTCGGCGCCGGGAGCACGGACATGGGCGACGTGTCGCACGTCGTGCCGTCGATCCATCCGTACCTCGCGATCGTCGACGAGAACGTCGCGCTCTGCCATCAGCACGCGTTCGCCGACGCGGCCGCGAGCGATCGCGGGCTCGCGACGGCGCTCACCGCAGCGAAGGCGCTCGCGCGCACGGCGGTGGAGCTGCTCGTCGACGACGAGCTCCGCGCCTCCGCACGCGCGGAGTGGCGCGCCGCCGCGGCGGGCTGAGAGAAGGCCTCGACGTCGAATGGTCGCGCCCTCGTCGTCGCGCGGCCGCACGAAGGTGCGAACGCGAGCGACGAGGCGCTCGGCGGCAGCGGCGCGCGGGGGTACGTTTCCTTCGTGCTCCGAGATCGCACCCCCGTTGGGCTCTTCGTCGCGGCCGCGCTGGCCCTCGGTTGCTCGGGCGAGGCACCGCAGGATCGTGCGGCGATGGAGCGGCAGACGCCGTCCGGCGCCCGAGACGACGCGACCGGCGACGACGCGACCGGCGACGGCCAGGCGGCGGAGGCGCCGACTGAAGAGCGCGACGAGCCGCTCTTGTCCTGGAGCTTCGAGCCGGCGAGCGCGGACTGCAACGGTTGGCCGGTGCTCGGAGGGGAAGCGATCCGAGCCATCCCGGCGCGTTCGGGTGGGTACTCGTGCAAAGTCTGCTCGAACGGAACCGCGCCCGCGCTCGGCCTGTCGCGCGCGCTCGGGGCGGTCGAGCCCGGTCGCTGGGTGCTCTCCGCTTGGGTGCGCAAGCGCGCGAACACCGCGGCGCCGCCGGAGGCGACGGCGCGGATGGAGGCCACGACATCCGACGGCCTCGTCTCGGCGGTCGCCGAGCCCGTCACCGTGCGCGAGAAATGGGAGCGCCTCGAGGTCGTGCTCGAGCTGGAGGAACCTGCGTCGCGCCTCGAGGTCACGATCGGATCCCCCGAGGCCGAATCCGGCCGGTGCCTCTTCGTCGACGACGTGACCGTCACGAAGGTGGAGTGATCACCAGGACCGTCCGAGCCGTGGGTCGAGCCGCGTGACCTGCCGCCCTCGGCCGACGGCGACGCGCTCGATCAGATCGGCCATCTTCTCGCTCTCGCGGACCTTCGGCAGCCGCTCGTAGCTGCCGTTCCACAGCTCGAAGAGGACGTCGTGTCGATCGAGGATGACCCGATCGATCTGCGCCCAACGGTACTTCCTGACGCGCGGGAACCCCATCGAGAGGGTGCGGGTCTCGACGCCGTCGCTCGTGACGACGACGCCCTGCAGCCCGGAGCGGATGAACGTCGCGATCGCGGCGACGACGATGATGAACACGAGGGGCGTCCGGTTCTCCTCGACGATGAAGCGGTGCAGCGCCGTGTTGCTCGCTCCGGCGCCATGGGCGAGCACCGCGGCGGTCGCGAGGACTCCGGCGAACCCCACGAAGGCGAGCGAGGGGAGACGCTGCCAGATCGGCGGTCCGAAGACGAACCGGTCGTTCGCGGTCGGGCTGTAGGCCATCTCGAAGCGCGCCACGGTCCCGTTGACCTCCGTGATGGAGGAACGGTCACCGTCGTCGCTCTCGACGAGATCAGGGAGCTTCGTTTCGTGACGGGCGTGCCGTTGCGTCAAGAGCATCACCTTCCATCGACACGCAGCGAAGGAGGAGCTTGGGAGCTTCTTGCTGCCGTCGTTTCGTCCCGCTGCCGCCCGTCAACGGGACCCAGTCCTACCTCGTTCTTCCCTAGTGTACTCGCTCCGTCGTCACGCGCACGGAACGTCTTCACGAGCGTTCTTCGTCGTCGCCCGCCTCGCTCGCCTTGCGATTCTTCTTGTACGCGCGGAGGGCGGCCACCTCGCTCCGCGACGGATTGATGACGAAGAGGCCATGATCCGCGTCGAGGAGCGCGACGTCGCCGTCGGAGGCCCACTTGAAGAGGCCCTCCACGCCCACGATCGCGGGCACGTCGAGCAACCGGAGGAGGGCGCGCGTCCGTGGGCCGGTCGCGCGATCCGTGAGCGCCACGCCGACCGGGTGAGCGCGCGCGGAGACGAGGAGATCGAAGACGCTGATCCCGTCGCCGACGAGGATGCCCTTGAGCGGGAGCTCGGCGCGCTTGTCCGCTCTGGCGAGCATCACGAGCGCGTCGCAGAGATCCTCGATGTCGCGGGCGCGCTCCTCGAGGAACGCGTCGCGCGTGATCGACGCCGCGGTGCGGGTGACCTCGCGCGCCACGCGGTTGAGCGCGGCGCCGATCCCTCCGCCTTCCTCCACGAGCTCGGCGGCACGCCCGCGGAACCGAGCGTCGCCGAGGATGTCGAGGTACGTCGCGAGGAAGCCGGCCTCGTCGCCGAGACGCATCGCTCGCGCCCGCTCGGCGAGGCCGCGGACGGCCTTGTCGGCGACGTCGAACGCGCCACGGAGCAGCTTCTGCTCTTCGCGGACGTCTCGGAGCGGCGGCGGCTCCATCGAGCGGCCGCTCGACGGCCGGCGGATCGCGGCGATCGCGCCCATCGCACGCCCGGGGATGAACGGTCGTCCGGTCAACGTGACCTTGCGCGTCCCTCCGCCCGCCTTGCGGAGCATCGCCCCGTGCTTCTCGCGCTGCGCGTCGATGAGCTCTGCGTGGCGGATGCCTGCGGCGATGACGCCTCCGAGCGTCGCGAGCAGCTCGATGTCACGGTCCTCGAAGCGCGGACCGCCTTCTCTGCGCTGGACGACGAGCGCGCCGAGCGGGCCGGACTTCCCGCGGATCGGGACCGCGAGGAAGATCGGGAAGCGCTCCTCTCCGAGATCGTCGAAGTGCTTGTACGCGGTGTGCGTGGTCGCGTCCTCGCTCGTCACCGGGCGGAGGTACTCGACGGCCTCACCGGTCATGCCTTCGCCGATCGCGAGGCGCACCTTGCCGAGCGCGTCCGCCGTGAAGCCGACGTTCCCGCGCATGACGAGCTCGTGACCGTCGCCCTCCACGAGGTAGAGCGAGCAGACGTCCGCGTCGAAGATCGTCGCGATCCGACGGGGAGCCTCGTCGAGCAGCGATACGAGCGGCATCGGACGCGCGGCGAACGCGAGGAAGTCCAGCACGGCGTCGAGCCGCTTGTTGCCGCGTTCGTGCACGACGGTCCGGCGCTCACGGCCGGGCT
Source organism: uncultured Myxococcales bacterium (assembly GCA_937949945.1). GTDB lineage: Bacteria > Myxococcota_A > Polyangia > Polyangiales > Polyangiaceae > Labilithrix. The sequence continues at coordinate 5,570 of CALFEQ010000004.1, forward strand.
CGGGCCGGGCGGAGGCGGGCGCCGACGACCCGGCGGCCTCGGCGAACGGGACGTTGCGCTTCGAGCCTGCCATGGTCGTCGTTCGATCCTCGCCGAACGTGTCCGCGTTGTCGAGCGACGGCGAGCGACACCATGGCCGTCCCACCGACGAGCTGCATCGACGAGAAGAGTTTGCCTCGCGTCGTGCGACGGCCGATCGGCCGGGAGTCCGTGGTATAGAGCGCGACATGGCGGAGCTCGATTTCCCTTCCGAGGAGTGGGTCGCGGCGTACAAGGACGCGATCAACGCCAACCCCGAGTACGCGAAGGCCGGCAAGGACTGGACGCACGGTGTCGTCGCCATGGTCGTCACCGCGGATCCCGCGCTCGGCATCGCCGAGGACCTGGCGATGTGGCTCGACGTGCACGAGGGCCGCTGTCGCGAGTGCAAGCTGATGCCCGCCAAGGAGGCGGCGGAGAAAGCCGCCTTCGTCGTGGTCGCGAGCTACGCGCAGTGGAAGCAGGTGATCCGGAAGGAGATCGACCCGACCAAGGCGCTCATGCAAGGGAAACTGAAGCTGACCAAGGGCCACATGCCCACCATGGTCAAGTACGTGAACGCGTCGAAGCAGCTCGTCGAGTCGACCTCGCGCGTGCCCACCAAGTTCCGCGGCGAATAGCCCGGGCGGGCGCGCCGCACCTGTTCGGCGTCGGCCGGCAGGCCGCAGGATCTTCGCATGACGAGCGCGAGGCTCGTGTGCGCAAGACGTCGCCGACGACGTGATTGGCTCTCCTGAGCTCGACGGCTCTTGACCCTTCTTCGGGTGCACTCGATAGTACCGCCCATGGCAGCCTCCACCCCGCTCGTATTGGTCGCCGACGATGAGCCCTCCATGTTGGAGCTCGTCGCGCGTCACCTCCGGACGATGAGCGATCCGAAGCTCGAGGTGATCCAGGCGTCCGACGGCGAGGAGGCCTGGCGGCTCGCGCGCGAGCACCTCCCGGACCTCGTCGTGCTCGACGTGATGATGCCGGGCATGAGCGGCTGGGAGGTCTGTCGCAAGATCCGCGAGGACATCGCGCTCGCCCACACGGGCGTCGTGATGCTGACCGGGATCGGCGAGAACCTGAACCAGATGACGAGCCCGCTCTACGGGGCGGACGCGTACATCGACAAGCCGTTCGAGTTCGACGAGTTCGACGACAAGGTCCGCGACACGCTGAAGGCGCGCGAGGCGCAGCGGCTCGCCGTGGTCCGCCCGTCGATCAACGGCACGGCAGGCGCCGCGAAGCCGGCCGTCGGCACGACGGCGGAGTCGAAGGAGGGCGAAGAGCCGCCCGCGAAGAAAGCCGCTGCGAAGAAGGCGAAGGCCGGCGCGAAGAAGGCCGGCGCCAAGTCGAAGGCGAAGGCCGCGTCCAAGTCCAAGAAGGCGGCGGCGAAGAAGGCCCCCGCGAAGAAGAAGACCGGCGCGAAGAAGGCGCCTGCGAAGAAGAAGACCGGCGCGAAGAAGGCGACCGCGAGGAAGGCGCCTGCGAAGAAGAAGACCGGCGCGAAGAAGGCGACCGCGAGGAAGGCGCCTGCGAAGAAGAAGGCCGGCGCGAAGAAGAAGACCCGCCGCTGATCGTCTCGGGGCTCGAGACGAGCGACGCGCGACGGACCGAGCGCGCGTACGATCGCGGTGTGAATTGACACGCGCGTACGGTTGAGGTCGCATGCTCGACATGCGCGTCGTCGCCTCGTTGCTCGTCGCTCTCGCGGCGTGCGCTTGCGGGTGCAAGCGTTCGGAGGCGGCGACGACCGAGAGCCGCGAGCTGTTCGCCGCCGCGTGCGCGCGATGCCACGGCGTGGACGGCTCGGGCGGGCTGCCGTTGTTCGAAGGGGGGCCCGCCCCGCGGGACTTCCGCGATCGTGATTTCCAGCGCTCGCGGACGGACGAACAGCTCAAACAGATCATCCGGAACGGCAAGGGATCGGGGATGCCGCCATTCGGGACGACGTTCGACGACGCGCAGATCGACGCGCTCGTTCGTCAGATCCGCAGCTTCGATCCAGCCAGGAAGGGGGAGGGCGAGTAGGCATGGACAAGCTGAAGAAGATCGTGAAGCGCGTGCTCTTGGGGCTCGGCGCGCTGATCGTCCTCGGCATCGTCGGGATCGTCGTGAGGTTCTACGTGCTCGCGCCGAAGTCGCGCCCGGCGCCCGTGATGACGGCACCCACGAACGCCGAGGCGATCGAGCGCGGGCGTTACCTCGTGCACCACGTCGCGGCGTGCGTCGGCTGCCACTCCGAGGTGCAGGAGGATCGGCCCGGCGAGCCCGTCGTCGAGGGCAGGCTCGGGTCGGGGCGCGACTTCGGAGAGATCCCGAACTACCCGGTGCACATCCGCGCGGCGAACATCACGCCCGACCGAGAGACGGGCCTGGGCGGATGGACGGACGGCGAGATCGCGCGTGCGATCCGCGAAGGCGTGAGCAAGGACGGGCGCGCCTTGTTCCCGCAGATGCCGTACACGACGTACCGCGAGACGCTGAGCGACGGCGAGGTCCTCGACATCATCGCGTACCTGAAGACGCTGAAGCCCATCAAGAACGATCCGGGCAAGCCGAGCGTGAGCTTCCCGATCTCGATGTTCATCCGCGCGGTGCCGCAGCCGCTCGACAAGCCGCCGCCGCCCGCGCCTTCTCCCTCGGACAAGATGGCGCGTGGCAAGTGGCTCTTGAAGACGGCCTCCTGCCACGACTGCCACGACTCCGTGAACGAGAGGATGGAGAAGATCCCGGGCAAGGAGCTCGCGGGAGGGATGAAGTTCCCGCTCCCGAACGACAGGGGCTACGCCATCGCCTCGAACATCACGAGCGACAAGGCGACGGGCATCGGCGCGTACTCGGACGACGACCTCCGTCGCGTGTTCGAGGAAGGGAAGGGCAAGGACGGCCGCGACCTCTACGTGATGCCGTGGCAGCACTACAAGGGCATGACGAAGGAGGACAAGGAGGCGCTGATCGCAGCGCTCCGCGAGGCTCCTGCGGTGTCGAACGCCGTCCCGCCGTCGGCCGTCAAGCGGTAGCTCCACGACGATCCCGCCGCGGAGCACGTGCGCAAGAGCTCGTGCGCACGCCGTGGACGGCGGATCGCTGCGTACGGACGAAGCGGCGTCGCAACCCACCGAGGATTTCCTTCTCGACCCGAGATATTTCGTGTACGAAAGAACGGTGAGCGCTCGTCTCGCCGACGATCCGGCGTGCGAGCCGACGGTCGGAGGAGCTCACCATGCCCAGCCCGTTCCGTGAGGAGCACGATCAGTTCCGCAACACCGTTCGTCAGTTCGCGCAGAAGGAGCTCGCACCCTTCGCGGACGAATGGGAAAAGGCGGAGATCTTCCCCAACGACGTCTTCAAGCGCGCCGGGGAGCTCGGCCTGTTCGCGGCGCACTATCCGGAGGAGCACGGAGGCGCGGGCGGCGACTACTGGTTCAGCGTCGCGAAGGCGGAAGAGCTCCCGAAGTGCCTCTCCGCCGGCGTCTCGATGGGCCTGCTCGTCCAGGGCGACATGGCGACGCCCGTGATCAGCGATCTCGGGACGAAGGAGCAGATCGAGGAGTTCCTGAAGCCCGCGCTCCGCGGCGAGAAGATCGCGGCGCTCGGCGTGACCGAGCCGAACGCGGGCAGCGACGTCGCCGCGATCCAGACGGTCGCGAAGAAAGACGGCGACGACTACGTCATCAACGGCGCGAAGACGTACATCACGAACGGCTGCCGCGCCGACTTCGTGACCCTGCTTGCGAAGACGAACCCCGACGCGGGCGCGCACGGTTGCAGCTTCTTCCTCGTCCCGACGAACACGAAGGGCTTCACCGTCGCGAAGAAGCTGAAGAAGGTCGGCAACCACGCGAGCGACACCGCCGAGCTCGTGTTCGAGGACATGCGCATCCCGAAGCGCTACCTGCTCGGCGAAGAGAATCAGGGCTTCATGTACCTGATGCAGAACTTCCAGACCGAGCGCCTCATCGCATGCATCAGCGCGTGCGCCGGCTACGAGCTCGCGATGGAGGACGCGATCGCGTACGGCCGTGAGCGCAAGGCGTTCGGCAAGCCGATCATCAAGCGCGAGTACTGGCAGCACAAGTTCGTCGACCTGTACTCGAAGCTCGAGGCCGGCAAGGCGCTCAGCTACAAGGCCTGCGACGCCTACAACGAGGAGCGGTACGTGAAGAAGGGCCCGATCAGCTTCGACACCGTGAAGCTGATCAGCATGGCCAAGATCTTCGTCGGCGAGATCGGCGCCGAGATCATGGACCAGTGCCTCCAGTTCCACGGCGGCGCCGGCTACATCGAGGAGTACCGCATCGGCCGCGCGTGGCGCGACCAGCGCCTGATCCGCATCGGCGGCGGGACCACCGAGACGATGCGGTATTACGTGGCGAAGTTGATGGGACTGTAATCAGGCTCCGGGCTCCAGGCTCCAGGCTCCAGGGATTCGGCGTGGAGGCTGTGTGTACGCCCCGCGGCTTCCTGCGGGTGCGGAGCCGGGTCGGGCCCGTCGTGAATGAAACCGACGCCTCCGATGCATTCGCAGGCAAGCGGTCCACCCACGGAGCGCGCGCCCTGGAGCCTGGAGCCCGCAGCCGGGAGCCTCGAGCTGACTCCTCCTACTGCCCCGACGACGAGCCGCCGAAGCCGCCGTTGTCCGCAATGATCCGCTGAATCTCGTCGTACGCGAGGTCCACGCGCGCGAGGACCTGCCTGCTGCCGCCGGCGCCCGAGTTGACGGCGACGATCGTGCGGTTCGCTCCCGATCCCACGTAGACCGGCCCGCCGGAGTCACCGGACTGGATCACCACCTCGGAGCCGTAGGCGAGCGGGAAGCCGGGCGCATCCGACAGCTTCACGGGCTTGCCGTAGAAGAGCTGGGAGTACGACGCCTGGCCGTTGTTGATGCGCCCGACGTTGACCGCGGTCGTCCCGGTCGCGACCTTGCTGCTCGCCAGGGACGGGTACGAAGGCAGCGTGATGGGCGTGTCGAGCACGAGGACGGCGACGTCGAGCGTGTTGGGGTTCACGTAGCTGCCCGTCGAGACGTATGGCGTCCACTTCTTCGTGGCGGTCGCCGACTTGTTCACGTAGGGCGCGACGACCGTGAACTGAGAGCCGCTGACGCAGTGACCTGCCGTCAGCGCGACGCGAGGCGCGATGATGGCGCCCGAGCAGATGAATCCACGTCCGTTGATGAGGGCGGCCTCGGTGTACTCGGACGCGGGCTTGCCGTTGATGATCGATTGGCCGACTGCCTCGCTCTCGAGCGTCTCCTCGGAAGAAGGGTCGTCGTCGTAGTCAGCGCAACCCGAGAGCAGCGCCGCTGCCGCCGCGACCATGAGGACGTACGCCTTCTTCTCGATACCGACCATGGCTCTCCTCCCTCTCCTCCTCGTCGCCCCGAAGAGCGCCCGGCGAATGGACGCACGACGCACGTCGGCTCGCAGCGCGGCCGTCGCGTTCGACGTGTCTCACCGGGTCCACGCGCTCGTTCGAGCGCGCCGCTTCACCAGACGCGTGCAGTGTTGCTCACGAAGGGCAATCGCGGGATGAGAAGAAAAAGCCTAAGTGCGAGATCGGTGGGACGGGCTGCGCACGTGTGCCATCGCGTAATCAATCGCGACGGCGTGGACGGAATTCGTTCAGCGTCCGCGTATGCGCATGCCGGTGAGACGCGTTCGATCGGGGCACCTGATGCAAGTCGGCAGCGACGCCGGGAGGTCGCTCCGGCTCGACTGCGGCTCTCGGAGCGCGCCACACCTCTCGAACGCGTCTCGATTCGAGACTCTCCGCCACGCACGGGCCGCGTGACGGCGACCACCCTGCCGGGTGGGCCCTTCGGTGGTCGCCGTGAGATCTCCCGTCAGGAGGCGCGCAGCTTCTCTTCCTGGCTCATGTGGAAGAACCGCCGCAGCTCCGCTCGCAGCTCCGCATAGCGAGCGCGCGCCACGTAGTCCTTCTCGAGCCGACCGGTGAAGCGCCAGGCACGCTCGTTCGCGACGCGGTAGCGCTCGCCCTCGACCGTCTCCGGCCCGTGCGCGAACCGGACCGCCTCGTAGAGTCGCTCGCGCAGCCGGCGGCTCGATCGTTGATCGAACCTCTCGAGCGACGCCGCGAGCACGACGTACTTGTCGACCTCCGCTTGCAGCTCGAGCTCGAGCTGCGTCGTCGCGCGAGCACGCGACGCCCGATCGGACAGGTACACGAAGTGGCTGACGCCTTCGATGATCTGACAGATGGGATCGAGGTTCGAGGCGTCGTCTGCGCTGTCGAGGCGAGGGAGGCGCAGCCGCAGCTCGAGCCCGTCCTCCGTCTCGCGCACGAGGAGCGCCTCCCGCTCGTTCTCGCCGGCGTGGGTGATGAACGCGTCGACGTCGGCTGCGCGATCGAGGCGATAGAGGTTCTCGAGCCCGCGCTGGATCCGGCTGGCGAGCGCGATCTCGCGCACGAGATGGACGCCGTTGCCTTCGAGCGCGCTCGTCGAGCGCGGCCGCCGCGAGTCGAAGGGCGGCCGGTCGACGCTCGCGCTCGTTGCGGCTCGGGTCGAACCGAGTCGAGCTTCGCGATCGCTCACGACAGGACCCGGTTTCCCCCTCGAGGCGTCACGAAGCCGTGGGACGAGAGCGCTCCGGCGAGCGCCTCGCTGCCCGTCTTGAGCCAGCGCTCGTACAGCTTGATGAGCCCGCGCGAGGTCGCGACGCCGCGGGCGATCGTCGCGTTCGCCACCTCGCTGATCACCTCGACGAAGCTCGCGAACTTGCGCGAGAGCTCGCCGAAGATGTCGACGGTCGCGGCGTCGTCGTCGAGCGAGCGCGAGCTCCCGGCTCGGATGAGCGATCCGGCGTTGTCGTAGGCCGTCTGACCGATGCCGATGAGGTACTTCGTGTCGACGCCGCGTGCCTCGAAGTGATCGGCGAAGAAGCCCGAGGTGTAGAGGACTCCATCGCCGAGTGTCCGCAGGCGCTCGAAGCGTTCCCCCAGCTCCGGCGTATGGAGCGCCTCGTCGAGCAGCAGAGTGAGGGGACGCTCGAGCGTCCTCTCGATGGGGCTTCCGGGCTTCGCGAGATCGGCCAGCAGCGCGACGACGTACGAGCGCGCGCCTTCCGATGCGGTGACACGCCGCGACCTCATCGCTTCGTCGACGGCCTCCTCGAAGAAATCCGTCACCGACGCTGTTGCCACGATCGACATCTGTTGCTCCTCCACGACTTCGGGGGCGAGGCCCACCAGCGAGTGGCGAGCTCCGTGGAGAAGGCTCCAGGACAGAGCTCCCCTCGCATACTTTCGTTCTATCGGAGCGTCTGGCTCGAGGCAATTTCGCGAGGAGCTACGCGGGCTTAGTGGTCCTCGACCACGCAGCACTCTGCCTTCGAGAGTGCCAATGCGGGAACGGGACGAGCGTAGACGCGTCGCGTCGTCGTCAAGTGCGCGACGTCAAAGGATATTTTGTCGCACGGGCGAACCGTCGAGCCGTGTGGGTCTGCCACTTGACGGGTCGTATGCCGCGATTAGATTGCCGCGCGCTCGTTAGCACTCGCCTCGGGTGAGTGCTAACAATCGGCCGCTCGAAAGGGTGGGCAGCCGGGAAAACCTCAGTTCGAAGGGCCCGCCAGAGATGGGCCCCTCCCCCAACTCCACGGAGCTCTCACCATGAACATCCGTCCCCTGCAGGACCGCGTGATCCTCAAGCGCGTCAAGGAAGAGGAGAAGACCAAGGGCGGGATCATCATCCCCGACACGGCGAAGGAGAAGCCCATCGAGGGTGAGGTCGTCGCGGTGGGCAACGGCAAGATGCTCGAGGACGGCACGATCAAGAAGCTCGACGTCAAGGTCGGCGACCGCGTCCTCTTCGGCAAGTACAGCGGCACCGAGGTCAAGCTCGACGGCGAGGAGCGCCTCATCGTTCGCGAGGACGACATCCTCGCGGTGATCGAGCGCTGAGCGCACGCTCCACGCGCGGGCCTCGGGCCGCGAGCCTCGGGCCTTCGTGGCGAGACGCACGAGTCATCGAAGAAACGAGTTTTTCGGCGCGACACGCGCCTTTGAGGTCTGAGGCGAAGGCCTGAGGCCTCGTGGAAAGGATTATTCCAATGGCAGCCAAGGAAATCGTCTACACCGAGAGCGCTCGCAACCTGATCCTCTCCGGCGTCAACGCGCTCGCGGACGCCGTGAAGGTCACGCTCGGGCCGAAGGGCCGCAACGTCGTCATCGAGAAGAGCTTCGGCTCGCCGACGGTGACCAAGGACGGCGTCACGGTCGCGAAGGAGATCGAGCTCGAGAACCGCTTCGAGAACATGGGCGCCCAGATGGTCCGTGAGGTCGCCTCGAAGACGAGCGACGTCGCGGGCGACGGCACGACGACGGCGACCGTTCTCGCGCAGGCGATCTACCGCGAGGGCTCGAAGCTCGTCGCGGCGGGTCACAACCCGATGGAGATCAAGCGCGGCATCGACAAGGCGGTCGAGACGCTGACCGACGCGCTCAAGAAGATGGCCAAGCAGACCAAGGATCCGAAGGAGATCGCTCAGGTCGGCACCATCAGCGCGAACGGCGACCGCGAGATCGGCGAGAAGCTCGCGCAGGCGATGGAGAAGGTCGGCAAGGAGGGCGTCATCACCGTCGAGGAGAGCAAGACGGCGGAGACGACGCTCGAGGTCGTCGAGGGTATGCAGTTCGACCGCGGCTACCTCTCGCCGTACTTCGTCACGGATCCGGAGCGCATGGAGGCGGTCCTCGACGATCCGTACATCCTCATCTCCGAGAAGAAGATCACGAACATGAAGGATCTTCTTCCGGTCCTCGAGGCGATCGCCCGCAGCCAGAAGCCGCTCCTCATCATCGCCGAGGACATCGAGGGCGAGGCGCTCGCGACGCTGGTCGTCAACAAGCTCCGCGGCACGCTCCACTGCGCGGCCTGCAAGGCGCCGGGCTTCGGTGACCGCCGCAAGGAGATGCTCAAGGACATCGCGATCCTCACGGGCGGCCAGGTCATCGCCGAGGAGCTCGGCCTCAAGCTCGAGAACGTCACCATCAGCGATCTCGGCCGCGCCAAGCGCGTCACCCTCGACAAGGACAACACGACGATCGTCGACGGTGCGGGTGACAAGGAGAAGATCAAGGGCCGCATCTCCGAGATCCGCGCCCAGATCGAGACGACGACGAGCGACTACGACCGCGAGAAGCTCCAGGAGCGCCTCGCGAAGCTCGTGGGCGGCGTCGCCGTGATCAAGGTCGGCGCTGCGACCGAGACGGAGATGAAGGAGAAGAAGGCCCGCGTCGAGGACGCCCTCCACGCCACGCGTGCGGCGGTCGAGGAGGGTATCGTCCCCGGCGGCGGCGTCGCCCTCATCCGCGCTCAGGCCGCTCTCGACAACCTCAAGCTCGACGTCGACGAGCAGCGGTTCGGCGTCCAGATCATCCGCCGCGCGATCGAGGAGCCGCTCCGCCAGATCGTGTCGAACGCCGGCCTCGAGGGCTCGATCGTCGTCAACAAGGTCAAGGAGGGCAAGGACGACTTCGGCTACAACGCCGCGACGGACCAGTACGGCAACCTCCTCGCCATGGGCGTCATCGACCCGGTGAAGGTGGTCCGCACGGCCCTCCAGAACGCGGCCTCGGTCGCCAGCCTCATGCTCACGACCGAGTGCCTCGTCGCGGAGCGCCCGAAGGAGGAGAAGTCCTCCGCGGGCAGCCACCACGGCCACGGCCACGACTTCTGAAAAGCCGGCTCACGCACCGTGAGCCTGGCGTGAGCTTCCTTCCTTCGTAGTGAACATCACGGCCTCCTGCGTCCGCGCGGGGGGCCGTGGTGCTTTGTGGAGCTCGTCGGGAACGGTTTCCAGATGCGTCCTTCCCGGATAGTCTCCGCCGAATGGCGCGCCCTCGTGCGGTCCGAAACGGTCTCGTCGCCGGTTGCCTCGCTTCACTCACCCTCGTCGGGCTCTGGGCGTGCGAAGACGAGCCGTACCAAGCTCCCGGGTTCGAATTCGGTCTCTGCTCGTCCGACAGCGACTGCGACGGCGGCGTCTGTCGATTCCAGTACTGCGTCCCTCCGGACGCGGCCGGCCCGGATGCACCGTCGCCGAACGAGGCAGGCGCGGACGCGCCGTCGCCGGACGACGCCGGTTCGGACGCGCCGTCGTCGAACGACGACGCCGGCTCCGA
>CALFEQ010000005.1 GCA_937949945.1 uncultured Myxococcales bacterium
CTGAGCACTGAGGCCCGAGGCCTGAGGCCCGAGGCCTCCCTCACTCGAACACCGACGCCGTCACCCGCGGGCGGCGCGGGACGGCGACGCCGATGCGCTCGAGATGCGCTGCGACGGCGAGGACCGTCGCCTCGTCCCAAGCATCGCCGACGAGCTGGAGGCCGACCGGCAGGCCGATCGCGTCGCAGCCGACCGGGGCGGAGAGGGCAGGGAGGCCGGTGAGGTTGGCGAGGAACGTGAAGCGACAGAGACCGTCGAGCACCTTCGTGTCGACGAAGCCCGTGCGCATCTCGAGGTCGGTCACCTTGGGTGCGGTGATGGCCGTCGAGGGCAGCGCGAGCAGATCGATCGTGCCGAAGGCGCGCGCGAGCTCGCGACGGAGGCCGGTGCGGAGGCGGCAGGTCTCGAGGTATTCGACGCCGCCGACGGCCTCGAGCGCCACGAACGAGACCTGGAGGTCGTCGCTCATCTCGTCGGCGTGCGCGAGCCACTCGTCGCGGAGCGAGGCTCGGGCCTCGACGCCGATGACGACGTACCCGATCGACGGCGCGTAGCGCGCGAGCTCGAGCCGGATCGGGACGAGCACCGCGCCCTCTTTCTCGAGGGCGTGGAGCGCCGCGCGCCCGGCACGCTGGACGGGCTCGGAGGCGTCCTCCCATTCGGACTCGGGGACGCCGATCACGACGCCGCGGACGCCGCGCGAGAGCGCGGCGACGAAGGAGCCCGCCTCGCGCCTCGGTGCGGCGAACGTCTGCGGATCCTTCGGATCGTGGCCGCTCATCACCTCGAGGGTGTGGGCGAGGTCGACGGTCGAGCACGCGATCGGGCCGAGGTGCGAGACGGAGCCCGTGGACGCATCGCCCGAGCGGCTGATCCGGCCCCACGTCGGCTTGATCCCGAAGACTCCGTCGAGCGCGGCGGGGATGCGGATCGATCCGCCACCGTCGGCGCCCAGCGCGAACGGGACGAGGCCGGTCGCGACCGCGACGCCGGACCCCGTCGAGGAGCCGCCGGCGAGGTGCTCGGTGACGTGCGGGTTGCGCGGCATCGAGCGCTTCGGGTTCGCGCCGGTCGGCGTCATCCCGTACTCCGTCATCGGAGTCGTCCCGATCGTCACGGCTCCCGTCGCGCGCATGCGCGCGACGCACGTGGCGTCCTCGGGGCGAGGCGATGGATCGGCGAACGCCGTCCCCGAGCGCCGCGCGAGGCCGCGCACGTCGGTCTGCTCCTTGACGGCCCACGGGATGCCCTCGAACAGGCGCGGGTTCCCTTCGCGCCACCGCCGCTCCGACTCGGCGGCCTCCTGCATCGCGATCTCTTCCGCGTACTCGCAGATGGGGCCGACGCTCGGCTCGAGCGCGGCGAGCCTCCGGGCCTCGTCGATCGCGCGGCGGACGACCTCCCGTGGCGAGACGCGCCCCGTGCGGTAGGCCGCCGCGAGCGCGGTCATGCTCGGGGCCCAGCCCTGTCCGTTCGGGATCGGCAGCCTCTCGGACGGAAACGAACGAGGGGGACGACCGGGATGCGCGTTCGTGTCGAGCGGAGGGTCTCCGCGGAGCTCGGCCGGGATGCGCGCGAGCTCGTCGAGGCGGAGATCCGCGCGGAGGACGCGCTGCACGGCGAGCGCGCCGACGCGCGTTCGCGCGAATCGTGCGAGGTTGCGGAGCGCGGCGCCGCTCAGGCGCGGGGGGCGAGGTGCAGCGACCATGCGCGGTTCGTAACATGGTCTCGACCGGGATCACACGGCCCAGGCTCGCGCCGTCGAGGTCGATTCGGTCCGGCGGCCATTGCCAGGAGCGTTCGCAAATGGCACTTGGAAGATCGATGTCCACGGCCACGACGGAAGGCATCAAGGTCAGCGTCCGCGCCTTTTACGTGCCCGAGCAGTCCTCGCCGCGTGCGCGCCGCTACGTGTTCGCGTACACGGTCAGGATCGCCAACGAGGGCGACGCCCCCGCGCAGCTCCGCAGCCGGCATTGGATCATCACGGACGGCGAAGGGCGCGTCGAAGAGGTCAAAGGACCCGGCGTCGTGGGCCAGCAGCCGTACCTCAACCCGGGCGACCAGTTCGAGTACACGAGCGGGTGCGTCCTCACCACGCCGCGCGGAGAGATGCGCGGTACCTATCAGATGTACCGCCCCGACGGCCGCCAGTTCGACGCCACCATCGCGCCGTTTTCGCTGAGCCTGCCCTTCTCGCTCAACTGACGATCCGGCAGGGACGCCGACCGCCGTCGAGCTCCGACGACGGAGAGAGAACATGGACGAGACCCAGTACCAGCACCTCGCCGACGACACCTTCCGCAAGATCGAGTCGATGCTCGAGGACGTCGACGCGGACGAGGTCGACGTCGAGCGCGCCGGCGACGTCCTGACGCTCACGTTTCGCGACGGCCACAAGGCCATCGTGAACACGCAGCGACCCACGCGTCAGATCTGGCTCGCCGCCGACGCCCGCGCTTGGCACTTCGACTGGGATCCGTCGAGCTCGCGGTGGATGGACGACAAGGGCCAGGGCATCGAGCTTTTCGCGCGCGTGGCGGCGATCGTGAAGGACCACACGGGCCTCGACGTCACGCCGCGCCACTGATCTCCCCATCTCCCTGTCACGCTTGGACAGCCACCCCGATCGCGCCGCGAAGGTCGGCGTACAGATCGCTGACGGCGAACTTGTAGAGCTCGCCGATCCGGTCCCGCACCGGCATGTCCGTCGGCGTGGTGTCGGCTTCGATGCTCAGGCGGGCGGGCTCGACGTCGCCGCAGAGCAGGAGGCCTGCGCGCATGCTCGAGAGGTCGGCGCAGATGGACCACTTCTTCACGTCGAGCGGCGCGCCCTCGGACGTCGCCTGCTGGACGATGTTCCGCATGCCGTCGCGCTCCTCCGGGGTGAGGACCGCGGCGAAGCTCGCGTCGAGCGCGGCCATGTTCGGCTCCTTCGAGATCTCGTTGCGGCTCACGCGGACGGCGGTGCCGAGCAGTGACGTGAGGTCGGGGACCGACGGGAAGAACGCGCGCGCCGAGAGCTCCGGACGCTGCTCGGCGAGGCTCTTGCCCGCCAGGTACACGAGCGACCGCGACTGCGCTTCGACCTCCGGGACGCAGACGAGGATCGATCCGAACGGCGCGAGCGCCGGGGAGAAAGGCCGGTTCGACTTGGGATCCCCGAGCAAGAGCTCCGGGGTCTGCATGTTGAGGATCTCGGCTCCGTTCGAGAACGTGAGGCGGATCGCGTCGTGCAGCCGCGAGTGCGTCGGCGTGAACGGTCGGCCGACGCGCTGCTCGGGACGGAGCTGACTGAAACGCAGCCGAGCGACCGCCGGCGTCATGAGGGCGAAGAGGCTCGTGAGCGCCGGCTCGAGGTCCGCGTGGAAGATGTGCGAGCGCCAGGCCATCTCCACGATCTGCCCAGGCACGCGATCGAGCGGCATCGGCGCGTAGTCTTCGTGGAACCGCCGTTGCTCGGCGGTCGGCTCGCGCATGCGCGCCAGCACGTTGACGACGCACCACGCCTTGTCGAACGCGTGCTGGCGGAGGAAGAGCTCGTAGAGCTCCGCGTAGAGCTCCGGGTCGTGCGGGTCGCGCTCGATCGCTTCGCGCAGCCTCGCGACGGCGTTGTCGAGATTGTCCGTGACGACGAGGAGCTCGACGACGATCTTGCGGACCTCCGCGTTGTCCGGACGCAGCCGCGCAGCCGCGTCGAGGGCGTCGTACGCACGCGAGGCGTCGCCGAGGCGATCCCGGTAGATGAGCCCGAGCTGGTGGAAGAGGAGGAACTGGAGCTGAGGCTCGTCGTCGTCCTTCACTCGGGCGATCATCTTTCGGTACGAGCGCTCGAGCCGCTCCCAGTCCTTGTCTTCCGTGAGCGCGCGGACGAGCTCCTCGAAGACGTCGAGCCGCTTCTTGTCGAGGTCGAGGATCCGATCGTAGACCTCCGCCGCGCGTCCCCGATCGCCGACCTTGTCGCGAAGGACGTCCGCGAGCGCCGCCAGCGTCTTGATCTTGTCCTCGGGCTTCTCCTGGACTTGGGCGATCGCCTCGAGGACCCCGGTGAGGTCGTCCCATCGTCCGAGCTCGCCGTAGAGCCACATCAAGGTCTGCAGCAGCCACGGATCCATCGGCTTGATGGCGCGCGCCTCCTCGAACACGCTCGCCGCCTTCTCGAGCTCCTCCGCGCGCCGCGCCCAGATCTCTCCCGCATCGAGGAGCAGCCCGAAGCGCTCGTCGATCGAGGCGGCGCTGCGCGCCATGTCGACCTTGAGCTTGCACGCGCGCGGGAAATCGCCTTGCGCGAGGTAGACCTCGGCGAGCTCCTTCATGAGCTCGCGGTTCGATGGATCGAGGCTCCGAGCACGCTCGTACGTGAGCGCCGCGTTGTCGAGGTCGTTCGCGTCGCGCAGGAGGGCCGCCAAACGCGCGATCATGTCCGGCGCGAGCGCGTCGGCCGTCTCGGCGATGCGTGTGAGGTGCTCGCGCGCGCGCTCGATCGACGACGGCGCCTGCGCGCAGACCGCGATGAGATCCGCCTGCGCGCCGGGATCGGTGGGACGCGCATCGAGGGCCGCGATGGCCGACGTCACCGCGCGATCCGCGTCGCCCAGCGCGGCCGCGATGCGCGTCGCGAGCCGCAGGCGCACGAAGAGCGCCTCGCCGTCGCGATCCCGGATGGCGGCGTTGACGAGCAGCTCGCAGAGCGGGGCGGCCTCCACCCAGCGCTCCTCGGCCGTGTACACGTCGAGCATGTGGATGGCCGCCTCCTCGTTCGACGAGTCGGCACGGATCGCGGCCTCGAAGCATTTGCGCGCCGCCTCCTCGTCGCCGGAGCGGAGGTGCACGTTCGCGAGCTCCACGAGGACGGCCGCGCGCTGTCGCGGGACGTCCGTGTGCTTCTTGCGTTGCTCGAGGCACTCGATGACGCGCTCCTCGTCGCCTTCCGCCTCTGCGATGCGCTGGAGCGCCTCCCAGCCGGCCGCGTTCGTCGGGTCGATCTCGACGGCGCGCTCGTACTGGCGCTTCGCCGCGGCCGGGTCGCG
Organism: uncultured Myxococcales bacterium; assembly: GCA_937949945.1. Lineage (GTDB taxonomy): Bacteria > Myxococcota_A > Polyangia > Polyangiales > Polyangiaceae > Labilithrix. The sequence continues at coordinate 5,031 of CALFEQ010000005.1, forward strand.
CTCGGGCGCGTTCAGGAGGTCGCCGAGCTTCACGAGCTCCTGCGACGCGGCGCGCTTGGTCGGAGCGAGCTCGGCGAGCTCCGCCTTGTACGTCGCGACGTTCGACCAGTCGCCGAGCTTCTCGTAGAGGCGCGCGAGGTCGCCGAGCGCGCGCTTGTGCTTCGGATCGACGTCGAGCAGGCGCTGGTAGACGTCGACCGCGCCCGCGAGGTCGCCCATCTTCGACTCGTGGACCTCGGCGGCGAGCTCGTAGAGCTCCACCTTCGCCTTCTTGTCGAAGGTGTGCTCCGCGCGGATGCCGAGGATGCGCGCGAGCTTCGGCCAGTCGCGGAGCGCGTGGTAGCAGCGCTCGAGCATCTTGAGGGCCTGCGGGTGCGCGGGCTCGATCTCGAGGACGCGCTCGAGCAGCTCGGCGGCGAGCTCCCGCTTGAGGAACTTGGTCTCTTGCAGCTCGGCGAGCTCGAGGAGCGCGTCGATGCGCTCCGCCTCCGTCGGCGCCACCTCGGCGAGCCTCTCGAGCGCCCACTGGACCTGAGCGTGCTGCTCCTTCTCCTTGCCGATGCGTTTGACGCCTTGGAGCGCGACGAGCGACGTCGGGTCGAGCTCGAGCGCGAGCTGGTAGTGCTTCAGGGCGTCGGGCGTCCCGGCGTACGCGCTCGCGAGCGCGATGTGGAGCGCCACCTTCTCCTCTCGCCGGATCGTGCGCTCGAGAGCGCGGAGCAGGTGCTCGCGCTGCGTCTTCGTGTCCCCGTTCATCGCCGCGATCTGCGCGGCGCGTTTCAGGACGAGGGGATGAACCTTGTCGTGGCGCTCGATCTCGGAGACGAGCGGCGAGACCTCCCTGCCGCGATTGAGCACGCGCTCGTACCAGTAGACGAGGTGGCTCAGGTACGTCACGCGCTTGTCGTCCGGCGCGCCGGGCAAGAGCCGCTTCTTCACGCGATCGGCGAGCTCGCCGATGCGCCCGAGCTCCTTGCCGAGACGGTCGACGGCCGCGACCACGTCCTCGTTGGCGGGCGCGACCTCGAAGGCGTCGACCAACGTCTGGAACGCCTCGTTCTTGTCCTCGAGACCGGTCTCGTAGACGCTCGCGATCTTGAGGAGCAGCGCGGCCTTCTTGTTCGGAGACTCCGTCTGGGCGAGGCGCTGCCGATAGAGCGCGACGAGCGGCCCGTACTTCCGCTCGGCGAGCAGCGCGGCCTCCTCCGCGTCGGGCTTCTCGAGCGCCGGCGGAGGCTGCGCCTTGGGAGGCTCGAACGCCGGCGCGGCGGCGACCGCCTCGCGGTCCTCGACGATCTCCTCGGGGACGATCTCCTCGAACTCCGCGTCGTCGAGCTCTTCGCTGCTCGCATCCGTCGAGGCCGCAGCCGTCGGGGACGCGCCGATCGTCGTCGCCTCCTCGCGCGCGCTTCCTTGCGATCCGCCCGTGCTCGAGGCAACGGAGATGGGGATGTCCACCGAGATCGAGCCGTCCGACGTCGGGACGCTCTCTGCCGACGCGCCCGCGTGCGGATCGGCGGGCGGTGAGGGCGCGGGCTCGATCTCGTGCGACGACGATGCGCCGCCGGCGGGAGGCTCGATGCGCGTCGTCGCTCCGGTGAACGTCGCGGCCTCCGCCCATCCGCCTTGGGGCTTCCACGGCTCGGGCGAGCGTGCCGTCAACGCCTGCGTCAGATCGACGGTGTCCGACGGCATCTCGAGCGCGAAGCGGGGCAGCTCGCTCTCCGGCGGTGCGAGCTCGCTCTCCTGGCCGAGCGCATCGGGGCGGATGCGAGCGTGACCGGTGGGCGCGGTGTCGAGGTCCGCGGGAGGCGTCTCGCCGAGCCGCGGCAGCTCGGCGGGGTCCCACGTCGAGCGCCTCGCCATCGACGGGATCGGCATGTCGAACTCCGCCGTGGTCTCGCCGCGGATCTCGGTGGGGCGCGGCTCCCTGGGGAAAGCGTCGAGCTCGGTGGCGGGAGGTCCTTCGTCGGTGATCGCGTGCTGGCGATCCGACGCGAGCGACGCCGTCGGCCGCCGGTCGGGCGATGCATGCGTGACGCTCGCCGGCTCACGATCCGTCGCGAGCAGGCCGGGCGTCGCGATCGTCGCCGCGGTGTGCTCGCTGTCGCGTGGCCGCCGCCACGACCACGGGCGTGCGTTCTCGTCCTCGTGCGCGCGCTCCTCGAGCGGCTCGTCGTCGAGCGCGAAAGCGGGGAGCGCGTCGTCGGGTCGAGGCTCCGGCGGAGGCGCCTCGTCGATCTCTTCGGGCAGCCGGGTCTGGGTGTCACCGTCTTCGAGCGATCGCGTCGGCTCGCTCGGCCACGGCGGCCGGGCCGTCGCCAGTTGCGACGGCGAGACCGAGAAGCTCGGCGTGATCTCGGCGACGGACACGGGCGCGTCCTCGATGGGGGCGACGTCGTTCGGCGCAGGGGCGCCCGCGTCGGTCATCGTCTGCTGGAACGGACGCACGAAGTGCGGCGTGACCTCCGCGATCGACGGGGGATCGGGCTCCGCGTAGGACGGCTCTCGGTACTCGGTGAGCTCGCCCATCATCGCGCGGAGCGCTTCGGCGACGTCGTCTCCCGGGATCGTGTGCTTCGTCTCGCGCAGGTGCTCGGGCACACGCACGGGGCGCTCGACCTCGGCGCTCGGGATCGTGTGCTTCGTCTCGCGCAGATGCTCGGGCGGCGCGTGAACGGATCGCTCGTCGAAGGCCTCGTTCGACATGGCGACGCCGGCCTCGGTTCGAAGCTCCTCTTCGTCGTCGTCCTCGACGTCCTCGATGTCGGCCGGATCGACGAGATCGTCATCCATGTCCTCGACGAGGATCGGCACCGACTCCGGCATCGCGTCGAGCTCGCTCGTCGTGAACGGGCGCGCCGGCGTCTCCATGCGTGTGACCGACGTGTAGGAGACGTCCGCGAGGCCCTCCTCTCGTAGGGCGTCGAGGTCGACCTCTTGCGTCGACTCCTCCACTACGCGCGGCGCTCCTGGCTCTCGCCCCCGCGGCTTCCAGGCGTCGTCGGTCATTTGCGCCCCACGGAAGTGTACAGAATCGACGTCTCGAAGCGCTCGAAACCGGCGGACGGCCCGAGCGATGCGGATGAGATTTTCGCTATTTAGGCTGAGCTGGGTGGAACCCTTACGTTAAGGTTAGACTTGATCTTGACCGGCCGTACGGCCCCCACTAAGTACTTTTCGGCTTCCAACTCTCACGCGTACGTGAGAGTGAGGCTTCCGCCAAGGGCAGCACCCACATGAGCACCGTCCGCCTCCCTGTCCTCAATGAAGTCGCGAAGGACGCCGCCGCGAACGGCAGCGCTTCTTCTGCGACGCACGAGGAGGCGCTCATGCAGGTGGGCGATCTCGCTCGGGAGGCCGGCAAGACCGTCCGAGCCATCCACCTCTACGAGCAGATGGAGCTGCTCAAGCCGGCCGCTCGGTCGAAAGGGCGCTACCGGCTCTACGGTCCGGAGGCGCTCGTCCGCATCCGCTGGATCAACAAGCTCCAGGACCTCGGGTTCAGCCTCACGGACATCAAGGCGATCGTCAAAGACTTCGAGGCCGAGGGACGCGGTCATTCGGCGCCTTCGGCGATGGCGAAGATCCGCGACGTCTACAAACGAAAGCTCGACGACACGCGGGCGCAGATCGAGCGGCTGAGGATGCTCGAGCGCGAGATCCTCGCCAGCCTCGAGTACCTCGACACGTGCGAGTCCGCCTGCGAGCCGGACAAGGTCCTGGCGGAGTGCCCCTCCTGCAACCACCACGATCGCGGGCAGCAAGTGCCCGATCTCGTCGCCGGCTTCCGGGCCTGAGAGACGCGAGGCGCTAGGACGCGAACGAGAGACGCGAAGGAAGAAGAGAAGACGAAATGGCCATCAAGCTCCCCATCTTCATGGACTACCACTCGACGACGCCGGTCGACCCGCGCGTCCTCGAGGAGATGTTGCCGTACTTCACGGAGAAGTTCGGCAATGCGGCCAGCCGCAGCCATTCGTTCGGATGGACCGCCGAGGAGGCGGTCGATCGCGCCCGCGAGCGGATCGCCAAGCTGATCAACGCCTCGAGCGAGAAGGAGATCATCTTCACCTCCGGCGCGACCGAGTCGAACAACGTCGCGCTGAAGGGAGTCGCCGAGTTCTACAAGGAGAAGGGCGACCACATCATCACGTCCGTCATCGAGCACAAGGCCGTGCTCGACACGTGTAAGCGCCTCGAGAAGGACGGCTTCCGCGTCACGTATCTGCCCGTCGACAAGGAGGGGCTCGTCGATCCCGACGACGTCAGGAAGGCGATCACGGACAAGACGATCCTCGTCTCGATCATGCTCGCCAACAACGAGATCGGCACCGTCCAGCCGATCGCGGAGATCGGGAAGATCACGCGCGAGCGCGGCGTCCTCTTCCACTCGGACGCGGTCCAGGGCGTCGGCAAGGTCCCGTTCGACGTCCAGGCGATGAACGTCGACCTCGCGAGCATCACGGCCCACAAGATGTACGGCCCGAAGGGCGTCGGCGCGCTCTACGTCCGGCGCAGCAAGCCCCGCGTCCGCCTCGTCGCGCAGATGGACGGCGGCGGTCACGAGCGCGGCATGCGGTCGGGCACCCTCAACGTCCCGGGCATCGTCGGCTTCGGCAAGGCCGCGGAGATCATGGCCCAGGAGGGCAAGGAAGAGAGCGCGCGCATCCTCGCGCTACGCGAGCGCCTCCGCGAGAAGATCATGGGCTCGCTCGAGGAGGTCCACCTCAACGGCTCGCTCGTGCACCGGCTCCCGGGCAACCTCAACGTCTCGTTCAACTTCGTCGAGGGCGAGGCGATGATGATGGCGATCAAGGACGTCGCCGTCAGCTCCGGTTCGGCGTGCACGTCGGCGAGCCTCGAGCCGAGCTACGTTCTGCGCGCGCTCGGCGTCGGAGACGAGCTCGCGCACTCGAGCATCCGCTTCGGCCTCGGCCGCTACAACACGGAGGAGGAGGTCGACTACGTCGCCGACCTCGTCATCCAGAAGGTCAAGCACCTCCGCGACATGTCGCCCCTGTACGAGATGTACAAGGAGGGGATCGATCTCAAGAGCGTCCAGTGGGTCGCTCACTGACGCGGGACCAGCACCCAAAGGACACAACGCCATGGCGTACAGCGAGAAAGTCATCGACCACGCAGAGAACCCCCGCAACGTCGGCACCCTCGACAAGGACGATCCGAACGTCGGAACCGGCCTCGTCGGCGCTCCCGCCTGCGGCGACGTGATGCGCCTCCAGATCAAGGTCAACGACGACGGCATCATCGAGGACGCGAAGTTCAAGACGTTCGGTTGCGGCTCCGCCATCGCGTCGTCGTCGCTCGCCACCGAGTGGATCAAGGGCAAGAAGCTCGAGGAGGCCGAGGCGATCCGGAACGTCGACATCGTCAACGAGCTCAACCTCCCGCCCGTGAAGATCCACTGCTCCGTCCTCGCCGAGGACGCGATCAAGAGCGCCATCGCCGATTACCGCGCCAAGCAGGCGGCGCGTCAGGCGGCGAAGGCCAACGCGCAGTGAAGGAGCTCTTCCCGCAGCACCCATCGAGAGAGCCATGAACGAGCCCACCCAGAGCAGCACCACCACGACGCCGGCGACGGAGCCGACCCGGTCGGAGCCGCCTCCCGCGTCGGAGGCTCCCGCGTCGAAGAACCTCGGCATCACGATCACGCAGGCCGCGGTCGACGCAGCGGCCGCGCAGATCGCGAAGCGCAACGTGCCGGGCACGTCGCTCCGGGTGGGCATCCGCGGCGGCGGCTGCTCGGGATTCTCGTACGTGGTCGAGTTCCACGACGGCGACCCGCGCCCGCGCGACGTCGTCTACGACATGACGGCGTCGGACGGCTCGCCCGTCCGCTTCGTCGTCGACAAGAAGAGCCTGCTCTACCTGAACGGCGCCACGTTCGACTGGGAGAAGAAGCTCATGCGCCAGGGCTTCAAGTTCGTGAACCCGAACGAGAAGTCGTCCTGCGGGTGCGGGACGAGCTTCACGGTTTGAGAAAGGCTCCAGGCTCCAGGCTCCAGGCTCCAGAGAAAGACTCACGCACGGCTCCAAGAAGAAGCCGTGACGAAGAAGCCAACAGAGAGAAGACAAGAAGAACACACGACAGACGGCTCCCAGTACTTCGGGTACGGCTCCAAGTGGATGGAGCGCGGAGTTCACGGCAGTCCTCGCACTCCAAACTGGAGCCTGGAGCCCGGAGCCTGGAGCCTCATCTCCCATGGACCCCTTCGCCACCCTGGGCGCGCCGCGCCGCTTCGATCTCGACCTCGCTGCGTTGGAGAAGACGCATCGCGAGCTCTCGCGCGCTCTTCATCCGGACAAGTTCGCGAGCGCGAGCGCCAGCGAGCGGCGGGCTGCGCTCGAGAAGGCCGCGAGCGTGAACGAGGCGTGGCGCGTGCTGCGCGATCCGATTCGGCGGGCGGAGGCGCTCTTCCAGCTCGAGGGCATCGAGGTCGGCGAGACGAAGGAGCCGAAGCCGAGCCCCGCGTTCCTGATGGAGGTGATGGAGCAGCGCGAGGAGCTCGCGGAGGCGCGTGCGAAGAAGGACCTCGACCGGGTGCGGAAGCTCGCGGCTGCCATCGGCGAGCGCATGAAGGCCGCGCAAGAGCGGCTCGGCGCCGCGTTCGACGGGAGCTCGCGCTCGGCGGACGAGCTCGCGCGGCTGTTGCCGCTGCTCGGTGAGATGCGCTTCTACCGGCGCTTCCTCGACGAGGCCTCGGCGATCGAAGAGGAGGCCGAGGAGGCGTTGCTCGCCGCCGAGGCGAACGGAGAGAAGGTGCACGCATGAGTCAGTCGGAGCCGCGCAGCTCGGCGCTACTCGAGATCTTCGATCCGAAGGCGCCCCCGAAGCCGATCGGGATCGACCTCGGCACGACGAACTCGCTCGTGGCGTGCGTCAAGAACGAGCGACCCGTCACGATCAAGGACTGCGACGGCGACGCGATCGTCCCGAGCGTCGTCCACTACGGTCCGTCGGGCGAGGTCATCGTCGGCCGCCACGCTCAGCGCCTCGCGGCCGAGCATCCGCGCGAGACCATCGTGAGCGTGAAGCGCTTCATGGGGCGCGGCGGCGACGATCCGGAGACGCGCCGGCTCGGTCCGTACGAGTTCGTGCCGCCCGCCGAGGGCGAGCCCAACGTGGTGCGGTTCGCCGTGCGCGGAAAGACGGTCACGCCCGTCGAGGTGAGCGCGGAGATCCTGCGCGCCCTGAAGCGGCGGGCGGAGGACGAGCTCAGGAGCGTCGGCGGCGCGGTCATCACCGTGCCGGCGTACTTCGACGACGCGCAGCGCCAGGCGACGAAGGACGCCGGGCGCCTCGCCGGGCTCGAGGTGCTCCGCCTCTTGAACGAGCCCACGGCCGCGGCGCTCGCGTACGGGCTCGAGAAGAAGCAGAACGGAAAGTTCGCCGTCTACGACCTCGGCGGCGGCACGTTCGACGTCACCATCCTCGTCCTCGACGACGGTGTCTTCCAGGTTCGCTCGACCGGCGGCGACAGCGCCCTCGGCGGCGACGACATGGACCGCGCGCTCGCGGAGGAGGTGTTCCGGCTCGCGGGGCGCGATCCCGCGACGGCGTCGCCCAGCGAGGTGCGCGTCGTGCTCGACCTCGCTCGGCGCATCAAGCACGGGCTCACCGACGCGGAGATCGTCGACGTCGAGAATCCGTTCGGAGGCTCGCAGCTCTCGATCTCGCGCGCCCGCTTCGAAGAGCTCGTCGCGCCCATCCTCGCGCGGACGGGGGTCGCGTGCCGCCGTGCGCTCAAGGACGCGGGGATCGAGGCGAGCGAGCTCGACGGCGTCATCCTCGTCGGCGGCGCGACGCGCGTGCCGGCCGTGAAGCGTTACGTCGCGAAGCTCTTCGGCCGGGAGCCGCTCGGCGACATCGATCCGGACGAGGTCGTCGCGCTCGGCGCGGCCATCCAGGCGGATCTGCTCGCGGGGCAGGGGCGTCCGGACGACGTGCTGCTCCTCGACGTCATCCCGCTCTCGCTCGGGATCGAGGTCGGCGGCGGCGTCGTCGATCGGATCCTCCCGCGCAACACGACGATCCCCGCGGCCGCCCGCGCGACGTACACGACGCAGGAGGACAACCAGACCGGCTTCGAGATCCACGTCGTGCAAGGCGAGCGCGAGCTCGCGGCCGACTGCCGTAGCCTCGCGCGCTTCACGCTGAAGGGGATCCCGCCGATGCCCGCCGGCATGGCGCGGCTCGAGGTGACCTTCCGCGTCGACGCCGACGGGCTCCTCTCCGTCCACGCTCGCGAGGAACGCACCGGCAAGGAGCAGACGGTGAGCGTCAAGCCGTCGTACGGGCTCGACGACGAGACGGTGGAGCAGATGCTGCTCGACGCGATCGACCACGGCGAGGAGGACCTCGCGGCACGCAAGCTCGCCGAGGCCCGCGTCGAGGCGTCGCGCGTCGCCTCCTCGACGAAGAAGTCGCTCGCGGCCGACCCCGATCTGCTCGAGCCCGGCGAGCGCGAGCGCATCGAGGCGGCCCTCGCCGCGCTCGAGAGCGCCGTGAAGGGCACCGATGCCCGGCGCATCGAGCTCGCGATCGAGGATCTCGACGCCGCGACGAAGGACTTCGCAGGTCGGCGCATGAACCGCGCGATCGCGGCGGCGATCGCCGGCCAGTCGCTCGAGACCGTCGAGAAGAGCGTCGAGCACGCGAAGGGGATCGAGGCCGCTCACGCGGAGTCCGGGCCGCTGCCCCCGCCTCCGCCGTCGGGCTGAGCCCGTCCGAGACGCGCCGCGCGCGAGAACGAAGGTGAACCATGGCGATCGTTCGATTCAAGGGTTTCGGCGAGGTGGAGGTCCCGGTCGGCACGTCCATCCTCCAGGCCGCCCAGAAGATCGACGCGCCCGAGGGCTCCGCATGCGGAGGCGTCTGCGCCTGCTCGACGTGCCACGTCTACGTGACGAAGGGCAAAGAGCTCCTCAGCGAGCAGGAGGAGGAAGAGGAGGACATCCTCGACAAGGCGTTCGACGTCCGCCCCAACTCGCGGCTCGGGTGTCAGGCGGAGATCGTGAAGGACGGCGAGATCGAGGTGGAGATCTCGCGCGAGAGCCTCGAGGCGTACGAGAACGAGCACCCGGAGGCGCGGGGGAAGTACACGCGGCGCGGCTTGCCGGTTGCTGCGGACGCGGCGCCGAAGACGTAGGGCTCGGGGTTTGGCTCAGCGTCGGGAGAGGCCTCGGGCCTCAGGCCTCAGCGGGGGCTTCCCTCGTGCTCGCCTGGCGTCTTTGCTGGCTTTGCAGGCGACCTCGTCGCCTGTTCGGAATTTTCGGGAACGGGAACGGGGGTGCGCGGGGCACCGCCCTCGCGGTCTCGTCCATGCGTGGCTGGTCGCGAGACCTCATTTGCCGAGGACTGAG
>CALFEQ010000006.1 GCA_937949945.1 uncultured Myxococcales bacterium
CTCGGTCGGGCGGCCCGAAGAGGTCCGGTCCGGTCTCCTTCGTCTCGACGACCTTCACGGAGACGGGCCCGTCGACGTCGCCCAGCAAGTCGCGACGGGTCGAGGTGCGCTCGCAACCCGACAGGAGCAAGACCGCGAAAAGTACGCGCAGCCAAGTGCGTCTCATACGCGCCCCCAGACGGCGTGCGCGCAAAGGAGATGTTTGATCGCGCGGAGCTCGTCTCGCGGGCGATCGAGCTTGATTTCGCGGTAGCCGCCCCAACCGAAGGCCGTGAGGACGCCCCACGCTTCGAAGCCGAGGGCCGCGATCTCCCGAGTCGCCAAGACCTGTTCGTCGCGACTCACTTGGGCGTGCGCGGCGATGTCGTCCGAGACGGGACGCGACTCGGTCGACCAGCGAAGCTCGGCGGGATCGAGCGCGATCATGGTCGTGATGCGCTGGCCCTTCTTCGCCTCGGCATGTGCGCTCCGGACCTTCTCCTTCAGGGCGGAGAGCGAGAACCCGGCCTCCTTGATCCCCGCGATCGCGGCGCCTCGCGCGTTCAACGCGGCGCCGATGGCGCCCGCCGCGATCGTCTGCTCGTGAGCGATCGTGAGCCGCTCGCCCTCGGGCCTCACCGCCCACCCTGCGCGATGCAGCACGTCCCGCGCCCAAGGCACGTGGATGGTGCTCGGGTCCGTCCCGAACGGGTACCTCGGGTCCCACGACTCGGTCCGCTGTCGCTCGTCGTTCACGGCGAGCGGGAGCCGCCAGTGCCACGCCGCTCGGAGGCAGCGGTCGAACAGCACCATCATGACGTCGCTGGCGATCGGGCACACCTCGCATTGCTCGACCACCCGACCGTCGAAGGTCGTGAGCAGGATGCTCGCCGCGGGCACGCGGTGGTCGGGAGCGTCCGGCCCCTCGCCGTCCGCGAACATCTCGACGATGTTGTGCGCGACGGTACCGGCCGTCGTCTTCTTGAACCGCGTGATCTGGATCGACGCGACGTGGCGGCCGATCCGCGAGAGCAACGCATCCGTACGCGCGACGGGGCTCACGGTTCACCTCACGCGAGACGCTCCTCGAGCGCGCGGCGGACGCGTTCGTGGGACGCCGCCCACACCTCGTCCCCGACCCGCCCGTGCTTCGACAAATCACGCCCGACCCGCGGCGCGCGCGCTCGACCGAGCGCCTCCTTCACCGGCTCCAAGAGCGCAGGATTTTGCTCGAGGCACCACGCGAGGATGTCCCAAGCGAGATCCGCGTGCCGCTGCTCGTCCCGCGCGATCTTCCTCAGCACCTCCGCCACCGCGGGATCCTCTGCGCGCTCGCTCGCCACGCGCGCGGCGTCCGCCGCCGTCCCCTCCCCGAGGCATCCGTCGATCGCCGACTCGATCGCCACGCGCCGGAGCCGCGCCGATTTCGACTCGCGCATTCTCGGCGCCGCCACCTCCGGGAACGGCGCCGCCGTCACCGGCTCCCCTCCGTACGCGCTCGCCAGCGCGAAGCAGTCGCGCGCGTGCGCCACCTCGTCCAGCGCCGCCTCGTGCGTCCGCTCGAGCAGCGAAGGCGGCGCGCCGAGCGCGACGAGGTCCAGCGCCAGCGCTCCGAACGCCGCGATCGACGCGTGCTCGAGCGCTGCGTCGGTACGCCATGCCTCCGCGAGCTCTCGCCTGAGAGACCACGGGAGATCCTCCACCGCCGGTGCAGGGCCGTCCGCCGACCAGCCCCGTCCGCGCGCCGTCGGCGTCCGGCGCGGGACCTTGGCGACGCGTATCGGGCGCCCGTGAACGGGACCGCCGGACGTCAAGAGAGCAAGGGAGAGGATCGAAGCGATGCCCGAGAGAACGAGCGAGGTGATCGCGGCCCAGGCCCCACCGCGCTGCTGTACGAGGGAGACGATCGCGAGGATCGCCGAGCCGAGAATGCAGAGGCCCCCGACGCCGAGCGCGGCCACGAGGCCTACCAGCGCCGCGTCGGGCTGTCGCTTCGCGACGATCATGACCACGAGCGCGAGGAACGGACACGGGCCGATCCCGACGATCGCCAGGACGAGCGCGAGGATCGCGAGCGTCGACGACTTGCGGGGCGGAGGTTGCGGCGTGTACCGGAACGACGGCTGGAACGGCTGCATCGGCTGACGACTCCACGGTGTCGAGGCGCGCCTCGAGCGCGCGGCGGACGCGTTCGTGGGACGCCGCCCAAACGTCGCTGCCTACCCGTCCGTGCTTCGGGAGATCGCGCTCGACGCGGGGCGCGCGCGATCGAGCGACGGCCTCGCGCACCGGCTCCAAGAGCGCAGGGTCCTGCTCGAGGCACCACGCCAGGATGTCCCAAGCGAGATCCGCGTGCCGCTGCTCGTCACGCGCGATCCTCCCCAGCACCTCCGCGACCGCGGGATCCTCCGCGCACTGGCTCGCCACGCGCGCGGCGTCCGCCGCCGTCCCCTCTCCGAGGCATCCGTCGATCGCCGACTCGATCGCCACGCGCCGCAGCCGCGCCGACTTCGACTCGCGCATCCTCGGCATGGCCACCTCCGGGAACGGAGCCGCCGTCACCGGCTCGCCTCCGTACGCGCTCGCCAGCGCGAAGCAGTCGCGCGCATGCGCCACCTCGTCGAGCGCCGCCTCGTGCGTCCGCTGCAAGAGCGCCGGCGGCGCGCCGAGCGCGACGAGGTCCAGCGCCAGCGTTCCGAACGCCGCGATCGACGCGTGCTCGAGCGCTGCATCCGCACGCCATGCCTCCGCGAGCTCTCGCCTGAGAGGCCACGGGAGATCCTCCACCGCCGGTGAAGGGCCGTCCGCCGCCCACCCCCGTCCGCGCGCCGTCGGCGTCCGGCGCGTCACGTTACCCACGCGCACCGGACGCCCGTGGAGAGGCTCCGCCATGAAGAGGAACGAGAAGAAGCCGGAGACGAGGCCGATCGGAATGCTCAGGACTCCGAGGACGAGCGAGACGATCGCGGCCCAGGCTCCGTTTCGCTTCTGCACGAGGGAGACGATCGCCAAGACCGCCGACGCGATGATGCTGATCGCCCCGAGCGCGAGCGACCCCACGGCGCCCGTGAGCTCGATCCCGAAGGTGCGGTTGCCCTTCAAGCCGAGTGTGATGATCAGCGCGAGGAGCGGGAAGACCACGGTCCCCGCGATCGCCAGCGCGAGCGCGATCAACGCGAGCGTCGACGACTTGCGAGCCGGGGGTTGAGGCGGTGCTTGCGGCGGTACGTGGAACGGTTGCATGGACTTTGCGACTCTACTTGACGGGGCCGTCGCTCACTTGCGTGAACACGACTTGCGAGGAGGCGCTTGGACGACAAGTTGCATCATGGCTTCGTCGAGCCTCGTTTCGGCCTCGCGTGGCCCTCGAAGATGGATTCGAAGACCACCGCCCGAGCGGTGAGCGTCGTGACACGAGGCGCTTCATGCACGCACCCCCGCGGCATGCGCGCAGAGCAGGTGCTTGATGGCGCGTAGCTCCTCTTTCGGTCGCCAGAGCGTGACCTCGCGATAGTTGCCGCCCCAGCCGAAGGCGCGGAGGGAGTCCCAGCCTTCGAAGCCGAGCACGGCGATGTCCCGGGTCGCCACGGCGCCGCCCTCGCGATGCGCGGGCTCGCGCGACGCGATCGCTTCGGAGACGAAACGCGACTCCGACCACCAGCGCAGCTCCGTGCGATCGAACGTGATCCCGGCCGTGGTACGTACCCCCTTCTTCCCTTCGGCGTGGGCCTCACGGATCGCCTTCAGGGCGGAGAGCGAAAATCCGGCCTCCTTGATCCCCGCCATCATCACGCCACGAGCGTGGAACGCGGCATCGATCGAGTGCGGGGCGGTCGTCTTGTCCTGCGTGATCGTGAGCCGCTCGCCCTCGGTCTTCACCTCGTACCCCGCTTTGCCGAGCACGTCCCGGGCCCAAGGGACCTGGAGCGCGGTCGGGTCGACCGCCAGCGGATAGCGCGGATCCCACGACTCGAGACGCTGTCGCTCCTTGTTCAGAGCGAGCGGAAGCCGCCAGTGCCATGCGGCGCGGAGACAGCGGTCGAAGAGCACGAGCTCGACGTGGTCGGAGACCGGGGCGATCTCGCACTGGTCGACGATCTGGCCGTGATGGCTCGTGAGCATGATCTTCAGCGCGGGCACGGCCTCGTCGGTGGCTTCTGTGGACGGACTGGTGTCCACGAACAGCTCGGCGACGCTCAGGAGGACGCCACTGGCCGTCGTCTTCTGGAAGCGCGTGATCTGAATCGCGGCGACGTGCCGGCCGATCCGCGCGAGCAATGCATCGGTGATGGCTATCGGGTTCACGGCTCCGGCGACTGCTGGAATGGCGGCTCTCGGTACGCCTGCAAGCAGAGACCTCGTCGAAAGTATCGTCCCCCTCCCGCGGCGCTCGATGGTTGATTTGCAGACACACCAGCCGCCGGAGGTGCCGCTACTACGGTGGTCGGCCGAGACTCGGCTTCATGTCTCCCGGCCTCGCGACGTGCCGCTACGCGCCAAGAGCGCGGCCGCTTCTCCCCGTGTCGAGACGCCGAGCTTCCGGAACGCCGACGCCACCTGGTTCTGGATGGTGGACACCGAACGCCCTCGCTGCAGCGCGATCTCCGCGTTCGACAGGCCTCCCAGGACGGCGAGCAGCACCTCGCGCTCGGCCTTCGACAGCTTCGCCTTCGCCGGAATCCGGACGTTCGACGAGACGGGATAGCTCAAGACGAGGAGCTCGCCGTCGAGGTGAAACCGCGACGCGCGGAGACCTTGGGGTACGCCGGGTCGGCGGTCAGGCATCGGACGAAGCCTCGCGCCGTCGCCACTCCGCGATCAACCCGGAGCGCGAGCGGACTCCGAGCTTGCGCGCGGCACGCGTGAGGAGGGTCCCCACCGTGCCGACCGACAGACCGAGCTCGGAGGCGATGAGCTTGTTCGTTCGACCCAGCGCAGCGAGCGCGACGACCTGCTCTTCGCGCTTCGACAGTCGCACCGCCCCGTGCGGTGCGAGATTGGGGCGCGCGATGAGGTAGCGGCGCCCGTCGGACTCGAACTGATCGACCAGCGTCCAGCGTCCTTCCGCGAGCGCGTGCCAGAGCTCGATGGCTTCGTCGGGGTCTTGGCGAATCGCGCGCGCGCAGTCGATCGCCCGCGCCGCATAGCGGAGCGCAGCGCGCGCCGCCTTGCCCCTCGCCGTACCGCTCGCCCGCCTCTCCGAGCCCTCGAGCACGGCCTCCCCCTCCCCGGCGGCGACGCGCGCGAGGCCACTGTCCATCAGCACGCCCGAGGAGTCGATCGTGTGCATCCCGATCCGTCCCGGCAGCAATGGGCATGCCGCACAGGACCGATCCGCTACCCCCACTGAACTCCACGTTTTTCTCGTAGGCGCAATCCTCCCCGGACGGCGTTGCCTAGTCGAATCGACTAGGCAACGTCGGGACCGCCTCGTCCATCGGCTGGACCGTCCGGAGGCCGCGGGGATGCCTCACGCGCACTCTCGCGGCGCTGCCACTCCGCGATCAACCCGGATCGCGAGCGAACTCCGAGCTTGCTCGCGGCGCGGGCGAGGAGGGTCGCCACCGTGCCGACGGAAAGACCGAGCTCGTAGGCGATGAGCTTGTTCGTTCTCCCGAGCGCGGCGAGCGCGACGACCTGCTCTTCGCGCTTCGACAAGCGCGCCGCTCCGTTCGTCGGCACGGGGTTCGGGCGAGCGAGGAGATAACGCCGGCCGTCGGACTCGAACTGATCGACCAGCGTCCAACGTCCCTCCACGAGCGCGCGCCACAGCCGCGTGGCTTCGTCGGGGTCGGCGCGCTTCGCCCGCGCACGGTCGATGGCTCGTGCCGCGAAGCGAAGGGCCGCGCGCGCCTCCTTACCCTTCGCGACGCCGGTCGCGTGATGGACCTTCCCCGCTGCGTCCAAAACGGCCTCCGGCTCCCCCGCGGCGAGACGCCGGAGCCGGAGTCCCGCGCCGACGTGCGCCATGACACGCGCCCAGCGCAGGCGGAACGCGGGCGTCGTCTCTTGCGCGCGCGCCAGCCCGACGTTGACCAGCACGCCGAGCCCCGAGGGGTCGATCGTGAGCATCCCGATGGAGTCGCGCAGCCCGAAGGGCGAATGGACGCGATCGAGGAACGGCACGCCCGAGACCGGTCCGCCCACGAACTCCGTGAGCGTCGAGACGCGATTGCGCGCGAACGCCTCGTGGATCATCGGAGGAGGCGCAGCCTGGACGAGCCAGTCGACCGCCTCTCGCTCGTCGTCACGCCCGACGAAGCTCAGAACGCGCGGCGCGGACGCCGGCTCGAGCCTGTAGGTGTACGCGAAGATGCTCTCGCCGCGGAGGAGCGGCCGCATCGTCTCGACGACGTTCGCGAGCCAAGCTTGGTCGCTGCTCGCATCGGAATACGTGGCTTCGACGACCTGAAGGAGGTTCACGGTAGGCTCGAGAGCCCCTCTTCAGAGCGAACCTATCATGAACCGCCCCCTGCCCGGCGCCCCGGCCGCGCAGGCTCGTCGCGCCGGACGAACGGGCCGAAGACACGCACGAGCTCGCGCCGGTTCTTCAGGCCCAGCCTTCGCACCACCTTGCTCACGCGACTCGCGACGGTGCTGCGCGGAATCCCGAGCTCGTAACCGATGAACTTGTCGGAGTGCCCGAGCGCGGCCAAGGTCATGATCTCACCGTCGAGACCACGCAGAGAGGCGGCGACGTTCGTGAAGGCGTTCCGGTGTACGAGAACGAGCCGCTTGCCGTCGCGCTCGACGTGATCGACCAGCGTCCACTCGCCTTCGACCATCGCGGTCCAGATCGCGATCGCGCGTTCGGGATCGAGGCGACGCAGCTTGCCTCTCGCGGTGTCGACGCGGCGCACGGCCTCGGCGATCGAGTGACGTGCCGCGACCGCACGGCGACGGCCGTCGAGCATCTTGCCGTCCGGCGTGCACACGGCGTCGGCGGGCCGTGCGCGAGCCGCGAGGAAGCGGCGTAGTCGATAGGCGCTGGCGACGTGGGCCGAGACGAGGCTCAGCGTGTGCTTCGTCCGCGGAGGCAAGGACACCTCAGCGGAGAGGGAGAAGAACGCTCCGGTCCCACTCGGGTCGCATGCGACCACGGCGGTGACCTCGGGGATTCGATAGCCGTGAAGCTCTTCGACCTCGGACAACGAGAGACCGAAGCGACGGGCCACGCGAGACCACCGCGAGCGTGCAGTGTCGACCGGCGGGCTCGGCACGTGGGCGGCCCTCAGCAAGAGCTCGGGCACGCGATCGCGGACGGCTTCGATTCGGGTCGTCGCCAACGGGAAGCGCCCGACGAAGTCGGAGATCTTCGCCCCTTCGATCGTGTAGCCGAACCATGGCCCGGGATGGATGGCTTCGAGCTCGGCGCAGATGCCGCGGAGCCACGTGCGCGACGATCCGAGTGGTGCGTACGCGGCCTCGATGGCGCGGATCGCACCGTCGCGAGCCCTCATCGACCGCCCCCGGGCGAAGAGCGCGGCCCGAACTTCTTCGTGTCACACTGCCTCCGCCGTCCCGTCGTGGACTTCCGGCGCGCTCGCCGTGCGTCGGCGTCCTCTCTTCGTTCGCCGCTCCCGTGTGCCTCCATGAGCGCAATGAGCTAGACGCGAGAATGGACGCCGACCTTCCGGAAAATGGACGCGACCTGGTTCGCGACCGTTCGGAGGCGCCGCTGGCGCCGCCGTGCGATGGCTTCGTTCGAGTCGCCGCGCACGATTCCCTCGAGCACCTCGCGTTCGGCGTCCGTCAGCCCATGCGCGGCCGCGAACGCCTCGATACAGGGACTGGTCGTTCCCCACTCGAGCAAGACGAAGGAGTCGCCCCCCAATTCGAGCTGGTATCCGACCAGATCGGCTGGCGGCCTCAGGCCCCACCCAGGCATGCCACCTTCAGAGGCTAACCGAGCCGCTGCTCCCCCCGCATAGTCATTTCGACGACGGGTTGCGGGCGCGTCCGAACGCGTCGACGCCAAGAAAAAGCAGAGGAAAGCGACCGCCCCGCTCGACCGCAAACGGCGAGAAAGACGACGAGAGCGGCCGGGAAGAGAAAGATTGAACGGTCCGCCCGCGAGCGGCGACACACGGCCGAAAACGCTCGCCGGGGAGGCCGGCGGTGAACGCCACGACCCGATCGTCGTGCGCGCGCGCCGTCCTGCACGGCGGAACCGAGGCCCGTCTTGAGACCGATCTCCATCGTCCGATTCGGACGAGCGGCGGCCGTGTGTGCGCTGCTCTCCGGACCCGCGATCGCGCATGCCGAGGATCCTCCCGCTCCCGACGGCGCCGCGCTGACGCCTCCGCGGCTCACCACCTTCGTCGAGGCCGAGGATCCACGGCCGGCCGGCGCCGCCGAGCGCGCGAGCGTCGAGCTCGAGCTCGACATCGACGTCACGGGCAAGGTCAGGGACGCACGCGTCGTTCGATCCGCCGGCACGGAGCTCGACGAAGCGGCGCTCGCGGCCGCGCGATCGTTCGTCTTCGAGCCCGCCCGACGCGGCGACGAGCCGGTGCGGGCGCGCATCCGCTACGAGTACGTGTTCGCCGCGCGCGCGCAGCCTCCATCCGCGCCGGCCGAAGCTCCGCCGGCGCCCGCGGCGATCGCAGGCACCGTCCTCGATCGCGAGACGGGCGAGCCGATCGCGGACGCCGACGTGCTCGTCACGACGGACGCCGGAGCGACGTACACGGCGAAGACCGACGCGCGCGGGGCGTTCCGCGTCGACGGCGTTGCGCCCGGGCCGGCGCACGTCGTGATCACGGCCGAAGACCACATGGTGTCCCGGCTCGACGAGACGCTCGAGCCCGGAACGCTCACCGAGGCGACGCTGCGCCTCGATCGGACGCCGGACCCCGATGCGTTCGTCGCCACGGCGAGGATCGAAGCGCCGCCACGCGAGGTGACGAAGCGATCGCTGGAGCGGACCGAGCTCGCGAAGATCGCCGGCACGCGCGGCGATCCGATCCGCGCGGTCGAGCTGTTGCCGGGCGTGGGGCGCCCGCCCGTGGGCGGAGGGCTCCCGGTCCTCCGCGGCGCGACCCCGTACGACACACAGGTCTCCCTCGAGGGGGCTCCGGTGCCCCTCCTCTTCCATCTCGGCGGTCTGACGAGCTTCGTCCACTCGCGCGTCGTCGACACGGTCGACCTCTACCCGTCGAACTTCTCGGTCCGCTACGGGCGCAAGGTCGGCGGCGTCATCGAGGTACGCCTCCGCGATCCGAAGACCGACGGGCTGCACGGCATCGCCGACGTCAGCATGCTCGACAGCTCGCTCCTCGTCGAGACGCCCGTCGGCGAGAAGGTCTCGTTCTTGGCCGCGGTACGGCGCAGCAACATCGACGCCGTCCTCAACTCCGCGCAGAACACGGTCGACCTCGCGATCACGGCCGCGCCCGTCTACTGGGACTACCAGGCGATCGTGGCGTACCAGCCGACGGACGCCGATCGGCTGCGCCTCGTGTCGTACGGCTCGAGCGATCGCCTCGCCGTGGTCCTCGCCAACCCCGCGGACGCCGAGCCCGCGTTCCGCGGCGCGCTCGACACGAGCTCGGTCTTCCATCGCGTGCAGCTGGGGTACCGCCACCGCTTCGGCGGTGGCTCGGAGCAGAACACCGAGATCACGTACGGACGCACGTTCGATCGCGGGCGCTTCGGGCCGCTCGGCAGATACGACCTCACGCTCGACACGCTCCAGGGTCGGAGCGAATGGGTCGGCGTCGTTTCCCCCGCCGTCCGCATCGTCGGCGGCGTGGACCTCTTGGCGGATCACTACTCGGGCTCGTTCGCGGGCCTCTCGCCGAGACCGGACGAGGGCGAGGAGATCACCGCCCTCTCGGCCGAGAAACACGCGACGCTCGAGGCGTCCCAGTGGGTGAGCATGCCGGGGGCCTACCTCGAGGCGGGGCTCCGCCCCATGCCCTCGCTGCTCGTCTCGCCCGGTGTACGTGCAGACTACAACGATTTGCTCGAGGAGGCGGCGGTCGACCCCCGCCTCTCGATGCGCTTCGACGCGACCGAGAGGACCGCGGTGAAGGCAGGTATCGGCCGCTTCTCGCAGTCGCCCGACGTCCGCCACGTCGTCGAGCCCGTGGGCAACCCGAGCCTCGGGATGCCCCACGCGCTGCACGCGAGCGCCGGCGTCGAGCAGAAGGTCACGGACGCCCTCTCGATCTCGGCCGAGGCGTTCGCCAAGTGGATCGACGGCGTCGTCGCGCGTACGCCCGGGGGCCGTCCGCCGTTCTTCGAGAACTCGCAACAGGGTCGCGTCTTCGGCGGCGAGCTGCTCGTCCGCGTCCGGCCGCGGGGCCGCTTCTTCGGCTTCCTCTCCTACACGTTGATGCGGAGCGAGCGGCGCGATCCCGGGCAGGCGTGGCGTCTGTTCGAGCGCGACCAACCGCACATCGTGAACGCCGTCGCCGTCTACCGCCTCGGACGCGGCTGGGAGGCAGGCGCCTCCGTCCGCTACACGAGCGGCACGCCGTACACGCCCGTGATCGGCAGCACGTACGAGGCGACCTCGGACGTGTACTCGCCTCGCCTCGGGCGACCGATGAGCGCGCGCAACCCGGCGTTCTCGCGCATCGACCTCCGCTTGCAGAAGACCTGGACGTTCGGCCGCTGGTCGCTCGCCGCGTACCTCGACGTGCAGAACGTGCTCAACGCGAAGAACCACGAGGGCTTCGAGTACACGTACGACTACCGAGCGCGCCGCGGCGATCCCGGGCTCCCCATCCTCCCGATCATCGGGCTTCGAGGTGAGCTGTGATGCCGAGCCGTCATCTCTCGTGCTTCGTGCTGTCCGTCGCGCTCCCGCTGCTCACGTGGGCCTGCGACAACGAGTTCTCGAAAGGCTGGCTCGTCGATCGAACGCGGGTGCTCGCCGCCCGCGTCGAGGCGGCGGCGGAGCCCTCCCGCGCGTCGCTCATGCCCGGCGAGCATGCTCGCGTGACGTGGCTGGTCGGCGCGCCGAACGGGACGCCGAGCCTCGCATGGTCGTTCGCGACGTGCCCGGCGCCGGGCGGCTTCCTGCCCGAGCTCCGCTGCCCGAACGGCGCGCACAAGGTCGGCCGCGGCCGCGCCGACACCGAGGTCGTGGTGATGGAGCTCGACGTGCCGCCGGCGGAGATCGTCGCCGACGCGCAGGAGCTCCTCGTGCTCGCCGCGTTCTGCGAGACCGGCGAGCCCGAGCTCGATCCCGTCCGGTTCGAGGGGACGTGCAGCGGCGGAGGCGCGGCGCTGCTCGCCTCCGTGAACGTGCGCCTCGCCGCCGCCGGACCGAACGCGAACCCCCGGATCGCGGACGACGACGTGTCGCTCGACGGTGTGCCGACGGCACCGGCGACCGCGCGGCCCTCCGGCCCGCCGTGCGCCACGAACCATGAATCGCCGATCGTCGTCGCGGGGACGGAGCACACGTTCGGCTTCACGTTCCGCGATGACGAACGCGAGGCCGTGCCCGACTCGCCCGACGGCGTCGAGACCCTGCTCCTCTCGCACACGGTGACGGCCGGCAAGCTCGCTCGCCAGTACTCGTCGCTCGAGCCCGGCGAGACGGCGCCGAAGCACGTCACGGTCTCGTGGACGGCGCCATCGCGCGACGAGGTCGGCGAAAGCGGAAGGCTGGTCGAGCTGTTCTTCGTCCTCCGCGACGGCCGCGGAGGGACGGCATTCACCCGCCGCACGGTCTGCGTGCGGCGCGATCCATGAGCTCTTCGAAGGGAGACACGTGATGTCGATCGAGACGAAGCTGCGTGCGCTGGCGAACCTCGGCGCGGGATGGGTCATGTGGATCTTGCTCGCGCTCAGCGTGCTCGTCGTCGCCATCGCGATCGAGCGCGCGATCGTGTTGTTCCTCGGTCAAGACGACGTCGCCGAGCTACGGCGCAATCTGGCGAGCGCGCTCGGCCGCGGCGATCTCGTCGCGGCGCGCGGGCACGTCGTCACCTCCCGCACGTTCGAGGCGCGCGTCCTCGAGGCGGGGCTGGGCGCGCTGCCGCGAGGTCCTTCCGCCGTCGAGGAGCGGCTCGCGAGCGAGGCGCAGCTCACGCGGCTCGCGCTGGAGCGGCGCCTCGCGATCCTCGGCACCGTGGGCTCGAACGCGCCCTTCATCGGGCTGCTCGGGACCGTCATCGGGATCATCCGCGCCTTCCACGCGCTCGACGCGAGCGGCGGGCAAGTGTCCACGGCGCTCATGGCGGAGATCGGCGAGGCGCTCACGGCGACGGCGGTCGGTCTGTTCGTCGCGCTGCCCGCCGTCGGTCTCTTCAACTTCTTCCAACGGCAGATCGCGACGCGCATCGCGCGGGCCGAAGCGCTCGGCCGCGAGATGATGTCCTTCGTCAAGGACGAGCGGCGCTCGCTCGCCGAAGCGGAGTCGGTCTGATGGGCACCTCTTCTCGGAGCGACGGCGCGCTCCTCACCGAGATCAACGTCACGCCGCTCGTCGACGTCGTGCTCGTCCTCCTCGTCCTGATGATGGTCACGGCGACGTCGCTCGCGAGCAGGACGATCCCGGTCGAGCTCCCGAAGGCGAAGACCGGAAGCCCCGAGCCCAGCGATCGCCCGCTCGTGGTCGCGGTCGACGAGAGCGGCGCCATGTTCCTCGACGACCAGCGCGCCGACGAGGCGGCCGTCCGCGCCCGCGCGCGTGCCGCGAGCGAGGCCTCCGGCGAGGCGAACGCCGTCCTCGCCGCCGACGGTCGCGCGCGACACGAGGCGGTCGTCCGTGTGCTCGAGATCTTGCGGAGCGAGCGCGTCGCGAAGATCGCGATCGTCGTCCGCGCGAGCGGTGAGTGAGATGCTGCTCGCGATCCGCACGAGCGACGATCCCGCCTCGAGCGCACCGAAGGGGCTCCTCGCGTGGCTCGTCCCCGTGAGCCTCGCGCTCCACGCGGGCGCGATCGCGCTGATGCCGAGCACGGCAGCCCTGCCGCCGCCTTCGCGGCCGCCCGTCGTGGTGGAGCTGAGCGCGCCTCCGCCTCCTCCTCCACCGCCGCCGCCACCTCCGCCGCCCGCGGAGACCGCGCCTCCTCCCGAGCCACCGGCGCCACGCATGCCCGCAGCGATCCGAGCGACGCCGTCGCCGTCGCCGGCTCGTGCGGCGACCGACGCTCCGTCCGAGCCCTCGGCCGACGACGCCCCCGTCGACTTCACCGGGACGACGCTCTCCAGCGAAGGGTCCGGCGTGGCCGTCGCCTCTGCGGGCGTACCGATCGCGACCAAGGCCCCTGCCGCCGCGAGGTCGACGCGCGTCGTGGCGAGCGTGCCCGTCGTGCCGGCGTCGGCGCTCGCGCGACCGCCTCGGGCGCCGAGCCTCGACGCGGAGCTCGAGCGCAACTATCCGCCCGACGCGAGGCGCTCGGGCATCTCGGGCACGGCCACGCTGAAGGTCGAGCTCCTCCACGACGGACGCGTCGGGAAGGTCGTGATCGTGTCCGAGTCCCATCCAGGCTTCGGCACGGCGTGCGAGCGAACCGTCCGCTCCGGCCGATGGGAGCCGCCGATCGATCGCGAGGGTCGACCGGTGCGAACCGAGATCAAGTATGTGTGCAGGTTCGAGGTGCGGAGCTAGACATGAGGCTCGGTCGCTTCTTCGTGTGCCTTCCATTGGTGTTCGCCCTCGTGACCTTCGCCGCCGGCGCGGCCGAAGCGGACGAAACGCAGGCGCAAGAGACGACGCCTGCGTTCACGCTGGTCGTCGACTCCGACGACGATCGCGTCTCGTTCGATGCGATCGCGCCTCGACTCGCCGCCGAGCTCGGCGCTTCGGTCGGACCGGCGGGGCAGGCTCCGTCGAACGCGGCGATCACGGTCGTGCATCGCGAAGGCCGGCTCACCGTGCGCGCCGTCCACGGCGGCGGCCGCGTTCTCGAGCGCGAGATCCGCGCCGCGGGAGACGCGGAGGCCGTCGTGCGCGAGGCGGTGCTCCTCGCCTCGAACCTCGCCCGCGACGAGGCGCGCGAGCTGATCGACGAGCTCGCACGACGCGCCCCCGAGGCGCCGGAGCCGAAGCCGTCCGAGGAAGCGCCGAGCGCGCCGCCGCCCGCACCGGAGGTAGAAGAGGAGGAGCAACGCGCCGCCACGTTCGCCGTCGCCTATCCCGTCGCGACGAACGCCGGTAGCCCGAACGTCCGCTCCGGGTTCAACGTCGATCTCTTCTACGGCCGCGTCGGCCGCAGCACGGGGCTGCAGCTCTCGCTCGGCGGCGCCGCGTACGCTTCACGCGGGGTGTCCGGCGCGCAGATCGGAACGCTCGCGGCGGTGTCCGGCGGCGAGGTCCACGGCGCGCAGGTCGCCGGGCTCGCGAACGTGGCGGGCGGGGAGGTCCGCGGCGCGCAGATCGCGGGGCTCTTCGCATGGGGCGGGCCCGCCGATGGGCTCCAGATGGCGGGCGCGTTCGACCGCGCCACGTCGCTCGTGGGGGCGCAGGTCTCCGGCGTCTTCAACGCGTCCGGCCCCGTCGACGGTCTCCAGATCACCGGCGCCGTCAACGTCGGCGCCAGGGTCGACGGTGCCCAGATCGCCGGCGGGCTCAACCTCGCTCGAGGGAGCGCGAAGGGCCTGCAGATGGGCGCGGTCGACATCACGAGCGGTGACGTCGTCGGCGCCCAGGTGTCCGGAGCGCTCAGCCTGGCGACGGAGAGGATCGACGGCGTGCAGATCGCCCTGGTCAACGTCGCCAAGGAGGTGCACGGAGTCCAGATCGGCGGCGTCAACGTCGCGAAGCGACCGCGCGGGCTCCAGGTCGGCGTCGTGAACGTCGCCGAGGAGGCCGACGAGGCGATCGGCCTCGTCACGATCGCACGCAACTCGGTGCACCCGATCGCATGGGCGAGCAACCTCGCGTACACGAACGCGGGCATCAAGTTCACGTCGCGGCACCTCTACACCCTCGCCGCGATCGGCTTCGGTACGAACGAGATCGCCCTCGGCGACGACGGCTTCGTGATCACCTCCGGGCTCGGTGGGCACTTCGGCATCGGCGCCTTCGACGTCGAGACCGAGCTCGCCTACTCGCACGTCGAGGGCCGGCCGGAACGGAACCATGCGCTCCACCCGCGCGTCCTCGGCGGCTACAGCTTCTTCGATCACCTCCGAGTGTTCGCCGGAGGGGGCGTGCGCGTCCCGATCCAGTCCGAGCTCGGCCGCAACGTCGTTCGCCCCGAGGTCGTGGCAGGCGTTCAGTTCTGAACGCCTCGTTGCTTCGCGTACGCGCCTCGATTTTGGCTACGCTGGACGCGCTCTGCGGGTGCCCGAAGAAAAAGAGCCGGCGCAGTGAACGAATCGGCGGGCTCCGGGTACCAACGGCGCAGAGCGCATGGGATTCGCTCCGATGGCCCGCGGGGTCTCCGACGAGATGGTCCTCGCTGACGACGCCGACGACACGTCGTATGCGCTCGTCGTTCGCCTCCAGGAGCGGGATCCTGCCGCGATCACGCAGGTCTATCGGGAGCATCACGTCGCCGTTCGGCGCTTCGCACAGCGGCTCGTCGGTGACATCGAGGCGGCGGAGGATCTCGTCCAGGACGTCTTCGTCGCGTTGCCGGGCGCGATCGCCCGCTTCCGCGGCGATTGCTCGCTCCGGACGTTCCTCGTGTCGATCGCCGTCAACCACGCGAAGAACCACGTCCGCGCGGCTGCGAGACGACGCGCGGCGCTCGCACGGCTCGCGCGCGAGCCCGAGCCGTCCTCGCCCGATCTGCAGCGAGAGGTCGAGCGTCGCGACCTCGGAGACCGGCTCATGCACGCGCTCGATGCGCTGCCGCTCGATCAGCGCGTGGCGATCGTGCTGAGCGAGATCGAGGAGCGAACGAGCGCCGAGATCGCCACGATCGTCGGCGCGCCCGAAGGCACCGTGCGCACGCGGATCTTCCACGCCAAACGGAAGCTCCGCGAGCTGTTGACGAAGGGAGGGATGGCGAGATGAGCGGGCATCAGGACGACTCTCGCCTCACCGACTCGACGGAGTCGCCGCACGAGGACCGCGAGCTCGCCGACGCGTTCCGCGCGATTCGCGACAAGTACGACGGCGAGCACGACGCGGCCGATCTCACGCTCCAGCGCGCGCTCTTCCAGGCGCGCGTGCACCGGCGGCGGCAGCGCTTCACGCGCTGGGTCTTGCTCCCCGCCGCGGCCGTCCTCGTCGCTTCGACGGCGTGGGCGGGCGTGACGGGACGCCTCGCCCCGACGGTGAGGATGATGCTCGACGCGATCTACGAAGGGCCTTCGCGCGATCGATCGCACGGCGCCTCCGGGACGCCCGCGGCGCACACGAGACCGGCGGAGTCGTCTTCCGAGAGATCGTCCTCGCCCGCGGGGACGGCGCCTCTCCCCGACGAGTCGGCCGCCGTCGCCGCGAACGATCCTCCGCCGAGCGCGACCGAGGCGATCGCGCCCGCGACGCCGTCGGAGGGCTCCACGCCGCCGAGCACGCGCGCGCCGTCCGCGACGGCGTCCGTGGTCGGTGCGGTATCGGCGCGACGTCCCGACGTCGTCGCGCCCGCACCCAGCGCACTGGAGGCCTCCGCGCCGACGCCGGCAGCGACCACGTCCGCCCCCGACCCGCACGCTGCGCTCTTCGCCGAAGCGCATCGCATCCACTTCGGCGAGCGCGATCCCGCACGCGCGCTCGCCGCATGGGATCGCTACCTCAGCGCCGCGCCGAACGGCCGCTTCGCGCCGGAGGCCCGCTACAACCGCGCCCTCGCGCTCGTTCGCCTCGGCCGGACGGCCGAGGCACGACAGGAGCTCACCGCCTTCGCCGACGGCCTCTACGGCGAGTACCGGCGCGCGGATGCGCAGGCTCTGCTCGACGCGCTCGCGCGTGACGCCGGTCGGTGACCTCGCCCAGAGTCAGCCACCGAGCAGCTCGAGCGTGCGCGCATCCTGCACGCCGCCGAAGAACTTCGTGAGCGCGCGCTCGAACGCTTCGTCGCCGGGAGCGGCGCGGAGAAAGAGCGTGAGCGAGGAGCGAAGCTTCATCGCATCGATGCCGCCGAGCACGGCCTCGGCGTCGTCCGTCGGGAGCGCGTTCAAGGCCGCGACGCACTCACGAAGGCGCGCGCCGAGGACCGGATGCGCGAGGTACGCCCGCGCCTCGTCGAGCGACCGGATCGCGTAGCGCTTCGACATCGAGCTCCACCCCAGACCGGCGATCTGAGGGAACACGAACCACATCCAGTGGCTCCTCTTGCGTCCGGCCCGCAGCTCGGCGAGGGCGCGCGCGTACGTCCCGTGCTCGTTTTGCGCGGTGACGAAGCGCTCGAGGTCGAACGGATCGCTCATCCTGGCGCGCGTCATCCGATCATCGCCGGACGGCGCCGTCAACGTACGACGGATGCGTTCGCCGTCCACCTTCTCGAACGAACGACGTGCAAGCGCCGGGTCAGAAGCCGACGACCTCGACCGGCACCGGCGAGCTGGACGCGTCCGTTCCGCCGCCGAGCTCACCGCTGTTGTTTCGGCCCCAACACGAGACGCGCTCTCCGGCACGACGCGCGCAAGAGAAATGGTGCCCGCCGGCCACCACGAGGGCGTCGGTGAGCGTCGCCACGGGCAAGGGCGTGATGGAGACGCCCGCGGAGGCGTCGCCGGTGCCGAGCGCGCCGTGCTCGTTGCGGCCCCAGCACAGGACGTCACCGCCCGAGCGTACGGCACAGGTGTGGTAGTAGCCGGCGCCGATCGCGACGACGTCGTCGAGATCCGGCACGACGAGCGCCGACGAGCTCGACGTCGGGCTGGGTCGTCCGAGCTGACCGTACTCGTTGCTCCCCCAACAAGCCACCGTCCCATTCGCGCGGAGCGCACAGGCGTGAGACTCACCGAGGGCGAGGGAGACGGCATTCGTCACGCCCGAGACGACGGCGGGTGCGCGGCTGTGCCCCCAACAAGACACGGTCCGATCGGTGTGTATGACGCAGGCCCGAACCACGCCGCAGGCGAGGAGCTCGACATCGGCGATGTCCGGGACCGCGATCGGCACGCTCGAGCCCGCAGCGGCGTCGAAGCCGAGCTTCATGCCGGAGTTGTCACCCCAGCATACGACGGAGCGATCGCCCTTCGTCGCGCAGCTGAACCTGTAGCCCGAGCACACGCCGCGCATGCCGGTCAGGTCCGGCACGGGAATCGGGACCTCGGACGTCCATGGTCCGCCCGGACCTTGGCCGAGCTGACCGTCGGAGTTCGATCCCCAGCAAGCGATGGTTCCGTCGCTTCGAAGCGCGCAGGTGTGGTCTCCGCCCGCGGCGATCTCGACGACGTCGTTCAGCCCCTGCACCGTCACGGGCGTCGCCGAGTAGTCACCGAGGTCCGGCACACCCAATGCGCCCTGCCAGTTCCAGCCCCAACACCTCACCCCGCCCTCGCGCACCGCACACGTGTGCGCGTACGTAGTCGAGAAGCCGAGAGGCCCACGAAGCGGCAGGCCTCCGTCGACGACGTCTCCGTCGTCCGCCGCGTCGGCCCCCGCGTCCTCGACCGACGCGTCATCGACCGGCGGCTCGGCGTCCTCGGAGGGAGGGTCGATCGTTCCGTTGCCCGTTTCCGCGCTCGCGGCGTCGGGCGGCGAGGCGTCTCCGCCGCCACCGCCTCCCGCCCCGTCGTCGTCGTCGCTGCACGCAGCGAAAACCCCAGAAACCCCTGCGAGGACGAGGACCAGCACGCGAAATCCGAGCCGAGACATCGTGCTCCGAGTGTGACGCAACGGGACGGTCGGCTCACCGCAAAATTCTTTGCGGCAGGGTTCGTACGCCTGCGCGCAGCTACGTCAGAAGCCGACCACCTCGAGAGGCGTCGCCGAGCTGCCCGCGTCCGTTCCGCCGCCGAGCTCACCGACCTCGTTCCTGCCCCAGCACGAGACCTTCTCTCCCGCGCGTCGCGCGCACGCGAAGTGCAATCCGCCGCGAACCACGAGGGCGTCGGTGATCGCCACGGGCAAGGGCGTCGCAGAGAAGCCGGCGGAGGCATCACCGGTGCCGAGCGAGCCGAGCTCGTTGCGTCCCCAGCAGACGACGTTGCCGCCATCGCGGACGGCACACGTGTGGTAGTAGCCCGCTCCGATCGCGACGACGTCGTCGAGCCCGGTCACGACGACGGCCTCTTCGCTGTCGCCCGCCGCGCCCGGACCGAGCTGTCCGTACTGGTGCGCGCCCCAGCAAAGGACGGTCCGATCCTCGCGAAGCGCACACGCGTGAGTGAAACCGACGGCGAGAGCGACGGCGTTCCTCACTCCGGGCACGACGGCCGCTTCGCGTCCACGGCCCCAGCAGGAAACCGTTCGATCCGTGTGGATGACGCAAGCCTGCCCCGAGCCGGCGGCGATGACCTCGACGTCGGTGATGCTCGGGATCGCGACGGGCACGTTCGAGGTCGCACCTGCGTCGGGACCGACCACCCCGGAGTCGTTCCGTCCCCAGCACACGACGGTGCGATCGTCATTGACCGCACAAACGAAGGCGTATCCCGCGGCGACGGCGCGCATGTTCGTCAGACCGGGCACCGGCAGCGGAGCGTCGGACTTCGCCGGAAGAGCCGAGCCCTGACCGAGCTGAGCGAAGTCGTTCTCTCCCCAGCAAGCGATCGTTCGATCGCTCCGAAGTGCGCACGTGTGCCTTCCACCCGCCGCCACCTCGATGATGTCGTCGAGGCCCTGCACCGTCACGGGTGACGCCGAGAACTCGCCGAGGTCCGGCGCGCCCAAGGCGCCGCCGATGTTCCACCCCCAGCACGTGAGCCCGCCGTCGCGCAACGCGCACGTGTGCGAGTACACGCTCGAGAACTCGACGTGCCCTTGGAGCGGCAGCGGCGGCCCAGCGTCGGCGCGCGCGTCGGAGGTCGAAGCCGCGTCGGTCGAAGCCTCGCCAGGTGTGTCGTCGTTCGCCTCGGGGCTCGCCGCGTCGGACGACGAGCCGTTCCCCCCACTCGACGAACCGTCGTCACCGCACGCAACGAAGACGACAGAGAGCCCCCCGAAGAGGAGCATGAAAGTACGGAAGCGAAGTCGAGCGGTCATTCAGGCACTATGCCGCACTCTGCCGCACTCGGGGTACGCCCCATGTCCGCAAAACCGCGGACAGGCGGCGAGCTCTGCCGTTCGGCGCCGGCATCGCGACTCGACGTCAGCCCTCGCGAAGATCCACCGGCCCGTCGAGCGGAGGGCGCTGCATCCGCCCGAGCGCCGAGACGCGCGCCCACGGCGGAGCGAGCGCGCGCGCAGCCTCCTCGTCGTCGCTCCCGACGGCGATCACGGATCGTCGCATCGGCTCGAGGAGCGCGGCCGCCGCCTCGCGCGTCTCGCAGGCGGCGACGTGGACGTGGCGGTACGGCGGCGCGAGGACCATGGGCGCGCCCGGCGGAGCGACCCCGATGGCGTGTCCCGTCCCCACGAGCGCGCGACACGCGTACGTCATCGTCGCGACGTAACGATCGCCGGCCGCGCGCTCCTCGGCCGGCACGTCGCCGCGCGGCACCGCGAGATCGAAGCGCTCGAGCTCGGTGTGCAGCGCATCGGCGAACGCGTCGGCACGCGCGAGGTCGCCCTCGACGAAGGCGACGCGCGGGCTCAGACAGCCGCGCTGATCGAAGACGACCACGTCCTCGGCGAGGCCCCGCGCCGCCTCCTCGAGCGACGCGGACCGCGAGATCCACGCCACCCCCATCCCGGCGCCGTGGCCTCGCACGCGGACGCCCTCGGACGCACGCGCGCGGACGTCCGCGATCGTCTCGTCCCTGCCATAGACGTGGATCTCGCCGCGCGTGACGCTCGCGACGTCGAGGTCCTCCGCGAGGCGGATCGCGGGATCGGCGGCGGCCTCCACCAGCGCACGCGCGAACACGGGATCCCTCCGCGACGGGCGCACGAGGACGAGCGGAGCCGCCGCACGCGCCAGCGCGATCGCGCGCAGCGCGCCGACGAACACGTTCGCGGAGAGGATCACGGCCACCTCGGGCGCGTCCCCCGCGCGCTCCACGAGGCGGCGGAGCTCCTCGTCGGTCGGGTCGAGCTCGAGGTGACGCGTGAGCGCGAGCTCGACGTTCGCGGGCGAG
Source organism: uncultured Myxococcales bacterium (assembly GCA_937949945.1). GTDB lineage: Bacteria > Myxococcota_A > Polyangia > Polyangiales > Polyangiaceae > Labilithrix. Next base: position 21,025 of record CALFEQ010000006.1, read on the forward strand.
AGCCCCGTCGACTCGACGATGGCGGGCACGAGCGAGGTGCGGCGGTCGACGACGGCACGCGCGGCCCGCACGACCGCGCGGACGTCATCCATCCGCGTCTCCGTCGTTCGTGACATGGGGCTCATTGTACCCATCGTGCACGACGCGACCGGCCGCGCTCAGGCTGGAGCGTCTCGACCGAGGAGCTCGTCGATCGCGATCGAGCACCCCCGCGGGGGCGCGCCCGGCGCGCGCCCGAGGAGCTCGAAGCCGTTCGGGACGCGCCGAACCTGGTCCTGCGTGAGGATCGCGACGGCGCTGTCGACGTTCATCAGATCGACGATCTTCGCGATGCCGATCTCGCCGTCGGGCACGGGCTCGAGGGTCTCCGGATGGACGGGGATGACGCGTGCCCAAGGAGGCTCGGCGTAGACGCCGTGCTCCACGTCGGAGAAGAGCGTCTGCTCGTAGAACTGGCTCGAGAGCTCCGTCATCCCGTACTCGGCGACGATGGCGCGCTCGTCGATGCCGAAGACGCGCGCGAGCTCCGCGCGGAGCTCGTCGGCGGGGACCTCGCGGCTCTTGCCCTTGAAGCCGCCCGTCTGCATGACGCGCGATCCGCGCGGCAGCTCGAACGTCGCCTCACCGATGGCGTCGAGCAGGTGCACGAGCGCGAAGGACGTCGCGAGCACGAGCATCGGCCGGCTTTCGCGCAGCGCGCGCGAGATCCGCATGTCGAGGGCGACGACGTCGAGCGTGTCACCGTCGACGAGCCAGGTCTCGTCCGCCGGAGCTTCCTCTCCGAAGGCGCGGACGAACGCGGCGCACATGTGACCGAGCGACGAATCCGGCGCGACCTCGGGCGACGGTCCGAGCACGACCACCGCCGCGCGCTGCGTGAGGTCGCGCGCGAGCCACCGGCGACCGAAGGCGACGGCGGCGGCCTCGTAGGTCGATGGGTCTCGCATCGCGTGCATGCCGCGTGCGCCGATCGTCGTGCCGCTCGTGCGAAAGACGACGGCGTCGTGCTCCGGCTCGAAGGTCGCGACGCGAGTGAGCTTGAACACGTCCGTCGGGACGGGCGGGATGTCCTCCGCGCGACGCAGGCGAGCGACATCGACCGCGCGCGCTCGGCAGAGCCTCGCAAAGCCCTCGATCCGCTCGGCTTGGAAACGGGCGAGGTCGCACGCCAGCTCGTCGAAATCCGGCAGGGGCTCCCCGCGCTCGAACGAGGCGACGAACGCACGAGCACGCTCGTGGAGTGCAGAGCTGCGAGCGAGATCCACGGCGAACCCTTACCTCGACGGGTTCGCCGGCGCGAGCATGTCGAAGGGACGGCACGCGGGCCGCGCGCGCTCGCGGCGACGGCGTATGGGCACGCGACGCCGCGACGGGGCGCTCACCAACCCGTCGTTCGTATCGGAGGAACGATGACGGGCGCGGGGCCCGAGGACGGAGGCGGAGGCCTGGAGCTCCGCGCTCGGGAAGGGATCGCCGTCGGCGTGTTCGTCGGATCGGTCCTGCTCACCTTCGACTTTCCCGCCGCGCCACGCGACCGCTTCGACGTCGACGAAGCGGTCGACGCAGCGAGCGATGCCTGACCGAGATGAAACGTGGATGCCGAACGCATTTCGGATCTCCCTTCGAAAGCCACAAGCGTCGCCTTCACCGAAGCGGCCACGGCACGGCGCGCTCCGGGTCCCGGCGAAAGACGAAAAGTCGACCCAACCCACATGTCATCCCATGTAAGCAAAGCGCGCACCCAACCCCTACGCGAGGAAATTCGCGCCTTTATCCGGCACCGATGGGGCGATCGGGGCTTTCCTGGGATCTCTCGATGTCCGGATCGTCCCCGTCCTAGCCGTTGCGCGAATTGCGCAATCCGCTCCGGAGCACCTCGCCCAGGCTCTCGGCGAACGCGGAGAGGAGGCTCGGGTCGATGGTCACCGGCGGCGAGAGCGTCAATGCGGAGCCAGCCATGCCGCCGGTGAGGACGATGAACCCGCGCGCGAGCAGGGCGCGAACGACGGCGAGCGCCTTCGCCGCGTCACCGAGCTCGATGCCGACCATCATGCCGGCGCCGCGGACGACCGCTGCGTCTCCACACGCGGCCTCGAGCTCCCTCCGCCAGACGTCGCCTTTCGCCCGCGCCATGGCCGGTAGATCGAGCGACCGCACGGCGCGGATCGTCGCGAGCGCGGCGGCGCACGCCGGCGGCGAGCCGAAATGCGTGCCGGTGTGGATCCGGGAGCCGCCGTGCCCGCCCCACGCTTCCATCGCGCGCGCCGTCCCGACGCACGCGGAGATCGGAACGCCTCCGCCGAGGGCCTTGCCGAGGCAGAGCACGTCGGGCTTCACCGGCTCGGACGCGAGGATCGATCCGGTGCGTCCCATCCCCGTCCAGATCTCGTCCACGACGAGGAGCGCGCCCGCTTCGTCGGCGAGCGCCCGGAGCTCGGAGAGGAACGACGGGGGCGGCACGACGCATCCGCCTCGGCCGAGGATCGGCTCGACGAGGATCGCGCCGACCGTGCCGGTCGCGAGCGCGGCGCGGACGGCGGTGAGGCTCGCGTCGAGCTCGGAAGCATCGCCGGGATATGGCGCGAACGAGACCGGCACGCCGAGGTGCGGAAGGAACGGCTCGCGGAACGCGGGCGCGAACCCGAGCACGGACAGCGGCCCGTACGACAGCCCGTGGTAGCTGCCCTCGAACGCGACGACGCCGGGCCGCTCGGTGGCGAGCAGCGCGGTCTTGAGCGCGCACGTGACCGCGTCGGCGCCGGAGAGGCCGAGCATCACGCGAGCGCCCGGCTCGGGGAAGAGCGACGCGATCGCTTCGCACGCCTCGACCTTGATCTCGGACGCGTAGACGTCGCCGAGCGCGAGCACGAGCTCTTCGCTCGCCGCACGCGCGGCGTCGGTCGCGACGTTCGGGGCGTGCCCGAGGATCAGCGCGCCGAACCCCGCGGTGAGATCGACGTAGCGATTGCCGTCGACGTCGATCACGTTCGCGCCGCGAGCGCGTGCGTAGACGATCGGCGCCTGCTCTTCGCCCGAGATGGCCGCGCGCGCCTGCCTCCGCGCATCGAAGGCAGGCGACTCGACGGCGGCCATGCGCCTGCCGAGCGCGCGCGAGCGCGGCCCGGGAGGAGCCACGACGATCGAGGGCAAGAGCTGCCCCAGCGGCTCCCCCGGACCGGCGACCACGTCAGGACACGACGCGGTTGCGACCGCTCCGCTTCGCCTCGTACAGCTTGCTGTCCGCAGCGCGAATCAGATCGAGCGCGGTCTTGTCGTTCTCGGACAGCGTGGCGACGCCGACCGAGATCGTGACCGGGATGTGGTCGCCCTGGAAGACGAACCGGCTCTGCTCGATCTTCTCGCGGAGCCCCTCGGCCAGCGCGCGCGCTCCTTCGAGGTTCGTCTCCGGAAGCACGATCGCGAACTCCTCGCCGCCGTAGCGGGCGAAGACCTCGTCGCGCCGGATGCGCCCTTGGACGATGCGCGCGAGCTCCTTCAGCACGAAGTCGCCGGCGAGGTGACCGTGGTGGTCGTTGATCTTCTTGAAGTGATCGATGTCGAACATCAAGAAGGCCAGATCTCGCTGGTGACGACGTGCCCGGATGATCTCCTTCTCGAGGGCCTCGAGCAGGTAGCGCTTCACGTGCGCCTGCGTGAGACCATCGATGATGGTCATCCGGTAGATCTCTTCGTGGTACTGCGCCTCGACGTCCGCGCCCGACAGATACTTGAAGATCGTCGGACCGATCTTGATGCGGTCGCCGTTGCTCAGCCCGAACTCGCGATTGATCTGCTCGTCGTTGACATACGTGCCGTTGGTGGAGCCGTCGTCGACGGCCCACCACACGTTGCCGCGCTGTTCGAGATGAGCGTGCCGGCGCGACACGCTGTCGCCCTCCAGCACGATGTGATTCTCGGCACCGCGACCCACCCGCAGCGGCGTCTGGTCGAGGACGAAGCGCTTTCCGAGGAGCGACGGCTCCTTCGTGTAGATCACGACGATGCAGTCGTTCGTCCGCGGTGCGCCTTCGGCCACCGCGCCGGCGGGCTTCTGAACGATGGTCGTAACCCGTGTCTTCTCGTCAACCTCGCTCACGTTCTGTCCACGCCCGAAGTGAAAGCCGCTCGATCACAGGCGTCTTCCAGCTCGACACTATTCCTGAATCGCGAGCACGGTCAAGGCAGCCCATGTAGGCCGTCTTGCTCCGCAACGGACACCATGTAGTCGACCGTACGTCTCGATCCCATGGAGCCCACTCGCTTCGGGAGCGCGTCTGGAACGCGCATGACAGCGGCGGTCTTCCTGACGAATCTCTCGCGCGCGCGATCTTTTCAAGCCCCCGTTTGGAGGGTGCTCCGAGCTGCGCGATCGGCTGAGCTTGCTCGGGGAAGAAGCGCGCGGAGCGCCTCCTCCACGGAGGACGGGAGGGTGACGCCGGCTTCGAGGATGCCGAGCCTGCGTCCGAGCGGAAGGCCGCCGAGGTGGAGGGCGCACTTCTCCGTGGCGAGCCAGGCATCGACGGCGGCGCTCGAGAGGCGCGCACGGGCGCGCGCCGTCACGGGCCCGTGATCCGAGACGCTCACGATCTCCTCGAGCCGAGCGCCTTCGGCGCGAAGGGCTTCGACGAGCCGGTGCGGCCGGGCGATCGCCGTGAAGAGCCCGAGCCGCCCCTCGCGGATCGAGGCGAGCGGAGCACGACGCGGCGCCTCGCCCGGGGTCGACCACCACACGGCGGAAGGACGCGCGTCGACCGGCACGACGTGATCGGCGCACGCGACGAGCGCGTCACGAGGCGCACGCAGATCGCCCGCGGGCGGCAGGCGCCCCGTGCCCCAGGGCCGCACGGAGTCGACGGCGAGGATGGAGACTCGTCGCGACCCCGGCCGCGAGAGACGGAGCGGCCCGTCGATCACGACGACGTCGGGCGTGAGCCGCGCGGCGTGATCGAGCGCGCTCTGCCGCGTCGGTCCGACGACGACGAACGCATCGACGTCCGCGAGCGCTCGCGCGCAGACGAGGGCCTCGTCGCCGACCTCCTCCAGCGATCGCGCGTCTTCGTCGGCGGCGACCACGCGCGCCCGTCGGCACGTCGATCGATACGCATGCCCGACGAGCGCGACGCGCGCCCCCGCGTTCGCGAGAGAGCGCGCGCATGCGACGGCGACGCGCGTCTTGCCGGAGCCGCCGAGCGTCGCGCCGCCGACGCAGACGACGGCGATCCCGCGCGGCACGACACCAGGTCGCACGATGCTGCGCGACGCGATGGCCGCCCACGCACGCGCGAGCCCTCGTCCGATGGGCCCGTCCCACCGACCGGTCTCGAGCGCGTCGGCCGCTGCACGACGAAGCACGCCGCCACGGTACACGCCCTTCGCAGGAGCGCGGTAGCGCCTTCGCCGTCCGGCCCCGCGGTGTACCATCGCTCGCGATGGAGTACGTGCACCTCGGAAGGACGGGCCTCAAGGTCAGCCGCCTCTGCCTCGGGACGATGAACTTCGGTCCGCAGACGAGCGAGCCCGACTCGTTCGCGATCATGGACCGAGCCCTCGACATGGGGATCAACTTCTTCGACACCGCGAACGTCTACGGCTGGAAGAAGGGCGAGGGCTGGACCGAGCAGATCATCGGCCGCTGGCTCGCTCAGGGCGGCGGTCGCCGCGAGAAGGTCGTCCTCGCCACGAAGGTGTACGGGACGATGGGCGACTGGCCGAACCAGTCCCGCCTCTCGGCGCTCCACATCATCCGCGCCTGCGAGGACTCGCTCCGCCGGCTGAAGACGGACGTGATCGACCTCTACCAGATGCACCACATCGACCGGAACACGCCGTGGGACGAGATCTGGCAGGCGATGGAGACGCTCGTCCGTCAGGGCAAGGTCATCTACGTCGGCTCGTCGAACTTCGCCGGCTGGCACATCGCGCAGGCTTGCGAGAAGGCGCGCGCGCGAAACTTCCTCGGGCTCGTCTCCGAGCAGAGCCTCTACAACCTCATCGATCGGACGATCGAGCTCGAGGTGATCCCCGCGTGCAAGGAGTACGGCCTCGGCCTGATCCCGTGGAGCCCGCTCAAGGGAGGCGTGCTCGGCGGCGTCCTCAAGAAGGCCGCGGAGGGCCGCCGCTCGAGCGACCTCGCGCAGAAGGCGATCGCGAAGCATGGCCAGGCCCTCGAGAAGTACGAGGCGCTCTGCGATCGCATCGGTGTCCCTCCGGGAGAGGTGGCGCTCGCGTGGCTGCTCGCGCAGCCGGTCGTCACGGCGCCGATCGTCGGGCCGCGCACGATGGAGCAGCTCGAGGCCGCACGGAAGGCGCTCGATCGCAAGCTGGACGAGGCGACGCTGAAGGAGCTCGACACGCTGTTCCCGGGGCCCGGAGGCGCAGCGCCGGAGGCCTACGCTTGGTGACGCTCTCTCCCGTTGCGGTAAGCTCCGAGACGTGAGCTTCTCCTCCAGGGTCGTCGGCATCTCCTGCGGGCTCGCTGTCGCGACGGCGTCGATGACGGCGCACGCGAACAGCCGGTATCCGGAGTCGAATCACATCGTCTTCGCCCCGCACGATCCGAACCTCCTCATCGTCCGCGTGACGTTCGGCCTGCTCGTCTCGCACGACCGAGGCAAGACGTTCGACTGGGTCTGCGAGGAGTCGATCGGGTTCAGCGGTATCGAGGACCCGATGTACACGGTGACGCCCTCGAACACGTACTTCGGCACGACGTTCCAGGGCCTCACGATCACGCGTGACAACGCCTGCAACTGGGCCTTCGTCGAGGGCGACCTGACGAACCAGGTCTTCATCGACCTCACGACGAACCCGAACGACCGAGCGAACATCGTCGTCTTCGCCTCGTCCTACGACCGCCAAGACGAGCAGGGGAAAATCCTCTTCACGAGCAAGCTCTGGGAGACGAAGGACGAGGGCCAGACCTTCCAACAGCTCGGTGACGCGCTCGATCCCGCGCTGCTCGGCCACACGCTCGACCTGACCAAGACCGATCCGAACCGGATCTACCTCACCGCGGTGAGGGACCCCGGAGTCCAGCCGAAGGCCTACCTCCTCCTGTCGAGAGACCGCGGCCAGACCTGGGAAGAGCAGGAGATACCGCTCGAGGACACCGAGCGCGCGCTCTACATCGCGGCGGTCGACCCGAACGACGCCGAGCGCGTCTACATCCGCACGTACAACTCCGTGGACAAGCCGACGCGCTTGCTCCTGCGCGAGGCTCCGGACGGCGGCCCGCCCACCATCCGAACGATCTTCAGCGCGAAGGCCGCTCTCACCGGCTTCGCGCTCACGCCCGACGGCAGCAAGGTGTTCGTCGGCGGCCCGAAGGACGGCATCTGGCTCGCGAACACGACGGATTTCCACTTCCAGCAGCGCTCGAACATCGAGATCCAGTGCCTCGCGGTCGCAGAAGACGGCCTCTGGGCGTGCTCGAACGAGCAGCAGGGGTTCATCGTCGGCCGCTCGACGGACGAAGGCGCCACCTTCGAGCCGCTGCTCCACTTCTGCGACATCCGCGGGCCGCTCGAGTGCGCTCCCGGATCCACGACGAACGACCGTTGCACCCAGCGCTGGCCGGTCCAGAAGGCCGCGCTCGGGTGCGGACCTGCGCCGAACAGCAGCTCGGGCGGCGCGCCCTTCGACGCGGGCGGCGACTTCACGGAGGACCCCAAAGGCGGCTCGTCCTCGAGCGGGTGCGGTTGCAGCACCGCACCGGCCGGCACCTGGGGCGCCTTCGTCGCGGTGATCGGCGGCGCCCTCGCGCTGCTCCGCCGCGCGCGGCGCAAGCGCTGACGAGCGCCGACGCGCAGCCGGACGCCGAACGACCTCGCGTCTCAGGACCCGCCGTCGCTCCCGGCGTCGTCGTTTGCGCCGTCTGCACCGGCGTCACTGTCGCCGGAAGAGCCGGAAGCGCCAGAAGAGCCCGAGCTGCCCGAAGAGCTGGCCCCCGTAGAGCCCGAAGACCCACCACCGCCGCCGTACGAGCCGGAGCTGCCGTCCCGCGATGGCTCCTCCGACTCGTCCGTTCCAGGGCCGGGCGGAAGCGGCTGCGGATTCAAGCTCGTGTCCGGCTCGCTCTCGACCGAGCATCCCACGCCGAGAGCGAACGCTCCCGCGAGGAACAGAACGATGCCGATCGCGTGTGTCAGCCGCATCGATGACCTGCCTTCCATCTCAGCAATGCTCGTTCCGAAGCGCAACCACGCGGAAATCCATCGGTTGGCAGCTTCGGCGCGAGGCCGAGATGTGCCGGAGTGAGCCAGCGAGGCACAAGGGGTGGAGGCTCCGGGCTCCAGGCTCCAGGCCGGCACACGCGCCGCGACGGCGCGCCTCGCCCCGGCGGCACGCCCTCATCAGCGGGCCTCGGCCGCCGATGCTGAAGACTGAGTCCTCAGACCTCGAACTCCGCCTTCTCCAGGATCTCGCGCACGCGCCACAAGAACGTGTTCGCGGCGACGCCGTCGACGATCCGGTGGTCGTAGCTGAGGGCCATGTACATGACCGGGTGAATCGCGATCTGATCGTCGCCGTTCGGGCCCTCGACCACGACGACGCGCTTCTTGATCTCGCCCATGCGGAGGATGCCGACGTTGGGCTGGTTGATGATCGCCGCGCCGAAGAGGTTGCCCTTGAGGCCCGGGTTCGAGACGCTGAACGTCGCGCCGGAGAGATCGTCGATGGTGATCTTGCCGCTGCGCGCACGCGAGGCGAGGTCGTCGATCGCCCGCACGATGCCGCGCACGCCGAGCTCGTCGGCGCGGCGCACGACCGGGACGACGAGCCCCTCCGGCGAGTCGACCGCGACGCCGATGTTGATGTCCCGCTGGATCACGTACGCGTCGTCGAGGACGCGCGCGTTCATCGTCGGGTTCTCGCGCAGCGCCCTCGCGACCGCGACCGTGACGAAGGCGAGCATCGTCAGGCTCATGCCCTCCTTCTTGTAGCGGTCCTTGTGCGCCTCACGCAGGCGCGACGCGGCGTGAAGATCGACCTCGGCCACGGTCACCACGTGGGGCGAGACGAGCTTCGAGTAGACCATGTGATCGGCGGTGATGCGCCGACGCCGCGTGAACGGGACGACCTTGTCGCCGGGCTTCTCGCGATACGGCGGGACCTTGAACGATCCGAAGCCGACGCCGGGGACCGGAGGCACGAACCCTCCGCCCTGATTGATCATCTGCGCGAGCGCCTGCGCGTCGCCGCTGCGCGAGGGCAGGCTGGCAGCCACCGGTGCTTCGGCGCGCGCCGACGTATCGTTCCCCGCGGCGCGCAGCACGTCGTCGCGCGTGATGCGCCCGTGCTCGCCCGAGCCGCGCACCTCACGGAGATCGACGCCCTGCTCGAGCGCAGCACGCCGCGTCGAAGGCGTGGCCAGCGGCCTGTGTGCCTGCTCACGGGGAGGAGCGGTCGGCTCGGGCGCCGGCGCGGCGGCGGAGGGCGCGACCGCGGGCGCGGCTCCGGCCCCGCTCGGGTCGATCTGGAGGATCACGGACTTGACCGGAACGACGTCGCCCTCCTTCGCCAGGAGCTTCACGACGCGACCGGCCGCCGGAGCGGGCAGCTCACTGTCGGCCTTGTCGGTCGCGATCTCCGCGACGGCCTGGTCCTTCACGACGACGTCGCCCTCTTTGACGAGCCACTTCGTGATCGTCCCTTCCGTCACGCTCTCACCAAGCTGAGGCACCGTTACGTCGATCATTTCGCCGCCAACCTACCCCACGCACGGGTCACTCCGCAACGCGCTGGAGTTTTCCCGTATCGGAGCCATCTCGACCGCATGGAATAGGGCTCGGCGGCGCGAAGGCCAGGGCCCCGTCACAGTCGAGGCCCCTCCCACGACACCGCTTCGAAGCTCGGCACGTCACCCACGGCGGACGGGCGCACGGCCTCGCTCGAGTCGGTCGACGTATGGGTCGACCGGAAGACGCGCGGAGTCCGCGTCGCGGCGAAGGCCACCCTCCCGCTCCGGCAGATCGCGACGAGCCTGGGAGGCGTCCGCGTCTTCGCAGCGCGGGACGAAGGCGCGGACGGACGGCGGTTCGTGCACTTCGTCGTCGCGCCCCCGAACGATACGCCGATCAACGTGCTCGAGGCGACGTCCGTGGCGTCGAGCTTCGGCGCGGAGTCGAGCATGTGCGGCCATCATCGCCTCGCCGTACCGGTCACACGAGACGGGGAAATGGCCGTCCTGCAGCTCCCGGACGTCCTTCCGGACCTCCCGCCTGGACAGCCGTCCCCCATCAGGCCTCCGCCTCCGCCATCCCCGGGCCATTCGTTCCAGGACTTCCGCGCGCGGACGATTCACGTTCAGGTCAGCGTCAGCCAGACGTCACGGGACGAGGAGCCCGTGTTGGCGATGAGCATGGCGTGGGCCAGCCTCGATTGGTTCCTACGGGTCGGAGACGCGGCGCTGCCGCCGCCATAGGTGGCGACGAGCGCTCAGCGACGGCGCACGAGCGAGGCGACGAAGTAGCCGTCGGTGCCGTGCTCGTGCGGGAGCAGCCGAAGCGAGGCGCCGCCGGCGCCGGCGATCGCGATCGCCGGCGGCGCGTCGAACGGCGCCGGATCGAGGCCGAGCGCTTCCGCGCTCGCGATCACCTCCTCGGCCTCCTCTCGAAGGACGCTGCACACCGCGTAGACGACGCGCCCTCCCGGGCGGACGAGCGTCGCTGCGCGAGCGAGGATCGCGCGCTGCAGCTCGGCGAGCTCCGAGAGGTCGGCGCCGACGCGACGGACGAGGAGCTCGGGCCTCCGGCGCAGCGTGCCGGTCCCCGAGCACGGCGCATCGACGAGGACGCGATCGTACTTGCCGGCCTCCTCCGCCGCCTCGCCGAGGCCCTGCGACCAGTCCACGGCGAAGCGCTTCCGCGGACGCTGGCGGATCCGTTCGAGCTCGTGCGCGAGCCGATCGAGCTTCTTCGGGTGGACGTCCGCCACGTCGACGGCGCCGGCGTCGCCGACGGCACGTGCGAGGAGCCCGGTCTTGTTGCCTCGCCCCGCGCACGCGTCGAGCACGATCTCTCCGGGACGCGCGCCGAGCGCGAGCGCGACGAGCTGCGAGCCCTCCTCTTGTGGAGTCCACGCGCCCTCGTCGTAGCCCGGCAAGGCGACCAGCTTCCCCGCGCCGCGCGCGACGATCGCGTGAGGCGACACGCGCCCTCGCTCGAACGTCGCGCTCGGGCGGGCCTCGCGCAGCCGCGCGATCCACTCGTCGCGTCGCGCGGGCTCCTCGACGCGCAGGCCGAGCGGCGGCGCACCTTCGTTCGCGCCGACCAGCGCGACGGCGCCGTCCTCGCCGACGGCACGCACGATCGCATCGCGCAGCGCGGGATCCATCGACGTCACCGCGGCTCGCGCGAGCTCCTCCTGCGTCGGACGCGGCTCCGACGCGAGCTTGCGGAGGACGGCGTTGGCGAAGCCGGCGACGTGCTGCCCGCGCGCGGCGCGGACGGCACCGACCGCCTCGCTCACCGCGGCGAACGCGGGGACGCGCGTGAGCACGAAGATCTGGTAGGCGGCGACGGCGACGTGCGCGCGCACGATGGGGTCGAGCTTGTCGATGCCGCGCTTGGCGTGACGCCCGACGCGCTCCTCGAGCCAACGGAGATACCGTAGGGTCCCGTAGACGAGCTCGGTCGCGAGCGCCCGGTCACGCGGCTCGAGCTGCACCGCGCGATCGAGCTCCGCGTCGAGCGCGGCCGCGGCGAACGCTCCCTCCGCGACGACACGCGCGACCACGGTCGCGGCCACGCTTCGTGCGGTGGGTGCCGAGATGGACATGCCGCGACGCCTAGCACGCCTCGCGGCGCGATGGGCAGCGCGACGCCTACTCCGCGCGGACCTTGACGATGGGCGGAGGCGGGTAGGAGGTGCTCTCGTAGCTCCAAGCCTGGATGTGGACCACGGCCTTCTCGCAGACGCCGAGCTGGAGCCCGCCGCCGTTCGCCTTCGTGAGGCCCGGACAGTAGGGGCTTCCGCCGTGCTCGGGGCTCGAATAGCCGCCGGCGCCGTTCGCGCCCTCCGAGATCCAGAACGCGCAGCCGAGCCGTTCGACGTCGCTCGCCGGGATCGTCGGGCGCCGGTAGAGCGTGAGGAAGGCGTCGCCCTTCCCGTCGTTCGTGCAGTCGGCCCAGGCGGACAGCGTGACGGGAGCGCCGGTCGTGTTCTGGACGACGGCGTACCTGCCGGGCTGCTCGTTCGAGCGGAGGAGCGCGGCGGACGTGCACGAGCCCGCGCCGCTGAAGCGGGGCATGAGCGCGCCGCCGTTCGAGAGGTTCGTCGCGAACACGTAGGTGGTGCCTTTCGCCGTGAGCTGCAGGTGCACGCCGGCGGTGTCGCAGCCGACGGCGATGGTCGCCGGTCGGCTGGTGCCGCCGCCCGGCGCCGGGTTCGTCACGGTGATCGTGACGACGCCCGGTTGGAGCAGGTGATTCGCGGGGACGATCGCCTCGAGCTTTCCGCCGCTCACGTACGTCGTCGCGACGGGCTGTTCGTTGCTCCGGACGGAGCTGCCCCGGACGAAGCCGGTGCCGTGGATCGCGACGGCGACGTCGGGCGCCCCCGCGGTCACGGAGGACGGCGACACGGACGTGATCGTCGGCACGTGGTTCGTGGTCGTGAACGCGAGCGCCGACGACGAGCCGCCGCCCGGGCTCGGGTTCACCACGCGGACGAGGATCGATCCCGCGGCCGCGAGCTGCGCCGCCGTGAGCGTCGCCACGAGGCGCGTGCCGTCGACGAACGTGGTCGCGGCCGGTACGCCGTCGAACGTCACCTGGGACGTCGGGTAGAAGCCGGCGCCGGTGATCGTGACCTCCGTCGGCCCCGATCCGGCCGCGGCGCTGCTCGGCGAGAGCGACGTCACCGACGGCATCGGGTACTGCACGCGGAGCACGGCAGGAGCGCTCGGACCGCCTCCGGGCGGAGGGTTCTGGACGGCGACCGGGAGCTCGCCGGCGACGCCGAGCGAAGAGGCCGGCACCTGGGCCACGAGCTTCGTGGCGCCGTGATGGGTCGTCGCGAGCGGCGTACCGTTGAGGACGACCGCGCTCCCGGGGACGAACCCGCCGCCGGTGACCGTCATCGTGAACGGCCCGGAGCCGACGAGCACGCTCGCGGGGTCGATCGCCGTCACCGTCGCGCTCGGGTTCGAGATCGTGAAGGAGATGGGAGACGACGCTCCGCCGCCGGGCGCCGGATTGACGACCGTGACGGGCACGCTGCCGGAGGTCGTGAGCAGGCTCGCGGGCACCGTCGCCTCGAGCTCCTCGCTGCTCACGAGCTTCGTCGCGAGATCGGTCGCCCCGAACACGATCTTCGCGCCCTCGACGAACGCGCGGCCCCTGACCGAGAGCGAGGTCGCGCCGGCCCCGGCGATCACGGAGAGCGGCGCGATCGAGACGAGCTGCGGCTCGGGGTTCTCCACGACGAAAGGGAGCTCCTTGCTCGCGCCGCCGCCGGGCGGCGCGGTCCCGACGGAGATGCGGAGCGTCCCCGTCGTCGCGAGCTTGCTGGAAGGGAGGGTCGCGCGCAGCTCGGTGGCGCTCACGAACGTCGTGGCGAGAGGCGCGCCGTCGACCTGCACCACCGATCGCGGGACGAAGTCGTCTCCCGTGACGACGATGGACGGCCCCACGGAACCCACGGTCGCGCGGCTCGGCGTGATCGCATGCAGCTCGGGGGCGGCCGCCTCGTCGGCGCTCGGGGGCGCCGACCTTCCGACTCCGTCGGGCTCGGGCTCGGTCGGCGAGCCCTCGCTCATCACGCCCGCGTCCTCCTCGATCGAAGCCCGCGGCTCCCCTTCCCCGCACGCGAACACGAGCGCGACGAGGACGGCCACGACGACTGCGAACGAGAGGCCCTTCGGAAGCATCCCTTCGGCTCGCGCCCACGACGGACCGCGAGGCCGAGCGGCCTATGCCACAGCCCTCGGGGGCGTGCCATTCGGACCGTCGAAGGCCGGTCGACGAGACGCGATCGAAGCCGCGGCGGAAGGGCTCCGCGCGGTGCGTGGATCCGTCGTCGCCCCGCGCGCGGTCAGTTCAGGATCTCGCGCACTTGGAGCACGATCGCGTCCCAGTTCCACTTCCTCGAGACGTCGTTCTTGAAGGCGACGAGCATCAGGACGGCGAGGACGCTGATGCCGAAGAGGCTCGACAGCGCCCGGGCGCGCACGCTCACGGGGCGGCGGCGGACCCACTCGATCAACAAGAGGAGGAGGTGGCCGCCGTCGAGGACGGGGATGGGCAAGAGGTTGATGAGGCCGAGGTTGACGCTCGTGACCGCCATCGCCCAGACGAAGTAGGTCGTGCCCTTCGCGCCCGCGTCGCCGGCGACGTCGTAGAGCGTGATGGGGCCGCTCACGGTGGCGAGGCTCACGCGTCCCTGCGCGATGCGGACGAAGCCGACGACCATGAACCGGATCGCGCTCATCGTCTCCTCGACGCCGCGGCGGACGGCGTAGAGGATCGGATGGGGGTTCGGCACGAGCTTGCTCGGCGCGCGCGGCTGCCAGTGCGTGGTGCGGAACACGTAGCGCTCGTAGTGCTGCCCGAGCTCGTCGTCCCACCGCTCCTTGCGGAGCTGGAACGTGCCGCTCATGCGCTCGCCGTTCCGGGTCCACACGAGCTCGTGCGTGCGGTTCGGCTCGCGCAGCAGCCTGCCGACCATCGTGGTGTCGTCGATCGCGTGCCCCGCACGCCGTTCGACCTTCCACATCCGCATCGGCACCCCGTCGAGGTGCGTGATGCGGTCGCCGGCGCGGAGCCCCATCTTGTGCTCGCTCGATCCTTCGGGGACGAAGGCGACGTACATCTCGGCGCTCTCGATGCCGACGCGGTCGAGCACGTCCTTCGCGCGCCCCTCCGGATCGCCCTCCCGGAGCATCGCCCCTTCCTTCCGAGGCAGAGGCGCGAGCGAGGCGATCCCCGTCTCGAGGATCGCGAAGTCACAGAGCCCGCCGAGCCCGCGCACGGGCACGGGCCGCATGTACGTGAGGACGACGTTGTCGCCCTTGTTCTCCGAGAGGATCTTGAGCAGGTCGACGAAGGTGTCGACCTTCCGGCCGTTGATCGCCGTGATGCGATCGAACGTGCGCAGCCCCGCACGCCACGCGGGCGAGTCCGTCCGCGGGATGCCGATCACCGGCGCGGCGAAGGTCGGCGTGATGCCGATGCGTCCGACGTGCTCGTAGAGCTCGAGCTCGCTCGGCTCGATGACCTCCACCTCGTCGTTCGGCGTGACGTCGACGTCGATCGTCTTGCCGTCGCGCTCGACCGTCACGCGCATCGAGACGCCCGCCTTCTTCGCGAACGCCTTCTGCACCTCGGGGAAGCTGTGGACCGGCTTGCCGTCGATCGCGGTGATCACGTCGCCGGGGAAGAGCTTCCCGTCGGCCGGCTTGCCGGGGAACACCGCGCCCACGGTCGGCGGGAGGAACTCCTTGTCCTCGAGATACACCGACGTGTAGAGCGCGATCGGGAACACGAGGTTCATCGCCGGCCCGGCGAGGACGATGACGACGCGCTTCCAGAGAGGCTGCGCCTCGAAGGTGCGGTCCTTCTCCTCCGGGAGGATCGGCTGCTCGGCCTTCCCCTCCTCGAGCATCTTCACGAAGCCGCCGAACGGCAGGATCCCGACGCAGTACTCCGTCTCCTTGCCTCGGACCTTGAGGATCTTCGGTCCGAAGCCGATCGAGAACGTCAGCACCTTCACCCCGAACAGCTTCGCGAAGACGAAGTGCCCGAACTCGTGGATGAAGATGAGGATGCTGATGAAGAGGATGAAGTAGAGGAGGTCCACGTTCGCGTGTGCCGGCCGTCGGACGCCGGGCCTCTCCGCCGACCGTCGCCGTGTTGTCGTATGCGGCCCCGTGCGTCAAGCCCGGTTCGGCGCGTCGAAGGCGCATCGGGACGTGCCATCGGGCGCGAATAAATTCACCGACTTACGCGCGTCCTCGCGCATGTCGTCTCGGTCGCCCACCGCCCGCGTTGCGACCTCTCGCCGCCCCTCTCCCCCCTCGCGGAGGTGCCTTAGAGTGCCGCCCATGGGCATCGCCCGCGTCGCAAGAGCCGCGGCCTTCGCGTGCGTCGCGAGCATCCTCGTCGGCACGGCGCCGGCGCGCGCGCAGTCGAACTACCGCACGGCCCCCGTCGGAGGACGCTCGCAGCTCCTCGGCGGCACGGGAATGACCTACGGGCGTGACGCGGCCGCGGCCTTCCTCAACCCCGCCACGGCGGTCCTCATCGACGACGAGCGTCTCTCGTTCTCGGTGAACTTCTACCAGCTCTCCTTCGTCTACGCGCCGCGCTGGTACGTGCCGGGCCCCATCGATCGCTCGAAGTTCGGCGAGCTCTACGTCGGTGACGCGACGATGACCGACGTGGAGTTCAACGCGCTGCCTTCGAGCCTCTGCGTGTTCTTCCGCGCCGGCGAGCTCCCACGCTCGGAGGCGCTCGATCCTCGCGAGAGCGAAGCTCGCCTCGGTCTCTGCTTCGCCTCGACGCAGAGGCATTCGTTCAACTTCGCCGCGGAGGGCTTCAGCCAGGCGCGCTCGCCCAGCGTCACGCGTCAGGCGCAGACGCTCTCGCAGAGCTTCAACCGCTTCTCCGCGGGCCCGACGTTCGCGCTGCGCCTCACGAACGCGCTCGCGGTGGGCGCCTCGCTCCACGCGAGCCTCGCGAGCCACCGGAGCCTGTTCGCCGCGAGCGCGACGACGTACGGGTCGTCCCCCGCTCCGATCAACTCCACGTTCTACAGCGGCTCGCGCGGCGACTCGTTCCAGTTCGAGGCCCTCCTCGGCGCGACGCTGCGCTTCGGCAAGCAGACCGTCGGGCTCTCGTTGAGGACACCGTCGCTCCACATCTACGGCGTCGGAGGCGCCAACCAGCAGTCCCACTTCGACGGCGCCGGCGACGCGACGTCCGTCATCTCGGCGCAGGGAACCTTCGTGTCCCGGACGCCCCTGCGCGTCGGGCTCGGCACGGGCATCGAGATGCCGTGGGGGCAGGCGGAGCTGAACACCTTCATCCACGCCCCGCTCGGCAACGGATACAGCGCCGAGCTGGAAGGGACGCACGTCACGACCAGCGGCACGACCGTCGACGACCGATTCATCCAGTTGCAGCTCGGCGAGCCCGCCCGCGGCGTCGTCAACGTCGGCGCCGGCGCCGAGGTCTACGTGTCCGATCGCGTCAGCTTCCTCGGCGGCATCTCGACGGACTTGAGCGCCATCTCCCCGGGCGCGCTCCGCGGGAGCCTCTTCAACTACTACCCGTCGCGCACGCACGCGATCGCCGCCTCGTTCGGAATCGGCTCGCACGGCCCCGGCGGAGAGCTCCTCGTCGGAGGCGAGCTGTCCGTCGGCTGGGGCGAGCGGCTCGCGGTGAACTCCTACCAGCTCCCGCCGGTGATCGGGACGACGGGGCACGGGACCTATCAGTTCTTGCTCGTCGTCGCGGGGTCCACGAGCTTGCGCGCAATCCGACGGGCGGTCGAGGACGTGCGGGAGGTGATTACGCCTCGATAGGAGGCCTCAGGCGTCAGGCCTCGGCGGTTCGGTCTGCGAGCGCAGTGCGCCTCTCGCTTCGCCGGGCGCGCCTTGCGTTCGAGTTCGGCTCGCGCCTAGGCGGCGCGGCGCGACTTGGCGTGCGCGATGACCGCGGTGAACAGCTCGAGGCCGTCCGCGCCGCCGAGGCAAGCCTCGCTCATCCGCTCGGGGTGCGGCATGAGGCCGAGCACGTTCTTGCTCGGGCCGCCGTAGATGCCGGCGATGTTCCGCACCGAGCCGTTCGGGTTGGCCTCGTCGTCGACGCGACCGTCTTCGTGGCAGTAGACGAGCGCGATCTGCCCCGCGTCCTCGAGGCGCGCGAGGACGTCGGGGGACGCCTGGTAGCGCCCCTCGCCGTGCGCGATCGGGAGACGGAGCACCCGGCCGGTCGCCGGAGAGAACGGGCCGTTTGCGGTCACCTTCACGAACACGTCGCGGCACTCGAAGCGCATGTGCTGGTTGCGCGTCAGCGCGCCCGGAAGGAGGCCGCACTCGGTGAGGATCTGGAAGCCGTTGCAGACGCCGAGGACGTAGCCTCCACGCGCCGCGTGCTCACGGATCGCGCGCATGATCGGACCGACCTTCGCGATCGCCCCGCACCGGAGATAGTCGCCGTAGCTGAAGCCGCCGGGGATCGCGACGAGGTCCGTGCCGGCGGGCAGCGACGTGTCGGCGTGCCAGGCCTTCGTGACCTTCGCTCCCGCCAGCTCGAGCGTGCGGATCATCTCGGCGTCGGCGTTGAGCCCCGGGAACAGAACGACGGCAGCGCGCATGCGGCGGGGGTAGCACGGACGGGGCAGAGGCTCCAGGCAATCAGACCTCAGTCCTCGGTCCTCAGTCCTCAGCGGAAAGACGTGACCGCCGCCCCTTCGTTTCTCGAGCCTCACGCGGCCCTTCTCGACCTGGCCCATGTCGCGCTGGTGGGCCCTCGAGCTCGAAGCTCCCAGCCCCCAGCGAGAGAGGACGAAAACCCCAAGAGCGCGCGCCCTTGCGCGCGCATCCGCAGACGCTGAGGACCGAGGACCGAGGACCGAGGACCGAGGACGTCTCGACCCCCTCGATCGGACCGGCTATGAGGGCGCCATGGCGGCCACCGCGTTCCCCGGCGACGTCCCCATCACGCCGGAGGTCATCAAGCAGCACAAGCTCACCCCGGAGGAGTACGAGCGCATCGAGCGCGCGCTCGGGCGTGCACCGACGTACACCGAGCTCGGCGTCTTCAGCGTGATGTGGAGCGAGCACTGCAGCTACAAGTCGTCTCGCGTCCACCTCAAGCGGCTCCCGACGAAGGGGCCGCGCGTCATCCAGGGGCCGGGCGAGAACGCGGGCGTCGTCGACATCGGTGACGGCTTCGCCGCCGTCTTCAAGATGGAGTCGCACAATCACCCGAGCTTCATCGAGCCCTACCAGGGCGCGGCGACGGGCGTGGGCGGCATCCTCCGCGACGTCTTCACGATGGGCGCTCGCCCGATCGCGTCGCTGAACTCCTTGCGGTTCGGCCGTCCGGATCATCCGCGCACGCCGGAGCTCCTCCGCGGCGTCGTGGCCGGCATCGGCGGGTACGGCAACTCGATCGGCGTCCCGACCGTCGGCGGCGAGGTGCAGTTCGATCCGGCCTACGACGGCAACATCCTCGTCAACGCGTTCACCTGCGGCGTCGCGCGGACGGACCGCATCTTCTACGGACGCGCCGCCGGCGTCGGGAACCCCATCCTCTACATCGGCGCGAAGACGGGACGCGACGGCATCCACGGCGCGACGATGGCCTCCGACGAGTTCTCGGAGGAGGGCGAGGGCGCGCAGGCTCGAGGCTCGAGCTCGAACGACGGCAAGGACGGCGAGCTCGCGACGGCGAGCTCCATCAAGAAGGGCGTCCGCTCGACGATGCAGGTCGGCGACCCGTTCATGGGCAAGCTTCTCCTCGAGGCATGCCTCGAGCTCTTCGCGGCAGACGTCCTCGAAGGCATCCAGGACATGGGCGCCGCCGGCCTCACGTCCTCGAGCGTCGAGATGGCGGGCCGCGCCGGCAACGGCGTCGAGCTCGACCTCGACAAGATCCCCCGCCGCGCGCGCAAGATGACCCCGTACGAGATCCTCCTCAGCGAGTCGCAGGAGCGCATGCTGCTCGTCGCCAAGCGCGGGCGCGAGGAGGAGGTGATCCGCATCTGCAAGAAGTGGGATCTCGACTGCGCCGTCGTCGGCCGCGTGACCGACACGAAGCGGTGGGTCGTCACCGCCACGCCCGGATACGACCCGCTCGACGGCGAGCCGCCGCGCGGCGAGAAGAAGGTCTGCGCGGACATCCCCGTCGACGCGCTGACGGACGCCGCGCCCGTCTACGATCGACCGCGCAAGCCCGCCCCTGCGCGCCCCGACGTCGCGGTGCCCGAGACCACCGACGCGGGCGCCGACCTGATCGCGCTCCTCCGCTCGCCGAACGTCGGGTCGCGCGCCTGGATCTGGCGCCAGTACGATCACATCGTCCGCGGCGGCACCATCGTGCGCCCCGGCTCCGACGCCGCCGTCGTACGCGTGCCCTGCGAGCGCGACGGCGACGTCGTGATGAAGCACCTCGCGTTCGCGGTCGACTGCAACGGTCGCTACGTCGAGCTCTCTCCGGTGGAGGGCGCGAAGATGGCCGTCGCCGAGGTCTGCCGAAACCTCGTCTGCGCCGGCGCCGAGCCGATCGGGATCACGGACTGCCTCAACTTCGCGAGCCCGGAGGATCCCGGCACGATGGATCAGTTCGCGCAGGCGATCGACGGTCTCGCTGCGGCTTGCCGCGCGCTCGACGTGCCGATCGTGAGCGGGAACGTGAGCCTCTACAACGAGACGACCGACGCGTCCGGGCGCAAGCCGATCCTCCCGACGCCCACCGTCGCGGCCGTCGGGCTCGTCCGCGATGCGAAGGACGTCCTCACGCAGTGGTTCGCTCGCGACGGAGAGGTCGTCGTCCTCCTCGGCGCCGCGGCAGGCCCCGGCCTCGGAGGCAGCGAGTACCAGGCGATGAAGACGCACGCGCTCGGAGGTCCGGCGCCGCGGATCGATCTCGAAGCGGAGGTGCGACTGCAGCGGCTCGTCCTCGATCTCGCGCGGGCGCACGTCCTCTCCAGCGCCCACGACGTGTCCGACGGCGGCCTGGCCGTGACGCTCGCGGAGTGCTGCACGACGGGGCCCGTCCTCGTGGGAGCCGATCTGACGATCCCCTGCGAGGAGGGCGGCGGCGCGTCCGCGGCCGAGGCGCTCTTCGGTGAAGCACCGTCGCGCGTCGTCGTGTCGGCACCGACCGCAGCGGAAGCGGAGGTCGTCCGCCGGGCAACGGACGCGGGCGTCCCGGTGCGCGTCATCGGCCGAACGACGAACAGCGGACGCCTCGTGCTGCGCGCGGGCAAGCACGTCGTCGACGTACCCGTCTCCGAGCTACGCGCGGCGAGAGAGTCGTGCCTCGAGGCGATCGTCGGGGCCTGATCTCGCCCGAACGAACCGCCTCGGCGCTCGAATCGCCCTTCATTTTCGCCCCGCGAGCTCGCCCCGCGAGGCGCGACGCTCGATGACGCTTGGCCGTGATACGTTTGTGAGCGACCCTGGCTGCGAGGGTCTGCTCGGCTCATGGCCAAGTTCCAGTCGCCTCTGCTCGGGTACAACAACAACGTCCGCTACCGGGGGCGCATCTTCCATATCCAGACGGAGGACTCGGGGGTCAATCACCCGCACATCATCACGCACCTCTTCATGGATGGCGGACGCATCCTGAAGAGCTTCAAGCGCTCCTACGCCGAGCACGTCGGCAGCGACAAGATGAGCGAGACCGTGCGGCTCCTCATGAAGGAGCAGCACAAGGCGATGTTCATCGCGCTGCGGGAGGGGCAGTTCGATCACCTCCTCGAAGAAGCCAAGAGCTCGCCTGGAGCGACGCCGGCGTCCCCGACGTCCCCGAAGAAGGCCGAGACCAAGACCGACGAAGCGGCCCGAGCGAAGGCCGCGACGGCGACGGGCGCCGAAGCTCCGAAGAAGGAAGCTCCGGACGCCGCGGCCCAGAAGGCCGAGGCACCGAAGACCGAAGCGCCGAAGACCGAAGCGCCGAAGACCGAGGCGCCCAAGACCGAGGCGCGGAAGGTCGAGCCACCGCACGCGGAAGCGCGTCCCCCGCAGGCGGAGGCGCGCGCGAAGGACGCTCCCGCGACCGCTGCACGCCCTGCGTCGTTCGACGACGGCGCCGCGGCGATGGAGCCTCCGCGGCCGGACCCCGACCGGATCCCCTCGTTCATCGAGCAGCTGGGGGCCGAGACGCCCCCGGAAGCTCCGACGGCCATCGACATCCCCCGCCCGACCGACTCCGACGAGAGCGTCCCCGTCGTCGAGCTCGGCCCGATCGACTCGGAAGCGGAGGCGGAAGTCCAGGCCGCGGCCGCGGAGGCGGCCCCGAGCACGACGCGGGACGTGGAGAAGCGCACCATCTCGGTCGCGGATCTCACGCTCGACTTCGACGCGCTCGAGCGCGACACCGTGGACTCGAGCCCGCAGCTGCCGGACAACGATCTTCCGCCTCCGCCGCCGAACCTCTTCGCGAAGGAGCCGCGGACGGCGCCGTACAGCACCATCGAGCCGCGCACGCACCACGATTGGGTGCAGCCGTCCCCGCGACCCGCGACGCCGGGGCAGGCGATCTCGGCGTCTCCGGTGCGGCCTCCCGCGGCGCCCGACGCGGCGAACGACGGTCGCTACGCGCCAGCGCGGCCGGCGGCGATCTTCGGCCCGCCATCGAGCCCGACGTCGAAGCCGACCTCGCCGTCGCTCTTCGACGACGACCTCATCAGTGACAAGTCGCTGGACGAGGTCATCCTCAGCTACCTCGCCGAAGACCTCGATCCGCCGCGACGCGACTGACCACGCGCCGCTCGATCTCATCCATGGGTCCGCAGGCAGCGCGGCCGTTGCGGTGGGCCTCCGCAGGAGGATCTTTTTTCGTAGGAGGCCTTGATCGCTGTCACTCCATCCCCATGTTGGGGATCGCGATGGCGCCTCGATGGCGCCGTCAAAAGCTTGGGTTTGCGCGAGCCCCTCCCCCCGAACGCGCAGGCCCTCCGTGCCCAGACGGTCAGACCGTCTGGGCACTCTCTTCTTGTCGGCCTTTTCGCGTTTTCGGCCGTTCTCGGCGCTTCGAGCTCTGCCCTCGTTTTCTCAGCTCAGCCGTAACCGAGGCGCGAGCTCACGGGCAGGTGAAGGTGACCGGC
Organism: uncultured Myxococcales bacterium; assembly: GCA_937949945.1. GTDB lineage: Bacteria > Myxococcota_A > Polyangia > Polyangiales > Polyangiaceae > Labilithrix. Next base: position 43,804 of record CALFEQ010000006.1, read on the forward strand.
ACCTGGAGCTCCGGCTCGGCCCCGGCATCGGCCGGTGTCTTTGCAGCGACGAGGTTTCGCGACGAGCTCGCGATGCAGGCCGCGAGCTCCGGCGGACAGTCGGCGCAGGTCGCCTCCTTGAGGGAGCGATCCCTTCCGAGCCGGAGGTGTACCGTCGCCGCGATCGGCGCGGCCGGTCGCTCGCGGATCGAGCTCTTGGCGCAGGTCGTCCACGCGGTGGCGGCCCGCTTCGCCGAGAACTCCTTCGCGGCGATCCCGCCGGACGCTTTCGGCGTGCCGACCACCGCACGGCACTTCGCCGGTTGGAACGGAGCTGCGGCTCGCGGCGCGGGGGCGGAGGACGCCGAAGGCGCCGAAGACGCCGAGGCGGAGGCTTCGGGAGCGGTGCTCGCATCGGGAGGAGCCTCGGGCTCGCCGGCCGCCGGCGGTACTGCGGGCTCCGGCGTGGCGCTCGGAGGCGTGCTCGACGGCGACGTCTCCGACGCGGATGCGGCGGGCGCTTGCTCGGAGGCCGAGGACGGAGGCGCAGGCGCCGCCGGCACGAGCTTCTGCGTGTGGAGCAGATAGCCCACGGCGGCCGCCCCGATCGCGAACGCGAGCACGCCGACGACGACGAACGGAGACCGCGAGCGACTCCGCTCCGTCGGCTCGGAGCGAGCGCCGACCGGGGGCGTGCTCTTGGCCACGTCCGTATCGCCGGCAGCCTTCGTCGCCGCGGTGACGTCTCCGCCCGGCGGGGCGTCCGACGAAACCGACGGGCTCCTCATCGAGACGGGTATGCTCGCGCCCGGCTCCGGAAGCGGCTCGCCGGCCATGACGGCCTTGATCGCCGCACGCATCTCGCGGGCTGTCTGGAAGCGGGCCTCCCTCGCCTTCTCGATCGCGCGCATGCAGACCGCCTCGAGGCCCTTGTGGACCTCCGGGTAGATCGCCCGCGGAGGCTCCGGCGCGTCGTTGATGTGCTTGAGGACGACCGCGAGCGGGGATTCGCCGAGGAAGGGCACGCGCCCCGTCAGGAGCTGGTAGAGGATGATCCCCATCGAATAGATGTCCGAGCGGGGATCGAGCTTCTCGCCACGGGCCTGCTCCGGGGACATGTACTCGGGCGTGCCGACGACGAGCCCCGCGGTCGTCAGCTTCGTCCCTGCGGTCTTGAGCGAGCCGTCCGGAGAGTTCTCGTCCCGCTCGGTGATCTTGGCGATCCCGAAGTCGCAGACCTTGACGAGGTCGCGCCCGTCGTCGTCCTTGCGATCGAGGATCATGATGTTCTCGGGCTTCAGATCGCGGTGGATGACGCCCATCTCGTGGGCGACCGCGATCGCCGCGAGCGCCTTCATCATGATGTCGGCGATGCGCTCGTCCGAGAGCGGCCAGTCCTCGTGGATGACCCGGTAGAGGTCGCGCCCCTCGAGGTACTCCATCGCCATGTAGAGGAGGCCGTCGGGCTCCTCGCCGAACTCGATGACGCGCACCGAGCTCGGGTGGTCGAGGCGGCTGGCGGCGCGGGCCTCGCGATGGAAGCGGGTGACGTACGTCGGGTCGACCGCGACCGACGGGTGCATCACCTTGAGCGCGACCGTCCGATCCAGCGTGTCGTCCCGGGCGCGGTAGACCGCGCCCATCGAGCCACCGCCGAGATGCTTCTCGACGACGAACTTCCCGGCGATGCGCCGGCCGATGAGCGCGGGATCTCCCGCTTCCGACATGAGCGGCAGCATAGCCGCTTTGGGCTCCGCCGGAAGGTCGGACCACTACCGTACGGAAGCCATGCTAGTAGAGAGCGCCATGCCGCTCGACCGTGCACGTAGGTCCATCGAACGGCTGCGCTCCGTCGCGGCCGGAACGTCGAGGCTGCCCGCGCCGCCGCTCCGGCTCGAAGCCGGGCTCGCACGCGAGCTCTTCGCGTCACAGCTCTTCTGCCGCCTCACGGACGTGGAGGCCCACGAGCTCCGCGCGAGGAACCAGGGCTATTACACGATCTGCAGCGCGGGTCACGAGGGGAACGTCGCGCTCGGCGCGCTCACGCGCGCGACCGACCCGGCCCTCATCCATTACCGCAGCGGCGCGTTCTTCCTCGCGCGGGCCCGCCGGTGCTCCGGCGCCGACGCCGGGCGCGGCGCTCCGCCCGGCGTCGAGGAGCTTCTCCTCTCGCTCGCAGCGTCCTCCGACGATCCGATCTCCGGAGGCCGGCACAAGGTGTTCGGCAGCGTGCGCTGGGGCATCCCTCCGCAGACGAGCACCATCGCTTCTCACCTGCCGAAGGCCGTCGGAATGGCCCTCGCGATCGACCGCATGAAGAAGCTCGGCGTCCGCACCGGCAACGGCGGAATGCCCGAGGGCACGGTCGCGACGGAGCCCGACTCGATCGTCATCTGCACGTTCGGCGACGCTTCGCTGAACCACTCGACGGCGCAGGGCGCGATCAACTCGGCCGCGTGGGCCGCGTACCAGCGCATCCCGGTGCCCCTCCTCTTCGTGTGCGAGGACAACGGCATCGGCGTCTCCGTGCGCACGCCTCCGGGTTGGGTCGAGGCGCGCATGCGCGCGATGCCGGAGGTGGCGTACTTCGCCGCGAACGGGCGCGACCTCTCGGAGGCATGGGAGGTGTCCAAGCTCGCCGTCGACTACTGCCGCGAGCGCCGCAAGCCGGCGTTCCTCCACCTCGCATGCGAGCGCGTCTGGGCGCACGCCGGCAGCGACGCCGACGGCGAGTACCGATCGCGCGACGAGATCGCGCGCGCGGAGGACAACGATCCGGTGCTCCTCACGGCGCAGTCGCTCCTCGACGCCGGCGTGATGACCGGCGCCGAGCTCGCCGCCGAGATCGAGCGGGCCCTCGAGATCGTGAAGACGCTCTCGGCCGAGGCGACGCGCAGGCCGAAGCTCTCCACGCGTGGCGAGGTGATGTCGTCGATCGCGCCATCGCGGCCGAGCCTCGTCGCCGCCGAGGCACGCCGAGCCGGATACGCGCCGCTCCCGCCGGATGCGGAGAAGCCGAAGCCGCTCGGGCACTGCATCCGCGCGGGCCTCGCGGATCTCATGCGCAAGTACGGCGAGATGATCATCTTCGGCGAGGACGTCGCCGAGAAGGGCGGCGTCTACGGCGTCACCGTCGGGCTCCGCAAGACGTTCGGCGCCGGACGCGTCTTCAACACGCTGCTCGACGAGCAGACGATCCTCGGGCTGGCGATCGGCGCCGGGCAGGCCGGGCTCCTGCCCGTGCCCGAGATCCAGTTCCTCGCGTACCTCCACAACGCCGAGGACCAGATCCGCGGCGAGGCGGCGACGCTCTCGTTCTTCTCGCGAGGGCAGCTCAAGAACCCGATGGTCGTCCGCATCGCCGGCCTCGGCTACCAGAAGGGCTTCGGCGGACACTTCCACAACGACAACAGCCTCGCGGTGCTGCGCGATCTGCCCGGCGTCATCGTCGCCGTCCCGTCGCGCGGCGACGACGCCGTGAAGATGCTGCGCACGCTGATGGCGCACGCGCGCATCGACGGCCGCGTCGCGGTGATGGTGGAGCCCATCGCGCTCTATCACACGCGCGATCTGTTCCCCGGCGACGGCGCCTGGGCGTTCCCGCTCCCGCCGCAGGGCGAGGCGATCGACGTCGGCGAGGTCGGCGTCTACGAGCCGAAGACGCGCGACGCGAGCAAGCCGCCGCTCGTGATCTTCACGTACGGCAACGGCGTGCCGATGTGCCTGCGCGCGGCCCAGAAGCTCGCGAAGGAGGACGTCGCAGCGCGCATCGTCGACCTCCGCTGGATCGCGCCGCTGCCCGTCGAGGCGATCGAGCAGCACGCGCGCGAGGCCGGCGCGATCCTGGTGGTCGACGAGTGTCGCAAGTCCGGCAACGTCTCGGAGGCGATCGCCGGCCTCGTCGCGGACAGCCCCGCGCTCCGCTCGAAGCCGTTCGCGCGCGTCGCGTCCGCCGACTGTTTCATCCCGCTCGCCGAGGCCGCGAACCTCGTGCTGATGCAGGAGGACGAGATCGTCGCGAGCGCGCTCGCCGTCGTGGGACGGCGGCCTCAGCCTGCGCCGGCCGAGGCACGTCCGTCCTGAGCGATCGTCGCTCTCTCAACGGCGGCCGCCGTCCACGCCCCTTCCGCCATCCGGGAAGCCGCCGTCCACGCCGCTTCCTCCGTCGGAAGAGCCACCGTCCACGCCGCTTCCTCCATCGGAGGAGCCTCCGTCCACGCCGCTCCCGCCATCCGAGGGGCCGCCGCCGTCGACGTCACCTCCTCCATCCGAGGAGCCGCCGCCGTCGACGTCACCTCCTCCATCCGGGAAGCCCGGCGGGCCGCCATCCACCGGCGACGGCACGTAGTACCCGTTGTCACGCGCGAAGGTCAGGAGGTTCTTGAATGCTTGCACGTCCGTGCCGGGCAGCGCGTCGAGCTCGCTCACACGCGTGAACTCCTCGTCGTCGCCGCCGAGCTCCCAGTCCACGATGCACACGGAGGACGGCGGAGTCTGACCCCACGGGCACGGCCCCGGAGTGCCCGCATCGCCGAACGAAGGCGGCTGCTCGCCCCAGCCCGATCCCCAGTAATAGATGGGGCGCGACTCGTTCTCGCCGTTCGTGCCGTTGCGGACCGCGATGATGGCGAGCGCGGTCTTCCGCGAGATCCGCACGCGGTAGACGTAGTCGGTGATCGTGAGCGCGCGATCGTTCGCGACGGCGAGAACGGCGCGGGCCTCGTCGGATCCCTCGAAGATCCCCGCTTCGGACGCCTGATCGAGCAGCTCGTCGGCGCTCGTTCCGGTGTCTTCCGTCGACTCCACCGCGCAGCCGAACGACAGGAGCGCGGCGAACGAGATGGCGGCGCTGCCCGACATGGCAACGCGGAACGGGAGCCTACGCGATGAGCCGAAAGAGCGCATGAAGACCTCCAACGAAAGAGTCGGAGCGCTTTAGCGCCACGCTCGACGGACTGCATCTCGATCGTCACGCCCAATGCCGCTTTATGAAACGGATCGACCCGGCTCGAGCGTAAGTGCGCGACGTTGCAACGATCGGCGCGTCAGGCGTGCGGCATCGCGCGCCACCGACCGCGCGGTACGGAGTCAGAGGCGTGCGCCGCGAGCGGACCGCACGAAGGCGACGACCTCGCGCTCCTCGTCGCCGACGGCCGCGACCTCGCGGGCGATGTCGCGCGGATCGTCGCCGGCGAGGATGCGCTCGCGTGCGCGTGACGAGCCCGTGAGCAAGTCGAACGCGGGGATGTGATCGACGAACTCGTACTTCTCCGTGCGGAACGCGAAGTGCTCGGGATGCGCGTGGTGCGCGAGCGCGACGAGCGCCACGTACGTGGCGACGGGTTGGAACGCGCGCGGATCGGTCGGATGGATCTGGACGCCACCGCACGTCGTCCGTGCGTGCTTGTGGAACGTCGGCTCGAACGCGATCGGGCGCGCGACGAAGCCGCCGAGGCCGGTCGCCATGAGCCCGCGCGCGAGACGGGCGCCGTCGAGCCACGGCGCGCCCGTGATCTCGAACGGGCGTGTCGTCCCGCGCCCGTCGGAGAGGTTCGTGCCCTCGAGCAGGCAGCCGCCCGGATAGACGAGCGCCGTCTCGTACGTGGGCATGTTCGGCGAGGGCATCACGAACGGGCGGTCCCAGCTCGGCGCGTGGGCTTCGCGATCGAGGCCGCGCACCTCGACGACGCGCACGAGCTCCGCGTAGCCCTCCTCGCGCGCCCGCCACGCGACGATCTCGCCGAGCGTGAGACCGTGGCGAATGGGGACGCGCTCGAGCCCGACGAAGGAGAGGAAGCTTGGCGCCTGGAGGCGCCCCTCGATCACCGTGTGCCCGAGCGGGTTCGGCCGGTCGAGGACGACGACGCGGACGCCCGCGTCGCGGCACGCACGCGCCACGAGCACGGCCGTCCACACGAACGTGTAGTAGCGCGCGCCGACGTCCTGGAGATCGACGACGACGACGTCGATCCCCTCGAGGTGCTCGGGCCGTGGCGAGAGATCCTCGTAGCGCTCGCCGTAGAGGCTGACGACGCGCACGGGCGAATCGCCGTCGCGCGCGAGCGCCGGGCCGTCTTCGACGCCGACCATGTCCTGCGCGTGCCCCGACCAGCCGTGCTCCGGTCCGAACAGGATCCGCGGCGCGATGCCGAGCTCGCGGAGCACCTCGAGGGCGTGGACGAGCCTCCTGTCGACGGACGCGGGATGCGCGAGGAGCCCGACGCGAGCGCCGCGGAGCTCGGCGACGAGACCGGACAGCGAAGGATCTTCCCTCAGACGATCGAGCCCCACCTGCATCACGGCGCGTTCCACGGCGGCGCATTCTAGCCTCCGCATCACGCACGCCACGGCGCCGTCTCTCGTCGCGCGTACCGAAAACTTTGCGGCACGAGGAGCGCGCCTTCGCCGTGATTGCCGCGCCATGGTATGCTCGACTTTGCAAACTTTGCGGACGATCCCGCTCGGGGAGTAGAGCATGCGCCGCGTGTTGGTCGTCGACGACGAAGAGAACATCCGCCTCGTCCTGAAGACGCTGCTCAAGCGGCACGGGTACGAGGTCGAGGTCGCCGAGAGCGGCGAGGCGGCGCTCGCGCTCGTCGACTCGTTCGGGCCCGACGTCATCCTCACCGACGTCCGCATGCCGAAGATGAACGGCCTGGACCTGCTCGCCACGCTGAAGGCGAAGCAGAACCCGGCCACGGTCATCGTGATGAGCGCGTACGGCAGCATCGACCTCGCGCTCGAGGCGATGAAGGCGGGCGCCTACGACTACGTCGGCAAGCCGTTCAAGCCCGACGAGATCGTGCTCGCGCTGCGCAAGGCCGAGGAGCGCGAGGCCCTCCGCCGCGAGAACCGAGCGCTCAAGGAGCAGATCCAGAAGGAGAGCCAGTTCGAGTCGATCATCGCGAAGAGCCCTGCGATGCAGGAGATCTTCCGCACGATCACGAAGATCGCCGACTTCAAGACCACGGTCCTCATCCAGGGCGAGAGCGGCGTCGGCAAGGAGCTCGTCGCGCGTGCGATCCACGCGCGGAGCTCGCGCAAGAACCATCCGTTCGTGCCGATCAACTGCGGCGCGATCCCCGAGAACCTCCTCGAGAGCGAGCTCTTCGGCCACAAGAAGGGCGCGTTCACGGACGCCCACTCCGACCGCCGCGGGCTCTTCGAGGAGGCCGACGGCGGCACGCTGTTCCTCGACGAGATCGGCGAGCTCCCGCTGAACCTCCAGGTGAAGCTCCTCCGCGTGCTGCAGGAGGAGTCGATCCGCCGGCTCGGCGACTCGAAGGACATCAAGGTCGACGTCCGCATCATCACCGCGACGCACCGTGACCTCGCGGCCGAGACCAAGGCCGGACGCTTCCGCGAGGATCTCTTCTACCGCATCAACGTCCTCCCGATCGTCATCCCGCCGCTGCGCGCGCGGAAGGAGGACATCAACCTGCTCATCGATCACTTCGTCACGCGCAACAACGCGCGCCTCGGGACGCAGATCCGCGGCCTGACGGCAGAGGCCCGGAAGCTGCTCCTCGAATACTCGTGGCCCGGGAACGTCCGCGAGCTCGAGAACACGATCGAGCGCGCGATGGTGCTGTGCGACGGCGACGTCATCGACGCCCACGATCTGCCGGAGCGCTTGCGCGAGGCGCTCGATCCGGTGCAGGTGCAGCTCGCGAGCGGCGAGCTATCGGTGAAGAAGACGGTCGCCGCGATCGAGGAGATCCTCATCCGGCGCGCGCTCCAGAAGACGCGCGGCAACCGTACACGCGCCGCCGAGCTCCTCGAGATCAGCCACCGCGCGCTGCTCTACAAGATCAAGGACTACAAGATCACCGATCTCTGATCGGGCCCCGCTCACGGGTGGCCGGGGTGCAGCCTGTGGCGGATCATGTCACGGCGCTCCACCGTCGCTCGGCGAGCGAACAGCTTGACGAGCACGACGCCGGCGAGGAACCCGCCGATGTGCGCGAAGACCGCGACGCCGCTCGAGACGTCCTCGTCGACGCGGCTCAGCTCCGGCAGCGCGGCGACGACTTGGACGACGATCCACCAGAGCAGCATCATGAACGCCGGCACCCTGAAGATCGGCCAGATGAACGGGATCGGCACGAGCACGTCGACGCGCACGCGCGGGTAGAGGACGAGATAGCCGCCGAGCACACCCGCGATCGCGCCCGACGCGCCGACCATCGGCACGGGTGAAGCCGGATGGACGATCACCTGGAGGGCCGCCGCGGCCAGGCCGCACGCCAGGTAGAAGACGATGAAGCGGAGCCTCCCCATGCTGTCTTCGACGTTGTTCCCGAACACCCACAAGAACAGGGCGTTGCCGATGAGGTGGCTCCAGCTCCCGTGGAGGAACATCGACGTGAGCGGCGTGAGCCGGTTGATGGGCTCCGCGTCGACGACGCAGAGGAGGCCGGGGGCGATCGGGACGCCGGTCCCGAGGCGCGCGCGTCCCGTGATCTCACCTGGGACGAGGCCGAGGTTGCAGATGCTCGCGGCGAGCACCTCGACGTCGAGCCCGGCGCCCTGGACGAACACCCACACCGCGCCGAGCAGGACGAGCAGCGCGATCGTGACGACCGGCGTGCGGAGCGTGGGGTTCTCGTCACGGATGGGGATCACGCCAACATCCGTGCAGCCGGCGTGCCCACAGGTCAACCGTCGTCGCTCGGGATTCCTGAACGACGAAGACCCCGACCGTGCTGCGGTCGAGGTCTTCGAAAGTGGCTCGAGGAGCTCAGCCGGCGGGCGTCAGTTCAGGCCCGGTCGGACCGGTACAGACACTCGCGAAAGCGTACGACGCCTAGACGAGGCGCGGATGCGGCTCCGGCACGAACGTGCGCGGCGCCTGCGTGACCAAGAAGCCGACGCCGCCCGCTTCGACGAGATCGCCTACCGCGAGGAAACCACGCTCGACTCGACGACCTTGGACGAACGCACCGTGCTTGCTTCCGAGATCGACGATGCGCACGCGATCACTCGGCCACGACCTCGGCGTGCTGGCGCGAGAGCTCCGGATAGCGCTCTGCGAAGATCGGGTTGTCGCGACCGAGCAGGAGTCGACCGTCGACGAGAATGCGACGGCCCTCGTCCTCGGGAGCTCCCCCGACCTGCTGGACGAGGACCGTCTCGAATCGGAGCGATACCTCCTCGTCGCTGCTCTCCGTAGTATCCGCCATCGCGAGCGGTCCTAGAATACGGCCACGTCGGTGAAGCGAGCGACGCGTGGCGGCTCGCTCTGCATGGGGTTCCACCTTCGCGCGGCCCGGTCGCGGTCGTATGATGATCGTTTGTTCCTTCCTCGACGTCATGGAACCGAAGCTCGAAGCGATCCTCGGTGACGGCGACCGACAGCGCGAGACCGAGCTCGCGGCGTGCACCTCGGCGCCCGAGCACGTGCGCGCCGCGACGGCGAACAAGCTCGCGGCGATCGCGAGGGAGGCTGCCGCCGCGATCGCGGTGGCGGAGGAGTGCGGCGCCTCGACTTCGGCGGAGACCGTTCGCCTGTCGCGCGCGGTCCACGCCCTCTCGCTCTTGCGGGTGGAGCACGCCAAGCGGCACTTGCTCTCCCTCGCCGACGACACCTCCTTCGGCGTCCGGCGAGCCATCGCGCGCGCGCTCCGCGGCACGACGACTCCGGAGGGCCGCGCCGTGCTCGTTCATCTGCTCGCGGACGACGACGTCCGCGGGGAGGCGCTCCTCTCCATCGGAGAGGCGCCTTGGCCGGAGGTCTTGCCTTCGCTGATCGAGGTCGCCGAAGCCGACGAGCGCGCCGCGCGGTTCGCCGACGCCGCGATCGCGAAGTGCGGGGCCACGGCTGGGCCGAAGGAGGCGTACGCCGCGGCCGACTTCTTGGTCGAGCAGCTCGACGACGACTCGACGCTGGCCGCCGCGGTGCACGCGCTGATGGTCTGGGGCTCGAGCTTCGTGGGCGTCGCGGACAAGGCGCGCCGCCTCGCGAAGGAAGCGGGGAAGCGCAAGGTCGCAGGGCTCTGCTTGCTCGCGGCATGCACGGACGAAGGGAGCTCCTCTCTGGTCGAGCTTGCGCTCTCGGGGGGGGCGGTCGAGGCAAACGTCGCGTGGAGCTTCCTCCGCCCCCTCCTCGAAGACGCGGACGAGCGGATCCGCACCGCAGCCGAGCGCGTCCGCAAGGCGCTCGATCTGCGCTGATTTCCGCGGCCGAAGGGGCCGATGGTATAGTCCGCGCATGCGTGGTCGTTCGATCATGTTCTGGGGGGTGTGCGCGCTCGGCGTCCTCGTCGCCTGCGGCGGCGGCTCGAAGAAGGAAGCGAAGAGCGCGGCGGACGACGACAAGCCCGCGTACGAGGACGAGGTCCCGAAGTGGGAAGGCGCGACCAACCCGCGCCCCGAAGATCCGCCGCCGACCAAATCGTCCGGCGCTCTGGTGAACGAAGCGCCCCCGAAGCGCAGCGACCAGTACGACAAGGAAGCAACCGAGGTTGTCCTCCGGCGCGCGGCCCGACAGGTGAAGGAGAACTGCGGTCACGCGAAGGACGAGAACGGCAAGGCGACCGGGCCCTGGGGCAAGGCCACCATCACGATCGTGCTCGGCGCCAACGGGCGCTCGAAGGGCACGACGATCCCGGAGCCGTTCGCAGGCAAGCCCACCGGCAACTGCGTCGAGAAGGCGTTCGCCAATCTGACCTTCCCGCCGTGGAAGGGGCAGGATGCGCAGATCGAGTGGGAGGTCGAGATCGTCGAGCCGAAGTGATTGCGACCTGCCGGATCGTTCGGAAACGGGGTGTCAGCACCTCGAAGCCGCTTCCGGCGTAGTCGCGACCTGAAGCGTCGTTCGGGAACAGGAACGGGGGGCTCGACGCCGGCGGATCGAGACGCCGGTGGCTCCTCGCTCCCTGGAGCCCGGAGCCTCTCAGATCCCCTCGTCCATTCGCCGCATGCCCTCGAGCAGCAGCGCCTCGGCGGACTCGGCCACCACACGCTTCGGCGGCACGAACGTGGGATCCAGCGCGAACTCGCCGTCGGTGAAGCGGACCATCGCGTAGAAGGCGTCGGCGCCCTGGAGGGAGCCGAGGATCGCGTTCGCGATCGCGCCCTCGAGGAAGTGGATCTCGCCGATCTTGCCGCCGCTCTTGATCGTGAGCTTGCCCGTCTTCCGGCCGTGGAAGAGGACCTGGACGATGTCGGGCAGGCCCATCTCGCGCAGGCTGCCGCTGACGCCCTTCGCGCCGCCGCCCTTGCCGCTCTGGGCGCGCTGCTCGAGCATCGCCTTGATCTTCGCGACGAGCACGTCGGCCTGGACGGGCTTCGCGACGAAGTCGAGCGCGCCGTTCTCGAACGCACGCTGCGCCTCGGTCCTTCCCTGCTTGTGTGTGTGGACGATCCACGCGATGTCGCGGCCCCAGGGCTCCTTCTTCGCCTCGGAGAGGAACGCGAGGCCGTCCGCGTCGGGTAGGTCGACCTCGCTGACGACGAGATCGAACTCGGCGCCGTCCATCGACAAGAGGCGGCGGGCGGCGTCCGCGCTGCGCGCGATCTTCACGTCGAAGCCCTGCTCCACCATCCGGAGCTCGAGCACCGTCGACTCCTCCGGATCGGGGTCGATGACGAGCGCACGGTGCCGGTTGGCGAGGAGCTTCGCCTTCATGTCCTCGCCGAGGACGAGCGACTTGAAGAGATCGAGGATCCCCGGATCGAAGATGGTCCCCTTGTGCTGCGAGAGGACCTCCATCGCCTCCGCCGGCGTGAGCACCTTCCGGAACGGGTTGCGGGGGTTCTGCGTCAGATCCGCGTAGGTGTCGGCGACGGCGAGCAGGCGCGCGCCGAGCGGGATCTCCTTGCCGACGAGCTTGTCGGGGAAGCCCTTGCCGTCGAACCGCTCGTACATGTGGAAGACGGCGTTCTTGATCGACGGCGGCAGGCGCACGGCCTCGAGGAGCCGCAGCGGCGTGTCGAACGCCTTCTGGGCCGCGAGGCGATGCCCCTCGTACTCGCTGCAGTTGAGGGCAGTCAGGTGGAACTGCCCCATCTTCCCGATGTCGTGGATGTGGCCGGCGATGATGACGGAGTAGACGTCGGCCTTCTCGAGGTTCATCCGCTCCGCGACGCGGCGGAGCAAACGCGCGACCTGCGAGGAATGGCCGCGAAGCTCCTGGCGCGCGTTCTCGAGCAAGCTCACGAGCACCGTGAGCAGCTCGATCGTCATGTCGTTCTGGAGCGGGTTCGGAGGCGCCTCGGCGACCGCCGACGGTGCCACGACGCGATTCGTGAGCACCGAGGGCTCCTGCGGAGGCGGCAGGTCGACCGACGCACGCGTGCGCGCCCTCTGCGGCTGCGGCATCGGCGGCTCGCGCGCGGGCACCGGAGGCGGCGGCGCTGAGAGCGACGTGTCCGCGGTGATGCGCTTGACCGAGGGCATCTTGGCGCCGGGACGCGCTTCCATCCCTGCGCCGTGAGGCGCCATGCGCGGGTCGTCCATCGCCAACGGCGCGTTCCGTCCGGCCCGGTGATGCGGGAGCGGAGGCGGCTGCGGCGTCGGCGGCATGTCGAGGTCGGGCGAGCTCTGGCGCGGGCCGCGCGCGTACTCGAACTCGGGCGCGCTCGGACGCGCCCCGCGCGAGAAGTCGGCGTCGCCCTCGAGATCGGGATGCGATCGCCTCGGCGCCGGCGGCGGCGAGATGCGATCGAACGTGTTCTCCTCGTCCCTCGTCGTGTTGCGGCGGAACGTGTCCCGAGCGGACATCACGCGGCCGTCCGCCAGGACCTGTTGGCCGAACTCGTACGGGACCACGCGCTCGAAGCGCTCGAACGCGCGCGGGTCGCCGGCGTGGTGCTTTCGGATCGCGGCGGCCACCGCGGCCGGCCGGGCGACGAACGCCTTCACGTCGCGCGCGCCGGAGACGAGCTTCACCTCGCGCAAGAGCTCGACGTTCTCCGGGTCGGGCGTGACGATGCTGAGGACGTTCGTCTGCCGATCGAAGAGGACCGGGAACACGCCGAGCGTCTCGGCGACGCGCCGCGGGATCATCTGCACGGTCGAACGCGGGATGTCCGCCTTCGACAGCTTCTCGGCCGAGACGAAGTGCGTGCGGTAGATGCCGGACAGCGCCTTGAGGAGGTCCGTCTCGCTCAGGATGTCGTTGTCGATGAGGACGTCCTCGGCGCGCTCGTTGGTGGCGTGGACCAAAGAGAGCGCACGCTCATACTGCGACCGTCCGAGCACCTGCGCATGATGCAGCTGATGCAGCAGATCGACGGCCTTGGCTTTGGACGCCTGGGCGTTCACGGAAGTGACCGCCCTCCATTCTATCCCTGCTCACCCGCCCTTTGGCGTACGAAACTCAGAAGAAAATCGAGCGCCACCCGGTTCTGGCCCCCCTCGGGGATGACGATGTCGGCGAACCGCTTCGAGGGCTCGACGAACGCCAGGTGCATCGGCCGGACGGTCTCGTAGTATTGCTTCCGAACCTGCGCGAACGTGCGGCCGCGCTGTTCCAGATCGCGCCGGATCCTGCGCATCACGCGAATGTCCGGGTCGGTGTCGACGTACAGCTTCACCTCGAACCTCGACCGGAGCCGATCGTCGGCCAGGACCAGGATGCCCTCGACGACGATGACCGCGGCGGGCTGAATGAGGACGCCCTCCTTCAGCCGGTCGTGGATCGTGAAATCGTACGTCGGCCGAATGATCGGCTGCCCGGTCCTCAGCGCGTCGAGGTGCGAGATCAGAAGGTCGAGCTCGAGCGCATCCGGATGGTCGTAGTTGACGTGCGCCCGCTCGGCCTCGGGCAGGTGCGATTGCGAGCGATAATAGTGATCCTGCTGGAGGAGCACTCCCCGCCCTTCGGGGAGCGCGTCGAGAATCGCCTTGGCGATCGTGCTCTTCCCGGAACCGGATCCCCCCGCGATCCCCAGGATGAGCGGTGGTCGAAAATTAGGTGGGGGCGGCTGCATCGAGCGCCATCCCTAGCACAGGACGCGCGCGGCGAAAGCCGCCTCGGCGTCCCCCGTCGGAAGCGCGCGGAGACGCCCTCGGAACGCTCGAGGTTGACCCCGCGCCGGGCGGCGGAGGCGCCTCCTTCGGACGAGGTGTGAGCCCCTCCGCACGGGCGCCGATCAATCGGCGGTGAGCCAGGCGAGCGGCCGGTGGTAGGTGCTGATCATGCGGTCGCCCGGGACCTTGTGGCCCATGCCGGGCACGAGCTTCACCTTGACCGGGACCTTGAGCTTCTTCAGCGTCTCTCCGACCTTCAAGGTGTTGGGAGCCACGCTGTCTTGCTCCCCCGTAAGGAGGTAGACCCGGCGCAGCTTGCGCTTGTCCTTGTCGAGCGCCTCGGTCACGTCGCCCCAGTACGCGTCGCTGGCGCCCAGGATGAGCCACCGGTTCCAGGTGCGCTGGTCGGCCAGCCCGACGTTCATCGCGACCCACGCGCCCTCGCTGAACCCGATGAGGACGTTGCCGCGGCGCTGGATCTTGCTCTTGTACTTCTCCTTGAGGGCGTCGAGCGTCGCATCGATGACGCGCTTCGCGTCGAGCGTCCCGCTCGTCCAGGTGCGTCCTCCGGACTCGGTCACCCCGGGCCCCTGTGGACACACGACCCACCCGAACTGGGTGCCCACGCGAGCCCACTTCCGGCAGTCCTCCCGGGGGTTACCGCCCCGCCCGTGGAGGTACATGATGACCGCCTTCGATTTGACGCGCGGCTTGTAATAGAAGGCGTCCGGGGCTCCGGGGACCTGGATGCGGAGCGGATCGCCGATCCCGTCCTTCTTCTTGGCGGAGGCCTCGCGCGGAACCAGCGCGACAACCGCCGCCGCGATGAGAGCGCACAGCACCTGCCGCATGGGGAGCCGAGCATAGTCAGCGACGTCGCGGAGGCAACCCTCTGTGAGGGGTGGGCGACTCACGGGGCGAGGGGGGCGAGGGCAGGAGGCATCAGTTGTAGGCTCCGGGCTCCAGGCTCCAGGCTCCAGTAAGGCCGGGCGCGGGCGGAACTGGCGCCTCTGGGCGCCCTCAGGCGAGCGCGGCGACCAACCGGTCGCCGACACGCTTGCCGAGCGCCGTCGCCTCCTCGTCCGTCGCGGGCCACGGGATGGTCTCGTCGTGGCGTTCGAGGCGCTTGGCGACGCCCGGGGCGTCGCCGGGCTCGGCGACGAAGGCGCGGAGGCGCATCGTCACGGCGCCGTTCGATTCGACGCGCTCGGCATGCGCGCCGAGCGGCGTCTTGCAGTCCGCCCCGAGCGCCGCGAGCACGCCTCGCTCGGCGTGGACGCAGCGGCTCGTCACCTCGTCCGCGAGGACGGCGAGGAGGGATCGTGTGGCGTCGTCGTCGGTGCGCGACTCGATCCCGAGCGCGCCCTGTCCGACCGCGGGCAGGCTGACGTCGGGAGAGAGGATCTCCGTCGCCCGGTCGGCGAGGCCGAGGCGCACGAGACCGGCGCGCGCGAGGACGATCGCATCGCACTCGCCGGCGTCGACCTTGCGGAGCCGCGTGTCGACGTTGCCGCGCATCGGCACGATGACGAGGTCGGGCCTCGCGGCACGGATCGCGATCGCGCGGCGAAGGCTGCTCGTGCCGACCTTCGCGCCCGGCGGCAGGTCGGCGAGCTTGCCGTTGCGAGGCGCGACCAAGACGTCGCGCGGATCCTCGCGCGCGGGGATGCACGTGATCGCGAGCCCGTCGGGCAAAGTCGCCGGAACGTCCTTGATCGAGTGGACGGCGATGTCGGCGCGGCGCTCGAGGAGCGCCTCCTCGATCTCCTTCACGAAGAGACCCTTGCCGCCGACCTCGGAGAGCGGGCGATCCTGGATCTTGTCGCCCGTCGTCACGACCTGCTCCTCGACGAGCTCGAGGTCGGGATGTGCCGCGCGGAGGCGGGCGACGAACGCTCGGCACTGCGCGAGAGCGAGGGCAGACCGGCGGGTGGCGTAGACGAGACGCGGCATGGCGCGAATATAGTGCAGCGCTCCGTCCGGCGCGCCGCCGTCGCCGATCTCAACCTCCGGAGAGCGCCTGGAGGATGTAGACGTGATCGTGAGGCGCGAGCGCGTCGCCGAGACGCTCGCGATCGTAGATGGGCTCCTCGCCGACGAAGACGTTGACGTGACGGCGGAGCCTGCCGGTCTCGTCGGTCACGTACGATGCGAAGCCGGGGTAGCGCCGCTCGAGCTCGTCGATCAGCTCCCGCACGGTCGTGCCGGGGTACTCGCCCTCGGTGAGCGTCGGGAAGAAGCGCTGGAGGTGACGCGTGAACGTGACGTGGGGCATCGCGCGAGTCAGGCGAACCGCACGGAGTGGACCGGCGGGAAGTTGTTGCCGATGCAGCGCCAGGTCTCGCCGCGATCCTCCGAGACGTAGACGTTGCCCGTCGTGCTTCCGAAGCACACGCAGTCGCCACGCGCGTCGAGCGCGTGGCGGTAGACGACGTCGTAGGCGTGCTCCTGCGGTAGCCCCTCGCGGAACGTCTGCCACGTCGCGCCGCCGTCCGTCGTGCGCGCCACGAACAGCGCGGCGCCGGGCGTCATGCGTTCGTCGTCGCCTTTCGCCGGGACCACCCACGCGGTGTTGCCGTCGCGTTCGTCGACCGCGATGGGGAACCCGAAGTGGACGGCGACCTCGGGGCGGCTCACCCGCTTCCACGTGCGAGCGCCGTCCTCGCTCGTGAACACGCCGGTGTGGTTCTGCTGCCAGAGCCGATCCGGCTGCCCCGGGCACATCGTCACGAAGTGAGGATCGTGTCCCCACTCCGCCTCGGGGTTCGGGAGGTAGTCGTTGAGCATGCCGCGGTTGCAGCCGTGCCAGGTCTTGCCGCCGTCGCGGGTCTCGAGGACGCCCGCGCACGAGACCGCGACGTAGACGTGATTCGAGTCGCGCGGATCGACGATGACCGAGTGGATGCCGGGGACGAACTCGCCGTAGGCGATCGCCGCGGGGGTGCCGCCCCAATGGTTCTTGCTCGTCGCGTCGCCGGCGAACAAGTCGCCGCCGCGGCTCTCGTGGTTCCAGAGCGGGCGATTGAGCTCCCAGGTCTCGCCGCCGTCGCGGCTCGTGAAGAGCCCGCCCGGCAGCGTGCCCGCATGGATGACGCCGGGCTGATCGGGGCCGGCGAACGCGAGCACCCAGACCTTGAGCAGCGTGGCCTCCTTGTAGGTCGTGGGCCGCTCGACCTCCGGTCCGGGCGTCGGCATGTGCTGCTCGATGAACCGCGCCCCCTTCGGATACGCGATCTGCGTGATGTGCTCCCACGTCTTGCCGTCGTCCTTCGATCGCGAAAGCTTCGGGCCCCAGTGGGCGTGATCCATCGCGACCCAGATCGTCCCGTCGCGCGGGTCCTTCGCGGCGTAGCTGATCGACATGCCCGCGTGCGCGATGGGACGCGGCGTCCAGCGTCCTCCTTTCCGGTCGAGGATGAGCGTTCCTTTGCGCGTACCGAGGAGGATCTGATCGGACATGGACGCGCAGGCTACCGTGCCCCGAGCGCCAGGTCATCGGTGCCAGGCGTCAGTTGGCGAGCCGCTCCTCGCTCTCCCCGGCGGACGCCTTGCCTGCGACCTTCGCGGGCTCCTCTTCCTGTGCGGCGGGCGCGGGCAGATCGAACAGGTGCTGCACGGCGCGCACGAGATCGTTGCCGTCGCTCTCGCCGGCAGCCTCGCGCAGGCGCGTCGTCGGCGCATGGAGGAGCTTGTTCGTCGCGCTCTCGATCATCTGCGCGAGCGCCGCGCGCTCGCCCTCGCCGAGGTGCTTCAGGCGCGTGCCGAGGGTGCGTTCGAGCTCGGCGACGAGCACGCCCTTGGTCTTCGCGCGGAGCGCCACGATCGTCGGGTTCACGTTCAGGCCGCGCGCCCACTTGACCCACTCGGCGAGCTCGGCCTCGACGATCTTCTCCGCGGCGGCGACCTCCTTCTGCCGCGACTTCATGTTCTCCGCGACCTCGTGCTCGAGATCGTCGACGTTGTAGACGTAGGCGTTGTCGATCTGCTCGTGGATCTGCGGGTCGACGTTTCGCGGGACGGCGATGTCGATGAAGAACAGCGTGCGGCCCTTGCGCTGCTTCATCACGCGCTTCACGAGGTCGCGCGTGATGACGTAGCTCTTGCTCGAGGTGGACGCGACGACGACGTCGGAGATCAGGAGCTCCGACTCGAGCTGATCGAGCGGAGCGGCCGTCGCGCCGAAGTGGGCGGCGAGGCTCGCCGCTCGTTCGAAGCTCCGGTTGCAGATGCGGACCGCCTTCGCCTGCTGTCCGAGGCTCCTCGCGGCGGCCTCGGCCATCTCGCCTGCGCCGACGAGGAGCACCGTGCGATCGCGCAGGTCGCCGAAGATGCGTTTCGCGAGATCGACGGCGACGCTGGAGATGCTCACCATGCCCGCGCCGAGCTGCGTCTCGGTGCGGACACGCTTGGCGACGGTGAACGCGCGTCGCACGCAGCGCGAGAGGTGGCTGCGCAGGGCGCCGGCGGCGACGGCCGCCTCGTACGCGTCCTTCACCTGGCCGAGGATCTGCGGCTCGCCGAGGACCATCGAGTCGAGGCTCGCGGCGACGCGGAAGACGTGCCGGACGGCGTCCTCTCCGCTGCGCTCGTACAGCCACTCGCGCAGCTCCTCGACGGACGACGCGCCGATGTGATCGCGCAGCGCCTCGCGGATCGCGCGCGACGCGCGCTGCACCGACTCTTCGTGGCTGCCCGCGATCTTCGGCAGCCCGATCACCTCGACGCGGTTGCACGTCGAGAGGAACATCGCCTCGTCGATCTCCTTGCGCGCCGTCAGTCGGGCGAGCACCTCCGGCAGGACGTCCGGACCGCTCGCGAATCGCTCGCGCACCTCGACCGGGGCGGTCTTGTGCGAGAGCCCGATGACGACGACCGGCAGTGTCATGGTGTGGACGATGCCTCGGCGGATCCGAGCGCCAGCGCAGCCGTCGCCGGAGCCTCGACCTCGTCGGCCACCGCGGCCGACGGCTGAGGCGCGCGCAACAGATAGATCATCAGCACGACCAGCGAGAAGGCGTAGCCCGCGATCGTCCCGTACGCGGCTCGGCGTCCCCGCCAGCCCGCGGCCGCACGGAGGAACAGCACGCCGGCGATGACGAGCCACGTCACGTACCCGAAGACGGCTCGGAGCACCTCGCCGGGCGCGCCCATCTCCACGTGGCGCGCCCAGAGCGTGCCGGTGACGATGCCGATGGTGAGCAGCGGGAAGCCCGCGACGAGGAAGCGATGCTCGGCGCGGTCGAGGACGTCGAGCGGCGGCAGGCGCTTGAAGACGCCGTCGATGCGCTTCCGCTTCAGGAGCCGCTCCTGGATCAAGTAGAGGGCGGCCGCCGAGAACGCGAGCGTGAAGAGCGCGACGCCGAACAGGTTCGTCGCCACGTGGAACGGCAGGATGGCGCTCTTGATGCGCGCGCCCGGCTCTTCGCCTCCGCCCACGAAGCGCGAGGCGAGCAACGACGTGAGCGCCAGCGGCGCGACGAACGCGCCCGCGACCTCGATGCGATAGCGCTTGCGCGCGAGCACGTAAGCCACGCACATCGACATCGACGCGACGCTCATCGGGAAGTGGATCCCCTCGACGGGGCACCTCCGGAGGACGAGCGACGCGATGACGATGTGCCCCGCGTGCAAGAGCGCGCCGGCGCCGATGAGCCGCGGTCCGAGCACGCCGACGTCGCCCTTGCCGCGCGTGAGGAAGCGAAGGAACAGCACGGACGCCGCCACGTACGTCGCGACCGTCAGGTAGAACAGCGCGTCCGCGATACCTTCGCTCATCATCCCCCCCGGAGCCTTCCGCCTTCTGCCTTCCGCCTCCGCTTCTTCACAGCCTCCCCTCCACGAAGCGCGTGAGCATCTCCTCGTCGCTCTGCGGCGGCGAGCCGACGTCGGTGCGGCCGCCTCGTGCGGTCATGCGCTCCGGAGAGAGCAGGTGCGCCGAGAAGGGCGTCTGCGGCGTGGCCATCCACCCCGGCACGACGTCGTACGCGTTGTCGCCGATGATCATCGAGTTCTCGAGGATCTCGGCGCCCATCGCCTCGAGGTCCGCCTTCGGCTTCACCTTCCCGATGATGCCGTGCGGATCGTTCGCGCCCGTCACCTCGACGACGACGCGCACGGCCTCGGTGATCGAATACCGCCGTCCCTCTGCGACGATGAGGAGCTCCGTCGGCGTCAGTTCGATCTTGCCTTCGATCCCCCACTGATCGAGACATGCCTGAGGGAAGAAGACGCGGTTCTGCATGGGACGACGCACCAAGGATACCACGCCGAGCGACGTCGCCGCTGCGTACGAGGCCATCGTGGCGCTCGGCGATTCCGGTGATCTCGCCGTCCACGCCGCACGGATGAGGCGGGAGTTCCAGCGTCGAACGGGAGCGTTCGGGCCGGAAGATCCCTGGTTCGAGACGCGCGCACGAGCGTTCTGGGACGACGCGCTGACGACCCAGGGCTTCGCTGCGCTCGCCGTCGAGAACGGCGGCCTCGACGAGGACGTCTGCGCCGTCGCGGCCTGCGTCGCGCGCGCGCATCGTGGCTTCTTCCTCGTGGAAGAGGTCGACGAGCACGGCGCCCTCCTGCTCGACGCATGGTCCGGGGCAGAGCTCCTCGTCAAACACATCGACGACATGCAGGCGCTCACGCTTGAGCATGCGGAAGGCGGGATCGACGCGCGCGTCACCGCGGCCCCGCGCGGCTCGGACCTGTTCCTGCTGCCCGGCGCGTACCACCATCCACCGGAGGCGCTCGAGCCCGCGATCGACGTGCTCGTCGCCGCGCGGGCGCGAGGCATGGAGACGCAAGAGGCGCTCGACGCGCTCTTGCGGATGGAGCTCCTGTTCCGGTCCTCCTCGCGCGTGAAGGCGGGCTTCGCCTACCGCGTCGAGAGCCTCGACCAGATGGCGAGCGCCCCCTCGAGCTCGGCGTGGTAGACCCCTTCGGTACGCGGCGCTATACGCGGCA
Source organism: uncultured Myxococcales bacterium (assembly GCA_937949945.1). GTDB lineage: Bacteria > Myxococcota_A > Polyangia > Polyangiales > Polyangiaceae > Labilithrix. The sequence continues at coordinate 64,715 of CALFEQ010000006.1, forward strand.
TGAAAGATGCCGCCCCCGCCGACCTTCGACGTTCGCCTGGCGCGCTCCCGGATGCTCTCGCCGAACGTGCGCGAGCTCGGCTTCGAGCGCGTCGACGGCAACGCGTTCGAGTTCCAGGCAGGGCAGTGGATCAGCCTCGTCTTGCCGCTCCCCGAGGGTGAGGGCCGCCGCGCCTACTCGATCGCGTCGCCCCCCGACGGAACGCCGAACCTCTCCATCGCCGTGACGAGGGTCGAGGGCGGCCCCGGCTCGAGCTTCCTCCACTCGCTGAAGGAGGGCGCGGTGCTCCGCGCGATCGGGCCGCAAGGGTTCTTCACGCGACCGCGCGGCACGCCTCATCCGTCGCTCTTCGTGGGGACGGGGACGGGAGTGACACCGCTCCGGAGCATGATCCTGGACGCGCTCGCCAGCGGCGACACCTCGCCGATGACCCTGCTGTTCGGGGTCCGGCACCTCGACGATCGCCTGTACCACGACGAGCTCGAGGAGCTCGTGCGCAAGCACCCGAACCTGCGCGTCGAGTACACGCTCTCGAGGCCGCCGCCGGACTGGACGGGCCGGCGCGGCTACGTGCAAGAGCACGTCGAGAGCTTGTGGCGAGAGCTCGAGACGAGCGGTCCCCCGCACGCGTACGTGTGCGGCCTCGAGCGCATGGTGGGCGCGGTCCGCGAGCTGTTGCGCAAGCGGATGGGCGTCGACCGCAAGCAAGTTCATACGGAGCGCTACGACTGACGTCGCTCAGCGCGGACCGCTCGGCGGAGCATGCTCGCCGTACGAAGCGTGCTCGCTCGGCACGACGTGCTCGGTCTCCGCGGCGTGCTCGGTCTCCGCGGCGTGCTCGGTCTCCGCGGCGTGCTCCTCGGTCTTCCTTTCGCGGAGCGGGACCAGGAACTCCTCCAACTTGCCGATGAGCTCGGTGAGCTTGTCGTGCGTAGCCTGGGTGATCTCCTTGACGGTCTGCTCCATCTCGAAGAGGCGCGGCTCGAGCTTCTCGTCCCACTCCTTCTTCGCGTCGAGCGACGCGAGATGGAGCTTGACCCTCGCCTCGTCACGCAACGTCCAGAGGTGCTCGACCCGCTTCTCGATCTCTTCCTTCAGCTTGTGAGTATCCATGCCTCGGTGGGTTCAGGAGGCATGCCAGGAGAAGGAGGCTCCAGGCTCCAGGCTCCAGGGAGGGCGCGCCCCGAGCCTCGGCGCATCGCTCAGCGAGGCTCCAGGCTCCAGGCTCCAGGCTCCAGGGACGGCGAGCCCCGAGCCTCGAGGCATCGCTGGTGCGCCTCGAGCTCCGGTCCATCCTCGGAGTCATGACCTCGGTGAAATGAAGAAGGCTCCAGAGGACCTTCCCCTGGAGCCCGGAGCCTGGAGCCTCTTCTCAGTACCCCTTCCGCGCCACCGCCCGATCGCCCGGGTCGATTTCGCGGCGCGACGCCGTCACGAGCGCCATCGCCGTGTGCTTCTTCACGTGGACGACGCGGAGCTCGGCGATGACCTCCTCGGGGAGCGCCTTCTCGTTGCGGGGCTTCGGGATGTTCTCGGTCGCGGCCGGAGAGTCGTCCTCGAGCGCGATGCGCTTGGCTGCGCTGCCCGACGGGTGCGTCTGGTGGAAGCCGTCGCCCTTGCGGACGACGAAGAGGCGGTTGCCCGGACGGAGCCCGTCCTCCTCGCCCTTGTCGATGAAGACGACCTGGTTCTGCCCGTAGAGCTCGTGAGGATGGATGCTCGTGAGGACGGTCGCGGTGACGTCCTTCTCGTTGCGGACGGGCGGGACGACCTCGAACTTGCGCGCGACCGGCCCGACGCGTGCGCCGCGCTCGATCGTGTCGAGCGTCTCCGTCACGCGCGCACGAGCGATCCGCTCCTTCGGGTTCCACTGGTCGACCTTCACGGTGCCCTGGATCGCGATGAGCTTGCCGCCGCGGACGTTGCGGATCGGTCGATAGACCGTGAGCTCCTGGCCGATCTTGACCTCGTGGTTCGAGGCGATGCGCAGGTAGACCTCGTCGAAGTCCGTGAGGAAGATCTTGTCCTCGCGCGACCCGGTGATCTCCCCCCAGTTGTTGTTCTCGTCCTCGATGAAGCCGTGGTTGCGGAGGAAGATCGTGTCCGGCGGGACCTGCCGGCGGCGCTCCGTGATGCTGTCCCGCGCGGGGCCTTGCGGAGCGACGCGCTCGTCGAGCTCGGCGCCCGGGCCGCGGAGCCGGACCTGATCGCCCGGGTAGATCCAGTGCGGGTTCTGGATCTGCGCGTTGTACGACCAGATCCGCGGCCACTGGTACGGGTTGTGGAAGTAGTAGTCGCAGATGCCCCAGAGCGTGTCGCCGCGGCGGACGGTGTGCACGTTCGGGATGATGCCCGTGTGCCTGGGCTGCGTGTCACCGAGCACGAACGACGCGTTCGGATCGCCCCTCACCGACACGGCCGTGCCCGCGCCGCGCTGGAAGTCGAACGTGTCGCGCTCGTTCCCGGTGATCGGCTTCGACGAGGAGAACTCGACGTTGCCGCCGCCGAGGGGCTGGCCGGGCGGCGTCGGGGCGACGCCTCCGGGGAAGAACTGGTACTGCGTCGGCCCCGGGACGGTGGTGACGGTCGGCGCGCCGGCCGCTCCGCCTGCGGGCGCTCCACCTGCGGGCGCTCCACCTGCGGGCGCTCCACCTGCGGGCGCTCCACCTCCGGGCGCTCCGCCGGGGGTCTGCTGGCCGAACGCCACGCCGACGTGGACGAGCGGAACCGCGAGCCCCGTCGCGATGGCGACCGCCACGACCTTCTTCCGCCTCAACCCGATGCCACCGTCGAAGCTCATCAGCTCTCCTTCGGACCGACTCTGTTGTCGCTCTTGGAGTCGGCAGGGATCTTCCGCGCCGCCTCGCTGCGCGGGTAATCGCGCCGAAGCCGCTCCCAATACGCTTTCGCGCGATCGGGCGCCCCGAGCCGGTCGTGACACATCCCGAGCTTCAGCAGGGCGTCCGGCGCCTTGTTCCCGTTGAAGCGCGAGAGCACCGCCTCGAACTGCTCCGCCGCGCGGAGAAGCTCGCCACGCGCGAAGTAACACTCTCCGCGCCAGTACATGGCGTTCTCGGCGTAGGGATGATCGGGCCAGCGGACGAGGAAGCCCGCGAGGGCGTCGAGCGCCTTGTCGAACTGCTTCGCGTTCACGAGCGCGAGCGCCGCCTCGTAGCTCTTCTTCGCCTCCGGATCGAAGACGGACGGCAGGACCTTCTCGCCCGTCGGCGGCTCCGACGGCTCCGCCACCGTATCGCTGCGCGCGGCCGTCTTGCCGCGAAGGGGCCTCTGCCCGTGGAGGCGGATCTCGGGTCGGGGCCCCGAGTCCTCGGGGTCGTCGACCTCGCGCGGCTCGTCGACGTGCCCGATCTGCACGGTGTGCCGCGGCCGAATCGGCGCGCGAGCGCCGGCTCGACGTGCCGGAGCCTCGTCGAGGCCCATCGTGCCGAACCGCCGATTTTCGCGGTCCTGCTCCGCCTGGATCTCCCCGATCGTCTCGCGCATCTCCGAGATGTGGCGCTCTGCGACCGTGTCCGCGCGCGCACAGCCCGCCGCGCCGGCACCGAGCGACCCCGCGGAACAGAACGCGACGAGCGCTGGCAGCAGAGTCCGCATACCCCAAGGGTAGGCAACCGCCGGCCGAGGGGCCAAATCGCAGGCATATGGATGCCCGATTCGGCGTTCCAAGGCCTATGCTTGGGGAAGTGGGGGGTGGCCCCCGTCGGACTGCGTCCGAAGACCAAGAGCTTTTGGGACTTCGCTTCGCGAATCGCGCAACGTGAACCGCCTGCTTTACGGTCGCGTTGCCCTAAGGCAGAGTCAAACGAATGGGAGCGCCCCGCCGGAAGCTGGATCTGAGGAAGACGCTCTTCCTCCTCCCGAACCTGATCACGCTGTCGAGCATCTTCTGCGGCTTCGACTCCATTCGCCTGACGGCGACGGCGACCAGCGACGACGACTACTACCGCGCGTCCCTCTTGCTCGTGTACGCGCTGTTCTTCGACATGCTCGACGGCCGCGTGGCGCGGCTCACGAAGACGCAGAGCGCCTTCGGCCTGCAGATCGACTCGCTCGCCGACGTCATCTCGTTCGCGACCGCGCCCGCCCTGCTCGTCTACAAGTGGTCGCTCGTCCAGAAGGGCACGGTCGGGCTCATCGTCGCATTCACCTTCGCCGCGGCGGGCGCCATCCGCCTCGCCCGCTTCAACGTCCTCACCATGGGTGAGGGCGGAAAGCCGACGAAGCCCGGCAAGTACATCATCGGCCTCCCGGTCCCTGGCGCCGCAGGGATCCTCATCTCCCTCGTCGTCGCGAACCACGCGATCAGCGGCGACCTGTCCGGGCCGAAGTACGTCTACCCGATGATGGGGCTGACGGCCTTCCTCGCCTTCTTGATGGTGTCGACGATCCGCTTCCGCTCCTTCAAGGACCTGCGGCTCAACGCGCGGACCGTGGGCCTCGTCCTCTTCGCCGTCGTGTCGAGCGCGATCGTTTCGCTCCAGACCAAGCCGGCCTTCGTCCTCGTGTGGCTGCTGTCGTTCTACGTGCTCATCGGCCTCGTCGAGACGCTCGTCTCGCTGCCGCGCGATCTGGCGAAGAAGCGCAGAGAAGCCGCGTCCGAGCGTTCGAGCTTCCCGCCTTCTTGAGACGCGGCCGGCGAGCGCGCGTCGCGGACGCACGCCCCTCCGGGGTACGCGCCGTGCACGAGACCTCTCCGCAGACGGAGGTCTCATGGGACTGGCGACTCGAGCGACAGCAGTGCTCCTCGTCGCGGCGCTGGGTGTCTTTGCGTGCTCGGACGAAGAGGAGGCGGCGCCGCGAAAGCCGATCGATCCGTCACAGCTCCCGCCTCCTCCGCCGCTGGAAGCCGGCGCCCCTCCACAGCCCAAGGTCAACCTCGAGAGCTGGCCGGTGGTCGATCCCGGCTCCGCCTCACCGACCGCCGTGACGCAGGCGGTCGCGACGCTGCGCGGGCTCGGTGACGGCCTCGGGATGAGCGACGCCAGCGCATACGGCACCGTGCGGTTCACGGCGACGTCGCAGGGCGCGCGCGTCGGCGTGACGTTCGCCGGCTTGACCTTCATGCGCGAGTACACGATCCGCGTCCACCTCTTCGGCGACTGCTCCTCCGGCGGAGCGAACGTGGGACCGGGCTTCAACTTCGTGGGGAGCTCGCTCGAGCAGCCTCCCGGCGCAGAAGGCGGCATGGGGTTGATCGCCGCGCTCAAAGGCGAGGTCTCGGGGAACACGACGGGGCAGTCCGAGGTCCCCGGCGTCGCGCTCCGCGGGCCGTACTCGATCCTCGGACGTGCCGTCGTCCTGCACGGGCCTCCGAGCGAAGCGGAGCCTCTCGGGCCGCCGCTCTCGTGCGGCGTCGTCGGCCTCGCCGGCGCGCAGTGAGGCCGCCACGCTCGAGCACGGCTTCGCGCTACACTGCATCGCGCGAGATGCTCGACGACCTCTACCATCTCCGAGAGCGCGCCCGAGCGGCGCTCAACCGCGGCGACCTCGACGACGCCGCGAGCTCGCTCGTCGCCGCAGCCGAGCAGACGCACGTCGCGGAGCACGACTACCTGTCCGTGCTGCGCCCGCTCGTCGAAGTGCTCGCGAGGCGGAAGGACTTCCGGAGCGCGCTCACGGTGCAGTGGTACATGGCCTTCTCGGAGCCGGACGGCTGGAGGAAGGCGATGCAGCTCTTGCCGAACGTGCCTTCGGTCGATCGCGCGCGCACGCTCGCGGCGATGAACGAGATGGCCGGCGCCGCGCGCGAGATGGAGAACGCGGGGCTCGTCGCGGCGGCCGCGATCTACCGCGAGAAGGCGGAGGACTGGCGCGGTGCGCGAGCGCTCTGGTCGAGGCTCGCGCAGGTCGTCGGAGGAGGCGCGGACGCGTACAACGCGGCGCTCGTCCAGTTCAACCTCGCGCGGTGCGCGAAGAAGTGCGGCGACGCGAGGCAAGCGCGCGAGGCCAACGTCGCGGCGGTGCGCCTGCTCGAGGAGGCCGCGGACTACTTCGAGAGCGTCGGACAGCGCGAGCGCGCGTTCGACTGCTTCCAGGTCCTCGTCCAGATCGGGCGCGAGGGCGGGACGTTCGAGGACGTCCTCGAGGGCTTCGTCAACTGCATCCGCATCCTGCGCGAAGACCACCTGAAGTACTTCGCGCTCCAGTATTTCGAGGACGCGCTGAACGCGGCGAAGGAGCGTGGCGAGCTCTCGGCGGCGGCGACGCTCGCGCGCGAGGCGGCCGACTACGCGCGCGTGCTCGGGATGGCGAGCACGTCGGCGCACTACATCGTCGTGCAGGCGGAGCTCTGGCGCGAGGTCGCGCGCCAACACCTCGAACGAGGCGCCCCCGCCGAGATCGCCGAGAACGCGCTGCTCGCGGCCATCCTCGCGTTCGGCGAGGTCGGTCACTACGCGCGCGTCGGAGCGCTCTACAAGGAGCTCGCGCACATGGACCTCGAGGAGGCCCGCCGCAAGCACTACGCGCGAGCAGCGAAGCGCTACGAAGGCGTCCGCGACGAGCCGATCGACACGGCCCCGCTGCCCTCGCACCTCCGCCAGGACAACCACTTCCCGGACGTCTGGCACGTCGATCTCATCGAGTGGGAGCAGCAAGGGAGCGCCGCGGAGGCGTGCGCCGACGTGCTGCTCGACAGGCGGTGGCCGGACTTGATCCGCCGCAAGGCGATGCTCGCGCGCCTCACGGCGTTCGCCGTCGAGAGCCGGCCGGAGGACTCGAGCGGCCCGGTGACCAACGCGCGCGTACGCCTCGCCGACCAGCTCGCGCAGCTCCAGCTCTACGCCGTGCTCTCGCCGCTCGAGAAGCTGTTCCAGCGACCCGAGCGCGCCGTCAAGATCGCCGTGCTCGCCGCGATGCAGCAGCTCTTCTTCAAGCGGAGCTTCGTGACCGTGCGCGCCGGCCTCCGCGACAGCGATCCGGCCGTCGTCGAGCAGGCGGCCAAGGCCGTCGAGTCGCTCTACTTCCAGCACGCCTTCGATCCGCTCTCCCGCATCGTCCGCGAGTCGCCGCAGCCGTACGTGCGCGCGTCCGCGCTGCGTGCGCTCGCGAGGGTCGACACGATGGAGGCGGCCGAGTTCCTCCTCGGCGTCCTCGAGCACGGCGCGCCCGCCGATCGGAGCGCGGCGCTCGAAGGGCTCAAGCGCTCGCGCGGCGCCCGCTTCGTCGAGCTCGCCCGCAGCGCCATGCACACGTCGACGCCCGAGGTGCAGGCCGCGCTGCGCGACGTGCTCCGCGCGCGCGGCATCGCCGCGTGACATGTGCGGGCTTCTCCCCGAGGGATCGCTGCCGATCCAGGCTCGTCGTGATCACGGGCAAAGGAATTCACGCTTTGCGGAAAATTCCGATATCCGACGCGAGCTTCGATGGATCGCGGCTTGCAACGAGTCGTAAACGTGCAGTGGATCGATCCCGTCTCATCGCCGACCGTCACGCTGAGTGACGGTCGCGAGGTTGCACTCCTCGAGGTGCTCGGGCGGGGCAGCTACGGAGTGGTGTACCGAGGCCTCTTGGAGGGCCCGTGGGGGGTTTGGCGTCCCGTCGCCGTGAAGGTCTGCTCCCTGCCGCCCGAGGCCAATCACGACGACGCGATGCGATGGATGGCTCGCGTCGGTCGTCGCGCAGCGTGCGTCCGCCACCCGAACTTCATCCAGGTCTACGAGGTCGACAGGACGGACGGAGGCTTCGGGGAGCCGCCGTCGCCGTTCATCGTCACGGAGCTCGTGGAGGGCGAGTCGCTGGCGAGCATTCTCGAGGGCTGGAAGAACGACGGCTTCCGCGTCCCCGTCGACTTCGCCATCGTCGTCATGCTGCGTGCGGCCGAGGCGCTCGGTGCGGCGCTCTTCACCGACAGCGCAGACGGCTCCCTCACGAACCTCGTCCACGGCGACCTGTCACCGCGACAGATCCTGATCTCGAGTCAGGGCGAGGTGAAGGTCGGCGACTTCGGACAACACGCCTTCGCAGACGCGGCCTCGCACGTTCGTTCGCGCTCTCGCCTCGCGTGCACGGCGCCCGAGGTCGCGTGCGGCGCGCCGCCGAGCGCGCGATCGGACGTGTTCTCGCTCGGGATCATCCTGCACGAGATGCTCATCGGCCCGCGCTTCGCGCCCGGGACGAACGTCGCCGAGGCCGCCCGCATGGTGCGCGACGGCGTCCTCCACACGAACGTCCTCGAGCCGAACCTCCCGCGCACGCTCCGGGACATCATCGCGCAAGCGACGGAGAGAAACCCGGCGCTCCGCTACCCGCATGCACGCGCGATGGCCTTCGACCTCCGCCGCGAGATGCTCCGGCTCGGCCTCTGCGACGCGCAGACCTGCGTACGCCACGCCGTCGTCGGCTGGTGCGAGGTCCGCGGCACCGAGCCGCCCGCGCCCGTTCGTCCGAGGAGCGACGTGGCCCCGCGCCCGACGGCCTCGAGCGGCGTCGACTGGCGCTCGACCCCCACCACCGTGAGCCCCCTCTTTCCGTCGGCCGAGGACACGGTGCCCGACTTCCCGCGCGCGCTCCTCGAGAAGAAGTGAGGCCGCCTCTCAGTCGGTCGCGGTCGTCGATACGAGATCGGCGAGCGCGGACTCGAGCTCCGGAAAGACGAACGCGAAGCCCGCGTCGACGAGGCGCCGCGGGATCGCGCGCTGGCCGGTGAGGACGATCTCGGCGGCCTCGGAGCCGAGCGCGAGCTTCACGGCGAACGCGGGGACGCGGAAGATGCACGGGCGATCGAGCGCCTTCGCGAGCGCCTTCGCGAAGACGTTCATGGTGACGGGCTCGGGAGCGACCACGTTGAAAGGCCCCTCGAGATCCGTCCGTGCGACGAGCAGCTCGATCGCGCGCACGACGTCGTGCAGGTGAATCCACGGCACGTACTGCTCGCCGTCTCCCACGGGGCCACCGACGAAGGAGCGGAAGATCGGGGCGAGCTTCGCGAACAGACCGCCTCGGCGTCCGAGCACGAGGCCCAACCGGGGATGGCACGTGCGCACGCCGGCCTCGCGCGCAGGCGCAGCGGCTGCCTCCCAGTCCTTCGTGAGGACCGCGAGGAAGTCGTCTCCGCACGGCTCGTCCTCGGTGAGGACGTCGGCGCCGCGCCGGACGCCGTAGTGACCGACCGCCGAAGCGGAGACGAACACCTTCGGCTTCCGCTCGGCCTCCGCGATCGCCCGTGCGAGGAGCGTCGTCGAGGTGATGCGGCTCGACCGCAAGAGAGCCTTGCGCTCCGGCGTCCAACGCTCGTCACCGATGCTCGCCCCCGCGAGGTTGATGACCGCGTCGACGCCGTCGACGATGCGCATCCAGTCGCCCGGCTCGTCGGGCGTCCACGTCACGAGCTCGACCTTGCCGCCCGCGCATTTGGCACATGCGTGCGTCACCGACCGAGCCGGACCGCGGGTCAGCACGGAGACCTGGTCACCGCGCCGTACGAGCGCGTGACACAGCGCTCGCCCCACGAAGCCGGTTCCACCGCTGACGACGATCCGCACGACCCTCTAGGATGCCGGACACGCGCGTTCCATCACAGCATTTGCACGACGGAGCCCGCCCCACGCACGCCGTTTTGCGCGCCGAGGCGAGGCCGGTATCCTGGAGCTCTCGCGTCTCGAAATGCGGCTCGTTTCCTCCGCGCTCCTCTCCCTGACCCTCCTCGCCACCTCCGCGTGTGGGCCCAAGTCGGCGGCCGAGGCCGAGGCCAAACGAGACATCCAATGGCTCTCCGAGAACCCGTCGGGCGAGTCGATCGCGGCGCTCGGTCGCCTGGCCGACACCGACGAGCGCGCGCTCGAGGCCCTCGAGGCCCGCGCCGACTCGGACGTGGCCGTCTACATCGCCGCGTGGTCGGCCGTGACCCGGAACGCGGCGTGGGGCACGCCGTTCCTGAAGAGCGCGCTCGCCGACCCCGCGAGGGCAGAGCTCGCGTCGAGCGCCTTGCCGCGCAAGGACCAACGGCTGGGCCCGTTCGTACCCGAGCTCGAGAATGCCCTCGTCCGGCTCTCCGCCGGAACGCGCGCCAGCATCATCGCAGGCATCATCGCGAGCGTCGGCCCGACCGCGCACGCCACGGTCGAGCGCCGCCTCGCGGACCCGAAGACCCGCGGGGTCATGTGCGACGGCATCGCCTCCCCCGATGCGAGCGGAGACGCGAAGTCGACGCTGCTCGCCGTCGCGCCCGAGGCGCGCGACCATCCTTCGTGCGTCAACGCCGTGGTCGCCATGGCCGCGACGGAGGACGTCGTCTCCGACTGGGTCGCCACCCGCGCGGAGATCGGCCTGCTCGGCGCCGCCGCGAAGAGCACCCTGCCCTGCCCTCGCCTCGCCGCGATGTGGAAGAAGGCCCTCACCGAGCGACAGCCGAGCGCGGCGATGAACGTCCCGCTCCAGCGATCGATCTCGCGATGCTCGGCCGAGCTCGATCCGGTCCTCGCCGAGCTGCTCGCGAAGGCACCTCGCGCCCGCGCGACGATCGTGCAGGCCATCGATCCATTCGGCGGCGACCTCCAGAACATGGCCGAGACCTGCGACGCCCTACGGAAGGGCTACGCGAACGGCGAGAGCGCCGTCGTGCGCGAGCGCGCGCGCGACGCCGTGAGCCGCGGCTGCGCTTTTGCGCTCTGAGCGCCGCTCGTCACGAGGAAATCCCCTGGAGCCCGGAGCCTCTTGCCGAGGCCTGAGGCCTGAGGCCTCTTCATCCCCCGAGATACGCCGCCTTGATCTCCGGATCGTGAGCGAGCTCCTTCGAGTCGCCCTCGAGCGCGATCTCGCCGCTGCGTAGGACGTAGGCGCGCTTGCTCGTGGCGAGGGCGATGCGTGTGTTCTGCTCGACGAGCAGGATCGTCACGCCGCTCTTCGCGATCTCCGTGATCGCCGCGAAGATCTGATGCACGAGCTTCGGGGCGATGCCGAGCGACGGCTCGTCGAGCAAGAGGAGCGCCGGGCGCGACATGAGCGCGCGGCCGATCGCGAGCATCTGCTGCTCGCCTCCGGAGAGCGTGCCGCCCTCCTGCTTCATGCGCTCGCCGAGCCGCGGGAACAGAGCCGTCACGTCCTCGATCGTCTCCTTCATCGCCTTCGCGTCGCGATGGAGGTACGCGCCGAGCTCGAGGTTCTCGCGCACCGTGAGGTTCGGGAAGATCGCGCGCCCCTCCGGGACCAGGGAGATCCCCGCTTCCACGCGCGCCTCCGTCGACTGGCCTTCGAGCGAGCGTCCCGCGAAGCGGATCGTGCCGCCGGCGAGCCGCAAGAGCCCCATGACCGTCTTCAGCGTCGTCGTCTTGCCCGCGCCGTTCGCGCCGATCATGGCGACGATCTCGCCGGGCATGACGCGGAGGCTGATGCCCTTGAGCGCCTTGATGCCGCCGTACGAAACCTTCACGACCTCGAGCTCGAGGAGCGGCTTGCCATCCTCGACCTCGATCTTGGCGCGCGTGGGATGAGCGACGCGCATCAGCGATCGCCCTCCTTCTTGGTCGAGCCGGGCTTCTCTCCACGCCCCGGGCCCGCGCCCGCGCTCGGCGAGCGTGCGCCGGGCGCGTCGCGGCCGGTGACGCGCGGCGCGACCGGGATGTTCCGCGCCGACTCCGCGAGCGCGAACGGCTCCGGCGTGCGCGGGAGCGGCTCCTCCGAGGAAGCAGAAGCCGCGGCCGACGTCGTCTGCTTCGGCGGCTCCTCGCCGAGCTCGCCCTCGGAGATGAACGGCTGCGTGATCATCTTCGGGCGGAAGGCGCCGGTCGAGCTCGGCGCAGGCACCGAGATCGGCGCGGGCACCTCCTTCGGCTCGGCCACCTTCACGAACGGGCTCGACGGGAGCGACGCCGTGGGCGCGGCCTCCTTCTTCGGTTCGGCTTTGGCAGACGGCGCGCCCGAGACCGCGCCCGTGGGACGGCGGGCAGGCTCCTCCTTCGCCGGATCGGCGAGCGACGGCGGCGGGTCGGACTTCGGAGACAAGTCGGCAACGGCCTCCTCGGCATCGGGCTGCGAGAGCCCGCGCTCGAGCTTCTCCTGCAGGTCCTTCGAGATCTCCTCGAGCTCCGGCTGCGAGAGCGGCCTGCTGTCGGCCGCGGGCGCCTCTTCCGCGGGGCCCGGGCTCGACGTGCCGGCGCTCTTCGCCAGCCGCGAGCTCGAGGGCGGGTCGACCTTGGAGACGTCGGGACGCGACGCCTCCTCCACCGCTTCGCGGACGGCTTCGGCGCTCTCCTCTTCGCCCAGGTAGGCGGCGAGGACCTTGGGGTCCTTGCGGATCTCCTCCGGCGTCCCGTGCGCGATCGTCTCGCCGTGATCGAGCACGTGGATCTCCTCGCACACCCCCATGACGACCTGCATGTTGTGCTCGACGAGGACGATCGACAGGTCGAAGGTGTCGCGCAGCCATCGGATCTGCGTCTTGAGCCCCTCGGCCTCGCCGTAGTTCATCCCGGCCGCGGGCTCGTCGAGCAGGAGGAGCTTCGGCCGGAGCATCATCGCGCGGGCGATCTCGAGCCGCCGCTGGTTGCCGTACGAGAGCGAGGTCGGGACCTCGTCGGCCATCCGATGCAGGTCGAAGACGCGCAGGAGCTCGAGCGCGCGATCGTGCATCGCCTTCTCGTCCTCGTAGTGGACGGGCGACCGGAAGATCGCCGCAGCGAGGTGCGCTCGTTTCTGGAGCTCGCACGCGACGAGGAGGTTCTCGATGACCGTGAGCTGCCCGAAGAGGCGGATGTTCTGGAACGTCCGGGCGATGCCCACGCCCGCGATCTCCGCCGGCTTGAGCTTCCCGATGTCCGTCGATCCGAACGTGATCCGCCCCGAGTCGTGCTTGTAGACGCCCGTGATCAGGTTGAACACGGTCGTCTTGCCCGCGCCGTTCGGCCCGATCAGGCCGAAGATCACGTTGTCCTTCACCGAGAAGCTGACGTCGGACACGGCACGGAGGCCGCCGAAGCTCTTCGTCACGTTCTCGAGGAGGAGCTCCATCTCACGCCTTCACGGCCTTGCCCGACGCCGCGGGCTCGGCCTCCGTACCGGTGCCGGTGTCGTCGCCGCCCTCGTTGCGCTTGCGTCGCTGGAAGAGCTCCCGCTCGCCGAGCAGGCCCTCCGGTCGCCAAGCCATGAGGAGAACGAGCACGATCGCGTAGACGATCATGCGGAGCGCGTTCAGGTCGAGCGTCGGAAACTGCGTCCTCAGCTCCTGGATGAAGTCCAGCGCCTGGACCTGCTCGATCGCCTTGATCGTGAAGGTGATGAAGACGCCGCCGAGCGCCGAGCCCGTGACGCTCCCCGATCCTCCGAGGATGACCATCGTGATGGCGTCGAACGAGGCCTGGAAGTTGTAGTTGTCCGGGTTCACGAGCGGCGTCCCGTCGCGCATGATCGCCATGAGCCCGCCGGCGATGCCGGCGCCCACGGCGGCGATCACGAACGAGGTGACCTTGTACCGCGTCGGGTCGACCCCCACGGCGGCAGCCGCGATCTCGTCCTCTCGCAGGGCCCGGAGCGCGCGCCCCCACCCGCTGAACTTGATGCGCCACGCGACGACGCCGAGGATGAACGCGAGCCCGAAGACCCAGAACGGCCCCGCGTAGAGCGGGACGCCCTGATTGTCGATCCCTTGGTAGCCGTTCTGCCCGCCGAGCCGGGAGATCAGGCGAGTGAACACGTCGCCGTCTTCGTCGGACTGCGCCGTCGCGATGACGAGACGGAAGATCTCCGCGAAGCCGAGCGTGACGATCGCGAGATAGTCGCCTCGCAGGCGGAGGCTCGGGAGGCCGACGAGGAAGCCGAAGAGCCCGGCGAGCGCCGCCGAGCACAGCAGGCTGATCGGCACCACGACGAACGACCTCGAGAACGTGGGCTCGCCTCCGCCCAGCATGTGATGGACGTGCGAGGCGACGACGGCGCTCGTGTACCCGCCGATGCCCATGAACCCGGCGTGGCCGATCGAGAACTGGCCGGCCATGCCGTTGATGACGTTGAGGGAGAGCGCCACGACGACGTTGCACGCCGCCAGCGTCATGAGCTGGCGGATCGAGCTGTCGGGGACGAGATCCTCGAGCGTGAAGTCGAGGACCAGCGCCACGCCGAGCACGGCGAGCCCGACGGCGAGCCGCAGCGGTCGAATGCGAGTTGCCGAGGCTCCCCTCACGAGACGCGACTTCTAGCACGTCCCCGGTCGCGCAATCAGCATTCGGTCTCGGCGATCGGCCGAGATCGCGCGCTACTTCACGACGCGGAGATACGGCGGGAGCTCACGCTTGGGCCGCGTGCCCGGACCGGACGGACCGCGCGGCGGGGCCGGCGGCGGAGGGTTCTCTCGCCTCTCGTCGAGGCTCTCGACCCGGGGAGAGGACTTCTCCGGCGAAGGAATCGCGACGAGGACCGGTCGAGCCGGCGGCGCCGCTCCTTCTTCCTTCTTCTTCTTGGAGCGCTTCGACTTCGTCGCGCGATCGGTCGACGCGACGTCGCGCTCGGACTCGCGCGGTGCGTCCCCCTGCTGCCGCGCCTTGCTCTTGCTGCTCGGCGTGCGCTCGCTGCCGGGAGACGAAGAGGGCTCGTCACGGACGGGCGTGAGGCGACGCTGCTCCTCGGCGACGCGGACCGCGAGCTCCTGCGGCATGTCGTCGGGCCACACCATCCCGCGACCGTCTTCCCCCACCATCGCGAACACGCTCATCCATGGGACGACGCAGAAGAACGGCCGACGATTGAACGAGAGCGTGCAGCTCATGCTCTCGTCGTCGAGGCGAAGGTCCGGGATCGGCACCGGCATGTTCAGGCCGATCTTCAGGATGAGGCGCGGCTCCTTGCGGAACTGCGGAGGAACCACGACCCCCTTCGCCCGCGGGTCGAGGTAAACGTCCACGTTCGAGCGCTCGAGCAGCGCGAGCGCGACCTCCTTCTTCGGTGGTAGGAGCTGGGTCATCCTCGACTCCTCACCCTTCTAGCGCGCCTTGCCTTCGTCTGCCAGTGTCGCGGTCGACGGCCGACTCCCCGTCCACCATTCGGTCGTCGCCGACCTTCGAGCCCCATTCCGTGTCGTCCCCGTCCGACTTCGCCCCGGTCGATCCGCCCTCGGCCGATTCTTCTTCCGAGCGAGCTCCCTCGTCGCGCGTCGTGATGCTCGACGTACCTGCGATGCCGTGCGTCGTTCGCGAAGGCGTCTTCGACGCCTTCGGCTGGTGCGCGAGCGACGTGCTCGAGTGGAGGCTGCCGGCCCCGCCCCGCGACTCGCTCGTGATGAGCGAGCGGATCGGCGGGGACAACCCGCCCGGCCTCGTCTTCGTATTCCGCGACGAAGCTCATGAGAAGTGTCCCGGATTGCCGCGGGAGCTCGCGTGTCTCCACGCGTTCGGCTACGGCCTGACCGACGAGATGGCGCTCGCCCCGTGGGCGATCGACGACGCGACGGATCTGCTCTTCGAGCACCGTGCGAGACCCCGCGACGTCTTCTGGCTCGCGGCGAGCTCGCTCGAGGCGCTCTATTGGGGGCTTCACGACTGGGCGCACTTCCACAACCACGGTCCATTCGACCAGCCGGCGATGACCGAGCTCCAGTGCGATCTCTGCGCATTGGCATGGCTGCGGATGAATGCCGAGCGCATCGGGCTCGACGACGCCTGCTTGTCGCGCGTCGCGCGCGATCTCGCCGCGCTCTCGCGCAGACGCTTCGCCGAGGAGCGCGTGGCCCCGCCCACGGACGACCTCGAGGGACTGTTCCTCGGACCGTATCCGAGCCCCCTCACGGCCGGGCGACCCGGATCGTGGCGATCGTGAACCAGGCGCGCCCTCCTGCTCGATCCATCTCGTCACGCCGGCGCGGCGGCGCGCGTCGACGAACGCCGCGGATCGCACCCCAACCGCGCGGACTCTCGTCGATGGCGCCCGGGCGCACGGATGGCACGACGCGTGGATGAGTGTCCGTCAGCGCACCGCGGCTCGTAGCACGGGGCGAGCCAGGTGCGCCGGGTCGTCACAACCGAGCAACCGACCTGGGCGATGGCGCCCCCGCGCGGGACCTCGAGTTCCGCGCGGGGACGCTGTCGACGATTTGCGTCGACGCTGCGCGTCGCCGATGCCTCGCACCGCTCGGCCGCGTGATCGTTGGTGCTCTTCCCGCTCGCCTCGGCGCTCGGGTCGCGGCCGGCGACGCTCTGCGTCGCGGCAAAGAGACCGCGCGCTCAGCTCCGTCGCGGACGTCCCTTCGCCGCCGTCGTCAGGTAGGCGTGCACGGAGAACGGCAAGAGCTGCGATAGGCGCGTCAAGAACCTCAGCGGCGGCGGGAAGGCGATCATGCCGGGCGCGTGCTCGAGCCGATCGGCGATGTAGCGCGCGGCCTTCTCTGCGTCCCACATGAACGGCTTCGGGTGCTTGCTCTTCGCCGTCATGGGCGTGTCGACGAAGCCAGGCTGCACGTCCGTGATCGCGAGGCCGGACGATGCCAGATCGATGCGGAGCCCTTCGATGAAGGTCGAGAGCGCGGCCTTGCTGGCGGAGTAATCGGCCGATCCGGGCAGCGCGCGCCGGCCGGCGAGGCTCGAGACGCCGACGAGGTGACCGTGCCCGCGCGCGAGCATGACCGGGATCGCCCCGAGCAGCGTCGCCATCGCGCCGCGGACGTTGACGTCGATCGTCCGGACCATGTCTTCGAGCGTGAGCTTCGCGGCATTCGCCGTGGAGCCGACGCCTGCGTTCGCGACGACCATGTCGACCGATCCGAGCATCTCCTCGGCACGCTTCGCGATTTCATGGGCCGCCGCCGCGTCGGAGACGTCGCAGACGAGATGGCTCGCGCGTCCGCCGGTCGCGCGGATCTGCTCGCAGAGCGATGCGAGCTCCGCCTCACGCCTCGCGGTCACGAGCACGTGCGCGCCCCGCCGGGCGTACTCGATCGCGAGCGCGCGACCGATCCCGCTCGACGCGCCGGTGATGACGACGGTGCTCGGCTTCACGACCTTCGCCATTCTTTCCGCGGAGACGCTAGCTTGCCGGCGTGGATGTGCTCCATCCTTCCTGGCGCTGAAATGTGGAGGAGACGTACGGCCGAGCACGCTCGAAGGCGCCCCCTTCTCGCGGCGATTGTCGCGGTCGTCGCGCTGACCGCATGCGCATCCGCGCCTCGGAGCCCTCACGGCGACGCTGCGCCTCGAGGCGCGTCCCCGGTCGCGACCGCGACGCACGGCCCCGAGGCCGAGGGCGCGCTCGCCGAGATCGAGCTCGTCGAGTCGGCGCCCGTCGAGACGACGCTCGACCACGCGGACCTGCGCGACGCCGCCGTCGTCTGGCCCGAGATGATCGATCGCGCGAAGCGCACGCTCGACATCGGCCAGTTCTACGCGAGCGAGGCCGAGGGCGCCGCCGCCCCGACGAGCCTCCTCCGCCCGGTCATCGAGGCGATCGAGCGAGCCGTCGCGCGGGGCGTGCGCGTGCGCTTCCTCGCGGACGCGCTCTTCGCGTCGGAGTACGGTAGGACGCTGGATCGCCTGCGCGCCGCGGGCGTCTCGGTCCGGATCCTCGACGCGGGCTCGCGGTACGGCGGCGTGCAGCACGCGAAGTACTTCGTCGTCGACGGGCAGGAGGCGTTCGTCGGCAGCCAGAACTTCGACTGGCGCGCGCTCGCGCACATCCAGGAGATCGGGGTACGCCTCCGCTCGGCCCCGCTCGCCGGCGCCCTGCTCGACGTCTTCGAGACGGACTGGGCGCTCGCCGACCCGGCGACGCCCGCGAGCGCGCGAGCACGCTCGGGGCCGCCGAGGGTGCGCGTGAAGACCAGCACGGGCGAGCTCGTGACGCTCTGGGCCGACCCGAAGGGCTGGCTGCCGGACGAGTCGTCGTGGGATCTCGACGGGCTCGTCGCGCTCCTCGAACGCGCGCGGACCTCCATCGACTTGCAGGTCCTGCACTACTCGACGCAGAACCGCGACAAGAGCCCGTTCCCGACGCTCGACGACGCCCTCCGCCGCGCGGCCGCTCGCGGCGTCCGCGTGCGCCTGCTCGTCTCGCACTGGGGAGCGCGAGAAGGACGCCACACCCGCGCGTCGATCGACGCGCTCTCGAAGGTCCCGAACGTCGAGGTCAGGGTGCTGACCGTGCCGCCATGGTCCGGCGGAGAGATCCCGTATGCGCGCGTCGCGCACGCGAAGTACATGGTCGTGGACGACCACGTCGCGTGGATCGGCACGAGCAACTGGGAGGGCGACTACTTCCTGAAGAGCCGCAACCTCGCCGTCGTCGCCGAAGGCGGCGCCCTTCCGCCGAGGCTCCGGCAGGTCTTCGACCACGGCTGGTCGAGCTCCTATGCGACGCCGCTCGCGTCGTACGCGCACGTGCCGAGCGGCCCGGCCGCCGACTGAGCCCGCCGAGCTCGTCGCGCGACCGTCAGCCCTTCTCTCCGGTCTCGCCGCGGCGCAGCGCCTGCCGGAGGCGCAGCTCGACCATCAGGCAGCGGTCCTGGACCACGGTGATGCCCGCCTCGGCGAGTCGGTTCGCGAACGCGTCGTCACGGATCTGCTGCTGCAGCCAGACGGCACGCGGCTTGGCGGCGAGCAGATCGTCGAGGTGCTGTCCGAGATCCTTCGAGCGGCGGAAGACGTTCACCAGATCGACCGGCGGCGGCACGTCGGCGATCCGCCGGTAGACGGGCCGGCCGAGGATCTCCTTCACCTCGGGGAAGTAGACGGGCACGGGGACGACGTCGAACCCCATCTCGACGAGGTAGCGCGGTACGTAGAACGCCGGCTGATCGGCCTGCGCCTCCGTCTTGATGCCCAGCACCGCGATGCGCCGCGTGCCCTCGAGGAGCTTGGTGATCGCGTCGAAGTCGTCGATGACGAGCGGGTGCAACGTCTGCTCCTTTACCACGTCCGTTGGATGCTCCACGCGCACGGCGGGTCGCGGGCCTCGACCCGCTATCCCGCGAGCTCCGCCAAGACCTCGCTCGCCTTCCCGCGCAGGCGATGCTGGTACAGGTGGCTGAGCGGCGTGTCCTCGAGGTTGATCTCCACCGTCACCGCGCCGCGAGCGACCGCGATGCGAGGCAGCTCCGCGGCGGGGTACACGACGGCGGACGTCCCGACGCTGACCAGCAGATCGCACTGCGCGAGCGCCTCCTGCGCGCGCCCGATGACGCGGTGGTCGAGCGGATCCTCGAACCACACGATGTCCGGACGCCAATACGCGCCGCACGAGCACTTGCGCGGGTTCATCGGGATGGTCTCGTCGGGCCTGACGATGCGCTCGGCGTCGCAGCGCACGCGCCACAAGCTGCCGTGGAGCTCGATGACGTCCTTCGCGCCCGCGCGCTGGTGCATGCCGTCGATGTTCTGCGTGATGACGACCGTCTTCGGCTTCGCCTGCTGCACGCGCGCGACGACGAAGTGCCCGGGGTTCGGCTGGCACTTGCTCACGAGCTCGCGGCGCTTGTCGTGAAAGTCCCAGACTTTGTCCGGATCGCGATCGAACGCCCGCTGGCACGCGTAGTCCTCGTAGTCGTACTGCGCCCAGATCCCGCCTTTGCCGCGGTACGTCGGGATCCCGCTCTCGGCGGACATGCCAGCGCCCGTGAAGAAGACGATGCGTTCGAAGTCGGCGAATCGGATCTTGGCCACGCGGACCTCCAGCGATGGAACGACGGCAGCGGTAGCGCCGATAGCGTAGAGCGTACCGCCGCAGAGGGCGACGTCCTCCGACGGTCAACGCTTCTGACGCCGGAACACCACCGTGCGGCGCGTCGCCTTGGGAGGCAGCGGCTTCGCGGTGCTCGTGACGACGATGCGCTGGAGCGGCTCGATGGGAATGACGCGCGGCTCGCCGTCGACCTTCCACGCAGGGCCGTCCGAGTACGGGAACACCCAGGGCGCGGTCGGCGCGAGCCCCACCGCGACGAACGCGTCTTCGTTCGCGCGGCCGAGCACCTCGGCGCCGTTGTCGAGCTCGGTGACGGCCGCGATCGTCGTGGGCTCGAACCCCTCGCGCCGCAGCCTGCGCGCGAGCGTGACGAGATCGGTCTGCACCTTGAGCGCGGCCGGGTCGGTCACGCCTTGGAGCCCGAAGAGCCAGAACGGCAGCTTCGCCCGCGCGAGCCCGCCGACCGCCTCCGCGCCCTCGACGCGCCATTTGTGCGCTCCGGAGAAGGCGCACACGGCCGCGGTAGCCCGGTCGAGCGCCGCGGTGCAGAACGAGAAGACATCGGCGGGCGCTTCTCCGACGAGCGCGCCCGGCGCGGCCACCGAGAGCGCGACGAGGCGCGCATCCGGATCGGCGTCGAGCGCCGGGGTGTTCGTCACCGTGATCACCGCCTCGGGGATCGCGCTCGCGAGCAAGAGGTTCTTCGCGTTCCAGCCGTGGTCAGCCGGCGCGACGGCGCCCGCCGCGAGCGGCATCTGCGCTTGCTCGGCGATCTCGTGGAGCCCGGCCAGCCCTCCGACCCGAGCAGCCGGCCCGATCAAGACGGCGACTCGCCCAGGCTCCCCGGCGTCGCTCCGATTGCGCACCGCGAGCGCGAGCTTCTCCGTCGACGTGCACCATCCGACGTTTCCGGCCGCGGGCCCCACCGCGCTCGCTCCACGTTCGAGACGCAAGCTCGGCCTGTCTTGCGGATCCTCCGGCGCGAGCACGACGCAGCTGGCCGCGGGGATCTCGACGACACCGAACGGCGCCCGAGGCTCGATCGTCGATACGAGCGCGAACCCGACGTCGCGCAGCACGGCGCGCGCGGGCTCCTTCGCGAGCCAGGCGTCGCTCGCGGCCGCGTCGACCGGCGTCGACGCGCTCGGCCCGTCGGGCCGTTGCGCCTGCTGCGCCCATCGCTTCGACGCGAGCCATGCATCCAGCGAGTCCTCCGCGCATGCCTCGTCGGACCGTCCGGCCGCGCCGGGTTGGAACGGCAGGAACGCGAACGCGCGCGAGCCGCCGATCGCGCGCGCGTCGGCGCGAAGCAGGACGATGCCCTCGCCCGGCTCGGTGTCCGAGGTGACGCTCACGCGCCCGCCTTCGCAGAGGCAGGTGATGACGGGCGCCGGGCCTTCGACCTCCCCGCCCGCATGCGCGATCTTCACGCGGGCGCCCGCCGCCGTCGTGGCCGCGAGCACGCAGCCCTCGGGCACGTTCGCTTCGAGCTTCGACGGCTCGCCGCGCCCGGTCGAGTCGACGAGCACGAACCCCATCGCGCGGTACGGCGCGCCCGCCTGCTCGAGCCGAGCACGCCGCGCGAGCTCGCTCCGGAAGAACAGGACGATCGCGGTCGCGAGCGCCAACGCGAGGACGCTCCCGCTCCCGATGACGAGCATTCGCTTGCGCACGCGGGCGGCCTCCGCCCGCGCGACGGCCTCTTGCTCCTGCAGTCGCTTCGCCCGCCGCTCCTCGTCCTCCCGTCGGAGCCGCTCCGACTCCGGATGCCGTCCGTGGAGGATCGACAGCGCGCGCTCGACCTCGGCGAGCCCCTCTCGGGTCGCATCGCTCGGATCCTGCTTCGACGAGGGAGGGCCGGGCATCGCGAGCTGACGTCCGATCGTGGATCGTCGCTCGACGTCGCCACAAGGCGCCAGTTTTGGGCGAGGCCCTTTCGAGGGTGGACGGCTCGGCTCGAGGCTCGAGGCTCCCCTCCCAGCCCCCGCGTGGTCTCGCCGGCGTCAACCCTTGCGGGAAGCCCACCGCGCGGCGCGCAGCGCGGCCTCTTTCTCGGCCGTGGTCTCTTCGAGGAGCTCCTCGGCCTCCTCGCTCTCCTCGCTCCACCCGCGCCCCTCGTCGACGGGCTCCGGGGGCAAGCTCGCGTCGTCCTCGAGCACGAGGAACGGCCCGCCGTTCTCGTCGTCGACGACCTCGTCCTCCGCGTTCTCGTACGCCGACTCGGCGGCCGTCGCCGACGCGACGAACTCCTCCGCGAACGCTTCGGCGTCCGCCACCGGCAACGGCTCGAGCGTACCAAGGTTGTCCGGCACGAACGCGTTCCCGTCGTCCGGCCGCGACCGCGGCGTGACCGGCTCGAACGAACGCTGCCGACGCTCGCTCCGTCGCGTCTTCTTCATGCGCGTCGAGTCGTGCAAGGGATGCGCCCCAAGGGTCGCAGCCGCGCGACCTCGTCGACGATCGACGTTGCGGCGAAGATCCGCGCACGAACCGCGTGGCCTACGAGAGCTCGTCCCTCTCTGCGCGCGACCTCGGCGGCGGCGACGTCGCCGTTCGACACACCGGTCACGAGGCCGCACGCCACAGTGACGCCACGGCGTCGCGACGCTCGCGATGTCAGTCCTCGTCCTCGTCGTCGTCGTCGTCGGACATCGACGGCGAGTCGGGCTCGTCCGCCGGCCGCACCGAGAACGACGTGCTCGCCGTGCACTGGCCGGAGCAGTTCGTGCCCGAGATCACCCGGTCCCGGTACCGCCACGAGAGCCTTTCACGGGCGGGCTTGCCGGAGACGAGGACCTTGCCGGAGATCACCGCGTCCGTCCCCCAGCGGCAGCCGTCCTCCCAGTCGAGCTCGGTCGAATACTCGAGCTCGACCTCACCGTTGGTGATCTTCCCCTTATACCGATCCGGCCCGAACACCGCCTCCGCCGGCCCGTCGCCCCCGCATGCGTAGTGAAGCAGGCCTTCTCCCTGACTGATGTGCTCGTCGAGGTAACAGCCGGGCATCGACTTCTGGATGGGCGCCGCGAGCAGCCGCACGGTGCACGTGTCGTCCGGGCTCCGCTCCCCGGTCGTCGCGATGTCACCGGTCGAGCTCCCGATCGGCGCGATCGCGAGATCCACCGGCGCGTACACCGTCCCGCGCCGCGCGCCCGTGCAAGCCACGCCGAGCGACGCGAGCACGACCGCGCCAGCGACGCTCCTCGACCACGAGGAAGCCATCGATGCGGATGCTACCGCCTCGCGCGCCTTCGACCTCCTCCATTGTCGCGCGCCTGCCCTCCCTCCTTAAGGAAGGAGCCACCCCGAAGCTCGACCGTCGCCCCTTGCGCCCGCGCGCACCACGACCTAGGTTCCATGAGCCTCATCGCCATGGGGGCGATCGGCTTCGACGGAGATTTCGACCATCTTGCTGCGTGCCGTGGGTCTCGTGGGTCCACGTAAAAACCCGCGGGAAAAATAATTGCGAACGACAACGCAATCGCTCTCGCTGCCTAATCAGCAGGCCTGAGGGCCGGTCGACCGATGGGCCCGTCAGCGCCCACGGAAGACCGTCAGCAAGCTGACTGGCCGAGGCTCGGGTCACCGGGGCCGAGGTGAGATCAAACAGGTGACTAGCCCGAGGCGAGCCTGTCAGTCGGCGCAAGTCGGGTCGAATCAATAGACTGGCTACGCACGTAGACGCGGATGGGGTGGAATTTTCGGACCCGGGTTCGATTCCCGGCGCCTCCACCGTAACCACACGACCGCATTGAGAAATTCGCGCAGGCTCGGTCGTGATCACACGATCGATCACATCCCCGCCGGACGCTGCGATCAGCTCAGGCGGTAGCGGCCCCAGCGGCTCGCCGAAGTTGGGGCCGGCCTCATAGCGAGCGTTCGCGATGTAGCGCTGTACCCGTCTGTGGACGGACGTTCGATGCAGGCTTGACGGGGCGTAGCTA
>CALFEQ010000007.1 GCA_937949945.1 uncultured Myxococcales bacterium
GAACCCGGCGCTGTGCTAGATCGGCGCCGTGCTGCGGCTACTTCCGCTCGGCGGCCTCGGTGAGGTCGGGATGAACTGCATGGCGCTCGAGCAGCGCGGCGAGGTCCTGCTCGTCGACTGCGGCGTCATGTTCGACGACCGAGGGCTGGGCGTGGACGTCATCCATCCCGACTTCTCGGCGCTCGACGAGCTCGGGCACGTGGTCGGGCTCGCCGTCACGCACGGGCACGAGGACCACATCGGAGGCATCCCGTACCTCCTGAAGAGGTTCGACGTCCCCGTCTACGGCCCGCCGTATGCGCTCGGGCTCGTCCGCGAGCGGATCGCCGAGCACGAGGTGCTCGAGCACGCGCGGCTCTTCGAAACGCGACCGGGGCGACCGTTCGAGCTCGGCTCGTTCGTGATCGAGCCCATCCGCGTCACGCACTCGATCGCGGACGCGACCGCGCTCGCCATCACGACCGACGAGGGAATGGTCATCCACACGGGCGACTTCAAGTTCGACGAGTCGCCACCCGACGGTGAGCTGTTCGACGTCGATCGCTTCCGCGCGCTCGGCGACGCCGGCGTGACGCTCCTCATGTCCGACTCGACGAACGTCGACGCCGAAGGCGCCACCGGCAGCGAGACCGACGTGGGGCACGTCCTCGAGCGGCTCGTGCTCGAGACGCGCGGCGCCGTCGTCATCGCCATGTTCGCGTCCAACGTGCACCGGCTCCGCCTCCTCGGAGAGATCGCGCGCCGTGCCGGCCGGAAGATCGTGCTGCTCGGTCGCGGCGTCGGTGTCCACGCACGCGTCGCGCGGGCGACGGGATACCTTCCCTGGCCGGACGAGCTCGTGCTCCCCGAGGAGATGGCGCGAGAGCGACCGCGAAGCGAGCTCCTCGTCATCGCCACGGGATCGCAAGGTGAGGAACGCGCCGCGCTCGCACGGCTCGCGCGCGGCGACCACCCGTCGTTCGAGGTCGTGCCGGGCGACCGCGTCATCCTCTCCGCGCGGACCATCCCCGGCAACGAGCCCGAGGTGCACGCGATCCTCGGCCAGCTGTTGCGCCGCGGGGTCGACGTCGTCTCGCGCGCGACCGAGCGCGGCGTCCACGTGAGCGGCCACGGGCACCGGCCCGATCAGCGGCGCATGCTGGAGCTCGTACGCCCGCGGTGCTTCGTCCCCGTCCACGGGACGATCCACCATCTGACACGGCACGCGGCGCTCGCACGCGAGATGGGCGTGCCGAGCGTGTGCGTCGTCGAGAACGGACGCGTGGTCGAGGTGACGCGAGACGGCGCGATGCTGGGCGAGACCTACGGCGCGGGACGCGTGCACGTGTGGGCCGGACGGGAGGTACCGGCCTCGGTGCTCCGCGAGCGCGCCGCGCTCGCCCAGGAGGGCACGGCGTTCTGCTTCGTCCTCATCCATCCCGCTGCCCCGGGCGAGCGCGGAAGGATGGAGGTCTTCGTCAGCACGCGCGGCGTGATGGACGACGACAGGGTTCACCTCGATCTCGCCGCCGTGGAAGAAGCCGTACGGAAGGCGCTGCTCGAGGCGCCGGAGCACGCGACGGACGACGAGCTCGCGGAGCAAGCTCGCCTCGCCGTGCGGAGGACGCTCAAGCACCTCCGTGGCATGAAGCCGATGACCGTCGCGCGCGTGCATCGGATCGGCGCCGCCTCCGCAGCGACGGGCCCGAGCCTGGTCCCGACGGTGGAGCCGACATGACGCACGATCACGCGCATCGTCGCGAGCCGAGAAACGGCGCCCCGAAGGCCAGCGCCTTCGTCGTCGGCAAGCTGCGCGAGTGCGACGCGAGGCTCGCCGCGGTCGTCCCGCGCCTCCTCGCGAAGGAGGTCGACGACGAGGCCGTGCACGACCTCCGCGTCGCGATCCGCCGGATGCGCACGCTTCTCAAGATGTCGCGTGACCTCTTCGGGCCGTGGCACACGAACGTCGTGCGCGACGCGTTCGCGCAGGTGATGCGCGCCACGGGCGAGCTGCGCGACGAGGAGGTCCTGCAGGAGACGCTCGCGAGCGCGGCGGAGCGCATCCCCGAAGTGGCGAAGTGGCTCGAAGGGCGCAAGGCCCGCGAGGCGCGGCTACGCCGCGCCGTCATCGCGCGCATCGAGCGCGGCGACCTCGATCGAGCGCGCCTCCTCCTGAAGGCGCTGCTCGTCTTCCCCGTCGACCCCGAGCGCGATCTCGATCTCGCGCGCTTCGCACGACGCACCGTCGAGCGCGCACGCCGGAAGGTCGAACGGCGACGCGAGGTCGACACGAGCGACGTCACGGGGATGCACGACCTCCGCATCGCGTACAAGGAGCTCCGCTACTCCATCGAGCTGCTCGCCGAGGCGCTGCCGATCGACGCCCGCGCGCTGCTCGAGCCGGCCACGGTGTTCCAGAAGCGGCTCGGCGAGCTGCACGACGTCGACGTGGCGATCGAGGTCGTCCGGAACGCGAAGAACCTGTCCGCGGCGGCCCGTGAGGAGACGCTCGCCCTGCTCGCGGCGATGCGCGACAAACGGGTCGCCAAGTACCTGCGCGAGCTCGATCCGCTCGGCGCCGGCGTCCACGCGCGGATCTCCTCGTCGACGTCGAAGGAGAGCGCGGCGCGAACGGATGAGCTCCCGGCGCCCTCCGGCGAGGAAGGCGGGGGAAACCCGGCAGAGCTCGATCGCGACCGCCTCTCCTCCGAAGGGGCGTCGGATGGCCCGAAGTCCGCACCCCAGTGACGACCGGAACGAGGTGGGAAAGGCACCGACGAGCGCACCACCACGGCGCAAAATCCCTTTCCGCCCCGACTCCAGCGGCCGTCGACGACCTCATAGGATGTCGACATTGCTCCGATTTACGGAGCTTGACCCGTGTTGACCCGGTGCAAGATACTCCCCCCCGTGGGCCCCGCTACGTCCACGCTTTGCCCGATGGGCCGCCGGCGGAAGCCCGGCGAGACGTCCTGAGTGAGCAGGAAGAAGGAAGGGTTTCTTGATCACCTGTCCCAAGTGCACGAAGGACAATCAAGACCACTACAAGTTCTGCCTCGGTTGCGGCGCGGAGCTTCCACGTGACGCGGCCCCGAAGCCGTTCACGCCGCAGACGCCGCCGCATGGCATCAAGGCGCAGTCGGGAGCGCCGGCGGCAGCGCCGGTCTCGCATGCCGTCTCGAGCGGACCGAGCGGGTCCATGCAGCAGCCGCTGGTGCAGCCGGTGAGCGCGCCCGTGCAGGCGCCGCCTCCCGTCGTCCCGATCGCGAGCTCGTCGCAAGCACCGGCGGGCACGGCCTGCCCGCAGTGCGCTCACGTGAACGCGCCGTCGAACCTCTTCTGCGGGTCATGCGGTTTCCGCCTCGGCGGTGTCGCCGCTCCGCCGAAGGTCGCGTCGGTGCCCGCAGCCGCGACCGGCGGCGGCGTCGTGCTCACGGCCCTTCGCGCCGACGGCAGCGAGGCCGGGACGTACCACCTCCCGCCGGGGACCGTCACCGTCGGCCGCGAGACGGGGAGCATCTTCGCGGGCGACAGCTACCTGTCTCCGCGTCACGCCACCTTCCGGCAGATCAACGGTCGCGTCACCGTGAAGGACGAGGGCTCGCTGAACGGCGTCTACAAGAAGCTCGTTCGCGACGTCCCCGTCGAGCTCCGTCCGAACGACATGTTCCGTATCGGGCAGGAGATCATCAAGTACGAGGCTCTCGAGCCGCAGCCGCCCGGGCCCGACGGCGTCGAGCGCCTCGGCTCTCCTTCGAAGGGCTACGTCGGTCGCATCGCGCTCGTCATCGGTCGCGACGTGACGGGCAACGCGTTCCCGATTCCCGAGACGGGAGTCCACCTCGGCCGTGAGCGCGGCGACGTCCTCTTCCCCGAGGATGGCTACGTGTCCGGCTTGCACTGCCGTCTGACGTGGGAGCCTTCGCCGGACGGCCGAGGCGGGCGTCTGATGCTGACGGATCTCGGGAGCTCGAACGGCTCGTTCCTCCGCCTCCGTGAAGAGACGGACCTGAAGAACGGCGACGTCCTCCTCATGGGACAGCAGCTGTTCCGAGTGGCCTGCTGATGGCGGCGGAGCTGGGGGAAGGAACGCCGCCCCGCACGATCCGCGTCGTCGCAGCGGTCATCGAGCGCGAAGGCAAGTACCTCATCACGCAGAGGCGCGCGACCGCGGTGCTCCCGCTCATGTGGGAGTTCCCGGGCGGACGCGTCGAGGCGGGTGAGACCGATCAGCAAGCGCTCAAACGCGAGATGCAGCATCGCCTCGGCGTCGAGATCGACGTCGGAAAGCTCATCTCGTTCGTGAGCCACCCTTACGAGCACTACGTCGTCGATCTCTTCCTCTACGAGTGCTCTCTCGTCGGCGACGCCCCCCTCGAGCCGCGCGCCGTCAATGCCTTCCGCTGGGTCGCGAGCAACGAGTTCGACCAGTACCCGTTCACGCCGGCGGACGAGGCCTCGATGAATAAACTGCTCGGGGTCTCCTGAGCCCGAGCAACGACGACCGGAGTGACGTCGCATGCGCCGCGTGGCCTTGCTCTTCGTCGTTCTCCTCTCGGCTGCGTGCACGCGTGATCCGTCCTCGGATCCCGCCGCGGCCGAGGGTCGAGCGCAGGCACTGCTCGGGCCGTACAAGAACGCGCTCAAGAACGAGCTGACGACGGCGCTCGGCCAGGGGCCCGCGGCGGCGATCGACGCGTGCGCGTCGCGCGCGCCTGCCCTCGCGGCCGAGCACTCGCGCGACGGCGTGCGCGTGGGTCGCTCTGCGAAGAAGCTGCGGACACCGGCCGACGCTCCTCCCGAGTGGCTCGTGCCGGTGATGGACGAGCTCGAGAAGACACGACCGATCAAGGGCAAGGTGGTGCCGCTCGGGCAAGGGCGCTGGGGGTACGCCGAGCCGATCTACATCCAGGCGCAATGCCTCGTCTGCCACGGCGAGACGATCGCGCCGGAGATCGACGCGAAGCTCCGCGAGCGCTACCCGACCGACGCCGCGCGTGGCTTCAAGATCGGTGATTTTCGCGGGGTCTTCTTCGTCGAGCTCGATCGAAGCGCGTTTCCGAAGCCTTGAGATCAGAGAACGAGCGGGTGCGGGTTGGGACCGAACGGGTTCTCGCGCACCTTCGCGAGCGCGGCGAGGTAAGACCACATCTCCTTCGCGCCGCCCGTGCCCTCGGGGAGCGTCACGCCCGCGGACACCTTGCCCGTGGTGCCGACCTTGACGTTCGGTCCGATGACCAGCGCGGACAGCGCAGGAGCGTGATCGGAGCCCGGGAGGCTCCGGGCGAAGTCGCCGTGGAGCATCACGGTGACGTTCATCGCGGCGAGCTCGGGCTCGCTCCGTAGCCGGGAGATGAACGTCTTCAGCGCGGGGATGATCTCGGAGGTCATCCTGCGCCGGACGGTCTGACCGGTGCGGTCGCCGTGCGTGTCCCAGCCCGTGTCCGACAGCGTGACGACGTTCGTGCCCGCGCGCAGCATGAGCTCGGCGGCGGCGAGCTTCGCGGGGATGGTCTCGAGCCTCGCGCCCGTGCTGACGTTGTATGCCTGGGCGATCCTGGCGATGTCGATCGCGAGCGGCGGCTTCGCGAGCGAGTCGGCGAGCGTCGCGTACGCGTCCTTGGCGAACGCCGTCGAACGCGGGTTCTTCGCGAGATCGCCGGCGCTCATCGCCGTCGCTCGGGCGAGGGCTGCGCCCGCCGCGTTGCGCGCGGGCTTCTTGAAGTCGATCGCGCCGAGGCCCAGCGCCGTGCTGACGTCGCCCATCGTGCGGAGGAGCTGGAGCGAGACGCCGTTCTCCGGCGGAGGCGCGCCCGGGACGGGAAGCCCGCCGAGGGCCGCCGCCTTGAACGCCGCGTCGCCTCCCATCGCGGCCGCGAGCTGGAGCACGAAGCTCCGCGAGCCGTTCATGTAGTTGTTCCGCTGCGCCGTGATGTGATCGGTCGCGCCGTGGCGGACGCCGATGGCGGCCATGTGCCCGAGCGCCCAGTCGCCGAGCGTGCCGATGGTGCCGGCGTCGACGTAGAGGTCGTTGGCGAGCTTCCTGACGTTCGACGAAGTCACGCCGAACGCTCCGGAGCCGAGGAAGGAGTCCGGGCTCGAGAAGAGCGCGTTGAAGCCGCCCTCGAAGAAGACGGAGACGACCGCGGCCTTCCCCGCGGGCGCGGCCTCCGCGTTCCCGAGGAGCGAGCGCCCGGCGATGCGCGTCCCGACGGCGGCACCGGCGGCAGCCGCGAATCCTTTCAGACATGCACGACGCGAGAGCGCGACACGTTTCGTCATGAAACCCCTCTCCTCGATGGAGTCCGACCCGGAAGTCGCGAGCCCCCTTCAGTACATCAGAAAGCCGGTCGACGAGAGAACGCTGGCGCAGGCGTAGGCCCAGCGCCGGCGCGGCGAGGCCTCGCGCGTCACCGCCTCGGTCGCGCCACCGCCGTAGGTCTCGGTCGTCGTCTCGAGCGCGACGGACGCGCATGCGTCGATCTGCTCGGGCGTGCCGTGGCGGCTCCAGAAGCGGCGGATCCATCCCGCGCACTCCGCCTTCGCCGTCTCCGGCGTCGGCGCCGTCGCGTACTTCGGGTCGGCGCTGCCACCCGAGATGTCGCCCGTGAGCCGCAGACACCCCTCGAACGCGACGTCGAACGCGGTGTTGATCAACACGGCGCTCGCGATCGGCTCGATGAACCAGCGATCGTTGGGCTGACCGAAGGTCCCACCCGTCGTGGCGATGAGCGACGGATTGTTCTGCCCGCCGAGGACGCGCGAGTACTCCGTGACGAGCGCGGTGTACGGCTTCACGCGGGCGCGATCGGCATGCGCCGCCTGATTGATGGTCGACGCGAGGTCTTCGCCGCCGAGGCCGATGTGCGGGCGGCCCCACTCCTCCTCCGAGCACGCCGGCGCGTCGGGATCGTCCGCGCCCGTGCCGTCGGCGTCGGGATCCTCGCCGTTCTGGCCACCGATGGGCGCGTCGTACGTGCACTGTCCGCCCAGGAGGCAATCCGGCCCCCAGTTGCAGGCGAACGCGCTCGAGACCAGCGCCCCGCACACGACGGAGACGAACGTCCTCCGCGTCCAGCGGCCGAGCTCGATGTCGTTCTCGATGTCCGCGCGCATGACGAGCCTCCTAATCGCAGAAGCCAGGCTCCCGAGCGATGGAGCCGATCGCAGACTGGATGGTCTTCTGTGCCTTGAACGTGTCGACGCAGCGGTCGAGGATGCGGCCCTCGCAGCGGTTGTCCTCGCGGCCGTACAGGTACTTGAACGCGAGCCGGCAGGCGTTGACGGAGAAGTTCTCCGACTCCACGAGCGCCATGACCAGCTCCCTGTCGTTGCCGATCATCTTGCCGCCGAGCAGCTCCTGCGGGCCGCCGCGGTAGGCGTCGAACTTCTCGCCCTTTCGCGGAAGGATCGACGCGACCTTGTCGAGGGCGAACCAGCCGTCGTAGTGGCAGCCCCTGCACGCGGCCGACTGGCGGCCGTTCGCGCTCTGGTCGGCGTCCGGCGAGACCGTCACCGCCGTGAGCCGCAGGCCCACGACGTTGTTCATGATGCGATACGCGGTGGCGATCTTGAGGCCCTGCTCCTCGTTGCCTTCGTACCGCTGGTACCAGTCGATGCTGCGGAAGTAGCCGAGGCCGTTCGGATCGTCCTCGTAGACGGCCACCTGGCCCGCGATCGGCGCCAGCCGGTACTTGCCGAGGAACATGTTCGACCACGGCTTCTTGTCGGCGAGGACGCGCTTGGCGATGTGGTACGGCGCGTCCTCGAGCGAGCTCGCGCCGGGCCCGTCGTTGAACTGCGTGTTCACGAACCGCGCGAACCGCTCGTAGAAGTCGGGGCTCTCGAGGAGGCGGTCGATCGCCTCCTTCGGATCCGACGAGCTCATGAGCTCCGCCGAGGCGGTCTTGCCGGTGATGGCGATCGACAGGCGGTTCGCGCAGCGCTCGTTGAACGCCTTGATCGCATCCTGCGGCTCGTCCGCGTTCGCACGCCGACTCCCCGCGACCGTCGCGGCGACCATGATGGCCGCGACCAACCCGAACCCACGCGCGGCGCCGAGGAGAGCGCCACGAAGACGTACGCGCCACGCGGAGGAGCTCATCGCGCAATCACCTTCCCGGAGAGGTTGAGCGCCTTCGCGATCGCCTGCGCGTCCTTGTCGGCGAGGACCGACGAGAACGAGCTCGGCAGCGACTTCGTCCCGGCGTCGAAGGCGGAGAGCGCGGCGCCGATCTTCGAGAGGTCGCAGGGCTCGGCGGTGAGCACGCTCGCGAGCTCCTCGCTGAGCGGAGCGATCTTCGCGGTCACGTCCTGGATGACGGCGGCGATGTTGGCGAGGGTCTGCGCGAGGAGGTGGAGGATGCCGGCGTTCGCCTTCTCGTTCCGCCCGAGCAGCGCGTCCTCGAACTTCTCGATCAGGACGTTGAGGTCGGCGGGGGTCTTCGCCCCCGCGATGCCGATGTTGAGCGCGTGGCACGCAGCGAGGAGCTTGTCGAGGATGTGCTCGCTGACGCCGGCCTGCTTGAAGATGTTCTCGACCCAGTCGGTCATGATCGAGGTCTCGACCTCGAACACCGACTTCGAGGCGGCGAAGCCCGCCTGCTCCGCGCCCGCCGGAGCCTTCTGCTTGAACGTGCGCTCGAACACGGCGCCGGAGCCGACGATCGCGTTGAAGATCGCCTGATCGATCGGAGCCGCCGCCTGCTTGGTCGCCGCCTGCAGCGACGCCACGAGGTTCTTCGCGTTGGCGACGAGCTCGCCCGTCGCGCTCGTCACGAGGTTCTGGAAGCCGGCGACGGCGCTCGACTGCGCCTTCAGCAGCGCGTCGGTGTCGATCGGGACGCCCGCGGCCTCGAGGGCCGAGAAGAGCGCGCCTTGCGCCGCGATGACGGCGTCCGCGACCGCATCGACGAGCGAGTTGAGGTCGGTCGAGAGGACGCCGACGACAGCGATGGAGTTGGCGAGCTGAGCGTTGACGTACGTGTCGAGGACGTTGAGGTAGTTCTGCACGCCGGGGACGCCCCGCTTCTGGAGCGTCACGAGGATCTCGGTCTTGAAGGAGGTGGCCGTGTCGATCGTGGCGTCGATGACGAACGCCTGGACGAAGGCGGGCAGCCCGTTGACGACGCCGGCGCCGAGGATCGCCCCGCCGATGTCGAGGACCTCCATGATGAAGAGGTTGGTGCCCGTGCCGTCGTTCGGGACGTCGACCTCGAAGGCGCCGCCCATGCCGACGTCGGTCTCGGTCACCGGAGTGAGGTCTCCGTTCTCCTCCAGCTTCGAGACGCGGACCTTCTTCGCGAGGGCGAGGATGTCGCGGCCGGCGAGCTTCTGCTTGGTGCTCCCCGCGCCCTCCGACGAGATGCGCCCGTTCACGCGGAAGCTGCCGGCCTCCTCGCGCTCACCGGCGGCGCTCCGCCCGTCGACCGGGATGTTCTGTCGGTACTTGTGCGAGCTCGACGTCGGCTCGCCGCAACCCGACACGAGCACGGCAAACGCCATAGGCATCGCGATGAGCGCCGAACGCAGGATTCCCATACCAACCTCCGCGACGCCCTCCGAAGCAACCGAGATTCCATGCCGCTGGAGCTGCCGTCGGACACGCGCTCACACGACGAAAAGAATGGAATCTCCTCGGGTTCGTCGAGACGAAGCGCGTGGCCAGGAGCATCCGGGAGCCCCGAGTCCAGCCCCACCGAATCTTTCCGGTGGTCACTGTCGTGAAGGCCTCAGGTCTCCAGGATCGGCCCGAGCGCGAGGACCCGCTCGCCGCTCGCCAAGAGCTCGAAGAGTACGCGGTTGTGCGCCGGCATGAGCACGTCGAGGACCGCGCGCGCCGCGTTCCGAGCAGGCCCGGCACCCTTCGGCGGGGCGGGCGGGTCGAGCCGCTGGCGTGGGGGCCGCGCGACGGCGACGACCACGCGTCGCCGCGTGCGCTCGTCGAGTCGCCGTTCGATCTGCTCGACGGCGGCGTCGAACCCGCCGAGCACGTCGACCAGCCCGACGTCGTGCGCGTCCTTGCCGGTGTAGACGCGGCCGCGTGCGAGCTCCTCGACGCGAGCCTCGGACATGTGCCGGCCGGAGGCGACGACGCCGATGAACGCACGGTACGTCGCCTCGAGCTCGCGCTCGAGCGCGGCGCGATCGTCGTCGCTCAACGGTCCGATCGGAGACAGGAGCGAGGCGTGCGCGCCGCGCTCGATCACGCACGTCGAGATCCCGAGCCGTGTCAGGAGGGGATCCAACGAGAGGCGCGCGGCGACGACACCGATCGAGCCCGTCACCGTCGTCGGCTGCGCGACGATGCACGCGGCAGGGGCCGCCACGTAGTAGCCGCCGCTCGCGGCGACGTTCGCCATGTAGGCGACGACGGGCTTCTCGCGAGCGAGCTGCGCGATCTCGTGATGGATGAGGTCCGACGCGAGCGCGCTGCCGCCCGGAGAGTCGACGTGCAGGACGACCGCCTTCACGTTCCGATCGCGACGCGCGGCGCGGACCATGCGCCCGATGCGCTCGTCGGTCGAGAGCTCGCCGAGGATGCCGCCCGCGTGCGTGATGGCGCCGTGGACGGGGATGACGGCCACGACCGGAGGTCGGAAGGGAGACCGCAGGAGCGGTCGTTTCACGCGCGCGTGGTAGGCCGCGGCGTCGACCAGCATCGAAGGCTTTCGCGCGTCGCGCGACAAGCCCAGCTTCGACGGGACCTCGTCCTCGTACGCCACGTCGTCGGCGAGGCCCGCTTCGACCGCCGCTCGCCCGAAGTAAGGCGCCCCGTCCACGAGGGCTGCGGCACGCTCGCGGTCGATCCCCCTCCCCTCCGCGATCGCGTCGACGAGCGACTCGTGGAACGTGTCGAGCAGGCGCTCGAGCTGCGCGCGCTGCTCCGGGCTCATCGATTCGCGAACGAGCGTCTCGCCCGCGGCCTTGAACTCCCCGCAAGCGAAGACCTGCGGCTCGATCCCCGCACGATCGAGCGCACGCTTCACGTAGCGCGAGGACACGCGGAACCCCAGCGGCGCGAGCTGGGTCGTCGGCCCGACGAGCACCTTCGTCGCCGCGGTCGCGACGTAGACCTCTTTCGTACCGCCTCCCGTCGGCAGATGCACGGCGACCTCCTTGCCGGCCGCGCGCGCCCTCGCGAGGATCGACCGCAGCGACGTCGCCGTCGCCATGCCTCCGCCCATCGAGCGGAGCGTCACGAGCAGGCCCTTCACCCGCGGGTCGCGGATCATCGCGGTGACGACCTCGCCGAGCCAGTGGAGCGAGAGCGCCTTGTGCGCGCGTACGTCCCAGAAGCGAGGCTTGCCGACGACGTCGGCGACCGGACCGTCGATGCGGACGTGGAGCCACGTCCCCGGACGGACGCCCCAGCCACGAACCGCGAGCCGGAGCGGCAACGTGAGGAGGTCGAGGAGGAAGCCGATCCATCGCGCGATGATCATGACCGGACACCATACCGCGACCGTGCCATCGATCCGCGAGCCGAGGGCTCGGTCCGCCAACACGGGTCGAGCCCAGCCGACGCGCGAAGAAGAACGGACGAGGCACGAGCGCACGCGACTGGATGCGTCGGGATCATTCTCCACAGGCCGCACGCCTGGACGGGCGTCGCAGCGAGGGTAAGGTCCCGGCTCGATGCAACACGGTGAGGCTCGGGCGCCTCTCCCCTTCGCCTTTCCCCGCATCGCCGGAGGAAGCGAGTGTGGGGAGCTCGTGCGCTCCATCGATTGGTCGAAGACGCCGCTCGGGACGATCACGTCGTGGTCCGTCGGGTTGAAGACGGCGGTCTCCCTCGTACTCTCGTCCCGATACCCGATGGTCCTCTTCTGGGGGCCGCAACGTGTGCAGCTCTACAACGACGCCTTCGTCCCGAACCTCGGAGACGGAGAGCACCCGGCCGCGATGGGCCGACGCGCGGGCGACGCCCGAGGATCGTGTGACGCGGCGTCGACGATCTTCATCGCGCACACCGACGAGGTGATGCGACACGGAGAGCCGGTCGGTCGTGAAGACGAGCTCGTCCCGATCCGTCGCGGCGGGCGCTTGGAAGAGGCCTACTGGAGCTACTCGTTCTCGCCGGTCTACGAGCAGGACGGAAGGGTCGGCGGGGTCCTGGCGCTCTGGATCGAGACGACCGCGCGCGTGGTCGCTGCTCGACGCGCGCGGACGCTCCGCGCGTTCGCGGATCGGATCGCCAGCGTCACCGCCACCTCCGACCTGACGCGCACCGCGATGGAGGCGCTGAGCGACGCGCCCCCGGAGGACATCCCCTTCGTCGCATGCTACGAGCTCGGGCCGGACGGCAGCGTGCTCGGCTGCAAGTCGCCGGTCACCGACGGCGAGCTGCTGCGCGTCGTCCGTGAAGCGGTGGAACGACGCGGCGCGACACCTCATTCCGGATGCGTCGTCCCGCTTCCCTTCACGCCGCACGACGAGCATTCGAATCACCCGCGCGAGGTCTTCGTCGTGCCGCTCCCGGCCGACGAGTGGAGCCCGACCGAGATCGTCGTGTTCGGGCTGAACCCGCAGAGGCCGTTCGACGGCGCGTACCGCGAGCATCTGACCGAGCTCGTCGAGCGGCTCGTGCGCGCGCGCACGCGCATCGAGGCGATCCACGCGCGTGCGAACGCGGAGAGCGAGCGGCGAAACCTCCTCCTCCAGACGCCCGCGGCGACGGCGATGATGTCGGGCCCCGAGCTCGTGATCGAGCTCGCGAACGAGGCCTACCTCGAGTTCGTGCAACGCGACGTGATCGGGCTACGCTTCGTCGACGCGTTCCCCGAGGCGGCGAACACCGAGGTCCATTACCTCCTCCAGCGCGCCTACCGGACCGGCGAACGCCTCAGCCGCGCCGAGCTGCTCGTGCCGCTGATGCGCAACGGCGTCCTCGAGGATCGCTGGTTCACGTTCCACGTGCAGCCCACGCGGGATCGGAGCGGCGACGTCACCGGCCTCGTCGTCATCGTGTCGGACGTGACCGAGCCGGTCGTCGCACGCCGCACCCTCGAGGAGTACGCGCTCGAACGCGAGCGACTACTCGAGAAGGCCGAGGCCGCCAGCCGCTCGAAGGACGAGTTCCTCGCGATGCTCGGACACGAGCTACGCAACCCGCTGGCGCCCATCACGACGGCGCTGCACCTGATGAAGATGAAGGACCCGACCGCGCTCGCGCGCGAGCGCGCGATCATCGAACGGCAGTCGGCGCACCTCGTGAAGCTCGTCGACGACCTCCTCGACGTGTCGCGCGTCGCGCGCGGCAAGGTCAAGCTGCACATGAGCAGGATCACGCTCTCGGAGGTCATCGCACGCGCGGTCGAGACTGCGAGCCCGCTCTTCGAGAAGAAGCAGCACATCCTGACGATCGACTACGACGAGGACGACCCGATCCAGCTCGAGGGTGATCCGCTCCGCCTCTCCCAGGTCTTCGCGAACCTGCTGACGAACGCGGCCAAGTACACGTCGACGGGCGGTCGCGTGTCGCTCCGCGTGCGTCGCGACGGTGACGCCGTCATCGTTCGGATCGAGGACAACGGCGCGGGGCTCGCGCCCGATCAGATCCCGCACCTCTTCGACGCCTTCTTCCAGGGCCGTCGCACGATGGAACGGGCGCAAGGCGGCCTCGGGCTCGGGCTCGCGCTGGTGAAGAGCTTCGTCACGATGCACGGCGGCACCGTGAGCGCTTGGAGCGAGGGCTCCGGGCGCGGGAGCACCTTCGAGGTGCGGCTGCCGGCGCTCCCGCGCACCTTCGCGCCCGCGACCACGGAGGCGCAGGTCCAGACGCAGCCGCCCGTGGCGACCGGACGGCGAGTCCTGCTCGTCGACGACAGCGAGGACATCCTCGAGATCGTCTCGTCGCTTCTCCGCTGTCAGGGATACGACGTCAGGGCCGCGCCGGACGGACCGACGGCCCTGCAGCTCGCTGCGTCGTTCCGACCCGAAGTCGCCGTGCTCGACATCGGGCTCCCGGCGATGGATGGCTACGAGCTCGCGCAGCACCTGCGCGAGCAACTCGGGAAGGACGCGCCGAAGCTGATCGCGATGACGGGCTATGGTCAGAACGAAGACCGGGAGCGCGCTCGTCGTGCGGGGTTCGCGATCCATCTCGTGAAACCGGTCGATCCGGCGCAGCTCCTCGCGAGCATCGCAGGCTGAGCGAGCTCGGCGTTTCTTCCGGATCGGCGATCTCGACCGTGGCGCGCCGGCCCTCACCGCGTCGAGCCGACGCGCCTGACACGATGTACCGGCGCGCTACGTTCCCCGAGCATGGGTGGTGGTAGAGGCCTCGGAGAGGTCGACTTCGTCGATGGTGGCGTTTGCGGCGCCGCCGTGCGTGCGGTCGATTGGTCGAAGACGCCGCTCGGCCCCATCGCGTCGTGGTCGTCGGCGCTGAGGCAGGCAGCCGCCAGCGTCCTGCGTTCTCGTCCTCCGATGGCCCTCTACTGGGGACCCGAGCACATCTTCATCTACAACGATGCATTCCTCCGGAGCTTGGGTGATCGAGAGCCGTGGCTGATGGCGCGCCCCGCCGCGGAGGCTCTCCCGGAGGTCTGGTCGGTGATGGGACCGCGGATCGAGCACGTCATGCGGACGGCCGAGTCCGTCTGGGACGAGGACTGCCGTTTCGCGATCACGCACCGCGGTCGAGCCGAGGAGTCGTACTGGACCTACTCGCTCACGCCCGTGTTCGAAGAAGACGGGACGGTCGGCGGCGTGGTGAGCGCGGGCATGGAGACGACGTCGCGCGTCCAGGCGGAGCGCCGAATCCGGACGATGCGCTCGTTCTTCGACCGCAGCCTCAAGGCGACGAGCGCGTCGGAGGTGAGCGTGCTCGCCGTCGAGGCGCTCCAAGAGGAGCGATGGGAGTTCGCGTTCGCGACGGTATACGAGCTCGACGCGCGCCGGATACCGCGGGTGCGGTACACCACGCTCGCGCTGGGAGACTCGATCGACGAGCTCGACGAGCACGTACGGCGAGCAGCGGAGGCGCACCCGATGCCGAAGAGCTCCGTCGTCCGCCTTTCGCCCGTGCACGTCTCCACGAGCCCGGTCCCCGAACCCGTGACCGAAGCGCTCGTCGTTCCCATCCCGACGACGGGCGAGCACGTGGACGAAATCATCGCGTACGGGCTCAACCCGCGCCTTCGGTTTCGGCGCGATCAGCGCACGTACCTGGAGGTGCTCGCCGAGAAGATCGCGGTCGTCCGCGACCGACTCGCGGCCTTCGAGGCGCAGGCCAAGGCCGAGCGACAGCGCAGAGACCTGCTCGTCCAGTCTCCGCTGCCGATGGTGCTGATGATCGGCCCCGAGCTCGTCATCGAGATGGCGAACCCCGCGTTCCTCGAGCTCGTCGGACGCGACGTCGTCGGCAAGCGCGTCGTCGACGCGTTCCCGGAGGCCATCGGGACCGAGGCCGTGCGCATCCTCCAGCGGGCTTACGCGACGGGAGAGCCGTTCCGCTCCGGAGAGCAGCGAATCCCCCTGAGACGCGGCGGCGCGAACGGGACGGGAGCGCTCGAGGACCACTGGTTCACGTTCAACGTCCAGCCGATGCGTGAGCCCACGGGGAAGGTCTACGGCATGCTGACCGTGGCCATGGACATCACGGAGACCGTGGTCGCGAGGCGTACGCTCGAGAAGCTCCACGACGAGCGTGAGAAGCTCCTCACCGCGCTCGAGCGAGCGAGCCGTACGAAGGACGAGTTCCTCGCGATGCTCGGGCACGAGCTGCGCAACCCGCTCGCGCCCATCAAGACGGCGCTGCACGTGATGAAGCTGAAGCAGCCCAACGCGCATCGCCGCGAGCGCGAGATCATCGAACGCCAGGTCTCGCACCTGGCTCGTCTCGTCGACGATCTGCTCGACGTCGCCCGCATCGCGCAGGGCAAGGTCGAGCTCCATCCGTGCCGCGTCTCGCTCGCGAGCGTCATCGCGCACGCCATCGAGATGTCGAGCCCGCTCTTCGAGCGGAAGGGTCACGTGCTCACGATCGATGCGTCGCCCACGGACCTCGACGTCCACGGCGATCCGATGCGACTCGAGCAGGTGTTCACGAACCTGCTCACGAATGCGGCCAAGTACACGGAGCCCGGCGGACACATCGACGTACGCGCATTTCGAGAGGGCGAGCAGTGCGTCGTACGCGTCTCGGACGACGGCACGGGGATCGCCCCCGATCAGCTCCCGTACGTCTTCGATGCGTTCTTCCAAGGCACGCGAGCGCGCAACCACGCGAGCGGCGGCCTCGGCCTCGGCCTCGCGCTCGTGAAGAGCCTCGTGTCCTTGCACGGCGGCGTGGTGACGGCGCACAGCCCCGGCGTCGGCCGCGGCAGCGTGTTCGAGGTGCGGCTCCCCGCGCTCCCGGCGGTCGAGGCGGTGGCGGAGCCGCAGGTCGTGCCGGAACGCAGAACCGTCGCACCGCCCGCAGATCGCCGGCGCGTGCTGCTGGTCGACGACAGCGAGGACATCCTCGAGATCGTCTCCTCCCTTCTCACGTTCGAAGGCTACGAGGTTCGCGCCGCGCACGACGCCCGGAGCGCCCTCCAAGCCGCGATGACCTTCCACCCGGACGTCGCCGTCCTGGACATCGGCCTTCCCGAGATGGACGGCTACGAGCTCGCGCAGCACCTACGCGAAGAGCTCGGCGACCGGACACCGAAGCTGGTGGCGATGACGGGCTACGGTCAGAGCGAGGACTCCGCGCGCGCGCGCGCAGCGGGCTTCGAGGCGCACCTGGTGAAGCCGGTCGATCCGGAGGCGCTGCTCGAGAGCATCCGGCGCTGACCGCTCTCAGCGGCGCTCGAGGTGCCAAATCTGTGGAGCGAGATCGTTGCACGTCCACTGGGCGACGTTGCCTCCGACCGCGGTCGATCCGCCCGCGACGTCGAGGCAGGTGTCCGAGCCCTTCTGGACGAACGTGTAATGGTCGAGGCCGACGCCGCGCAGCTTCCACTCTTGGCCCGCGCCTCCACACGGCTGCTGCTCGACGTTCGTCCCCGGCGTCGTCGATCCGCGGGCGACGGTGAGGCACATGCCGCTGACCGCGGATCGGAGCGTCACGACGTCTCCGTCGCGGGAGATGGTCCAGCGTTGGGCAGCACTGCCGTTGCACGTCCACTGCTGGACGTTCGCGCCCGCTTCGGTCGCGCCGCCGGCGACGTCGAGGCAGAGGCCGCTCATCACGCTGACGAGGCGTGCGGTCGTCCCGTCGGCGACCTCGCTGCCGTCGCTCGTGTCCAACAGCGGAGCGCGCGCGAAATACGAGCGGCACACGTTGCCGTCCCAGCGTGACGCGATCTCGAGCCCGACCCTGCCGTCTTCGAGCGGAAGGAGCGTCGAGCTGTAGTTCGGGCAGAAGTTGTCGTACGCGTCGGGGACCGGCACCGGCTTCGGGATCGGGAACCAGTGCTGGAAGCCGTCCTCGGTGTTGGCGAGCAGGATCCGACCGTTCTCGGGAGCGACGTCGCCGTTCCGGGAGTACGTCATCTGCCCGATCATGTAGAAGCGACCTCGACCGGGCGTCGGGCTCCATGTGAGCGTGGGCGCGTGGCGGAAGTGCTTGCCGTCGACCGTCGAAATCCGGGTGCCGCGCTGGCGAGGATCACCCCAGTTCCAACCGTCCTCCGAGGTCCGGAACCACGCCGCGCAGTTGTCGCCTTCGACGGCGCAGATCTCGTACGACATGACGTAGGGCCCTCCGGGCGGACGCCGCACGTTCGGCATCCCCGGCCGGTGGGCGCGCGGGGAGACGGCGACGGTGTTGCGATGATCCCGCCACGTCACGCCGTCCGTCGTGCGTGCCTCGACGAGCTTCTGGCTGTGTGCCGGATCCGTCTCGTCGGACCAGTGGCAGACGAGCGTCCCGTCGTCGAGCTGCGAGAGCTCGGGCTCCCAGAGCCCGCCGCTTCTGCGTGGCACCGCGCCGGTCGTGACCTTCGACACGAAGGTCCAGGTCCGGCCGCCGTCTTCGCTCCTCCAGACGGGCAGCGACATCGGCTGGTTCGGCGCATCGCCGCCCGCCGAGGCCGTCCAGAGCAACGTACCCGCGGGCATCGCCCCGAGCGGCCGATGCAGCTCGAAGAGCATCCCGCAGCACAGCCCGCCGTCGTTGATCGGATCGTCGATCTTCCCGATCTCGGTGAACGAGAGCCCTCCGTCGGTGCTCTCGAAGAACGTCGCGCCCATCCGCGGCCCGAGGTTGTGCACGACCGACGCGAGGATGACGCCGTTCGATCGTTGGATGAGGCGTGGATAGAAGCTCTCGCCCGCGGTGAGCGGCTTCGGCTCGGTCCGCACGGGCCTCTTCGGGATCGCGGCGGTGTCACCGTCGATGCCCGCCGTGCCCCCTTCGGCCGGAGCCCGGGCGGAGGAACGCGCTCCATCGGAGGCGTCGGTGCTCGCAGCCTCGCTTCGAGCAGGCGAGGTCGACGATGGCTCGTCACACGCGGAAGCAGCGACGACGAAGAGGAGGAAGGGAACGGCGAGGACGCGCATGGGGCTGGATCGGACGGCCCCCGCAGAGCAGGAGGCGTGCCAGCGCCGTGCTCCTCGATCGAGCCGTCTCATGCGCACATCGCGCAGAAAGCTGCTCGATTCGGTCCGCTCGGATCGACGTCGGTGTGAGCGAGTACCCAGGTGATCCCGCCGTGAGACACCTCCCCATGACCCTCACCACGAGCTGGCGCGCCGGCTCGTCGATCCCTCGGGCTCGCGATGACGTGGCAACGATGCGGCGAGCACTGGCACCGGCATTCGTGACGACGTTCCTCGCGTGCAACAAGGCACCGATGAGCGAGACGCCGCCGGCCGTCACGACGACGCGCAATCCCTCTTCGACGAGGACTGGCTT
The DNA here is from genome assembly GCA_937949945.1 of uncultured Myxococcales bacterium. GTDB lineage: Bacteria > Myxococcota_A > Polyangia > Polyangiales > Polyangiaceae > Labilithrix. The sequence continues at coordinate 18,827 of CALFEQ010000007.1, forward strand.
CAGAACGTGATCGCGATCGACTCCGCCGACCGCTTCGACGGCCCGTGGTGCACGACCTCGACGTTGTTGCCATCGGGATCGAGCACGAACGCCGCGTAGTAGTCCGGGTGGTACGGACGCTCGCCGGGCTTGCCGTTGTCCTTGCCGCCCGCGGCGACGGCAGCGGAGTGGAAGCGATCGACCATCGCGCGATCCTTCGCCTGGAACGCGAAGTGGGACGGCCCCGTCACGCGCCCGGCCGACGCGGGTGAATCGACGGACGACACGAACAGCTCGTCGGCCCAGAAGAAGCCAGGCCCCTCTCCACCGAGCGGGATCCCGAGGACCTCGAGGACCGCCGTGTAGAAGCGTTTGCTCGCTTCGAGATCGCGAACGACGATCTGGAGGTGATCGATCAGGCGGCCGCGATGAAGCTCGTTCGTTTCCATGCGACCTCTCTAGCGCACCGCGCCTCGACGTTCACCTAGACTCGTGAGGTGAGGCTCGGTCGGACGGGAGGGGCGTCGTCGCGGCGCTGACGGTGGCGGGGATGATCATCGGCTGCGTCGCCGAGGATCCCGACGTCGGCCGAACGACCGCTCCACCGCCTGGCTCTCCCGCCGAGGACGGCGGCGCTCCCGTCGATCCCGACGTGGCGCCCTCGCTCGGGTGTCCTCTCGGTTGTCTCCCACCGCCGCGCGTCTCAGTCCGAAGCGAGGACCACGTCGTCGTAATGGGCGGTGAGGCCGCCGCTCGGGCTCGGCGAGTACCGCGGCCCGATCCCGACCTTCACCCGCGAGCCGGGGAGATCGTGCGTCCACCGAAACGCGGGCGCAGGCACGACTTCGTGACCATCGAGGCTGACCCGGATCGTGTGCGCCGCGACGTCGACGTCGATCGCGATCGAACGCCACACGCCAGGATCGAGCTCGGAGACGCGGTGGCTCTCGAAGTAGTCCGGGCCGCCGTCCGGCGGCTCCGCCGCCTCGGTGATCATCAGATCGCCGTCACTCCTCAAATGGACGGCGAGGGTGCCGTCGTTCGAGCCGTCCACGAACTCGATCGTCGCGAGCTGGCGGTTCGACGACGGGATCGCCTCGACGCGGAAACGAAAGCGTACGAAGAAGCGCGTCGTGAAAGGGAGCCCGGCGGCCAAGAACGCCTCGCTGCGCCCCGAGTCCTGTCCCGCCACGGTCGCGGAGAGGAACCGCGATCCGGCGTCGTCGTCCTCGATCACGGCGAGCACGGCGCTGTCGCCCGACCGGTTCGGGGACCATGCGGCCTTCCAGGTCGCACCGTCGAACGAGTCGCAGAGCCGGGTGACGAGGCCCTCGACGTGACAGGGATCGCCGGCATCGAGCTCCGTCGACGTGTCGGAGGTCGCGTCCGCGACGTCATCGGTGCCGTCGCCCGCGTCCGCGTGCGTCTCGGGCGATGCGACGTCGATTCCACCGTCCGAGTCCGAAGCCCCTCCGCCGGACAGGTTCTCTCCGACGAGGAGCGAGCACGCCGGCGCGATCCCGAGCAGAACGATCGCGACTCCCCTCACACGCACGTCGATGAGCTTAGCAGCGCCGGCAGCGCGTGACGCGCGATCGCGATGACGACCGCTCGGTCACTTCGCTCGTGTAACCGTTCGACGCACTCACCCGCCGATCTTCGGCGCGCGCGTCAGGCGCTCCCTCCCGGTCCGGGCCACGAGAGGAACGTGTCGGACTTGCGCTCGGACGTGCGCATCCGCGTCGACTCCGGCGGAATGCGTGCGAGCAGATCGCGTAGCCCTTCGTAGAAGGCGACCTTCGTTTCCTCGGGGGCGTGGTTGTCGCGGACGCGTGCGACGAGCTTGTCGACGGTGGCGATGAGCGCTTCGCGTCCGCCCGCGTGCTCCTCCAGCGCCGCGAGCTCGGCCTCCACCTCCGCGGAGACGGTGGTGGTGCCGATGGGAGCGTCGACGCCGAAGACGGTCCGTGCGTACGCGATCGCGCGTTCGAGCGCGTGGCCGGTCGCATCGTGATGGACCGCCACCCGGCAGCGCGCACGGTCTCCCGAGGCCGTGAAGCTCGAGCCTCCGACCTCGCCGGTGACGAGGACCACGTCGTAAGCGCGAGGCTCGATCACGCGCGTCTCGAGCGCGAGCCCTCGGCCGAAGACGAGCAGCGAGCCGGGCGGAAGCAGCGGCTCGATCGCATGATGGTAGACGGACGCCTGCTCGTCGTCGGGGACGAGCACGACGACCACGTCGGCCCTGCCGACGAGGACCGCGGGCGCTTGCGCCTCGAAGCCGTCACGGCGCGCGCGCACCCAGCTCATGCCGCCGAGCCGCAGTCCGATCGTCACCTCGTTGTCGTTCTTGCGTAGCCCGAGCGCATGCTCGCGCGCTGCGCGTCCATAGCCCAGCACGGTGATGCGTGCGCGCTCGAGCGTCAGAGCTTGTCGTGGTTCGCCGGCTGCTGTCTTCGTGTTCATCCTTCCTCCTGCCTCGATGAACGTCGGCGCCTCTGCGGCTTCGCGTCTCGTCCGCGCTGACGAAAAAGCCCCCGCGGCTACGGCTGCGGGGGCGAATGGGAACGTTCGGCTCACGTCGGCGGCTCGCAACCGGCGCTGCGCGGGTCGAGCGGTCGGATGCCGACGAGTCCGACGGGAACGAAGTGAGGAGCGGAGCGCCAGGGCGCCATGGGTCGCAGGCTCGGTCGCGTGCACCCCATGACGACAGGTTATGGGGTCGACGCCGCGACGCGTCAAGGAAAGTTGGCACAAATGCGTAAGATATTGTTCTGCTTACGTACCATTCATGACGCAGCGCATGCTCATGTGTGGAACGATGCGTCAGAGGGCGCTCGGCCGGTGCTGGAGCCTGTCTGCGGTCACGTTCAGGGCACGGCGATGAGGCCATCGTTCGTCAGGTCGAGCTGCTCGACGGCGAAGAGCTCGAAGACGCGCTCGGGCGCATCTTCGCTCGCGGGGACGATCGCGAGCTCGCGCTCCTTCATCTCGACGAAGCGGCGCTCGTCGAGAGGGATCCCGAGCCACTCGCCGCGCGAGGCCACGTATCGTCCCGCATTGGCGAGAAGCTCGCTCGCCAACGGCTCGTCGTTCAGGACGACGGGCGAGACACGTGTAATGTACACATGCGTCTGGTCGTCGAACCGCGTCGACGCCTCGACCCGGACGAAGTCGCCATCGGAGAGGCGGAACAGCTCCCCGCCGGCCACGAGACGACGCTCGACCTCGCCGGCCTCGAGAAAGCCGTCCTTCGCGAGCGCATGATCGAGCGGCCATTGCCCGCTCACCGTCAGAGGCCGTCCGAGCGAGACGGTCCCGGCACGCGCTTCGCGCCACTTTCGCTCCGTCGTTTCGAGAACGGCGGAGAACGTGGCCCGAAGCGTGGCGAGAGACGCGGGGCCGCATCGCGTCCGCGAGCTCGGCCTCGGCATGCAGGCCGTGCCCTTCGGAAACGAGAACAGGTCGGCCTCGCCCGGACCGAGCTCGACGTCGGTGTGCTCGAAGGCACGCATGTCTTCGGCGCGGATTGCCGCGATTTCGGCGCGGACGCGCGCGAGCGTGTCCGGATGCAGCCGCGCGACGACGAGCCCGCGCGGCGGCGTCGCCAAGAAGCGCGCGTCGCGCAGGATGGGCGTGCGCCGGACGGTGCCGTCCTCGTAGATCGCGATTTTCGGCACGCCGATGCTTCGGCCTTCGTCGTCCTCGATCACCGCGCCGACCGCGAGCCGCGCCCGGACGAGCGCGCCGTCCGCCGGGAGCTCGTCGAGGGCGTCGGGCTCGATCGACGAGCACCGGGACGGCTCACGCGCCTCGCACGCCGTCCACGGCTCCGAAAGCGGTGGCTGCATGCGTACGCGTTCGGCGGGCGCATCGACCGGCCCTGAGCAACCGACCGACGTCGCGAGCAAGCAGAGGGGAAGCGCCCGGCTCATGCCGCGCGCTCATCGCAACCGACATACCAGGCGTCACGACTTCCTGGATCGAACCACATGCAATCAGTGGCAGATCCAGGACGTCGTGCAGTACCCGGAGCTGCCCGACCAGAAGCGGTCGACCTCGACGGCACAACCGAGCGACCACGTCTCACCGGCAGCCATGTCGATCTGCGTGGTCGAGCTCGCGCGGTAGTGGAGGGCAAAGTCGAACCCGGAGGCTGGAGAAGCGAAGACCGCGGCGACTCCCTTCCCCGACCATGCCTCGCTGTTCCTGCGGCTCGCGACCCTCACGCCCGCGATGCCCATGGAGATTGGCTCGGAGCTCGATATGTCCGCGGTCGCGGTCACGACGCAGGACAATGCGCGTGTCGCGGTGACCGTCGTCGCCGAGATGAAGTTGCTCCCGGTCGAGAGTGACGGGATGGCAACGTCACTCACGCCGATGGGCCCCGATGGCCCCGGCGGGCCCCCGGGGCCCTCCGGTCCAGCGGGTCCTTGAGGTCCGGGCGGCCCCGCCGGACCTTGCGGGCCCGCGGGGCCTTGCGGTCCCGCCGGACCTTGCGGTCCCGCCGGACCTTGCGGCCCTGCAGGGCCTGGAGGACCGGCGGGTCCAGCCGGTCCTGCCGGACCGGGCGGACCTTCCGGACCAGGCGGACCGGGGACGGACGACGACGAGGAGCCTGGCGGCCCCGGAGGGCCTTCGGGTCCTTGCGGCCCTTCCGGTCCTTGCGGCCCCGTCGGCCCGGGCGGACCGGATGGTCCCCGTTCGCCGGGCGGCCCGGCCATCCCTTGGATGCCCGGAGGGCCCGGAGGGCCTTCCGGTCCGGGTTCACATGCGACGACGACCGGCACCATGACGGCGAGCAACAGAGCCGTGCCCGAGGTCTTCACGTTCCTTTTCCTCCCCGAAGAGCGCGATCCGATCGCGCACCGCAACCGTAGGCGCGATCCGAACGCTCGATCCATGGTCATGTCATTGGGGCGCCCGCGATCGTCGGGGGCACACCGATTGCGTCTCCGATCGCCATGTCTGTGAGCAGCGCGACGGCACGGTGGGACGGGACACTCGACGACGGATGCGGGGACATGAAGCCGGAGCATGGTCCGGACATGGCGTTCTCGCGCTCCACGAGGTTCGGCGACGCGGCCGGCGCGAACCCCGAGGAGCTCATCGGAGCCGCCCTGGCGGGCTGCTTCTCGATGGCGCTGTCGGCGAGTCTCGAGCGAGCGGGGATGAAGCCGGAGCACATCGAGACGACGGCGAAGGTGCACCTCGACCTCACGGACGGCGGCTACGAGATCCGTCAGATCGATCTCACGACGAAGGCTCGGGCCCAGAACGCGGACGAGGAGAAGCTCCGGCTCATCGCCGAGAACGCGAAGCGCGAGTGCCCGATCGGCAAGCTCCTCGGCGCGCCGATCATGCTCGAGACGAAGCTCGCCGCCTGATCGTCGCGCGAGCGCGTCACGCGCTCGTGCGTCGAGCGCGCGCTCCGGCGCGCGTGCGCGGCGTCGTCCGCTTGCCAGCTCCGACCTTCGCTCCGTCACGCGAGCGCGGCGTCGTCCGCTCGGCCGCTCCGGCGCGCGTGCGCGGCGTCGTCCGCTTGCCGGCCCCGGCCTTCGAGGCGAGCCGCCGCGCGGTGGCCTGCTTCGGACGTCGCAGGCGCCGCTCGAGCACCCGCGCGAGCACGACGGCGTTGTTGTGCTCCTCGTCGCGCGCGGCGTAGACGAGCGTGACGGTCTCGCGCGCCGCGCGCTTCGCGAGCGCGTCGAGGAGCGGCTGCACCTTCGCGGACTCGAGCTCGCGCTCGTAGCGCTTCTGGAACTCCGGGAACCGCGCCGGGTCGTGCGCGAACCACTTGCGGAGCTCGGCGCTCGGCGCCACGTCCTCGAGCCACTCGTCGATGCGAGCGTCTTGCTTCGAGAGCCCGCGAGGCCACAGACGATCGACGAGCACACGGTAGCCGTCGGACGTGCTCGGAGGCTCGTACACGCGCTTCAGCCGGAGCATCTCGGTCGAAATTTACACGAGGCGTGCCACCACGGACGCGTGGCGGTGGCTGCCTTCACGACCATCCTTATGTAAGTGCCGGCGAACCGATGCGACGGCACGGAGCGCGGCCCGGATGCTGTCGCGCTACGGCTCGTCGATCCCACTCGCAACGAGCCATCGCCCGCTGTAGGTTTCGCGGACCGGTGACTGGGAACGTGAACAAGGACGGGGTCTCGACGGAGGCAGACGCGGCGCGGGCGCGCGCGATCGTGGACGCGCTGAGCAAGGGACAATCGAGCGCGGAAGAGGTCTTCGCGGCGTTCGAGGAGCTCGACTCGCTCGATCCCGAGGCGGTGCGCGACGCGCTTCGTCCCTGGACGGGTCCGGCGCCCGATCCCGCGCAGCTCGACGACGCTATCCGCAGAGCGCACGGGCTGCCGCCTCCGCCGCTCTCGCTCCGGCACGCGGCCGTCGTGAGGGACGCCGACGTCCTCGACCTCGGGCCCGTCGCCGAGGAGCAGCTCCGTATCGCAGGCAAGACCTGGGACGGCGTCGACCTCCCGCCCGAGGACCGGCTCGACGGTGAACGCGAGGACTCGTTCGCAGGCACGCTCGAGCACCACGCGCTCGTCGAAGCGGAGACGGGGCGGCCGATGTTCGACGTCTTGCTCTACGCGGGCGACGCGGGCGTCGTCTTCCGCGCCGGCACGACCGAGCTCGTCGGCACGATCGCGTATGGCAGGGTCGAGATGAAGGACCGGCGCGTGCGCGTCGCCATCGAGGAGGCGCTCGCGAGCCCGGTCGAAGAGACGCCGCTCGTGGCCTCCGAGCCCGAGCCCGTCGGCCTCGCCGGCGCCGAAGCGCACGAAGAAGACCGAAGCGAGCCCGCCGCCGCCGTCACGGAGAGCACGGAAGCGAGCGAAGAGCGTGCGGCAGCGCCGGAAGACGGCGCTCCCCCGCCCGCGACGGTCGCGGAAGAAGAGGAGGCTGCCTCGCAGAAAGCCGCTTCGAAGAAGCCCGCGAAGAAGAAGGCCGGCGCCACGAAGAAGACCGCCGCCACGAAGAAGAGCGCCGCGAAGAAGACCACGGCGAAGAAGACCGCGACCAAGAAGCCCGCCGCGAAGAAGGCGACGACGAAGAAGGCCACGGCGAAGAAAGCCGCCGCGACCAAGAAGCCCGCCGCGAAGAAGGCCGCGACCAAGAAGGCCTCCGCGAAGAAGGCGACGACGAAGAAGACCGCGACCGCGAAGAAGGCTGGCGCGACGAAGAAGGCGGCGAAGACGAAGGCCGCGACGCGATCGAAGCGGGCTGCCGACTCCGAGGCGTGACCGCGCCGATCAGCGGCGGCCGGTCACGGCGAGGAGCGCGGCGAGCATGTCCGCCTGCTCCTGGGTCGCGAAGTCTTTCGTGTCGCGCGCGAGGAGCTGCATGGAGCGCGCGTGCATCTCCGCGACCTTCCGGAGGCCGCCGGCGCGAGCGACGTCGTCACCGACGAACGCGCGATCCAGCCGCCGAAGCGTCGCCATCGCCGACGCGTAGGCGATCACGTCTCCATGCCGCGATTTCGCGATGCGCTCGATGTCGTCGTCGTACACGCACGGGACGTCGGCCACGAACTCCCGCGGACCGCCGTAGACGAGGTCGTCGACGCGTGCCTTCACGGTGAAGCGGAACTCCTCGTCGGGGACCCACGCGGGGACGCTGACGCGGAGCACCTCCGTGCGTGCCTCCCCTGCCCGCACGTCGCCGAGGAGGACCTCGCCGGCGTCGAGGCGCCAGAGCGCCGTGCCTCCCGATGCCTCGATGACGTGCGACGGCGCCGGCGTCCCTTCGAACCTCAGGCGGACGTCACGGAACATCGTCACGCCGGCGGACGGGATCGCCGCCCGCACCGCATCCTCGCGTTCGACGCGATCGTCCGCTCCGGTCGTGAGCACGCTCGCGACCTGCACGCCGCGCCGAGCGAGCCGCGCCACCTCGGCGACCTCTTCGCTTCCGAGCGCGCGATCCGTCAGGAGGAGCACGCGTTGGGTGACCTCCGACGTCGCGATCGCGCGATGCGCGGCGGCGAGCGCGCCCTTCACGTCGCGCCGGCCGGCGCGTGCGCGCGATCGCACGAGATGCGCGTCGAGCGCGGCCATCGCCAGCGAACGGTTCGACGCGGGCATGGGAGGAAGCACCATGCGGGCGCCGCGCACGTCGATGATCGTCACGCGATCGCGCCCGGCGAGCTGCTCGAGCGCGACGCCGACCAGCGCACGCGTGTCGGGCCCTTCTCCGTCGATCACGATCGCGACGTTCTCTCCCCATCGCGCCGTGCCTTCGGCCGCCGGCGCGATGACGTCGACGCGCACGAGGATCTCGCCGCCCCACGACGGGACGCGCGTGTCGCTCGGACGGAGGACGATCGCGAGCCCCTTCGTCGCGAGCACGTGCGGCTTGCTCGTCTCGGTGAAGCGTCCGTCACGCGGGAGGATGAAGCCGATCGGCGCGCGCCACGGCTCGTGGGGATCGCGCACGACGACGCGCTGGGGGACGTCCTCTCGATCGTGGAACTCGACGCCGTTGGCGGTCAGCACGGACGCTCCGCGCGCGCCCTTCTCGGGGAAGTAGACCGTGCCGTCCTTCGCGAGATACGGGCGCTCGCATCCGACGACGCCGAGACAGAGCGACAGGCCGAGACAGAGACCGAACGCACGTCCCACGAGGAGCAGTATTACGCGCCGAACGTCGGCGCGCTGCACGTCGCTCGAAGACGAGTGCGAGATGCTTCCACACGTTGCACTTCGCGACGCGATGTGGAGCGTGGGTCACGCGTCGGCGCAGCGATGACAGGCCGCACTCCAACGGCCTTCTTTCCTCTCGCGGACGTGCGAGCCGCGAGCACCCGTGTCAGTCCAAGAGCGCGAGCAGCTCCTCGCGCGTGATCGACGCGGCGGCCCCCGCCTCGCCGAGCGCGACGTCCGCGAGAGCGCGCTTCTTCTCTTGGAGCGCGAGGATCCGCTCTTCGACGGTGTCGCGCGCGACCATCCGATAGACGATCACCGGCCGGTCCTGTCCGATGCGATGCGCGCGGTCGGCGGCCTGATCCTCGGCGGCCGGGTTCCACCACGGATCGAGGAGGAAGACGTGATCGGCGGCGGTGAGGTTCAAGCCCGTGCCACCGGCCTTGAGCGACGCGATGAGCACGGGCGGACCGTCGGGCGACTGGAACTGTTCGACGACCGCCGCTCGATCGCGCGTGGAGCCGTCGAGGCGTCCGAAGCGAATGCCGGCGGCGCGCAGGTGCGGCTCGACGAGGTCGAGGAGGCTCGTCCATTGCGAGAAGACGAGCGCCTTGTGTCTGTCGGAGACTGCCTCGTCGAGCGCCGCGAGGAGGCGCTCCACCTTCGACGAGGTCTCGGCCTTCTGCCCCGGCACGAGCGCCGGATGGCACGCGGCTTGGCGCAGGCGAAGCAACGCCTCGAGCGCCGCGAGCACGCTTCCGCCCGCGGCGAGCTTCTCGACGACCTCCTTCCGCGCCGCGGCGCGCACGGCGTCGTAGACGACGCGCTCGGAGTCCTCGAGCTCGATCGAGAGCACCGCGTCCGTCCTCGGCGGCAGCTCGCGCAAGACGTCTCGCTTGAGGCGGCGCAGCACGACGGGACGGATCTTCGCGCGGAGGCGATCGGCTGCGGCCGCGTCCCCGGAAGCGATCGGCGAGACGTAACGCTCCTGGAAGCTCGAGAGCCCGCCGAGGAGGCCGGGGTTCGTGAAGCGCATGATGCTCCAGAGCTCCTCGAGCCGGTTCTCGACCGGCGTACCGCTCAACGCGATGCGGAAGGAGGCGCGGAGCTCGTACGCGGCGCGCGCCGTCTGGCTCGACTCGTTCTTGATCGCCTGCGCCTCGTCGAGGACGACGGTGTCCCATTCCTCCGCGCTCAGCTTGTCGGCGTCGAGCCGGAGCACGGCGTAGGTGGTGAGCGTCACGGCGGCGTTGCGATCGATGGATCGCTTCGGCCCGTGATAGACGGCGACGGAGAGGCCCGGACGGAACCGCTCGATCTCGCGCTGCCAGTTGTACACGACGCTCTTGGGGCAGACGACGAGCGAGCGAGCGGGTCGATCGGGCAAGGAGCAGATCGTCTGCAGCGTCTTGCCGAGGCCCATGTCGTCCGCGAGCACCGCCCCGAGGCCGGCGCTCCGGAGGAAGGCGAGCCAGTCGACGCCGCGGGCCTGGTAGTCGCGGAGCGTCGCCGTGAGATCCGCCGGCAACGGCGCGCGCGGGATCCCGTCGAAGCCCGCGATGAGCGGACCGAGCTTGTCGACCGCGAGCGGACGAGGAGCCTCGAGCGCATCGCAGAGCGCGGCGAGATCGACGAGCGAAGCGCGCGGGAGCTTCTTCGTCTCCGGATCGCGCGCATCGAGCAGATCGGCCACGCGCGCGCCGTGCTTCGCGAGCCAGTCGGCGGGCAGCGGCGCCCATCCGCCGCCCTCGAGCGGGACGACGTCGAGCCCGTCGCGCCACGCGCGGAGCACGAGCGCCGGATCCGCCTTCTTCGTCTCGCCGGCGTTCTTCTCCACGTCGCCGTCGGAGGCGTGCTCGAACACGACGTCGAAGCTCCCCTCGTCGTCGACCACGACGCGCGCCGACAGAGGTCGGCCCTCGAACACCCGCGCGTGCTCGTGCTCGCCGACGCGATCCATGAACTCGCGCAAGCGCGCGGCGAAGCGTACCGCCTCGACGCCGTCGAAATGGACCCGCCGGCCGAGCGCGAGGTTCAGCTCGGAGCGCAGGCGCTGCACGAGCGCGCGCTCCTGATCGAGGCGCCGCACGGGCACGTCGCCGCCGAGCGAGACGACCTCGTCGCCCTCGACCCGCGCGATCGGTGGATCGCCGTAGACGAGCAGCGGGAGCACGCTGAGCGTGTGCCCGTGATGCGAGAAATCCATCGCGATGCGCGGCCGCGCGTGCACCGACTTCTTCGCGAGACGACGCGTGCGGATCTCGACCTCGATCTTCTTCTCGATCTCGGGGAGCACGCGCGTGACGAGCTCCGTCTGCTCGTTTCGATGGAAGCTCCGGACGAGCGGGAGCCGCTCGAGGCGCTCGCCCGTCGTCATGGTCTCACCGAGCGGACGGAGCACGCCGTCGAGCCTCCCGACGCCGAGCCCGACCACGGACACGCCGGGGAGCGCCTCGACGCGCAGCACGAGCGTCCCATTCGGGCCGTCCTCCACCACGGCGCGCGGCTTGATGGGCTCCGACGAAACGCGGACCTTCTCTCCGTCGAGCGTGACGTCGCTCGCGCTCGAGAGCGCATCGAAGACGTCGCTCAATCGCTCGAGCGGGATCACGTCGCGCGAGCTCGACGACACGATCCGATCGATGCGGACGTCGTCGTGTGTCGGGGACAGGTCGGGGACCTTCGCCCGAAGCATGTCCGACGTGAGCGAGCCGCGGAACGGCTCGGACGACTCGCCGCGGACGATGACCCGTGTGAGCGCGAGGCGACCGTCGCGCGTCGACAGGCGATAGCCGACGTGCGCGGCCGGCGCCGGCGCGGCCTTCGCGAGCGGCGCCCCGCTCTCCTCCGCTTGCGACATCGCGATGGCGGCAGCCGCCACGTGCGGGCACGGGTCGACCTTGCTCTCGCAGTCGCACGACCACTCGCCGTCCTCGACGTAGAGCGTGACCGTGGGCGCGATTGGATGCGTCGCAGCCCGAACGCGGAAGGTCATCTGGCCGGCGCCCTCCTCCACGAGCGCGACCGCACCCTCGCGCGCGAGCTTCACGCCTTGCGACCAAATCCCCGGCAAACACGCCTTGCGCACGAGCTGTAGCATCGACGGACCGCGCCCCTTCTAGCACGCTCGGCGCCCGTGATCGGTGGCCGCACGTGCGACCGAGCGCGTGCGCGGCGCATGGCCGCGCGCGGCGATGGCGGGCGCCCGAGCCGTGCGCCCGAGCCGAGGAATTCCGCCGAGCTGACGCGCTTCCGTTCGAGCCCGGACGAGCCGCGGTCGATTTCCGCGCCGCGACCGTACGCCCCAGGTGTAATCTGGAAGATTGCCGGACTGTGACCTCCGGCCGACTGCGAACTGCGAACACAGGGGGATTGGCGTGGAGCAAACGACGCGCTCGTCAGTGGCGGCCGTGAGGGCGGAGACGCCCGTACCGTCGTTCCTGATCGTGGAGGACAACCCGCTCGTGCAGCGCGCGCTCGCGAGCGTGCTACTTCGATACGGCGTGTGTCAGACGGCCTCCTCTGCGACCGAGGCCGAGCGGCACATCGCCAGCGGCGCCAGCTGGGACGGGTTCGTGATCGACGTCGGGCTCGGCGACGGCTCGGGCCTCGATGTCCTCGCGCATGCGAGGCGCACGCACAAGGCGACCCCTGCGGTCGTCCTCTCCGGGCAGCTCGATCGTGAGGTGGTCAACCGAGCGGCCACCCTCGATGCGCGGTTCGTGTGCAAGCCGTGCGGTACGAGCGAGCTCGCTCCCTTCGTCGCGGACGTCCTCGCGCGCACGACGGGCGATCGCGTCTACGCCGCCAAGGAGCGCGCGCGGCATCGCTGGAGCCTGTCGCCGCGGGAAGCCGAGATCCTCGAGTTCGCGCTCCGCGGACGCGCGAGGGAGGAGTACCTCGACATGGCGGGCATCTCCGTCAACACGTACAAGACGCACGTCCGGAAGCTGCTCGACAAGACGGACTACGACAACCTGTCGAGCCTCGCCATCGACCTGCTCGGTCAGAGTTGACGCGGAGGCGCTTCAGGACGTCGTCGGAGGGGGCGGCGGCTGCGAGGGCGTGGCGCCGAGCGCGCGCAAGGCGTCCAAGCAATCGTCCGCGACGAGGCGATTGCCCGCGGCCTTCGCGAGCTGCCGGAGCCGCTGGTACTCGAGGCGCGCGGCGTCGTTGTCGCCGCGATGCGCGTACAGACGTGCGAGGAGCTGGCGCCCGCCGAGCACGTCCCAGGTGAAATCGTTGGCCTCGGCGTAGCGGATGCCCTGGAGGAGCACGCGGTCGGCGTCGGGATCGCCCGCGAGCGCGTCGAGGAACGCGAGGAACATGCGGTTGTGGCTGCCGAGGCGCTCGTAGCCGAGCTCGTCGCAGAGCGCGACCGATTGCTTGAGCGCGCCGTACGCGCGCGGGTAGTCCTCGAGGAGGATCAGGACGTCGCCGAGGTTGTGGAGGTTGATCGCGACCTCGTACTGGAGGCCGAGCTCGCGCGCCTTGTCGATCGCCTTCTCGGACTCGAGGGCGCTCGCACGGAAGTCGCGCGCGAAGTAGTCGATGAGCGCCTTCAGCTTGTGGCGCTCGCAGATCGCGACTGGATCGTCCGGGAGCACCGCGCACGCGCGCTCGAAGTGGCGCATCGCCGCCGCGTGGTCGCCCATCGCCGCGTTCGTCTGCACGAGGCTGACGAGCAGCTTGTGCTCCTCGTGCTTGTCGCCCGCGCTCACGAGGTCCTTCTGCCGCTCGAGCAGCGCGAGCGCCCGCGTGAAGTCGCCCTGACGTCCGGCGAGCTCCGCCGCCGCGACGAGCGCCGACTTGACGAGCTCCGGCCGCGCCTGCGCGATCGCCTCCGCCGCGCCGAGCTGCGCTCGCGCCGCGTCGAACATGTGCAGGGCTCCGAGGATGCGCCCCGCGTCGATGCGGACGCGGACGCGACGCTCGTCGCCCTCGTCCGTCCCGGGCGTCGAGCCCGCGTCGATGCGCGCGATGACCTTCTCGCAGATCTCCATCGCCTCCGGCAGCGCGCCGGCGAAGCGCACCGCCTTCGCGAGGCCGGCGAACCAACGGAGCACGGCGTCCGTGTCGCGCTCGGCGAGATCCCCGAGCTCGATCGCTCGCGCGTAGTCGCGCGTGGCGGCCTCGAACTGCCCGGCCTCGAGGCGCCGCTCCGCGCTCGTCGCGAACCAGAGCCCCGCGCGGTCGCGCTCGCCGGCGCAGTAGAGGTGCGTCGCGATGCGTCCGGCGTACTCGGCGGGGTGGGCGACGTTCTCGCCCGAGGCGAAAGCCGCCTTCTCGAGCGCGAGCCCCGCGGCCGCGTGCATCTCGCGGGAGGCCTCGGCCGTGATCGCATCGACGACGATCTCGCGGACGATGGGCGACCCGAACCGAAGCTCGATCGGGCCGGTCTGCACGAGGAAGCCGTGCTCCTTGAGGGCGGCGAGCGATTTCTCGAGCGCGGCCATCGACAACCCCGTCATCTGCCCGAGCACCGAGGCGTTGATCGGATCGCCCAGGATCGCGGCCGCCTGGAGGATCGCGCGGTCGCGCGCGTCGACGCGGGCGATGCGCGAGGCGACGAGGCCGCGCAACGTCTTCGGCAGCGAGAGCTCCTGGCCGACGAGCTTCATCGTCACGACGCTTCCGTCGGCGACGGTCACCGCCCGCGCCTCGACGAGCGCCTTGATGATCTCCTCGATCATCTGCGGGTGCCCGCCCGCGCGTTCGCGGATGAAGCGCATCAGCTCGACCGGGACGCGCGTGACGCCGAGACGGACGGCCACGAGCCGCTCGATGTCCTCGGGCTTCAGGTCGCCGAGATCGAGCGCACGGTGGATCTCGAGCTTCTCGAGGGGGTGGCTGAAGCCGGCGCGCGCGGCGAGCACGACGAGGAACCGCGCCTGCGGGATGCGCTCGAGCACGGTCTCGAGCACCGCGAACGTGTCCGCGTCCATCGAGTGGGCCGCGTCCCACGCCAGCGCGTGCGGGCGATCCTCGCAGAGCCTCTGCACCATGCGCGTGAACGCGTTGGCGAGGACGGCCTTCGCGCTCCCGGTCGGTGCCGCGCGTCCCTTCGCGCCTTGCGGCCGCGACGACGCGCCGAGCGCGGCGAGGACGGCGGAGACCTCCTCCTCTTGCAGGCCGAGCGCGCGTAGGCGCGGCACCACCTGGCGAATGCGCGGCTCGGCGTCTCCCTCGGCGACGCCGCAGAGCGTCTGGAGCATGCACTCGAGCCCGGAGAGCGGGAGATCCGTGCCGCGCGGAGGACAGGTCGCGAGGTACCAGCCGACGTTGTAGCCGCCCTTCTGGAGGCGCCGCTCGACCTCGAAGAGGAGCCTGGATTTTCCGACGCCGTGATCGCCGCGGATGGTGAGCACGCGCGCGGTGCGCCGCGTCGCGCTGGCGAGCATCTCGCCGACGGCGCGCAGCTCGTCACGCCGGCCGACGAACTTCCCGAACGCCTCGCTCGTGCCGCGCACCTCCTTCACGAGCAGCGTCGTCGTCGTGCTCACGCCCGGCCGCGAGACGTCGAGCGTGTCGAAGACGAAGAGGTTGCGCACCTGCCTCATCGCCGAGGCGCTGATCGCGCACATGCCCTCGCGGACGCGTGCGAGATCGCGCGCGGTCGCCACGAGCGTGGCGAGGCGCTCGTCCTCCGTCGGCCGGCCGTCGCTCGTCACGTGGATGCGGCCGACGTGCAGCCCCGCGCTCGGCTGGCGCGTCCCGGCCAGCGACCGCAAGACGACGAGCGCGCAGCGCGTCGCGATCTCGGTGTCGCGCCCGTCGGGGTCGTTCACGCCGAAGAGCGCGGTGATCGTCTCGGGCTCGCGCGAGACGATGAGCCCGCCGTATCGCGTGATGGTGTCGGCGGCGCGTTCGCCGAGCGACGTGCCGTCACCCGCCGGCGGAGACACCGAGCCGTCTCGCGACGCGGGCAGCTCGATCGCGAGCGCCGTCACCTCGCGTCGCTCGCCGAGCTCGACGGCGCGTCCGACGTCGACGACGGGCACGCCGACCTCGACCTTCGTGACCGAGGGGACGTCGCGCCGCGCCGCCGGCACCTCGACCGGTGTGCGCTCCTGCGACGGGGCTCCCTCCGCGTCGAGGATGACGTACTGCCCGGTCTCGTCGGGCATGCGGAAGCCCGCGAGGAAGTCGGCGAGGTCGTGCGCGCTGAAGCGGCGGCCTTGCGAGTAGAGGAACGCGAGGAGCGCCTCGTACATGCGGCCGGCGTCCGGGAAGCGCGCGTCGACGTCGCGCGCCATCGCCGTCTTGAGGAGCGCGACGAGCTCGGGCGGGACGTCGGGACGGAGGAGCTCGACCGGCGGGTACTCGCACGCCTGCACGCGGCGCAGCGTCTCGAACGACGTCGGCGCGGTGAACGGGTTGACCCCCGCGAGCATCTCGTAGAGCACCGTCCCGAGCGAGAAGAGATCGCTGCGCGCGTCGACCGGCTCGCCCGCCGCGTGCTCCGGGCTCATGTAGCCGTACTTGCCCTGGAGGCGTAGGCTGCGCGTGTCCTCGAGGCCCTTCGGCTCGAGCGCGCCGCGCGCCTTGGCGATGCCGAAGTCGGTGACCTTGACCTCGCCCTCGAGCGACAAGAGCACGTTCTGCGGCGAGACGTCGAGGTGGACGATGTTGAGCGGCTCGTTCTGCTCGTCGCGCCTGCGGTGCGCGTGATCGAGCCCCTTGGCGACCTCCGCGGCGATGTAGACCGCCATCTCGATCGGGATCTGCACCTCGGCACGCCGGCACCGCGCGAGCAGCGTGGCGAGGTCGGGCCCGTTCACGTACTCCATCGCCATGTAGTACGCGTCGGGCTGCGGCATGCCGCCGACCACGGTGCCGGGGGCGATCCCGAGGTCGAAGACCTGGACGATGTTCGCGTGCGAGAGGCGGACGGCGAGCTTCGCCTCGTGGATGAACATTTCCACGAACTCGTCGGACGCGGCGAGCTCGGGAAGGATGCGTTTGATGACGACGACCTTCTCGAAGCCCTCGACGCCGTAGCTCTTGGCCTTGAAGACCTCGGCCATGCCGCCCTGGCCGAGCTTTTCGAGGAGCCGATAGCGCCCGAAGGTCGTGTCCACCGAGCCGCCAAACCTAGCAGCAACTCGAGGATACCCCAACCGCCCCGCGCGCCTCCCCGGCGGGGGGCCGGGTCCGGCGGGCTCCGGCCCGCACCCATGAGCTCGGGAGGCAGCACCCGCTCCGATCGCCTAGCGGACGTAGATCGGGTTCGTGAACGCCAGCGGCTGGATCGGCATGAACGGCAGCGCGTCGTCCATGCGGCGCTCGCCGCGCGTGACGGCGACGATCCACCGCGCGCCGTCCGGGATCGACAACGAGAGATCGGTGTCGAGCCGGATGCTCCGCGCCTGGGCCTCCTCCAGGCTTCCCTCCTCCTTGCCGAGCACCGTCGGCTTCGACGGGATGGTCGTCTTGTAGAGCGACACCACCGAGCCCGGCCCGTGGCCGTGGGCAGGCACACCGGCGAGCACCTCCACGGACGTGACGTCGACCCACGGAGCGGCCCTGACCTCGAGCCTGCCCGAGAGCGATGCTCGATGAGCGATCTCGTCGCCGGGGCGAGCCATCCTCCCGCCTTCGAGGAGAGCGAAGTCGATGATGGGTCCGCTCGTGACGAACCCCCTCCCTTTCTTGAGCGCCGCCACCACCTCTCGGGTGTCGATGGGCTGCCCGGTGTCGCCGGCGGCCCGCGCGTCGACGAGAGCGTACGTACGTGGATAGCCGGCCCAATGGTACTGGATCCGGTGCGAGTCGCTCGAGCCCGTCGCCGCGATGCGCTTGCCGTGGTTGAGGATGGCGAACCAGTCCTCGAGCACGCGCTCGGTGGTCTCGCGCCGGAAGAGCTCGTAGCCGTTGTACACCTCGATGGCGTCGAAGCCCGCGACGAGGCCGGAGGGCAGGCGGCCGCTCTTCGGATCGAAGTTGACGATGTTGAAGTAGCCGATGTTGTGCGCCATCCGCGGGTGGTGGATCTGGACGAACCTCGAAGGATCGCCCCGACGCGCCGAGGCGACCATCCCGGCGACGGTCGTGCCCCTGTAGGCGGGAACGTTGGACGTCGTCGGATACGGGAAGACGCCGAAGTGCCCCCAGCGCGGCGCGCTGGTGGTGATCTCGACGCCCGGCACGTGCGCGAGGTGCTTGCCCAACTGCAAGAACTCCACGGCCGGCCCGTAGTCGCCCACGACGTTGTGCTCGGTCGGCACGGCGAAATCGATGCCCGCGGAGATCAGCGATAGTACGCGGTCCTCCGGCGTCACCGGGCTGTCGAAGCTCGGTCGCGCGTGCACGTGAAGGTCGCAGC
The DNA here is from genome assembly GCA_937949945.1 of uncultured Myxococcales bacterium. GTDB lineage: Bacteria > Myxococcota_A > Polyangia > Polyangiales > Polyangiaceae > Labilithrix. The sequence goes on from CALFEQ010000007.1 coordinate 36,788, forward strand.
CCACCATCCCCGGCGTGGGGACGACGTGACGAGGCGAGAGCTCGACGGTCTTCGTGTGACCGCTCGTGATCTCGACCTCCTGCGAGTCGATGCTCCACTCGATCCCCTTCGTCGCGGAGACGCGGTACTTGCCCGCGGGCAGCGGCGTCTTCACCTCTCCCTCGAGCACGTCCATCAGCGGCCCCGCGCCGGACGCGCGGTAGTCCGGCCCGAAGCTCGGATCGAGCGTGCCTTCGATCCCTTTCACGATGAGCCGAGCGATGAGCGGCTCCCCCGTGTCCCCGTCGGTCACCTTCACGAACAGCTCCCCGCCGGGCGACACGTCGAGCCTCAGATCCCAAGGGGTGCCGGGGACGAAGCGGACGGGCGCGCTCGTGTGCGCCGCTTCGAGCGCCGCGAACCACTGCACGGCCCTCGTCGGGGCCTCGAGCTCGAATCGGCCCTCCGCATCGACCAAGGCACGCACCTGCGGATGGCCCTCTTCGTCGAGGGCGATGACGCGCGCCCGCTCGCTCGTCCCGGTGACGACGCCGGTGACCTTCGCGACGGGGACGTGCGAGAGGCGGTACAAGCGCCCCCAGAGCCCGAGGCTCGACTCGCCCATGAGCACGGAGATGTCGAGCCGAGCCGGCTTGCCGGGGACGGCCCCGAGCGCGCGTCGGAGCGCGGTCTCGGTCTTCGCGGAGACGACGAGGCGCGTGCGCGCGCCTTTCGCGGCGGTGTCCGGCTCGGCCTCGGTGATCGAGAGCGGCCCCTGGGACGAGAGCATCGCGATGGGATGGACGTCGTCGTCGAGCACGACCGTCCGCGCCCGCGTGCTCGCCGTGTCGCCGACCTGACCGACGCCGGGCATGAACACCGCGCGCCCTTGCGCCGAAAGGCCGAACCGGAGCGCGTAGGTGTGGTCCGAGCTCCCGGGCTCGTGCGAGACGGCGAGGCTCGCGGTCACGAGATCCCCGGCGGGGTCCATCCGCAGCTCGAGCGCGCCCGTCGCCCGCTCCTCGCCGACCTCGATCGGGAACTCGCCGACGAGCGTCGACTTGTCCTTCCGGTGGATGTCCCCGCGGCGCATCGCGAGCGGCCGCTCGACGCCGTCGACGACGAGCGACATGTCGATCTCGATGCGGCTCCTCCCGTCCTGGCTCTCCAGCTCGAGCCGGCCGGACGTCGGCTGGAACGTGAACGTCACCTGATCGCCGACGAGCGACGTCGTGTCCGCGGTCCGCGCGACCACCGCGAGCGTGCGCCGCCCGCGTTGCGCGCCGAACGCCAGCGCCAGCGCGATGAGCGCGGCGACGATGGCGATGCCGAACAGATCACGCCGGGCGGCTGCGGTCGAGCTCTCCAAAGATGGAGAGGATCATAGACCATGAAGCGGCGGCCGGGTCCGCCGTCCGCCGCGGGCGCCGCGCGGTCAGGGAACCGCGGGCGGGTCGGGATACATCGCGAAGGCCGCCGCGACGTCACCCGGGCTGAGGGCGACCCGCTGGCCCGTGATCGTGCCTCCGTCCTTCTTCACGATCGTCGGCAGACCGTTCGCCGAGAAGGCGTACGAGTCGTAGTGCATGATCGAGTCGAAGTCGTACTGGCCGCGGTCCTTGCCGTTCGCGGCGGAGTACTTCTGGAAGTTGTGCGAGTGTCCCGCGGAGATGTTGTTCCAGTTGATCGTGACGTGGTCGTCGCGGTCGATGCGGGTCTGCTCGTGGTAGTAGCCGACGGCGTGGCCGATCTCGTGGATGGTCGAGCCCGTGCTGCAGTGGCCCGGGAAGCTCACCTTCGTGAGGGTCCCGCCGGAGCCGAGGTTCGCGGCCGTGCCCGAGCTCGTGCGCCCGTCGGTGTAGAAGGCGTGGAACGTCCCGTCGGAGCCGACGGCGACGTGCGCGAGCTGGGCGATCGTCTTTCCGGACGCGACCGTGAACGGACGCGAGGCCGACTTCGACGCGAGCTCCTTCGGCGTGCCCGTGCTGTAGGTGCCGTCCTTGTAGAACGCGTGGACGACGGAGCTCTTGTCGATCGCGATGGCGAGCACGTCCGACGGGTTCTTGCCGGGCGCGAGCGAGTACGGCGCAGGCGCGGCGTGCTTCGCGAGATCGGTGATCGTTCCTTCGCTGACGGTGCCGTCGGAGTACCACGCGAAGACGCGACCGTTCGTCCCGAACGCGACGTCGACGATGTCCGACGGCGTCTTCCCGTCCGGGAGCAGGTACTTGAAGTGCGGCCTGCTCGCGTCCGCACGAACCGTCGACCCGATCGTCGCGTGGCCGCGCCGGTAGAAGTAGTGGACCCTTCCGCTCGAGCGATCGATCGCGACGGCGACGACGTTCGACGCGGTCTCGCCCGTCGAGAGGTTGATCGTCTGCCTGCCGCCGATGCGACCGATCATCGACGAGCAGCCCGTGGACGGCTGGAACTCGACGTAGTCGGTCTCGTTCGTGCGCGGGACGAAGCGGATGTTCGTCCTCTCCTTCCAGTGCGCGATCGCGGCCGTGACGCGTCCCTGATCCGGCAGGTCGGGGTGGATGACGTACGGGACGACCCCCTTCGGCCAGCGGCGGCCCACGTGCGTGGCCGCCATGACGTCGACGGCCGGCGGCACCGGCAGCACCACGTCGCCCTCGATGATCGGCAACCCGTCGATGAGCTCGTACACGAGCCGGAACTCGCCGTGCGGCGTGACGAGCACGAACTCGCCGGCCGTCTCCCCCGTGCCCGCCTGCTGCATCGGGTCGATCTCCCGAGGCTCGCTCGACGCGTCGAGCCGATCGTCGTCACCCGGAACGCCCGGAGCCCTCGCCACGATCTCGGGCGAGTCGTCGGCGGGCTCTCCGTCGTCGGCCTCGAACAGCGCTCCGGGCCCGGCGCACGCGCCGAGACCGATCGCCCCGACGACGAGCAGACCGAGAACGGATCGAGAAGGGTGCCAGCGATCCATGGCGCGACGATCGGTAACGGCGCGCCAGCGGTTTCCCGCGTATCGCCGACGTCTCAACGCATTTCGGTGCCACTCGTGCGCACCCGTTGCGCCCACCTCCGGCGCTGTACCCCGCGACCGGATCGCTGCTTCGATCGGGGCGCTCGGCGAGAACTGAGGTCGTTCGGCCGCAGGTGTGACCGATCGATCTGCGTGCTTTCGCCCTCGCGTCTCAGCGCGTGTGGCGCGCGATCCTCGCGACGCGCTGCCCGCCTTCGATCGCGAGCTTCACCGTGAGGTCGGCAGGACCGAGCTCGGACTCGACGTCCTCGCCCCACTCGACGAGGAGGATCGCGCCCTCGGCCCTTCGCTCCGCCAGCCCGAGACGGCGCACCTCCGCCTTCGTCTTCTCGAGGTCCTCGTCGCGCAGTCGATAGACGTCGACGTGGAGCAGAGGCCCGCGCGGCGTCGAGTACTCCTGCACGAGCGTGAACGTCGGGCTCGCGATGGCGACGTCGGGCGGGACGCCGAGCGCGCGCGCGATCGCTCGCGCGAGGAACGTCTTGCCGACGCCGAGATCGCCAGAGAGGAGCACGAGGTCGCCGGGCGCGAGCGTCTTCGCGATCTCGGCCCCCAGCCGCGTGGTGTCGCGACGCGTGGCGAGGCGGCGCTCTTCGGTCACGCCCATCCTCCGTCAGAAGCGCAAGACCGCGCGCGCGGTCCCGCCTCCGAGAAGCAGCGTCCCGCGGCCGCCGAGCGCCGTCGAGAGATCGCCGGCGATCTCGGCCTGGAAGTTCTCGGTGATCCCGATCGCGAGGAACGCCGATCCGTGCGCGAGGAAGCGCGTCGTCTTCGCGGCGCCGAGCGCGGCGTGCGCGCCGAGGAGCAGCTCGGGACCGAGGAAGAGCCGGACGCCCCGGAACGGGGCGAGCGCGTAGCGCGCCCCGGCGGAGAGCTCGAGCGCGCGCGGGCCGATCACCTGCGAGGTGACGTTCGCCCGGATCTCGAGGCCGGGCACGGTGTCGGGCAGGGCGTAGCCGAAGACGACGCCGATCGGCATCGCCCACGACGGCCCGCGCGCCTGCTCGGGACGCGCCATCGCGTTCGTCACGCCGATCGAAGCGCCCAGGGCGATCGGATGCCCTGCGCCGTAGACGAGCCGAGGGGCCGGCGGTCCTTGGGGCTCCTCTTGCTGCGGGGGCGGCTCCTGCGGAGCCGGCTTCGGACGCGCCTTCGGTCGGCGACGCTCGGCGTGCAGCCACGGGATCTCCGCGTTCGCGATCCCCTCCGGGCGAACGAGGAGCGCGATCATCTCGGCGATGTCGTTCGTCCCTTCGTCCGGGAACACCTCGCGCGAGAGCGACTCGACGCGACCCGTGGCGATCTGCGCCGCCTCGAGCTCGAGCCGGTACGTGGTGTAGCCCTCTTCGTCGCGCTCCGGCACGGGAGGGTGATCGATCCGCTCGACGCGCCCGGTGAGCGTCCAGTCCGCACCGACCGCACGCCCCGCGGCGACGTGCTCTTGGCTCGTGTCGGCCGTGCCGTCCTTCACGGCGGCCTCGGCGGACACCATCTCGTCGTCCGTCGCGTAGGTGTGCCCCGTCTTCGTGACCGCCTCGCGCGTCCACCGCCGGATCTCCTCGAGCTCCGGCCGAGGAACGTTCGTCGGCGAAGTGAACGGCAGGACCGCGATCTTGTCGGCCCAGGAGGGCAGCGCGATCGAGAGCACGATCGCCGCCGCCGCGGACGAAACGAGTAGGCGCCCCATGCGAGCGGGAGAGCATAGCGCTGCCCGCGCTCGCGCGTCAGGCGCTCTCGGCCGGCTCGTCGGCCTTCTCGCTCTTCTTTTCGTCCTTCTTCGACTCGTCCTTCCCCTCGCCGTCGTCGGACTCGGAGTCGCTCTCGTCGCCGGCGGCGTCCTTCGCCTCGCCGGCGTCGGAGTCCTCGCTCTCCGTGTCGCCGTCGTCCGAGGCGGACGCCTCGTCGTCCTTCTTCTTCTTGGCGACGAGGCCCTTCTTCTTCTTGCCCGCCGACTCGTCCTTCGAGCTCTCGTCGGAGTCGGCCCCGTACGCGGCGACCTCCTCCTCGTCCTCTTCCTCCTCCTCGTCCTCCTCGACGCGCTTCTTGCGGCGCGGGGCGAGATCGTCATGGGTCGGCTTGATGTCACCCAGGGACTCGATGCCCATCGCGAGCTTCGGGCTCTTGCGCGCCGCCTCCCAGAACTTCGCGTAGAAGTACGAGCAGAGGACCGCCGTGACGAGGCCGATCCACTGGCTCGTCGAGAGCTGGATGGCCTGCTGCTTCGCGAACGACGGCGGCTTCAGCATCACGAACGCGACGATCGGCGGGATGAACGCGAGCACGCGCGCGACGTTGCGGATCTTGGTGTTCGCGATGCCGAGCGAGATGCCGAAGACGAACGCGATGCTCATCACGAGCAGCGATCCGGCGATGAGCCAGTGCTCGCCCATCATCGGGCCGAACTCGCCGCGCTCCGAGTCGTCGCGCAGGATCTCGATCAAGAACCGCAGGTAGCCGTAGCCGAACGCGAACAGGAAGAAGATCTGACCGCGGAACTTCTGGTGCTTGCGCTGCCAGAGCAGGAGCACGAGCAGCACGAGCCCGACGAGCGACTCGTAGATCTGCGTCGGGTGGACCGGGTACGAGTGGCCCATCTTCATGAGCTCCTCACCCGCGGGCGAGTAGCGCCCGACGATGTCGAGGTGCCGCGCGAACGCCGGCGCGCCTTCGCTCCCCTCGATCGTGCCCTGCGGCCAGTGCGGGAACGTCCCCAGCTTCTTGAGGAAGCCGGGGGCAGTGTCCGAGAGCCGCTTGCCGAAGTCGCAGCCGAACAGGTAGCAGCCGATGCGGGTGATGAGCAGACCCGAGGCGAGGCTGGGCACCGCGACGTCGGCCCAGGGCATCAGCCGGATCTTGTGCATCCGCAGATAGATCCAGCTCCCCAGATAGCCGCCGATGAAACCGCCGTACGCGACGAGACCGCCGCGACGGAGCGCGAAGAAGTCGCTCGCCTGCTTGAACTCGTCGGGGTTCGTGATGACGTAGAGCAGACGCGAACCGAAGATCGCGGCGAGCGCCGTGATCACGTAGCAGTTCGCCATCGTCTCCTTCGGCAGCCCGTCCCTCTCCGCGAGCGTCAGCGTGAGGTACCAGCCGACCACGAGCGACAGGCCGAGCATCACGCCGTACGAGTAGATGGGCAGATTCGGCGCGCTGTACTCGGTCGCGCGGAAGACGTACCCCGCGATACCGGCGCCGACGCCGATCACCAAGGACACGGCGACGGTGGTGCGGTCCTTCCGCCGAAGGCCGAGGATCGCATAGAGCGCGGCGATGGCCGCTACGGCCGCGAGCGCCCACCAAAGCTTGAGAGGCATCTTCGGGAGCGGGATGCGGAAGAGGATCGGGTGCATGGTCTTCTTCGTGCTCTTGGCCCGCCACGCCGTCGCGGGCGAGGCGCCGACCGGAGTGCCGGGCTTATTACCACGTATCTCCCCGATACGCGGCCTTCCCAGAATTGGGCCGGTATCGGCCTTTCGCCACGGTTCGTGATGGGCTTTCGAGCGAACGCTCGCGTCGAGTCGCCACGCGACGCGCGGCTCTCGTGCGTGCGGAGCCCGGGTCGAGGTCGGCCGTCCGAGAGCGGGGTCGTTCGCGGCGCTCCGCCGTGCGCGGCGCGGCGTTCACGGGACGCGACGACGCTGTGCTAAGAACCGGGCCCGTGAGCCCGGCTGGTTTCCTCCGTGTCTGGTCGACCCTTCACGCCGGCGCACGGCCGCGCGCTGCGGCCGGCGTCCTCGCGTCCGTGACGCTCGCGGTCGCGTGCGTGCCCACCGGAAGCGCTCCGTCGCAAGACGCCGGCACGTCCGCCACGGCCACGCCGACGCCGACGTTCACGCCGTCGGTCAACGTGATGACCGAGCCGTTCGTGGACACGTTCGACCGGCCCGACGCCGGCGAGGCGCTGGCGCTGCCGGGCGACGCGTCGGCGACGTCCCTCTCGATCGACGCCGCGGTCGCGAAGGCGGCGGCCGACGGACGCGCTCGAGCGGTCAACGAGGCCGGAGCCGACGTCTTCTTCGGCACGGACGCAGCGGACGCCGGCTCGCTCCAGCCGAGCTCCCGCCGCGTGAGCAACCTCGGACCGGACTGGTCGCCCGCACGTACGAACGCCTGGCGCATCGAAAATGGCCGGCTCTGCGCCGAGAACGCGCACAACCGAGGGATATGGCTGAACCGGACGCTGCCGGTGAACGCACGGATCGAGTTCGATGCGTACGCCCTCACCGACGACGGCGACATCAAGGCCGAGGTCTGGGGCGACGGACGCTCCTACGCCACGAGCATCTCGTACACGACGGCCACGAGCTACATCGTGATCCTCGGCGGCTGGCGCAACACGATCCACGCGCTCGCTCGCCTCAACGAGCACGGAGCCGACCGCAAGGAGATCCGCGTCGACAAGACCGCCGACGACCCGCGCAGGCAGCCGGTGGCCAAGGAGCAACTCTACCAGTTCAAGATCGAGCGAACGGACGGCAAGACGATCCGCGTCTCCGTCAACGGCATCGACTACTTCGCCTGGGCCGACCCCGCGCCGCTCGCCGGTCAGGGCCACGACCACTTCGGGTTCAACGACTGGGAGGCCAAGGTGTGCTTCGACAACGTCAAAGTCACGCCGCTCTGATGCCTCGATCTCGCTCGATCACGAGATCCGAAGACAGGGCACACGAACGCGTGACTTTACTCCACGGCTTCGGGGGTCAAAACTAGAGTCGGTCGCCTGCCGGCGGAGCGTCCTCCGCCGCAAGAGCCACCGTTGGGCGCTCCGTGGAACAGCAGAAGAAGGACCCGCAGAAAGAGCTCGACATGGCTCTCACGGAGCTCGAGGAGCGGGTCGATCGACTGCGCGCGCTCTACGAGCAGTACTTCATGGGCTTCGAGAAGACGGAGCCCACGACGCAGCGGAAGGACGTCGACCGCCGCTTCGCCGTCCTCCGCAAGACGCAGATCCGCAACACGGCGCAGCGCTACCGCTTCAGCGTCATCTCGCAGAAGTTCCAGACGTACTCGATGTACTGGTCGCGTATCTGCCGCCAGATCGAGGAGGGCACGTACAAGCGGCACGTCGCGAAGGCGGCTCGGCGCTTCGGCGAGACGGGCGCGAACAAGAAGGAGCTCGATTTCTCGATCGACATCGACCTCAGCGAGTTCGAGAACCTCGAGGGCGACGATCTCGAGACCGCCCTCGCCGAGGCGAACGCCGCGGCCGAGGCCTACGCGGGCGGCGCCTCCGACACGGATCGGCCCGCGGCGCGTCCTCCGAGCCAGGCGGCGGCGTCTGCTCGACCGCAGGCGTTCGCAGGAACGTCCGACACCGCTTACGCCACCGCGGGCTCCGCGACGCCCGCGCGGCGCGACACGCCCATCGCCGCACCGAGCTCGGACACACCGCCGGTGCAGCGCGCCCCCGCCATCCGAGCGGCACGTCCCGCTCCGCTGCCGGCCGGGTCGAAGCCACGCATCGTCGTCCGCCGCCGCGAGCCCGGCGCTCCCGATGCGCCGCCGCCCTCGAGGCCGGGAGGCGGTCTCCCCACGGCCGAGTCCTCGCGCCGCCTTCCCGCAGCACCTCCGGTCGCCGAGTCCTCGCGCCGACTGCCCGCAGCGCCTCCGGCCGCCGAGTCCTCACGCCGCCTTCCCGCAGCACCTCCGGCTGCCGAATCCGCTCGCCGCATGCCCGCAGCACCTCCGGCCGCCGAATCCGCTCGCCGCATGCCCGCGGTGCCTCCGGCCGCCGAATCCGCTCGCCGCATCCCGGTGGCGGCTCCGGCCGTCGAGTCCTCGCGCCGCATCCCGGCGGCGCCGGTCGCTCCTGGGGCCGAGTCCTCGCGTCGCCTCCCGGCAGCTCGGCCGTCCACGCCCTCCGCCCCCGAGTCCGCGCGGCGCCTCCCCGTCCCGCCGGCGGCCGCCGGCTCCGTTCGTCGCATCCCGGCGGCTCCGCCCTCCGCGCCCGACTCCGGCCGTCGCCCGGGCATCGTCGCCGCACCCGGGGCGTCGCCGGGCGCGCCGAAGCCCGGCACCGCTCCCGCGGCTCCGCCGGCGCAACCAGGCGCACCGCCGGCGCAGGCTCGCTCCGCGACGGGGCCGGTCGGCCCCGCTTCGTCGGGCCGGATCCCCGCCGGCGCGCCGGCGCACGCCGACAGGCCGCCGCCCGCCCGGCCCTCGGTCGGCACCGGGCCCGCGGCGCGCCCGGGCCCACCGCCTTCTGGCTCGGACCAGCCGCGACCGAGGCCGGCGCCGCCGCCGTTGCCGAGTCAGCTCAAGAAGAACGGCTGACCGAGCTCCGACCGCGGCCAGCGCGGGAGCGACCGCGCCCAGCACGGGACGGCTCGTGATCGCCGGAAGACGCGGCCGTGGCGTCGGCCGCGTCGCATCGGCTCGTCTTCTGTGATCCGGCCTGGGCCGAGCCGTCGGGAGGCTCGGTCAGCTCGGCCGGTCAGTGGGTCGGGGTGAAGGAGGTGCGGGGTTGCCGCGAGGACGGGGGAAGCGCGTCGTCGGTGTCGTCGCAGAACAGGATCGCGCAGTGCTTGTTGTCGCTCTGGCGGATCCGGGTGCAGAGCTCGACCAGGTCTTCGTCGGCGTCGACGATGGTCCCTTCGATGGGCTGCGCCGTCCGAGCGTCGTACCTGCAGTTGTCGAGAGCCACCCACCGGCCTCGAAACTCGTCGCTCCGGCGGATCTGCGGCCAACTCATGCGACTGCCCATGTGTCCTTGAACCATCCTGCTGCTGCTTCTTGCTGCTGCCTTCGTTTCGAAGGTGCCTTTCCGGCACCCGAGACCCGGCTCGTCGCCGACGTCTCCGAAGCGTCACAGCACAGAACCCTGCACTGCAGCGCCCCGTCGTGGAGGTCCTACATCGGTACAATGCCCGTCCTGGGCCGGTCAAGCGAGCGACTGTCGTTCTCCAGCCACACCTGAACGTAAACCCAGTTTTTTCGCGGCCAAGGCGTTGAAATCCGGATCGGGCCGCCTCCACGCGACCGCGGCACGGAATCGCAGCCCCTCGGTCAGAGCCGAGCTTTCCGAGCTCCCGACATCCACGCGCCGATCCGCAGGGCCATCTCGAGCGCCTGGCGGTAGTTGAGGCGTGGGTCGCAGACGGACAGGTAGTTCTTGTCGAGGTCCGACTCGTCGATGCCGCCACCGATGCACTCGGTGACGTCCTCGCCGGTGAGCTCGAAATGCACGCCGCCGAACACGGTGCCGAGGCGCTCGTGGATCGCGAACGTGCGCTCGATCTCGAGCAGGATGTCGTCGAAGTTGCGGGTCTTGAGCCCGCTCGACGTCACGATGCCGTTGCCGTGCATCGGGTCGCACACCCACAAGACGCGGAGCTGCGCGCGCTGGACCGCGTCGACGAGCGACGGGAGCACCTTCTCGACGTTCCCCGCGCCCATGCGCGTGATCGCCACGATCTTCCCGGGCTCGTTCGTCGGGTTGAGGATCCGAAAGAGGCTCACGGCCTCCTGCGGGTCGATCTTGGGTCCGAGCTTCACGCCGACGACGTTCTCGATTCCGCGGAAGAACTCGACGTGCGCCCCGTCGAGCGCGCGCGTGCGCTCGCCGATCCACGGCATGTGCGTCGTGAGCAGGTAGTAGCCGTCGCGGCGGGGGACCTTGCGGGTCTGCGCGGACTCGTAATGGAGGTTGAGCCCTTCGTGGCTCGTATAGAAGTTCACGCGCGTGAGCTCGTCGACGGTGGTCTCGCCGATCGCTTCCATGAAGCGGAGGGCCTCCGCCAGCTTCTCGGTCGTCTGCTTGTACTCCGCACGTATGTCGTCGGGCAGGTCGGCGCGCGACATGAAGCCGAGATCCCAGTACTCGGGGTGGTGCATGTCCGCGAAGCCGCCGATCGAGAGCGAGCGGATGAAGTTGAGCGTCATCGCCGCGTGCCCGTACGCGTCGAGCATCGCGCGCGGATCGAAACGCCGTGCCTCCGGCGTGAACTCGGGCCGGTTGACGATGTCGCCGAAGTAGCTGGGGAGGACGACGCCGTCCCTCGTCTCCGTCGGGCTCGAGCGAGGCTTGGCGTACTGCCCGGCGAAACGCCCGACGCGGACCACCGGCTTCTTCGCCGCGTGGATCAGCACGAGCGACATCTGCAGGAGGATCTTCAGCTTGTTCGTGATGATCCCCGGCTGGCAGTCGGCGAGCGTCTCCGCACAGTCGCCGCCCTGGAGAAGGAAGCGCTTGCCGACCTGGGCCTCGGCGACCAGCTCCTTCAGCCGTTCGACCTCCCAGGAAGTGACGAGTGGCGGAAGCGTCTTCAGCTTCGCGACGACAGCCTCGACCGCCGAGGGGTCCTCGTAGGCCACGTCTTGGGCGCGAGGCTTGTCCTTCCAGGATTCGACGTGCCAGGACACGGTGGCGGAGCCTACCACGCGCCCCGGAACAGGCGACCCGAGCCGAGCGCGGCCGTACGCCGCCGAGAACTTGGCCCTCCATGCGCGAACGTGCCTACGGTCTCGTATGCGCGCGCTGCTCGCTCTGCCGTTCTCGATCGCCGTCCTGGGCTGCCTCGGCCATCAATCGCCCGCCGCACGAGCGCAGGAGGCGGCGACCGAGCTCAACGTCAACACGCGCTTCGGCAGGATGGAGCTCGCCGCGGAGAAGGTCGCGCCGAGCGCCCGCGACGCCTTCCTCCAGCGCAGGAAAGCGTGGGGTGCGACGGTGCGCGTCGCGGACTACGAGCTCGCCGGCTTCCGCATGAAGGGAAAGGCGGACGCGGAGATGTTCGTCAAAGTCGCCTGGTACCGCATCGACGAAGGCGACCTCCGCGTGACCGTCCTCCGCCAGGATTGGCACGACTTCAAAGGCGACTGGCGTCTCGTGGACGAGACGCGCGCGGACGGCGACGTCGGCCTCCTCGGAGAGCCCGCGCCTCCCGCGGAGCCGCCGGCGAGGCCGCGGCCCACGCACTTCCCGACGATCCGCATCGGCGTCCACGAGCCGCCGCCGAGCGCGCCGGCGACGATCCCGCCGGCGGAGCCCCCCGCCGAGGACGAGGACGCAAACCACCCCTGAGAGACGGCATCGCCGTCTCTCACGAGCTCGCGCAGCACGCGCCCGAAGGCGCGCCCCGCGGGAAAAGGCGAATCAGCCCTGCGCCTTCGGCGGCGACGACTTCTTGGCGGTCGACTTCTTCGCCGCCGCCTGCTTCCCCGCCTCACGGCGGCGCTTGAGGCGAGCCTTCTTCTTCTTCTGCGCCTTGCGGCGCCTCATCTTCATCGAGTTTCTGCGATCGAACTTACCCATGGGGGGCGCATCCAACGCGAGATCCTTCGCGTCGTCAACCCGTGCGCGTCGCCGACCGGACGCCCACGGCCGCCCGACGCTCCGCTCCCAGGACGAGCGCAGCGGTCGAGGCTACCCTCCCGCGCGTTCGGTCCGCCGACGAGGTCGAGCGGAGGGTCAGCCGGCGCTCTCGGCGACCGCGTCCTCGCGGCCGCGAACCTCGAGGCGATAGCGGCTGTTGATCGTCTCGATGTAGAAGACCTCGCGCCCCGCGAGACGCAGCACCCGCTTCACGGGCGTCGTCACGTACTCGTGCATGCCATCCGGAAACTCGATGACGACCACGGATCCCTTCCGCGGGGCTCGCACGAGTCGGCCTGCGACGGCACGTGACCCCTTCCCGAGCTTGCGGAGCACGACTTCCACAAAACCCAATCTAGCATTGCCAGCGGCCACGTCTACGGCCGCGGCAGGCCCCTCGACCCGCGCGATCGCGTGGATGGTGGGCGTGTGGCTGGGCCAGCGGATTTTCGCGCCGGACCGCCGCCGGGCCCGTTTTCCCGGCGCAAACGCGACCTGATCGGGCCGGGTGCCCACCCTTCACGGATACTCCTCCGTGTCGGCACGGCTACCACCCACCGCGTCACGACCGCGCGTCTGCAGGGCTCGCGACGTCTCGGCCGTCCTCGCCGAGCACTCGAGCCGCCGGACGCTGACGGCGCGCGTCATACCCCTTCGGTGACGGGGGCCGGGCCGACGGCGCTCGTCGCGAACGTACCTCGTTGCCCCAGAATGGGCGGCGCGACTTGTCCTCCCGCTCGCTGGCGAGTATGCGGGCCCGGATGTCGCTCCCTCACTCGTCGAACGGTGAGCACCTCGCGTTCGAGGCCTCTGCGACGGGCAGGCCGGGCGAGCACGCGGGCTCGAGCAGGCGTCACGGCTGCATCGAGGTGGTGTGCGGCTCGATGTTCAGCGGAAAGACCGAGGAGCTCCTCCGCCGGGTGAAGCGCGCCCGCCTCGCGCGACAGCGTGTCGTCCTGTTCAAGCCCCGCATCGACAACCGCTACGACGACGTGAAGGTCGTCAGCCACGAAGGATTGAAGGCCGACGCGACGCCGGTCGGAAGCTCGAGCGAGCTGCTCGCGGAGGTGAAGCGGCACGGGGCGAGCCTGCCCGACGTCATCGGGATCGACGAGGCGCAGTTCTTCGACGACGGCATCGTCGATGCGGCCGAGCAGCTCGCGAACGAGGGCGTCCGCGTGATCTGCGCCGGCCTCGACCAGGACTACCTCGGCAAGCCGTTCGGCCCGATGCCCGCGCTCATGTGCATCGCGGAGTACGTGACCAAGCTCCAGGCGGTGTGCTCGCGCTGCGGCGCGGCGGCATGTCGCTCGCAGCGGCTCGTCGGGATGGAGGGCCAGCTCTTCGTCGGCGGCGCAGCGGATTACGAGCCGCGCTGCCGGCGCTGCTTCGTCGCCGGCGTCGTGGACGTGGCCGGCGGCCCGCCCGCACGCGGCTGACGGACGCCCGCGACACGCGGAGCCGTCACGCCCGGCACCTTCTGCGAGGCGAAGTAGGCGCGGAGCATCTCGCGGGCGAGCACGTTCGCCTTGATGATCCACTTCGGGCCGTTCACCACGAGAACCGCGAACGCCACCTGCCGCGGCTGGGCCGGCTCCTGGCCGTCGCGCTTGGCGTCCTGCGGCGAGGCGATCGGCTTGCTCGGCGCGAAGCCCGCGAACCACGTGTAGAGGTTCTGGGTCGCCGGATCGGTGAGCGTCCCGGTCTTCCCCGCGACCGACACGTGCGGGAGAAACGATCGCCCGCTCGCGTCGTGGAAGGCGCGATACGACGTCCCGTACGCGACGGTGGTGTCCAGCATCGTCGTGAGCGCCCGCGCGGTCTCGGGCTTCATGATGCGGCGCTGCGCGAGCCCCACCGGTGCGGTCCACTGGGTCTTCCCGTTCTCGACGACCTCGGTCACGAGCACGGGCCGCACCGGCTCGCCACCGCGCGCGATCGCGGCGCTGATCCACGCGGCGTGGATCGGCGAGAGCGTCGTGTTCCAGAAGCCGGCCGCCGTGCGCGCGAACGCGAGCGGCTCCTCCGGGAAGCGCGCCGCGCTCGGCTGGACCGGGACGTCGAACGCGAGCGGCGAGCCGAAGCCGAACGCCTTGGCGGTCTCGTCGAGCCGAGGCGGATCGAGGTGGTTGATCGCGAGGCGCGCGAACACCGTGTTGATGCTGCGGCCCATCGCGCCCGCCAACGTGGTGCACCAGCGGTCACGCCGCGGGTCCGGCACGAGGTCCTGCTGCACGAGCTTGTGCTCGCCGCCCGAGTAGCACTCGCGCTGCTGGGGCCCGATCCCGGCGTTCTCCACGAGCGACGCGGCGGTCACGATCTTGAAGATGCTCGCCGCCGGCGCGGTCGCCTCCACCGCGAGATCCCGCGGCGCGCCCTTCTCGACGTGGCTCGCGTAGACGAGGACCTTGCCCGTCTCGACGTCCATCATCACGACGGCCGCCTCGGGCAGGTGGTACGAGGCCATGATGCGCCGCGCGGCGCGTTGGAGCGCAGGATCGATCGCGAGCCGCGCGGTCTTCTTGTCGGGCAGCGGCGCGGTCACCCCGCCGTCCTTCACGTCCATCCGCGTGAGATCGAGCCCCGCGAGCGTCGGCGGAGGCGGCGCGGTCGCGGCGGCGGCGGGGCGTTTCGTGGCCTTGACGATGGATGGCGCCGGGGTCTCCGTGCGGAGGGCCCGGCGCGCGATCGGGACACCGAGCGCGAGGAGCAGCGGCAGCCCGACCACCACGGCAATTCGCGCTCGCCGCGTGCCGACGGTCCCGAGTCGTCGCATGGGCACCAGGTGACACCGGCGCCCCTCATTGGGCAAACAAACGGCTGTGCCCGGCCCCGAGCTCGGCAGCCCACACGCGCCGGTGGATGGAACGGTGGGCGATCCCGTAGGCCCGTGATATCGGGGTTTTGCATCATTCGCGTCCGCTCGCGACTCCCGAGCACGTCCATGAGAGCCCGCCGCCGACTCGCCGCTGCCGTCTTCGCGCTCGCCGCCCTCCGCGCCGCTCCCGCCCACGCCGGCGAGCTCCGCGCGGTCGCGCCTCCCGGCGGCGGCCTCGACGCGCTCGAGGTCGTGCTCGATCCCGCCGCCCCGGCGCTGAAGGTCCGGCGGTGCAAGAGCGCAGGCTGCAGCGATCCGGGGCCGTCACGGTCGATCCCCGTCCCCATCGCTCCGTCGCGCATCGACGTCGCCGGCGCGAAGCTCGAGGTCCTGTCGATCGGCGAGGGCAAGCACGTCGTGCACGCGCGCGTGCCCGACGCGGGAAGAAAGGACCTCGCCTTCGAGGCGGTCCTCGCGGGCAACGACGCCGCGCCGATCTTCGCGGGGCTCACCGGCTACACGCGCGGTGAGGAGGGCGATCGGAGCGGGCAGATCGTGCTCGTCTACGACCGCGACGACCGCTCCAAGTTCGTCTTGATCGCCGAGACGCGCGAGGACACACGCATCTGCGGGCAAGACACGACGCCGCTCCAAGCGCGCGGCCTCGAGCCGAAGTCGATGCAGCTTCGCGGAGCGACGCTGCATCGCATCGAGAAGAAGGCGCGCGACGCCGCCGCACGCATCGTCGCCCGGCAGCGCGACGGCAACGCGAAGCCGCCGCTCGCCCGTGTCCTCGTCGCGACCGGCGGAAGCGCGGCGGGCGCGCAGTCCCTCACGGACGGCAAGGTCGAGACCGTCTGGAGCGAGAAGCGCCCCGGCGACGGCCACGGCGAGTTCGTCACGATGCGCGCTCCGCCGGAGGTGCCGATCCACGCGGTGGTCGTCACCGTCGCGCCGCCTTCCCCGAAGGCCGAAGGCGCCGCGCCGCGCACGTTCTTCCTCGCGACGGACCAGAAGCTCTTCCACGTGACGATGCCCAAGGACGCGTGGCTCGAGCCCGGCACGAGCTACGAAGTCCCGCTCCCCGAGCCGATCCGCACGACGTGCCTCGCGGTCGTGCTCGACGAGGCGTACGCGCGCGGCACTTCCGCGCCGGAGGTCTCGTTGGCGGAGATCGCCGCGATCACGAGCTTCGACGCCGAGGGCGCGACGATGGACGCCGTCGCGAACGAGCTCTCCGGTCCCCGCGCCGAGGAGGCAGCGGCGCTCCTCCGCCGAGGCGGCGACGAGGGCCTCGCCGCCGTCGCGAAGCGATGGGCCTCGCTCGACGGCCGCGCTCGCGCGTTCGCCGTGGACGTCGCCTCGAGCGCAGGCTCGTGCGACGGCCCCGCGATGGAGCTCCTCACGCAGGCGCTCGCGGACAAGGACGCGGAGGTCCGGAGGCGCGCGCTCGGTCGCATCGAGCGCTGCGGAAAGAACGCGACCGCGTCGCTCGTCGAGGCCGTCCGGTCCGAAGACGAAGCCCGACGCGCGGCGGCGGCCCCGCTCCTCGCCGCGATCGCGCCCGCGGCCGCGATCGATCCGATCGCCGAGCAGCTCGGCGAGGGCCAGCCCGCGACCCGTCGCGCGCTGCGCGGCGCGCTCGGACGCGCCACGGGCTCGGCGACGCGAGACAAGCTGCTCGATCTGCTCCGGCGCAAAGACATGGCGCTCCAGGCGCGGCTCGATCTCCTCCGCGCGCTCGGACCGAAGCTGCCCGAGCTCCGCCCCGACTCCGGCGCCGCCATCGCCGACATCCTGCGCGCCTCGCCGGACATGCCGACGCGTTACCTCGTCGCGCAGCCGCTCGCTCACCTCGCGCGCTCGCCGAATGCGACGAGCGGCGAGCTCACGCGCCTCGCCGAGATGATCCGCCGCGATCCGGACTGGCCCGTGCGCGCGCGTGCCGTCGAGCTCGCCGCGGGGATCGGTGCGCTCGCGCCGACGATCGCCGAGGCGGTGCGCGATCCGGAGCCACGCGTACGCGAGGCCGCCTTGCGCGCGATCGCGACGGGCAAGATGCCGGTGGGCACCGCCGCGGCCGCGCACGCGCTCGCGAACGACGTCTGGACGTTCGTCCGCGTCGCGGCCGCCGACGCGCTCGGCGCGATCCCGGACGACGGCTCGGGGCGAGCCGCGCTGGCGAAGGCGCTCCGCGACCAGAGCCCGAAGGTCCGCTCGGCGGCCATCGCCGCGCTCGGCGATCATCGGGCCACGAAGTACGCGCGCGAGATCCGCGAGCGCCTCGACGATCCCAAGGAGGATCTCGAGGTCCGCGTGCTCGCCGCGCGCACCCTCGGCGTGCTCTGCGTGCGCGACGCGACGGATCGCCTGACGAAGCTCGCTCAGCTCGCGCGCTCGCCGATCGACGAAGCGGACGAGCGCATCGGCATAGCGGCGATCGATGCCCTCGGCGCGCTCCATCCGCCGGACCTCGAGAAACGCCTCGCTCCGCTCCGCGCCAAGGACGTCCGGATGCCCATCCGCCGCGCTGCCGAGAGGGCGCTCGCGGAGCCGGGGCTCTGTCGGTAGGTCTCTCCGAAGACGAGAAGAGCGTGCGAGCTCGGTCGCTCACACGCTCTTTCCCTTCTCTGCGCGGATCAGGCGCGCGGAACGGTCGTGTCGAGATCCGTCTCGGCCGGCTGCTCGCTCTTCACGAAGAGCGGGCCGTCCTTCAACGGGTCGTAGTTGTCGTCCTGGTAAGACGAGATCTCGGCGTCCATCTTGATCTCGACCATCTCGGGCTTGTTCCAGCGCATGGCGTCCTACCTTGTGTGCTTATTCTGACTCGGATCCGGGGGGTGTCCAGGTCTTTCTCGCGACCGGAGGTCGATTCGGCCGACCTCGGCTCACGCAGCACCGAGGGAGGCCGTCGCCTCCGCGGGAGGCCGCGCGTCGGAAGGCCTCGTGATCGGCCGGCGTTTTCGGAGGACGACGCGGAGGCCTTCGGACGGCGTGATCGTGATCGACCTCCGCACCATCCGGACCGGCCTCCGGCGATCGAGCTCGAGCTCCGTGCGCGCGACGAAGCGCGCGAGGACCATCTTCATCTCGTAGAGCGCGAAGGCCATGCCGATGCAGCGGCGAACGCCGCCGCCGAACGGGAAGAACTCCTGCGCCGAGAACTTCTTGCCGACGAAACGTCGCGGGTCGAAGCGCTCGGGATCGGGATAGGCCTCCGGCCGGCGGTGCGCGAGGTAGATCGAGCAGACCGCGACCGTCCCCTTCGGGAGACGATAGCCCCCGATCGTCATGTCCTTCGCGAGCACGCGACCGACGATCGGGATGACGGGAACGAGACGGAGCGCCTCGCGCGCGGTGCCGTCGAGCAGCTCGCAGCGGGCGATCCGCTCGGGCGTGGGATCCGGGCCGAGCGCGGCGACCTCGGCGCGGAGCTCCTCGAGCAGGCTCGGCGACTCGAGCAGCCATCGCATCGCCCACGTCAACGCGGTCGCCGTGGTCTCGTGCCCGGCCACGAGCAGCGTGACGAGCTCGTCGCGCAGCTCGCTGGTGGACATCGGGTTCCCCTCCTCGTCGCGCGCGTCGAGCAAGAGCGAGAGGATGTCCGAGCCGCGCGTGCCGTCGCGCCGGCGGCGCTCGATCTCCGCGTAGAGGAGCTCGTCGCTCCGCTCGACGGCACGGCGGAAACGCCCGTACGGGCTGAGCGGCCCCAGGTCGAACTGCATCTGCGGGAGGAGCAGCGGCGGCCAAGCGCCGAGATCGAGCACGCGCTTCGTCGCCGCGACCATCGCCTCGAGACGGGGACCTTCGAATCCGAAGATCGTCCGGACGATCACGCGCAGGGTGATGTCCTGCATCGGACCGTGGAGCGAAAACGGAACATCGTGCGGCAAGCCGTCGATCGCCTCGTCCGTGATGTCGAGCATCGTCCGGCCGTACGCCGTCATCCGCTCGCCGTGGAACGGAGGCATGAGGAGCTTTCGCTTCCTCCTGTGCTCGCGTCCGTCGACCATGAGGACCGAGCGGTCGCCGAGCAACGGCGCGAGCGTCCGGTTGAAGCGCCCCGCCTCGAGATCGTCTCCGCCGTCGGCGAAGATCTCTTTGACGTGCTCGGGGTTGCTGAACACGACGAGATCGAGCCCGAACATCCGCATCCGGAACGTCTCGCCGAGCTTTGCGCGTAGCTCGTCGAGATACGGATACGGCGCGCGTAGCCACCGCCACATGGTCCACGCCGGGGGATGGTTCGGGCTGGGAGGGAGGGGCATCGACATGAGCGTAGATCCTGTGGGGCTCCGATGCCGGTCGGGCAACGAGCGTGCGCAGCTTTTGCGATCTCGGTCGGGGATGGGATTGGGTTCTGGCGGGAACGGGAACGCTCTGTCGGGCTCCGACTCCACCCGGGAGGAATTGGGTTCTTGGAGTAGAATCGGTGGCCGATGCATGCCATCGTGCTCGGCGCCGCGGCGGGCGGCGGTTTTCCGCAGTGGAACTGCGGTTGCTCGAACTGCGTGGCCGTGCGCGAAGGGCGGCCTGGATTCGTCCGGCGGACGCAGGACTCGGTCGCGCTGACGTCGAGCGCCGATCCGATGACCGGACGCTTCGTGCTCGTGAACGCGTCGCCGGACATCCTCGCGCAGATCCAGGCGACGCGTGCGCTCTGGCCGCGATCGCCCAGGCACTCGCCCATCGCGGCGATCGTCCTCACGAACGGGGACATGGATCACGTGCTCGGTCTCTTCTCGCTTCGCGAGTCGCAGCCGCTCGCGCTGTACGTGACGTCGGCGGTGCGGCGCGGGCTCGAAGAGAGCGCGTTCATCCGCACGCTCCGCCGCTTCGAGGGGCAGCTCGTCGTCCGCGAGCTCGCGCTCGGCGCATCGCTCGATCTCGCGGACGCCGCGGGCGAGGCGCTCGGGCTCTCCGTCATCGCGCGACCGGCGCCGGGCAAGCTCCCCGTTCACTTCGTCGGCCACGCGACGGCGTCGGACGAGGACAACGTCGCGCTCGCCTTCTCGGACGGGAAGAAATCGCTCCTCTACGCCGCGGCCAGCGCGAGCGCGGAGATCGACGTCACGGGTCACGACGTCGTCATGTTCGACGGGACGTTCTACCGCGAGGACGAGCTCGTCCGTCTCGGCCTCTCGAAGTCCTACGCGAAAGACATGGCGCACGTCCCGATCGATGGCCCGACCGGGAGCCTGGCGCGCTTGACCGGCGTCTCGGCGCGGAAGATCTACACGCACATCAACAACACGAACCCCATCCTCGCCCCGGACTCCGAAGAGCGTCGCGCCGTCGAGGCGGCGGGCTGGGAGATCGCGTACGACGGAATGGAGATCGCGCTCTAGGCGCGCGGACCGCACGGGAGGAGAGATGAGCCAGCCGTTGGACCCTGATGCCTTCGTCGCGCGCCTCCGAGAGGAGGGCGAGAAGCGCTACCACGACCGTCACGACTTCCACGTCCGGATGCATGCCGGCAAGCTCTCGAAACGGCAGCTCCAGGCGTGGGTCGAGAACCGCTACTACTACCAGACGCGCATCCCCATCAAAGACGCCATCATTCTGTCGAAGTCGGAGGATCCGGCGTTCCGTCGCATGTGGCTCCACCGCATCACGGACCACGACGGCAAGCAGGAGGGCGAAGGCGGGCTCGCGCAGTGGCTGCGCCTCGCGAAGGGCGTCGGCCTCGACGTCGAGGAGGTGAAGAGCCTGAAGCGCGTCCTGCCCGGCGTCCGCTTCGCGTGCGACGCCTACGTGCAGCTCGTCCGCGAGCGCCCGCTCGTCGAGGCCGTGGCCTCGTCGCTGACCGAGTTCTTCTCGCCGGACATCATGGCCCGGCGGGTCGTCGCATGGGAGCAGCACTACCCGTGGGTCGACCCCGAGACGCTCGCGTACTTCCGCGGGCGCGTCACCCGCGCGCGGGAAGACTCGCGCGAGGCGATCGACTTCGTCCTCCAGCACGCGAAGACGCGCGAGCAGCAGGAGCGGTGCATCGACGCGCTCATCCGGAAGACGGAGATTCTCTGGGCGCTCCTCGACGCGGTGGATAGGGCGTATCCGGAATAGAGGCTCCAGGCTCCAGGCTCCAGGCTCCAGGAAGAGGCTCGCACTTCGGGCTCCACGCTCCAAGGACAGGCGTAGGCTCTAGAGAAAAGGCACCACGGAATGAGTGCGAAGGTCGACGAGCGAGTAGAGACGCCGGGGGATGTCCCCCTGGAGCCTTCCGCCCGGAGCCTGGAGCCTTCCCCCTCCTTCGTTCCTCGGCTCGCGAAGAAGGCTCGCCTCCGCCACGATCGGCACTCGGGCGGCTGGATGATCATCTACCCAGAGCGCGGGCTCACGCTGAACGAGAGCGCCGCGGAGATCGTGAAGCGATGCGACGGCACGCGGACCGTCGCGCAGATCGCCGCCGAGATCGTCCGCGCGATCGACGGACAAGAGGTCGATCCCGCGCAAGTCGAGCGTGACGTCGTCGAGCTCGTCGGCGAGCTCGCACGGAAAGGGCTGCTCGAGCGATGACGGCGCAGGCCGAGATCGGGGCCGCGCCGCGGCCGTACACGCTGATCGCGGAGCTGACGTACCGCTGTCCGCTCCGCTGCCCGTACTGCTCGAACCCGACGAACCTCGCTGCGCACGACGGGGAGCTCTCGACCGAGGAGTGGAGCCGCGTGCTCGGCGAGGCCGAGGCGCTCGGCGTCGTGCAGGTCCATTTCACCGGCGGAGAGCCGCTGGCCCGCAAGGACCTCGAGCCCCTGGTGTCGCGCGCGCGAGAGCTCGGGCTCTACACGAACCTCGTCACGAGCGGAGTCCCGCTCACGAAGGAGCGGCTCGCGGGCCTCGTCGAGCGTGGGATCGATCACGTCCAGGTGAGCATCCAGTCGGCGCGGCCGGAGCGCGCCGACGCGATCGCCGGCTACTCCGCGCACCCGCACAAGATAGAGGTGATGCGCTGGGTCACCGAGCTCGGGATCCCGCTCACGATGAACGTCGTCCTCCATCGCGAGAACCTCGACGAGATCGACGAGCTCGTCGCGCTCGCGGAGGACGTCGGCGCGAGCAGGCTCGAGCTCGCCAACACGCAGTACGTCGCGTGGGCCCTGAAGAACCGCGACGCGCTCCTGCCGACGAAGGAGCAGCTCGATCGCGCGGCCGTCACCGCCGCCCGGCACAAGGCGCGGCTCCAGGGGAAGATGGACGTGCTCTTCGTCAAGCCGGACTACTTCGGCACGACCCCGAAGGCGTGTATGGACGGCTGGGCTCGGCGCTTCGTCCACATCATCCCGGACGGACGCGTCCTGCCGTGCCACGCGGCGACGAGCATCCCACAGCTCACGTTCGACAGCGTGAAAGAGCGCTCGCTCGCGGACATCTGGACGTCGTCGAAGGCGCTGCTCGCCTATCGCGGCGAGGCGTGGATGCCCGAGCCGTGCAAGAGCTGCGACCGCCGCAACGTCGACTTCGGCGGCTGCCGCTGCCAGGCGTTCGCGCTCACGGGCGACGCGAGCGCGACCGATCCGGCGTGCCAGCTCTCGCCGCACCATCGCCTCATCGAGGAGGCACGCCTGCGCGCGGCGCAGCCCGACGTGCCGCGGCGCTGGGTCTATCGCGGGCGATGACGCCTCGACCGCTCGCGATCGCCTCGACGGGAGCCTTCGTCGCCGCCCTCAGCACGAGCCTCGTCGCGGTCTCGACGCCCGTGATCGCGAAGGACCTGTCGGTCACGCCGGGCGACGCGAGCTGGGTGCTCACGGCCTACCTCCTCTCGGTGAGCTGCCTGCTCGCGCTCGCCGGCAAGGCGGCCGACGTCCTCGGCCGGCGGCGTGTGTATCTTGCAGGTTTCGTCGTCTTCATCGTCGGGTCGGTCATGTGCGCCGCGTCGCCCGTCTTCGGCGCGCTCGTCGGCGCGCGCGTGATCCAGGGCGTCGGCGGCGCGATGCTGATGGCGGTCGGACCGGCGATCGTGACGCGGGCGGTCCCACCGGAACGGCGCGCGCGCGGCCTCGGCATCCAGCTCGCCGCCACGTACGTCGGGCTGACCTCGGGCCCCGGTCTGGGCGGACTGCTCGCGGCACGCATCGGTTGGCACGCGGTGTTCGTGGTCGTGGCGGTGGCGGCGGCGATCAGCCTACTGCTCGCCGTCGCGCTCTTGCCGCGCGACGAGGGCGCGCGCTCGAGCGGAGCCTCGAGCCTGGATCTGCCGGGCGCCGTCCTCTTCTCGATCGGGCTCGCCTCGGTCCTCGTCGCGCTGAAGCGCACGCAGGAGGACGGCTGGACGGGCCGCGCCGTGCTGCTCGCGGCGCTCGTCGCGCTCGCCGCGCTCGCCGCGTTCGCTCGACGAGAGGCGAGGCATCCATCGCCGCTCTTGCCGCTCGCGCTGTTCCGCACGCCGGCGTTCGCGCTCGGCGTGCTCGGCGCGGTTGTCCTCTACACGGACACCTTCGTGCTCGCGTACGTGCTGCCGTTCCAGCTCCAACACGACGCGGGGCTGACAGCCGCGCAGGCCGGTGCCTTCATGACCGCGCAGCCCGCGACGATGGCCGTCGTCGCGCCGCTGAGCGGCGTCATCGCGGATCGCTGGGGCCCGCGCGTTCCGAGCACGGTGGGGATGCTCGCGATCGCGACCGCGATGGCGTGCGTGGCGAGCACGGCGAACGCGCCGGGGCTCGGCCTCGTCCTCTCGCTCGCCCTCGTCGGGCTCGGCGCGGGCCTCTACGTCGCGCCGAACAGCGCGCTCATCATGGGCGCGGCCCCACGCGAACGACAGGCCACGGCCGGTGCGATGGCCGCGACGGCGCGCAACCTCGGCATGACGCTCGGGATCGCCCTCGCCGCTTCGCTCGATCATGCGGTCGGCCACCGGAGCACGCTCTTCGTGGCGTCGGGGATCGCCGTCGTCGGGGCCGTGCTCGGGCTCGTTCGGCCTTCTCTGCCGGCTCGATGAGCGCGCGACGCGGCCGTCGAAATTTCAGGGCCGAGCTGCTACCGTGCGTTACCGCTCTGGAGCACGCCGATGACCGACGTCGCCCGCATCTCCCCCTCCGAAGCACACGCGAAGATGAAGGACGAAGGCTTCGTGTACGTCGACGTCCGCACGCCCGAAGAGTTCTTCGAAGGCCGGCCGGCGGGCGCCGTGAACGTCCCGCTCGACGACGGCTTCGTCGCGGCGATGGAGAAGGCGTTCCCCAAGGACGCGCGCATCATCCTCGGCTGCCGCGCAGGCAACCGGAGCCTCCGCGCCGCACGCGCGCTCATCGAAGCGGGCTTCTCGAACGTGCTCGAGCAGCGCGCCGGCTTCGACGGCGCGCGCGGGCCCTTCGGGGAGATCACGGAGCCCGGCTGGTCCCGCGCCGGGCTACCGGTCGAGGCCGGCGCCCCGGCCGAGCGCGCCTGACGCGGCCCTGCGGGCCCCCCCCGAACGGTCTCTGCTCACCGCCACGACGAGCGACTGACACGCCGCTCCGCACCTCGACACATTTCTGGGGTGTGTCGAGGCGAGCGTCGCGCCAGTCGCTCGGGCTCACCGCGCGCGTGTCGCTTCCCGCATGCAGGAACGGGCGACCGTCGCGCCAGTCGTTCGATGATCCGCGAGGCCCTCGCCGTGCAGACCTGACGGCAGGAGCGACTGCACTGGTGGGCCGTCAGACCCAGCAGCACCCGCACCGACTCGCCAGCCTCGAGATGACGGCGAAGCGAAGCCCTCTGCTCGCTGGGAACATCACGCCGCTAGGCGAGATCCTTCAAGAGCACGTCGGGGTCGGCGAGCTTCGCGCGATCGACGATGCGCCCGCTCGCGACGAGCGCCTTGCCCTGCACGTAGTCCTTCGTCTTGTTCACGCAGTCGAGGGCGACGACCTTGCCGCCCCTGAGGTACACGACCGAGAAGCTGCGCATGTCGGGATCGCCGCGGACGACGACGTCGTCGTGATCGATCGAGAGGCCGACGGTCTGCAGACGCAGGTCGTACTGATTCGACCAGAACCAAGGGACGGCGTCGTACCGCTCCTCGGGGCCGAGCGTGCCGGCGATCGACTTCGCGGCGATCGTCGCCTGGTCGGTCGCGTTCTGGATCGACTCGAGTCGCACGACGCGACCGGCCCCATGCACGTTGGCGTGCGCGGCGCAGTCCCCGACCGCCCAGACGTCGGGCAGGGTCGTCTTGCAGTGGAGGTCGACGGTGACGCCGTCGCCGCCTTCGGCGCCGGCCGCGAGGAGCGGCTCCACCGCCGGGACGATGCCGATGCCGACGACGACGAGATCGGCGGGCAGGACCTCGCCGCTCGCGAGCCGGACGCCCGAGACGCGCCCGTCCTTGCCCTCGATGCACGAGACCTCGACACCGAGCCGCAAGTCGACGCCGTGCGCGCGATGCTCGCGCTCGAAGAACCGCGACAGCGCCTCTCCGGCGACGCGCGAGAGCACGCGGCTCTGGGCCTCGAGGACGGTGACGCGCTTGTCCTTCTTCCGAAGCACCGCGGCCGCCTCGAGCCCGATGTACCCCGCGCCGACCACGACGATTTCGCGCGCCGACTCGAGCTCGGCGCGCATGCGATCGACGTCGGCGCGCTCACGCACCGTGTGCACGCCGGCGAGATCGTGCCCATCACACCCGAGCCTTCGCGGGCGGCCGCCCGTCGCCCAGACGAGCTTGCCGTAGCCGATCGTCGCGCCGTCCTCCGTCCGGACTTCGTGCCGCGTCGCATCGACCTCGACGACGCGTCGCCCGAGGCGGATCTCGACGCCGCGCTCGGCCCAGAACGTGGCGGGGCGGAGCAGCATCTTCTCGAAAGCTTTCTCGCCGGCGAGGTACTCCTTCGAGAGCGCGGGCCGCTCGTACGGGAGCTCCGGCTCGGCGCCCAGCACGAGGATGGATCCGGCGTGCTTCTGCTGCCGGAGCGCGATCGCCGCCTGCGCTCCGCCCTGCCCCGCCCCGACGATCAACACGTCTGCTCGCTCGGTCATGCTCGGCCGCGACACTAGGTCGGGAGGCCGACGCCGACAAGGAAGACCCGCCGCGGCGCTCGCGGCCCTTCAGCGCGGCGCGCCTGGCGCAGGCGCGCCCGCCTCGACGAGCGTGCCCTCCGGCACGGTCTCGTCGTTCGCCTGGCTCTCCCGCCACGCGATGAAGCCGATGAGCAGCACCATCAGCGACACGCCGACGACGATGCCCGTGAGCAGCGCCGTCTTCGCATTCATGCCGCCGGTCGGCAGATCGTCGAGATCGGAGATCGACTCCGGGTCCGCGGGCTTCAGCGCGTACTGGATCCGATCCTCCGACGCGGTCGCGACGCGCACGGGGCCGAGGCCGCACACCTTGAGGAGCTGCTCGGCGAGCTCTTCGGCGCTCTGGAAGCGCTTCGTCGGATCGCGATGGCATGCGCGCAAGAACCACGCGTCGAGCCCCTCGGGGACGTCGGAGACGAACTGGCTCGGGAGCGGCATCGGCTCGACGCAGACCTTGAGCACGATGTCTCCGAGGACGTCGCCCTCGAACGGGATGCGCGCCGTGAACGCCGCGAACGCGCACGCGCCGAGCGACCAGATGTCCGTGAGCGCGTTCGGGTTGCCGCCGACCGTGAGCTGCTCCGGGCTCATGAAGTTCGGCGTGCCGATGACGGAGCCCTCCTGCGTCGGTCCCTTCAGGCCTCCTCCGCCGTTCGGATCGACGTCGAGCATCTTCGCGATGCCGAAGTCGACGAGCTTCACGACGTAGCCGAGGTCGGCCGTGTCGCCCTCGACGTTCGTGGCGAGGAAGATGTTGTCCGGCTTGAGGTCGCGGTGGACGATCGAGGCGGCGTGGGCCTTCGAGAGCGCCTTGGCGGCCTGCGCGATGATCTGCGCGGCCTCCCTCGGCGGCAGCGGGCCGCGACGGATGAGGGCCTCGGAGAGCGATTCGCCCTCGAGGTACTCCATCACGATGTACGGCAACCCTTTGTCGGTGACGCCGTAGTCGTAGACCTTCACCGCGTGCTTCGAGTCGACGCTCGCCGCCGCGCGCGCCTCGATCTCGAAGCGCCGGCGCGCGTCGGCGCGCTCGGCGAACTGCGGGCGGATGAACTTGATCGCCACGCGCGTGCCGAGCTGCTCGTGCTTCCCGAGCCACACGGTCCCCATGCCGCCCGACCCGATGAGAGGCCCGACGCGATACTTGCCGCCGACGACCTGCCCCTCGAAGCTCTCGTCGGGCACGCGTGTCTCGCTCCCTGCGGTCCCTGGCGTCGGCATGTCGGTCCAAGACTAACCCAAGTGCCCGGGCCCGCGCTTGCCGCAAGCCAACCTGCTTTCAGGCTGGGCGATTCGCAGATTCGTCGATTTACACGATAACACAATACGCATCGGGATTGTCGACCCTGGGACCTCGCCCGTCCGGCATGTGCGCCGATGTACGCCGCAAGCACGGCCCGATTCGACGCCGACTTGCGACCGCGACCGATGCGTGTAGTGAGGAGGCGTGCTCCGCGCGGTGATCTTCGACATGGATGGGCTCTTGGTGGACTCGGAGCCGCTATGGGTCCGCGCGGAGATCGAGGTCTTCGGTGCCGCCGGCGTCACGCTCGCCGAGGAGGACTGCGCGCGCACGAAGGGCCTGCGCGTCGACGACGTCGTCGCGTATTGGCACGCGCGGCGCGGATTCCGAGGCATGACGTGCGCGGACGTGGAGGCGCGGCTCGTCGCGCGCGTCGTCGAGCTCGTGTCGAGCGAGGGACGCGCGCTGCCCGGAATCGACGTCGCCCTGGCCGCCGCGAAAGAACGAGGGAGGCGCGTGGCCCTCGCATCTTCCTCGCCCATGCCGATCATCGAGGCCGCGCTCGGGCGGCTCGGGCTGAAGGGCGCGTTCGACGTCGTCCATTCCGCGCAGCACGAGCCGTACGGCAAGCCGCACCCGAGCGTCTTCCTCCGGACGGCGGAGCGCCTCTCGGTCTCTCCGATCGAGTGCGTCGTCATCGAGGACTCGCTCACCGGCGTCATCGCGGCGAAGGCGGCGCGCATGGGGTGTGTCGCCGTTCCTTTCGATCACCCGCACCACGAGCCGCGGTTCGTCCTGGCCGACGCGGTCGTCGGCTCGCTGGCCGAGGTCACCCCGACGTTGCTCGAGACGGTCGCCGCCGGATGATCGCGATCAGCGATCGCTCCGGTCGAACGTGAGCAGGTGCTGATCGACCGCGCGATCGAGGATGCGGAGCGTGTCGAGCTCGGGGAGCCCGGCGACCTCGACGATCGTCTCGAGCGGCAGGATGCCGTCGATGAAGCCGAGGACGTAGGCCGTCTTCGGATCCTCGATGACCGGTCCGAGCTCCGTGAGCTTCTTCTTGAGCGCAGGCACGCGGGACATCGGCGCGAGACGCGCGCGGAGGAACGCGAGCTGCTCCTCTGGCGTCAGCGCGTCGACCTCCGAGTACTCGACACCGATCTGGACGTCCGGCACGGACGCGCGCCCCGGCGGGTTCGAGTCCATGAGCACCGACGCGATCCGCGCTTCCTCCGTGGCGACCTCGTCGGTGACCGTGGGCAGCCGCTCGCGACCGACCATCTCCTCGGCGTAAGCCTCGACGTCGAACGCCGGTCGGATCGTCTCGCGCGAGACCTCGTCCGATTCGACTTCATCGAGCGCTTTCGGATCGTCCGGATCCCCCGCCTCGAGCCGCTTGGCATTCGACGACGTGCCGCCCATTGGATCAGATCCTACACCAGCTCTCGGGGGCTCGTCGTGCCTCGTCGGAGGTCGATCGGCCCCCGCGATTTTTTGGTCGGCCAGCTTTCTCTGGCACGAACCTTTTTCGCCCTCACTGTTCGCTTCTACTCTGCGTCCGGGTCGCCGCTGGCAGGCCGCGATCGCCTGCGCTCCGACGGGGTGCTCGGTGGCGGCACCCCGGGATCCGCGCCCAGCCGCGTGCGCGCACGCGCCCGCGGCCCGAGCGCGTAGGCCCACGATCGGTCGTCGATCTTCTCTCCGTTTTCGGTCTTCCACGAAGACGGCGCGAAGAAGAGCTGTCCGTCCTCGGGCCTGCGCACGACCACCCACTTCGCTCGCCGGGCACCGGGAGGTGGCAGGACCCACGAGCCGAACCTCCAGACGTACCGCTCGCCGGTCCACTCCCAACTACCGTCCACCCAGACCGCCCCCTTCGCGGGAGACGGAGGGACGAGCTCGACGGGCGGCTCGCGCGGCGCGAACGGCACCGGCACGTAATCGCTCGCTGCGATCGGCGCCGACGGCGGCCGCGGCAGCGAGCCGGCGCAACCGAGCACCCCGGCGGCGGCGAAGACGAGCAGCCAGCCGAACGCTGCGTGCGACGACGCGCCGATCGCCCTTGCGTGGCCCCGCCGCCGGCGCGCGAAAGAAACGAAGCCGCCGGCCCGCTTCGAGGGGCTGTTATGTTGCGCCCGATGCCGCTCGCCGGCG
The DNA here is from genome assembly GCA_937949945.1 of uncultured Myxococcales bacterium. Classification (GTDB taxonomy): domain Bacteria; phylum Myxococcota_A; class Polyangia; order Polyangiales; family Polyangiaceae; genus Labilithrix. Next base: position 66,315 of record CALFEQ010000007.1, read on the forward strand.
GTATGGGAAAAACGCATCGTCCTCTGTCCGTCGCCGCCGCGCTCCTCGCGCTCGGCTCGAGCGCATGCTACCGCGTGCCGGACGGCAAGAGGGCGGTCGCGGACGTCACGATCGAGGGACTTCACGGCGTCGACGAAGACGAGCTGAAGGACCGGATCGCGACCCGAGAAAGCTCCCGCTTCCTCGGCCTGTTCGAGGGGTTCGTCTTCGAGTACGAGATCTTCGATCCCTACGCTCTCCGTCGCGATCTCCAGCGGATCGAGCGCTACCTCCGGGCCCGCGGCTACTACGAGGCCTACGTCCGCGCCGCGCGCGTCGTCGAGAGAGGGAACAAGGTCTACGTCACGATAGAGGTCGCCCAGGGCGAGCCGGTCCGGGTCGACTCGGTGACCTTCGCCGAGAAGACGCCGGTCGACGAGCAGACGCGCGACGCGATGCGGATCAACGTCGCGAAGCTCCTCCCGATCGGCTCCCTCTTCGACGAGGACAAGTTCGAGGAGTCCGAGAAGGCCGCGCTCAAGGGTCTGACCTCGACCGGACACGCAGCCGCGAAGGTGAAGCGCTCGGCGGAGGTGGATCTCGCGACGCGGCGTGCGCGGCTCACGTACGAGGTCGATCCGGGGCCGCTCGGCACGTTCGGCACCGTCCAGTTCGAAGGGCTCGGCGATCTGCCCGAAGGCGCCGTGCGGCGCGTCTTCGGCGTCGAGCCGGGCGCGCGCTACTCGAGCGAGGCAATCGAGGAGGGACGTCAGGCGCTCCTCGACTTGGGCGTGTTCGCCTCCGTCGACGTGGAGCAGAAGCTCGACGATTTCCACGAGACGCGCACGGTCCCGATCGTCGTCAAGACGCAGCCGGCGAAGCTGCGTGCGGTGCTCGCCGGAGCCGGCGTCGAGCTCGACTCGCTCAAGTCGGACGTCCACCTCCAGGCCGGCTGGCAGAACGCCAACTTCCTCGGCGGTCTGCGCAAGCTCGAGGTCCGGTACAAGCCGGCCCTCGTCCTCTATCCGACGCGCTTCCCCGATCTCCTTCCTCCGACGGACGTGCTCTACGAGCACCGGCTCTCGGCGACCGTGCGCCAGCCTGCCTTCCTCGAGAAGCGGACGACCGGCTTCACGCGTGCAGAATACAACATGTTCCCGGTCCTCCTCCCGACGGCGACCGAGAACGTGCTCGGCTACCACGAGATCCGCGGCGAGACGGGTTTGGAGCGGAAGTTCTGGGGATGGCTCTTCGTCAGCCCCGAGTACGACATCCAAGCGAACTACCCGTTCGACTACCTCGGGCACGTCCCGAACGTCGACACGCTGTTCGTCTCGTACGTCGCGCTCACCACGCACCTCGACTTCCGCGACGACCCGATCAAGCCGCGCCGCGGCTTCTACGTCGGGAACGAGCTGCAGCTCGCGGGCGGCATCCTCCAGGGAGACGCGAACGACGTGCGCGTGAGCCCCGAGGTACGCGCCTACTTCCCGCTGCCCTGGAGGGTGACCCTCGCGGTCCGCGGCGCGCTGGGCTTCCTGTTCCCGTTCAACTACTCGAACCGTGCGCAGCTCAACTTCTCGACGCCGGGCCCCTCCCGTGTGGAAGGCGCCGACCGCGACTACCAGATCCTCTTCTTCCGCGGCTTCTTCGGAGGAGGCCCGACGTCCAACCGCGGCTACCCGCTCCGCGGCGTCGGCCCGCACGACTACATCCCTTACCTCAGCCCGGCGGGCCAGACCCTGGCCTACGGCTGCAACCCGAACGATCCGACGTGCCTCTTGCCGACGGGAGGCCTGTCGCTCTGGGAGGCCAGCGCAGAGCTTCGTTTCGTGGTCTCCGGCCCGTTCTCGACGGCTCTGTTCTGCGACTCCGGCGACGTGTCGCCGTTCGTTCTGAGCATCCGGCTGGATCGACCTCACCTATCCTGTGGCGCCGGAGCGCGCTACGACACGCCCGTGGGACCGATCCGCTTCGACGTCGGCTATCGCATCCCGGGCCTGCAGTACCCGGCGGGGGCGAGGTTCGAGCGAGAGCCGGAGCCCCTGCTCGGGATGCCCATCGCCGTGGCGCTCGGTATCGGAGAGGCGTTCTAGTGCGGAGACGCGCGCTCGTCGCCTTGGCCCACGTCGGTCGGTGCACCGGTCTCGCTCTGACGTTCGCCGGTGCGCTCGTGGCCGGTGTCTTCGTGCACGCCGGCACGCCCGCGTTCCGTCGGACCGTGGCGGCGGCGTGCGACCGCGTGATGGGAGAGCTCTTCGCGGGCAAGATCGACCTCGACGACATCACCGAGCTGTCGCTCGGCCGTCGCGGGGAGGTCCACGCGAGGCAGGTGAAGATCCTCTCCCCGACCGGCACGCGCGTCGTCTTGGCGAACGACGTCCGCGCCGACGTCGACCTGCTCGGGCTCGCGCGCTCGCTCGTGACCGGAGGCGCGCCGGTCATCCGAATCGATCGCGTGGACGTCGAGGTCGTCGACGTCGCCCTCCACGTCGACGCCGCCGGCGTGTCCGAGATCGCGCGCGCGTTCGCCCCGGCTTCGAAGGACGGACCGACGGCCGATGACGCGTCGGCGAAGGCGGAGCCGCGTGTCCACATCGGTCGAGCGTCGGTCCGGTCGGCGCGGATTCACGGCGACCTCGTCACGCCACCTCTGGATGCGACCGCCGACGACGTGGCAGCGAAGATCGACGTCGCGGACGGCGTCGCGCGCATGGAGCTCCTCGAAGGCAAGGTGACGCTCCGTTCGCCGCGCCTGCCCGGACAGTGGCAGCCGCTCGTCGCTCGAGCGAAGAAGGGATGGCTCGCGGTTCGGCTCGAGGAGGGGAGCTTCGACGGCGAGGCCGAGATCGACGGGACGTGCGGCGACGTCCCTGTCGCCGCGAAGGCCTCGTTCCGCGACGGCGTCATCGAGGCGAGCCTCGACGTGCCGGAGGCGAGCCCGGAGGCGATCGCGTCCGCGTTCGGAGAGCTCCCGATCACCAAGCCGGTCGAGCTACACGCGAACGCGCGCGGGAGGCTGCCTGCGCTCGCGATCGAAGCGCGTGCGCGCGCCGGCGAGACGGACGTCGCTGCGAACGGCGAGCTCTCGCTCCGCGAGGGCAACGCGTTCCACTTCGAAGTCGACGCCTCGCGCATCGACGCCTCGACCTTCGGCGCGAACGTCGCGACCGACCTGTCGGGGAAGATCCGCGTCGAAGGCATCCTGGCTGCGCCGGCCGGTACCTTCCGCGTCACGACCGCCGAGGGCACCGTCGCGGGCGAGAAGGTTCCACCGGCGATCGTCGAGGGTCGCTTCGACGCCGAGCGCGTGACCGCGACGTTGCGGACACGCGAGCGCGGCATCGAGGCGAGCGGGAGGATCGAGCTCGAGGTGCCCGCGAAGGTCGCGACGTTCGATCTGCAGGCGCGCTCCGACGCGCTCCACACGCTCGCGCGCGCCCCCGGCGTGGTGAACGGCGCCGCGTCGGCACGTGTTCGCGGCAAGGTGAACCTCGCACAGGGCACCGTCGACGCTTCGATGGTCGCCTCCGGCGAGAGGCTCCGGACCGGAGCGCTGTCGGCGGGAGAGCTGCGGGGGAACGGTCGCATCGCCGGCCCGCTCGCGTCGCCGTCGATCGACGTCGAGCTCGACGGCGCCGACGTCCGGGTGCAGGCGCCCGGCAAAGAGCCGCTCGTCTACCCTCGTGCGAAGGGCCGCGCGAAGATCGCGCTCGTCCCCACGCCGCGCGTGCTCGACGCGTCCATCGACGTCGCCATCGCGGACGACGCGCCCGGCATCACCGCCTCCGCGCGAGGCATCCGGATCGCGAACGGCGTCGTCGAGGCGCGCGGGCTCGAGGTCCGGGGTCTCGGCGAGCCGCTCGAGCTCGACGCGCACGTCGGCCGCGACGGGCGCTGGTCGGTCCGGGCGAAGAGCGCGGGCGTCGATCTCCGGCGCGCGGCCGCGGTGACGGGGATCGCCGAGCTCGAGAGCTTCCCGGAGGGAACGCGTGCCGAGATCGACGTCGACGTCCGCGAGGGCCCCGAGGGCGCGAGCGGCCATGTCGACGTCGTCCTCCGGAACGAAACCGTCGGACCTCGCGCGGTCGTGGCCGAGACCCACGCGAAGATCGCGCACGGGAAGCTCGTGGGAACGGGCAAGCTCGACGTCGAAGGCCTCGCCCGCCTCGAGATCACCCGCGCCGAGCTCGATCTCCCACGACTCGACGGACGCTCGCTCCAGCGCGCGACCGGCACGGTCGAGCTGAGAGGCAGCATCGACCTCGCGCAGGGCATTCCCTTCTTCACGAGCGAGCGCATCGAGCGCACGAGCGGGATCGCCACCGTCGAAGCACGCATCGAGCGTGGCGACCCCGAGGCCTTGCCCGCCGTGCGCGGGACCGTGCGTACCCGCGGGCTCGAGGTCGTGCTCGCCGGCGGCTCGCGGTCGGAGCCGGTCGTCGTCTCCGGCGTCGACCTGCTCGCGCACGCCGAGTGGGACGGGCGGACGGAAGACGCGGAGGTCTCCCTCCTCGGTTGGGACGAGCACGGTGTGCTCGCGAGCGGGGCCGTGAAGAGCAAGTTGCCGCTCCGCTGGGTGACCGACACGAAGAGCCTCGACGCGACGGCGCTCGGCTCGCTCGCGATCGGCGCCGTGCTCGACGTCCCGCGGCGCGACCTCACCGCGCTGCCTCCCCTCCTACGAGCGAAGGAGCTCCGCGGCGGCGTCGATGCGCACGTCCGCGTCACGGGCACGGTCGCGCGACCGCTCGTCGAGCTCCGCGCGCAGATCGCCGGCCTCGACGAGGTGCGGCGGTCACAGGGCGTGGCGACGTTCGAGCCGCTCGACGGCGTTCTCCACGGGCGTTGGGACGGCGAGCGCGCCGCGATCACCTTCTCGCTCGAGGAGCGAGAGCCGGCGAGGCGCTCGAGGCAAGGCCGACCTGCGACGCGACCTCCCGCCGGCATGGCGGCGGCGCCGATCCAAGCCGCCGACAGGCGCGCCCGCACGCAGCGGAAGCCGGGCCACGTGCGCGGGTTCGTCCTCGTGACGGACGCGCGCATGACCGACGTGCTCCGGCGCCGCGCCGCTCCGCCCTGGAAGGCGTCGGCCGAGATCGAGGTCGAGAACGTCAGCCTCGGCGCGCTCCCGCTGCCGAGCGACGTGACGGGCATGCTGACGGGCCGCGCGAGCGTGCGCGATCTGAACGGGAGCCCATCGTTCACCGCGAAGGCGCACGTCGACGACCTCGGCGCGGGCGGCGCGATGGTGCGCTCCGTCGATCTCACGGTCGGCGGGCGCGATCGCTCGCTCTTCGTGCATGCGAAGATCGAGGACCAGGACAGCAGCGCGCTCGTGCAGCTCGCCTCGCAGGGCCTGCGTGTCCATCGCTTGGACGTCGAATGGGATCCGACGGCCCCCACGCGGGTGGACTATGCGGTGGTCAACGGCCGGCTCGCATTGCTCGCACCGCTCGTTCGGCGGTCGATCTCGGAGCTCGACGGTCGCGTCGACGGGTCGGGGAGCATCTCGCTCGACCGGACCTCGCAGGTGTTCGAGGGCGGCCTCGCCCTCCGCGAAGGCCGGATGTACCTGAACCTCATCGGCGAGGAGATCACGAGCGTGTCGGGGATCGCGCGCTTCGAGAAGACCGGCACGTGGCGCATCGAGGGGATGACGGGCAAGGTCGGCAGCGGCGAGTTCCGCGCGTCCGCCACGGGACGGATGAAAGGCCTGTCGTTCGAGGACGCCGAAGCCATCGTCGTCGCTTCGAACGGCGGGATCCCGCTCAGCTTCGAGGGAGCCACGTTCGCCGAAGCGAAAGGCGAGGTGAAGCTCTCGGCGAAGATGTCGGAGGACCGCAAGGACCTCCTCGTGACGATCGACGTCCCGCGGGCGGACGTCGAGCTGCCCGATCGGAACGCGCAGCAGCTCGAGCCGCTCGAGCCCGATCCGACGATCACCGTGGGCATCCGGAGGAAGAACGGCATGCTCGACACGAGAGCGGTCCGCAGGGGCCGCGGCGGAGCCGGCCCCCAGCGCACCACCACGAGCGCGGAGGGCGCGCTCGTCACGCGCATGACGGTCACGCTCGGTGACGCCGTCCGCCTCGAGGGTCGTGGCATCGACGTCTCGCTGACCGGGCGCACGCTCGTCGAGATCGCGGAGGAGGTGAGCGTCACCGGCCGGATCGATCTCCGAGGCGGGAGCGCGATCGTCCACGGGCGCGCGTTCACGGTCGACCGCGGCACGATCACGTTCCCCGAAGGAGGCGACCCGTCGAACCCGACCATCGTCGCGGCCGCGTACTGGGACGCGCCCGACCGCACGCGCATCTGGGTCGAGTTCGCCGGCCCGCTCAAGACCGGCAACCTGTCGCTGCGCTCGGAGCCGCCGCTCACGAAGAACGAGATCTTGAGCGTGCTGCTCTTCGGCCGCCCCGATCCGAACATGGCGGCGGCGGCGAGCACCGACTCGACGGGTACGCCGGGCGCGGCGTCGGGCGCCACGGCCGTCGGATCGGGCTTCGTCACCGGCGACCTGAACCGGCTGCTCGCCGAGATCGATCCGAACCTCGACGTCGAGACGGACACGCTGAGCGGCAACCGCACACGCACGAAGCTGGGACGCAGCTTCTTCGACCGCCGCCTGAAGGTGCAGGTCGGCTACGCGCCGGGCCGCACGATGTACCAGCCCGACTCGACCTTCGTCTTCCTCAACTGGCAGTTCATCCCGAAGTGGTCGCTCGTCGCCACGCGCGGCGACAAGGGCACGTCGATCCTCGACGTGCTGTTCCAGCACCGGTACTGAGCGCTCGGCTCACTTGCCCGCTTCGGCGTCGACCCACTCGTCGATCAGGGCCTTCTGCTCGTCGGTCAGGGCCGGGCCCGAGTGCGCGCCCTTCGTGACGAGCTCGCTGTTCGGGCGGTCGTAGCCCATCTCCTTGAACATCTTGTAGGTCGAGGAGGCGTCCTTCCCGAAGAACGCGGGAGCATTCATCGTGTTGCCCTCCTCGTGGCACACGGCGCACGCCGTCTTCAGCGACGGGTAGACCTCGTTCGCGAAGAACGTGCTCGCCGAGCTCTTCGAGCTCTGGCTCTTCGTCTTCGTCGTGCCTTCGTCTTCGTCTTCGTCATCGTCGACCGCGGTGAACCCCGCTTCCGTGAACGACACGATTCCGGCCTCGGGGCCGGCGCACGCCGCCGCAGAGATCCCGAGGCCGAGGGCGATTGCGATCGAGAGAAGGCTACGTAGGTCCATGATGTCGGATGGCCGCGCCGAACGACCGTGCAGACGACCCTGCAAGCGGCACGCCCTCGCTCGAAAAGGGCCGTAGGGCTGAAATTGCGCGAAATTCTGCGCACCCGCCCGGCCGTGAGCTCTCGAGGGCTGGATCCCGCGGCCGCTGGATCGAGAAACCCCGCAGGGCCACAGGTTCAGTTCACCCAGACCCGTCCCTGAAGCTCGGTGCCGTGACAGTTCGCGCGGTTCGCCGTGCACCCGCCGTCGGCGTTCGAGATGGGCGTGACCATCAGCGCGACGCCCCCACCCTCGCTTCGCACGCCGACCTTCGAGTTCGGCGGGATGGTCTTGTCGCCGGCCTCCATCCAGAAGTTGCCGTTCGCGTCGGTATAGGCCCGGCCGACCTCGGCTCCGTCGGGGCCGATGATCCGCACTTCCGCCTTCGCCACGGTCTGACCGTTCTTGGCCGCGTTGTAGACCGTGCCTCCGAACAGCCACTTCTTGGCGCCGTCGAGGTGGCAGCCGGCGACCAAGCAGTCCTTTCCTTCGACCGTGCCGCCGTGCGCCACGTCCGCGTTGTTCGCGAGGAGCCCGGGGTCCTCGTAGGCGAACGCGTCCTTGAAGAAGTCGTTGCCGGGCTGGCTGTCGCCGCTCGTGCCCGAGGTCCCGCTGGTCCCGTCGCCGCTCGTCGACCCCTGCGGCTCCCCGATGATCCCAGGCCGCTCCGAGAAGGTGATGGCTCCAGGATCCGGGCCGCTGCACGCAGTCGACGAGCCGAGCACTGCCGCACCGAGGACCGCGCAAGTGAGGACAACGCCGCGATAATCCATGGATCCTCCGACGTGACGAGGCGCTCACAGGCCGCCCGAGGGCCTGCGAGTGGGCTCAGCCGTGGACACGGCTGCAAAGGGTGCGCCCTACGAAAGGGGTAAACCAAGAGCGGGGCACGAACAACCGGCCGGCCCCGGCCGGGCGGGCCGGAGGCCCGCGGAAACCCGAGCTTTGCCGCCGCGCTTTACAAACCCGAGCGCACGCGTATAGTGCCGCCTCCCCACGTCTGCAGGCGCCGGCCAGAGGACGAGGTTTCTCGCGACCTTTCGGGAGCTTGACCTCGCTTTGACGCCGCCCGCCGAGGTGGTATCCAGCACGGCCAACTCCCCGCCGTCGTGGCCCATCAACCGAGGCTCACGCGGCTCATGAAGAGGGCGATCCATGTACGCGGTCATCAGAACAGGCGGAAAGCAGTATCGAGTGGCGCAGGGCGATCGGCTCCGGGTCGAGAAGCTCCCTGGCAACGTCGGCGACACCGTGACGCTGAACGAGGTGCTCCTCGTCGGCAGCGGTGAAGGCGTGAAGGTCGGCGCTCCCCTCGTGAGCGGCGCGAAGGTCGAGGCGAAGATCGTCGCCCAGGACCGCGCGAAGAAGATCATCGTCTTCAAGTTCAAGCGCCGCAAGAACTACCGCCGTAAGGCCGGGCACAGGCAGCCGTTCACGGCGCTCGAGATCACGAACATCACGGGCTGACGGAAGGAGCGAGAGACCATGGCTCACAAAAAAGGCGCAGGCAGCACGCGCAACGGTCGCGACTCCAACGCGCAGCGCCGCGGCGTGAAGGTGTACGGCGGCGAGACGGTCCGCGCGGGCAACATCCTCGTTCGTCAGGTCGGCGAGACGATCTCGCCCGGTCGCAACGTGGGACGCGGCAAGGACTTCACCCTCTTCGCCCTCATCGACGGCGTGGTGAAGTACGAGTGGAAGACGAAGGACAAGAAGCGAGTGTCCGTCTACGCCACGGCGTCCTGACGCGAACGTCCAGCGAGCAATGGCGGGGAAGCGCAAGAACGGGGGCGCGCCGGGAAACGGTAAGCGCACCGGCGGCGCTTCCTCGCCTGCTTTTGTGAGCTTGCGATCGAACGCGAGCTCGCCGTCACCGGCTCGGCGGAGCTACCGGCTGCTCGCGCTCGACCTCGACGGCACGCTGCTCAACCACGACGGCGTCGCGAACGAGGTCGACGTCGCGGCCGTCCGAAAGCTGAAGGCGCGGGGGATCAAGGTGACGATCCTCACGGGCCGCCTCTACTCCGGCACGCGCGAGTCCGCCGAGATGCTCGGGATCGACGGGCCGGTGGGCTGCGCCGACGGAAGCCACATCGTCCACGTCAAGCAAGGCAAGACCCTGCTCCATCGAGGCATCCGTGGGCGCCCGGCCGAGCGCCTGCGTGTCAGCCTCGAGCGCAACGACCTCGTCGCCTTCCTCTTCGCCGAGGACGCGATCGTGCACGACGACCGGGGCGCCGACTACCTGCCGTACGTGCGCACGTGGTCGACCGACCTCCGTCATGCCCCTCGCGTGACCGAGCACGCGCTCTGGAACTCGGACGGCGGGATGACGGCGGTCGTCGCGCTCGGCAAGGAGGCGAGCGTCGGCCGCACCGTCGAGGATCTCCAGCGCGACGGCGCGATGCAGGTCGCGATGTTCCCCTTCGGGCGTGACACCGACCACTGGGGGATGGTGGCCAGGGCGCCCGGAAGCACGAAGGGCACGGCGCTCGAGTGGGTGTGCGAGCACTACGGCATCCCGCTCGAGGAGACCGTCTGCGTCGGCGATTGGCTCAACGACCTGCCGATGATCGCGAAGGCGGGCCGCTCCTTCGCGATGGGGCAAGCGCCCACCGAGGTGAAGGCGGCGGCCACGGACGTGCTCGATCGGACGATCGACACGGGAGGCGCGATCGCGGAAGCGATCGGACGCGCATTCGGCATCTGACTCCTTCGCATGAGCGATCGGCCAGAACGGACGCAATCGACGACCCTCGCGAGCGCGACCCTCGGGCAGCGCGTCCGCGTGGTGGGCGCGCGTCTCGAGGGCGACGTCGCGGCGTGGATCGCGGCCGTGGGACTGCACGAAGGGGAGGAGGTCGTCGTTCTCCGTCGGGCGATCCTCGGCGGCCCGCTCCACGTGCGCACCGCCTCCGGTGGCGAGTTCGCCGTCGCGCAGGAGATCGCCGCCTGTCTCGACGTGGTCGAGGTCGCGTCATGAGCGCCGCAGCGGACGCCGTCCCCGGGCGCGGCGGAGACGCGAAGAAGCCGACGGTCGCGCTGATCGGACGACCGAACTCCGGAAAGTCGTCGCTCTACAACCTCGTCACGGGAGGCAACGCCCGCGTCGGCAACTACCCCGGGATCACGGTCGACGTGCTCGAGGCCGACGTCACGCTTCCGTCGGGCACCCCGGTGAAGGTCGCCGATCTGCCGGGCCTCTACTCGGTCGAGGCGACGGTCGCCCAGGACACGGACGAAGGCGTCGCTCGGAGATTCCTCGAGACGCTGCGCTCGGGCCAAGAGGATTTCCTCGTCGTGCAGGTCGTCGATCCGACGCGGCTCGCGCTCGGCCTGCGCCTCACCCGCGAGCTCGCCGCGGCGAAGCTCCCGCTCTTGCTCGTCCTCACGCACGAGGACGTGCTGCGTTCGGAGGGTCGCGCCGTCGACACGGAGCGCCTCTCGAGCGAGCTCGGCGTCCCCGTCATCCTCGTCGATGCGCGCGATCGCAACGCGAAGGCCAGGGTCCTCGCCTCCGTCGACGATCGGCTGCGCGAGCGCGAGCGCGCCGCGGGACGCGCGACGTTCGACCCCGCAGACGTCGCACACCGGGTCGTGCGCGAGGTCTCGACCACGCGCGAGGTCGAGCGCCGCCGACGGCTGACCGAGCGGCTCGATGCGGTGCTGCTCCACCCGGTCGTCGGCCCGTTCCTCTTCGTCGGCCTCATGGCCCTCGTGTTCGCGGCCGTCTTCCTCGTCGCCGATCCGGTGACGTCGCTCTTCGACGAGCTCGTCGGCCTCGCGCGGAGCGGGCTCGATCGCGCGCTCGGCGAGGGCCTGCTCGCGTCGTTCATCGCGGACGGCGTCCTCGGAGGCGCGGGCACCGTGCTCGCGTTCATGCCGCAGATCGTGATCCTCACGGTCGCGCTCGAGCTCCTCGAGGCGAGCGGGTATCTCGCGCGCGGCGCGTTCCTCGTCGACCGCCTGCTGCGTCTGCTCGGGCTCTCCGGCAGGAGCTTCCTCCCGCTGCTCATGGGCCACGCGTGCGCGGTGCCGGCCATCGCCTCGACGCGCGTGATCCGCGACCCGCGCGAACGGCTCACGACGATCCTCGTGCTGCCGCTGATGACGTGCTCGGCGCGGCTGCCGACGTACGGGCTCGTCATCCAGGCCTTCTTCTCCGAGCGCTCCGCGCTCTTCCGCGCCTGCCTCTTCGTGGGGCTCTACTTCTCCGGGATCCTCGCCGGCCTCCTCGCGTCGTGGGTCCTCCGCCACACCGCCACGAAGGGCAAGGGCCTGCCGCTCGTCCTCGAGATGCCGGCCTACCGCGTCCCCCAGGCTCGCGTCGTGATGCGGAAGGCATACACCGTCTCGAAGCGCTTCTTGCGCGACGTGGGCACGACGATCGTGATCGCGTCGGCGATCCTCTGGGTCCTGCTCGAGATCCCGATGCCCGGAAAGACGCCGGCGGACGACGCGCCTCCGATCGAGGCCAGCGTCGCCGCGACGATCGGTCAGGCCGTCGAGCCGGTCACCCGACCCGCGGGATTCGATTGGAGGATCAACGTCGGCCTCATCGGCTCGTTCGGCGCGCGCGAGCTCATGGTCGCGACGTTGGGCGTCGTCTACGGGATCGAGGACGCGGAGGACGACGCGGCGCCGCTCGCGGAGAAGCTCGCCGAGGCGAAGCGCCCCGACGGAACGCCGCTGTACGGCGCGCGGACGGGCCTCGCACTGCTCGCGTTCTTCGTCCTCGCGTGCCAGTGCATGAGCACGGTCGCGGCGATACGCCGCGAGACCGGAGGCTGGCGCTGGCCCGCGTTCGTCGTCGCGTATACGTACGGGGTCGGCTGGCTGGCCGCCGTCGCGGTCTATCAGCTCGGCGGCGCTCTCGGAGTACGATGATCGCGCCCGCCACGAGACGCGCCGCGCAGGGCGAGCGGCGATCGGCAGGGCGGCGATCGGCGAGGACATGGATGAGCTGAGTGCGGAGCGGCGCAAGCGATCGGGGCCGGGGCTCCGCTTGCAGATCGTCCTCACGCTCGCCGGCGTGATCCTCCTCGCCTACGTGCCGCTCTTCTTCGCCATCGCGCAGATCGCGCGAGGAACCTCGCTCTCGTACCAGGAGGACGCCGCGAGGAGCCTCGGCCGTGCGATCGCCGCGCACGTCTCCGACGTACGCGCGAACGAGCCGAGCGCTCTGCACAAGGCGATCGAGGCCCACGCCGGCGAGGGCGGCGCCCTCGCGATCGCCGTGTACGGTCCTCGCGGGGACGTGCTGGCGAGCGGCGGCGACCGCGACGAGATCGCCGCGCTCGTGCCCCCGACGCCGCCGTTCGGAGAGGCCGCCTCCCGCGTGATCACGCCGGGCGGCCGCGCGCTCGAGGTGATGCTGCCGAGCGGCGACGAGCACGCGGTGGTCGTCCGCGTCCGCGCCGAGGACGATCCGGTCCGGACGGCGCGGCTCGTCCGCGCCGTCGCGCTCTACATGACCGTGTTCGCGCTGGCGCTGCTCGTCATCGCGTACATCGTCCTGACCCGCACGATCGTCCGGCCGATCGAGCAGCTCGCGCGCTCGGCCGATCGCGTGGCGAGCGGCACGCGCGACCTCGACGTCCCCGCCGCCGGCGCGCGCGAGGTCGCCGAGCTCGGCGCGAGCGTGCGGGCGATGGCGGCGCGCCTGCTCGCGGACGAGAAGGCGCTCCGGGCGAAGATCGAGGAGCTCACGGCGACGACGAAGCGCCTCGGCGAGACGCGCGAGCAGCTCGCGGGCAGCGAGCGGATGGCGAGCGTCGGCAGGCTCGCGGCGGGTGTCGCGCACGAGATCGGCAACCCCATCGCCGCGATCATGGGGATGCACGACCTGCTCGAGGATCCGGAGACGCCCGAGGACGTCCGCGCGGACTTCCTCAAGCGGATGCGAAAGGAGACGGAGCGCATCCACGTCGTCGTCCGCGATCTGTTGGACTTCGCACGACCCGAGCAAGGCCCCGACTCGAACAACCGCACCGCCTCGGTGTCCGAGGTCACGGACGACGCGCTCGCCCTCGTCCGTCCGCAGAAGGACTTCAAGGGCGTCGAGACGCGCGTCGAGCTCGAGCCGGACCTCACCGTCGCGCTGAGCCCTCAGCGTCTCACCCAAGTGCTCCTGAACCTGCTGCTCAACGCGGGCGCGGCGCTCGCGTCGAGGCCCGCCCCGCGCATCGTCGTCGTCCGCGCGAAGAAGATCGACGCGAGCGTGCGCATCGAGGTGGAGGACAACGGTCCGGGCGTCCCGAAGGACATCGCGCCCCGCATCTTCGATCCGTTCGTGACGACCAAGGACGTCGGCGCCGGCACGGGCCTCGGCCTCGCCGTCTGCCGCGGCATCGTCGAAGGCGCGAAGGGTCGCATCTTCGTCGACGAGAGCTACGAAGGCGGTGCGCGGTTCGTCGTCGAGCTGCCATGCGCCGCACCAGGTTGACGTGCAGCTCCTTCGAGCGAGCTACTTCTCGATCTCCGCGATCCAATCGCGGAGACGCACGACGGGGAGATTCTTGTCCTTCGCGACGGCGAGGACCTCGGGGAGAGCGGCCACACCGGCAGGCACGTGGTCGTCCCGCTCGGCGGCGTCGTGCATGAGGACGATCGCGCCGTCGTCGAGGGCGTGCGCGATCCGTGCGGCGACGGCGGCCGGCTTCGCCCGTGCGATGCCGTCCCGTCCGGAGACGGACCACCCCACGACGGTGAGGTCGAGCTGATCGGCGACGCGCGCGATCGTCGGGTTCGTGTGACCGATCGGCGGGCGGAACAACGTCGGGCGCTCCTTCGTCACCTTCTCGAGCGCGCGGATGGCGCGCTCCAGATCGCGGCGCACGCGACGCGATCCGCGCAGCGAGAAGAGGCGGTCGTGCGCGAAGCCGTGCACGCCGACGTCGTGACCGCGCGCGAGGATCTCCTTTACGACGTCGGGGTATCTCTCCACCTTGCGGCCGACGAGGAAGAAGGTCGCCTTCGCGTCGTGCGCGTCGAGGATGTCGAGCACCTTCCGCGTGTGGACGGGATCGGGGCCGTCGTCGAACGTGAGGACGATGCCCTTTGCGTCCTTCGGTCCACGCACCACGGCGTCGGCGAACATCCGCAATCGGAGAACGAAGACGCCGGAGAGGAGGATCGCGAGGTAGCCGCCGGCGGCAACGACGGAGACGGGCAGAGGCGGCGGTCCGTGGAGGACGGCGTGGACCGCGAGCAGGATGCCGCCGAGGGTGGCGGCGTAGAAGACGAACCGCGCCGGCGGCATGACCGGTTCGGATCAGCGACGCTTCTTCGCCGGCGCCGCCTCCTCCTCCAACTCCTCGTCCTCTGCCGCGTCCTCGCCCGCGACGCGCACCTTCGTGCCGCCCTTGGCCTTCGCGCCGTCCTTCGCGTCCGTCGACTCTTTCGTGTCGCCGCCCGTGTTGTCGAGCTCGAAGAACCCGGCGAGCACCGCGGCGATGAGCGGGAGGGTCACGGCGGGGAGCTGCCCGATCTCGGTCGGACCGTCGCTCGCCTTGAGCGCCGAGAGGTCCACCGGCACGTGGACCCACTGCCGGAGCGCGAACATCCCGCCGAGCCCGATGAGCGCGCCGAAGAACGCCTTCAGCCCAGCCTCGAGCTTGCCGTCCGAAGACCAGATGGGCTTGCCGGCCACGAGCCCGGTGATGACGCCGGTGAGCGCAGCCGAGAGATAGGCCCCCACCGCGCCGAGCGACGAGTCCGCGAACGACTTCACACCGAGCCCCTGGACGAGGATGGCCGCCACGATGGCGCCGATCACCGTCCCAAGGAAGAGGCCGATGACGAGTCGCTTCAGCATATACGCACCTCGGAGTCTACCCGGCCACCCGGTCACCGCAAGCGGCGCGGTCCGGCGCCTCGGCCTCGGATGTCACGCTCGTCGTCACGCGTTCTCCTTCTCTTCCGCCGCGCTGTCGGACCACGTCTCCCTCGTCCTCGCATTCGTTGTCGTGCGCCTCGCTCCCGGTATTCGGGTCGGCGTGCGCCGGCGCTCGACGTCACCTTTTCGCCTCAGTTCGGGTGCGCGCGAGCACGCCGTCAGCCGAGCGGTCGCGCCGCGCACGCTCGCCTCGTCCTCAGCGCGAGCGTCGTCTGCCGCGACTCCTCGCGGCGATCGGGAGAGAGCGCCTGGCGGAGCGCGCGGGGATCCGCGACGAGGACGACGAGCCGCTTCCCGCGCGTCACCGCCGTATACACGAGGTTCTTCGAGAGCATGACGTAGTGCGACGTCAGAAGCGGCATGACGACCGCCGGATATTCGCTCCCCTGCGACTTGTGAACCGTGCATGCGTACGCGAGCGTGAGCTCGTCGAGCGCGCGCCCGTCGTACGGGATGTCGCGTGCGTCGCGAGCGTCTCCGTCGTCGAAACGAACCACGAGCGAACCTTGTTCCTCGTCGACGGACACGATGACGCCGACGTCTCCGTTGTAGACGCCCTTCTCGTAGTCGTTCCGGAGCTGCATCACCTTGTCGCCGACGCGGAAGACCGTGCTCCCTCGGGCGAGCGCAGGGCCGGACGGGTTCAGCGCGGCCTGGAGCGCCTCGTTGAGCGCCGCGGTCCCCGCCGGGCCGCGGTTCGTCGGCGTCAGCACCTGGATGTCGCGGACCGGATCGAGCGCGAACTTCCTCGGGATGTGCCGGACGACGAGATCGACGATCACGCGCCGCGCCTCGTCCGCGTCGCGCTTGTCCATCATGAAGAAGTCGGCGTCCGCCCCCTTCGGCGGGACGATCGGCGGCTCGCCGGCGTTGATCCGGTGGGCGTTCTGGACGATGAGGCTGCTCGAGGCCTGGCGGAAGATCTTCACCAGCCGCACGCACGGGACGACGCCCGACGCGATCGCGTCGCGGAGCACGGAGCCGGGACCCACGCTGGGGAGCTGATCGACGTCGCCCACGAGCACGAGGCGCGCGCCGTCGGCGACGGCCTGCGTGAGGGCGTCGGCCATCCACACGTCGATCATCGAGCTCTCGTCGACGACGATCGCGCCCGCCTCGATCGGCCGCTTGGCGTCGCGCTTGAACGTGCCGGTCTTCGGATCGAACTCGAGCAGGCGATGCAGCGTCATCGCCTCGCTCCCCGTCGCCTCGGTCATGCGCTTCGCCGCGCGGCCGGTGGGCGCGGCGAGGCGCGTGACGACGCCCGCGCGCTCGAAGACGCCGAGGATCGCTTTCACGACCGTCGTCTTCCCGACGCCCGGACCGCCGGTCACGACGAGGAGCGGACAGCGCGCGGCGCGCTCCACCGCGAGCCGCTGCTCGTCCGCGAGCACGGTCCCGGTCTCGCGCTCGAAGGCCTCGACGGCCTGCGCGAAGCCGGGCAGCTCGTCACCGGGGCGCGACGCGAGATCGGCGAGGCGCGCTGCGAGGCGCGTCTCCGTCTCGTGCATGCGCGCATCGAACACCGCTGCGCTCCTCGGCACGACGCCGCCGTGTCCGATCCGCAGGCGCTCGAGGTCGCTCGTCTCGACGACCACGAGGCTCGCGCCCCCGTTCTCCTGCTCTCCGCCGCCGGCCGCGAGCACCGCGAGCGCGCGCTCGAGCCGCTCGATCGTCTCGATGCTCGGCACCTCGGCCTCGCCCGCGTCCGTCGCGAGGAGCCGCGCAGCGCGGGTGACGAGGTCCTCGGCGACGAGGTAGCAGTGTCCGGCCTCCGTCGCGTCGCGGAGCGTCTGGAGGAGCGCCGCCTTCAGGCGCTGCGGCGAGTCCTTGGCGATCCCCATCTCCGCCGCGATGCGATCGGCCGTGCGGAAGCCGATGCCCCACACGTCGATGGCGAGGCGGTAGGGATCGCTCGAGACGATGCTCACCGCCTTCGGCCCGTAGCGTTTGAAGATGCGCGTCGCGAGGTGCGCGCTCGCGCCGTGGGCCTGGAGGAAGACCATGACGTCGCGGATCGCGCGCTGCTCGTTCCAAGCGGCGACGAGCGCGTCGGCGCGCGCACGTCCGAGGCCCGGCACCTCGCGCAACCGCTCCGGCTGCTCTTCGAGGACCTTCAGCGTGTCGAGGCCGAAGCGCGCGACGATGCGCTTCGCCGTCACCTCACCGATGCCCTTGATGAGCCCCGAGCCGAGGTACTTCTCGATTCCGGCGAGCGTGGTGGGGGCGAGCTCGGTCACGTTCGTGACGCGGAGCTGCTCGCCGTGCTGCTGGTTGCGCTCGAACGTCCCGCGCGCCCGTACGGTCGCGCCGACGGCGACCCGAGGGAAGACGCCGACGATCGTGACCCGATCGCGGCGGCCCGGGACGTCGAGCTTGACGACGCGAAAGCCCGTCTCCTGGTTCTCGTACGTGACGACGGCGACGACGCCCTCGACGGCGACCTCGCGCGACGCGGCGGTTCCCTGAGACGAGCCCACGCGCGAACCCTACTTCGTCCGCCAGCCCGACGCGACGGGCAGCGACGAAGAAGGTCCGGCGTGGCGCCGTTCGGCGAAGGATCGGGCGTGACGAGCGCGCGCGAGCGATCGAGCCCCGCCGATCAGGGCGCGACCGACTCGGTCTTCACGCTCAGCTTGACCATGCCCGTCGTGTTCGACGGGTTGCTCGGGCTGTAGCTGTAGTACGCCGCGAAGTAGACCTGGACCGAGCCGCCCGCCGGGATCGTGACCGCACGGGCGCCGTCGAGCGAAGCCCACTTCCCGTCGCCCGTGAGCGCGGTCGTACCGGTGTCGTTGACGCCCTTGATGCAGTTCTTCCGCTGGGCGTCCGACTTCGGGATGTCCGGGCCTTCGTAGGCGGCCATGACCGTGTCGATGATCGGGCTGGTGGCGTTCGCCCGCGTGTTGAAGATCGAGACCGTCACCGCCTTCGGGTGCGGGTTCCGGACCTCGACGTACGCGTACGGCGTCGCCGTGCTCACGATCGACGTCGACGACCCGCACGTGCCGCTGAGGCGCCCGATCGTCTGCGTCTCCCTGAGGATGGCGATCGTGCTGGCGACGCCGCCGGGCGCGGGCGGAGCGATGACGAACGACGGCGGGTCTCCGCACGTGAGCGAAGCGGGCTCCCAGGTGCAGTCGGCCTTGCACGTCTTCGTGCGATACGTGTCCGACGGGCAGCCCGCGGAGATGAGCTCGATCGAGCCCGGCGAGCAGCTGTTCGGAGGCTCGTTCTGGCACGAGCTCGTCGTCCAGGAGCAGTACTGGTTGCACGTACGCTTCTGCGTGCCGCAGTTGCCGCACGGGACCTCCTCGACCGTGCCGGGGAGGCAGCCGTTCGGGATCTGGCCGACGCACTCGCCGTAGGCGCTCACGAAGTTCCCGCTGCCGTCCGGCGACACGAGGCAGATCGCCTCCTGCGTGCCGCAGAATCCACAGGAGCGCTTGAAGATCTCGTTCGGCGTCGGGCAGGGATCGCCCTCGTCGGGCGCCGGGGGACCGGAATCCTTACCGGCGTCGGGCTTGCTCGAGTTGCCCGGGTCCTTTCCCGCGTCTCCGACGGGCGTGCCGCCGGAACCTCCCCCTCCGCCCGAGCCGCTCCCGCCGCTCGAGCTGCTCGGCGGCAACGTGACCTTCCGGCTCTCCTCCGGCTCCGTCGCGTTGTTCTCGTTCGTCGGCTCGAGGAGCAGGTCGCCATCGGCAGTGCCGTCCGCGCTGCATCCGACGACCAGGGCGAACGTCCCGATGAACGCGGCAATGGTGACGCCGAACAGCCCCGACCTGGACCTGAGTGAACGCATTGACAGAGCGGCTCCTTCCACTCGTTCGCTCCCCCTCACGAGCGGGAGGCCGCTCTAGCGCTCGGGCCTGGTACACGCAAGCCCCACCCCCAGAGCCCCGAAGGATCCCTTCTACGCGTTTCCGGTCCGGACCTTCCTCGATCGATCTGAAATCGTTGAACAATAGCGGACGCCACGGCGCGCAAGTGCGAGTCGGAGAGGCTTGGTCTCTCTAATGTCTCACGTCGCGGAGGGGCGTCTTCGATTCCCCAATGGTTTCGTGAGCGTCGTGCCGCCACGTTGGAAGATGCACGAGGAAGCGGAACGTCGCGGAGCGCCGTTGCGCAGATCCGTGCGCAAAGCCTGCCGGCACGGCGCGCGAGAAAGGCGACGCCCGATGCGCGATCGAGCATCATCGCCCGGATGCACTGGCTCGGTCGCGCCCTCGTCCTCCTCGTTCCGATCACGGCTTGCGCGACGAGGTCGTCGCCTCCCCCGCCCGCTCCCGTCTACGCCTACGGGCCGCCGCCCGGACCGAACGGATGCTTCGACGGCCCGCCGACGTGCGGCGTCGACCGCGCCTCCGTCGTGCAGTGCCAGCGAGGCGCGTGGGTGGTGCTCCAACCGTGCCCCGGCCCGCGCGGCTGCTCGATCGTCGGCAACGCCATCCAGTGCGACCCCGGTGTGCCGCAACCGATCGGCGGCGCCGGCGCCGGCATGCCGTGCGCGGCCGAAGGCGGCTACGGGTGCACGCCCGATGGTCGAGCGCTCACCCAATGCCGCGTGGCCGCACGGTGATCGCGTCGACGTGCCGCGGCGCCCGCGGATGCGTGGTCGGTGAGGCGGTCGACTGCGACAGCTCGATCGCGATGGTCGGCGATCCGTGCGACGGCCCGAAGGAGATCGCGTGCTCGACCGACAACCGTCAGCTCCTTCGCTGCGTGAACGGCGTCTATCAGGTCGGCGAGGCGTGCCGGAACGCTTGCCTCGCGACGAAGGGGCGCGTTCTCTGCCAGTAGTGGATCGGATCGAGCTCAGTCCGGGTAGATCCCGATGAACGTCTTGCCCACAACGCCCGGTTGAGGTGTCGGAGCGCATCCCGCGGCGAGCTCGGGGACGAACGTGCCCGAGAGCACGCAGTGCGGCGGCAAGACGGAGATGCGAATGCGCCCGAGGCCACCGGCTCCGCCGTCGGCGCCGAGCATCTGGTAGACCGGCCCACCGAGAGGACCGCCGCGGCCGCCTTCGGCTCGGACGACGCCAGCAACGTCGACGACCGGAGCGGCGAGGTAGATCACCCCGCCCGAACCACCACCTCCGCCGGAGCTCGCAGCGACGAGCTGGCGACCTCCGCCGCCGTTCCCTCCGTTGGCCAGCACGGAGGCGGTCTGCGTGATTTGAATGCGCGTGTGCGAAGCGATTCGGAGCGCACCGCCACCGCCGCCACCGCCGCCACCGCCGCCGGAGCCACTGCTGCTGATGCAACCTCCGGCTCCACCTCCACCACCGGAGCCCGGATAGAAGGTCGTCGTGACGGCGAGGTCGGCCGCCGCCGCGGGGCCGATGGATCCACCGCCGCCCGGACCACACGTCGGGTGCGATGCAGTCTCGCCGGCATAAGGCGGACCGAGGAAGGCCGCGCCACCACCACCCGCGCGGTTCTCGTCGGAGCCGCCGACGCCTGCAGCCGCCGGCGTCTCTCCCCCGCCGGCACCGCCCGTCTTGTCGTCCGCCCCGGTTCCCCCGCCGCCACCTGCCGGGCCGCCACCACCGCCGCCGGCGCCGCCATCCTTGACTTCGGAGCTCCCGCCAGAGCCGCCGCCGTACGCGCCGCCTTGACCGCAGCCGTCGGTGCCCGTCCCTCCCGCAGGTCCCAAGCCACCTGCACCGCCGCCCGCGCACGCGCCGAGCGGAGCGGTGATGCCTCCGACGCCCGTTCCGGTCTCGCCGCCACCACCGTTCGCGCCACCGCCCGGACCACCTCCCGTGCCGTAGCCTCCCGGTCCACCGGAGAGATCGATCCTGCCTTCGATGAGCACGTCGCCTCGAGCTCGGAGGTCGAGCACGCCACTGCCGCTCACGCGGACGGTGACGTTCCTGGGGATGTGAATCGTCGTGTAGTTGTAGATGCCGGACGGAATCGTGATCGTCCCGGCGTCGGGTGCCGGCTCCCACGGTCCGAGCCCACCATCACTCGGGAACGCAGGATCGCGGCAAACTCCCTGCGAGCAGACCGCAGGAGCCACACAGGCAAAGTTGCACTGCCCGCAGTTCAGCGGATCGTACTCGAGGTCGGCATCGCAGCCAGCGTCGGTCGGCGACTCTGCATCGGAGCCGGCGTCG
>CALFEQ010000008.1 GCA_937949945.1 uncultured Myxococcales bacterium
GAAACTACGCTTCCGATCCCAAATCCAGTGACTCTCCAGCCGGGAACTCTGGTGCACATCCGCAACCTCCGCGAGAAGCTGGGTGAGCACGGCTCGCTCATCGAGACCGTCCGCGGCGTGGGATATCGCGCAATCTTGAAGTCCAGCGCATGAGGCTACGCACGCGCCTGACGCTCGCCTTCACGTTCGCGACGAGCCTCGCGCTCGTGGCCTCGTTCGTGATCGCGTACGTCTTCGTCGCACGCGACGAGCTCCGAGAGCTCGATCACGCCCTGCTCGTCCAGGCCGAGCGCGCCGCGGCCGATGCCGCCGAGAAGAATGCGGACGACCCCCGCGTCGGGGACGGACCGGCCGAGATCGTCGAGCCGCCTTCGCTCACCGTCCGCTATGCCGCGGTCTACGAGCGCGACGGTCGCCTCGTCGCCGCCACGCGCAGCTTCGGCCCGCAGCCGCCGCGCCTCGACGAGCTCGGTGCGAGCCTCGACTCGCCGGAAGGCACGGCGATCGACCTGGTGCACGGCGGCATCCCTCTGCGTGGCGTGCTCGTGCCGTTGGGCTCACGGCGCATCCTGCTCTATGCGCTCTCGAGCAAGGGCGTCGACAACGATCTCACGTTTCTCGTGCGCATCTTCGCCCTCCTCTTCGCTGCGGCCACGACGCTCACGTGGTTCGTCGCCCGATGGCTCGCGCGAAGCCTCGTTCGTGACGTGGACGCGATCTGCGAGGTGGCCGAGGAGGTCGCCGCCGGCAAATTCGACGCTCGGGTCGGGGACAGAGCCCGAGGCAGCGTCGAGACACGCCAGCTCGCCGTCCGGCTCGATCAGATGGTCGAGCGGCTCGGCGAGCTCGTGACGGCGCAGCGGCACTTCATCTCGAGCGCGGCACACGAGCTCCGGTCACCGCTCACGTCGCTGCGCGGGGAGCTCGAGCTGGCACTGCGCCGCGAGCGCAGCGCGCACGAGTACCGCGAGACGATCGAGCGAGCGCGGGCGGATACGGTGAACCTCGTGAACCTTGCGGACGACCTCTTGGCACTCGCGCGCGCCGAGGGTCGTGCGCGCGTGCCGTCCGACGAGCGCGCGACGGTCGAAGAGATCGTCGATGACGCGGTGCAGATGGCGCGCGGCAACGCCGAGGCACGCCGCGTCGAGATCCGCGTCTCCGGCGACGGGCGACCGATCGTCGTTCGATCTCGTCGAAAGGAGGTTGCTCGAGCGCTTCGCAATCTGCTCGACAATGCCATCGCACACAGCTCCGACGGCGGCGTCGTTCATCTGCGAGTGGCCTACCGGGACGACGTCGTCGAGATCGCGGTCGAGGATGCAGGTCCCGGCGTCGCCCCGGCCGACGTACCGTTCGTCTTCACGCCGTTCTGGCGCGGTGAAGGGGAGCGCGCCACGGAGTCCGGCGCAGGCCTCGGCCTGTCACTCGCGCGGGAGATCGCGCGAGCCGAACGTGGCGACGTCGTGTTGGACGAGACGTTCTCACCGGGCGCCCGTTTCGTCCTGAAGCTCCCGGCCGAGCTCGCGGAGGAGTCCAAACGCGCCGTAGGCTGAGGGGCGGCGGTCTCGCTCTCTGCGCTCTCGGGCCGGGGAGCAGACGGAATCGGGGACGACGATCAGAGGGCAGTACCGCCCGGAATCACCACGTAGCGGAACGCGCGGATGTTCTCGAGGAAGAAGACCGCCGGAGCCGGGTCTCGCCCGGGCTCGTAGAAGCGCAAGTACAAGGCTCCCTCGCCGAACAGCGCTTCCATCTCGACGCTGAACTGTCGTGTGGGAAGCTGGCGAGGCCTGTAACCCGTCGCGCCCGACTCCCGGAAGTAGACGAGAACCGTGCCTTTATCCAAGACTTCCTTCGTGATGGCGGGCGCTTCGAACTCGTATACGAGCGCCTGCGTGCTGGCCGCCACCGTCTCCATCGTCTTCGCCACGGACGTGTCGAGCGAAAACCAGTCGGAGTAGAAGACGTTGGCCGTCCCAGCGTCGCCCTGCGGGCCAGGCTCACCCTGCGGACCGGGATCGCCCTGCGGGCCAGGATCGCCTTGCGGGCCCTGAGGGCCGGCGGCCCCTGGAGGCCCCTGCTCGCCCTGCGGCCCAGGATCGCCGCCACATCCGAAGAACAGAGTCGTCGCTAGGAGGAGTAGAGAAGTGTTTCGCACCCCCCCATCGTACAGGAAGTACGCCAAACCGACCGATTGATTGACATGTCGGACGAGGCGACTGAGCGAGATCTGGCTCACGCCAGGACCGCCTCGACCTCGTTCGCTTCGGCTTTCGTCTTCACCGCCGGCCTCCCTTCGGGCTCACGTGGCTCGACGTCGGCCGCTTGGTGATCTCCTCGAATTGGGTCGCCGAAACCACGAACGACGCCCCAGCATCGGAAAGCATCGATGTCGTCGGTCAAAGGCAAGCTCGTTCGCTTCGTCTCCCGCATGGCGTTGCCGCGCGCCACCGTCGTCTCCGCCGAAGCCGTCGGCGGCTTTCGGCGCCTCGTCATGCGCAGCGACGTGCGCGTGTTCCCCGCCGGTACCAAGGTGCAGATCCTCTTGCCGTCCGACGACGTGCGCACGTACTCGCCCATCGCGTCGCCGGAGGGGATGGTGCTGCTCGGTTGGATGCACGCCGGCGGGCCGGGTGCCGCGTGGATGTCGAACGCTCACCCAGGTGAGGAGCTGCCGTTCGTCGGCCCGCAGCGATCGCTGGAGCTCGCCGCGGGGCCCGTGGTGGTCGTCGGTGACGAGACCAGCGTCGCGGTCGCCGCGGCGTTCGCAGTGGAGAGGCCCGGACAGGTCCACGCCGTCATCCAGTCCAACGGCGCCGGCGACGTCCGGGCGGCGGCCTCGTCGGTCGGCCTCGCGCAGCTCGACGTCCTCCGGCGCGGCGACACCGCGGCGACGGTCGACGCCGTCAAGGCCCGGCTCGCACGCACGCCGAACGCGATCGTCGCGCTGACCGGCGGCTCCGAGCTCGTCGTCGCCGTGCGCGACGCTCTGCGCTCGGCGGGCGTGCGGAACGTCAAGACGAAGACCTACTGGGTCCCGGGCAAGGCGGGCCTCGACTGAGGCGTGGCGCGGCGAGCGGCGCTCCCCGCCTGTCGTCAGTCCGCGGCGAGGGCGCGCTGAATCGCGCGTTCGACGGGAGACGACGGCGCGAACGGATCGAACGGCACGCGCGGCAGCAGCGCCGGTTGACCGAGGAAGCGCGGCGCTTTCCCGCGATGCCGCTGCGCTCGGTGCACGAGGAACGGATGGCAGAGATAGACGGTGCCCGCCGGCCCCGTGGCGAGCACCTCCGGGCGGTGAGCCGACTCCTCGAAGCCCGTGCTGGCGAGCTCGCCCAACGTCGAGCCTTCCTCACCGTGCGGCGCGAGACGGCGGGCGATGTCCACGTGCGAGCCGACTCGGAGCAGCGTCGGGGCGTCGTCCTCGCCGACGTCGGAGAAGAGGAAGAGCATGAGAAGGGCGCGCCCCTTCGAGAAGACGTTCACGCGCCACTGCATGAAGTCGGCCTCGCCTTCGGTGCCAAAGCTCATGTCCACGTGCCATCCGCAGTCGCCGGGGTCGTCCGGCGACGGGAAGCGAATCGGGAACGTGCCGAGGCTCCCTCGAGGGAGCCATCGTCCAGGCCCGACGAGAGCGTCGTACGCGGCGACGAGCGCCGGCGTTTTCGCGACCTCACGGAAGAGCGGGTGTGGGATCTCGCCGATGCGGACGACGGGCAGCTTCCACGTCGCAGGGTCGCTCGGAGACAGCCCCGTCGCGCGCCAGAGTATCTCGCGGCACGCAGCGGCCTGCTCGGCGGAGAAGGCCTCGTCGATGCGGACGAAGCCGTCGGTCACGAAGCGTTCGATCTGCGCCTCGGAGAGCGGCGCAAGCGGATGATTCATCGGAGCTCCTCTTCTTCTGGCTGATGGGTGGACGTCGACGGCGCGCGAGCGAGCTCACGCCGGCGGCCGTTCGGGAACGCGGGACCGCGATCAGCCGAGCAAGAAGACGGAGAACTTCATCGACGGTAGTTCAGCACATCTCGGAGGTTCCGCGAAGACCCTCACGGCTCCACTCGATCCCCGGACAGGATCACGCAGTACCCGCGTGCCTCGGCCGCGTCCTCGACGAGGACCAGACCCGCAGCGCCGCGAGGCCTTCGATGGCCGCCGTATACGCGACCGCGCAGGCTGCCCCGTAAGACACCTCGATGAACCGGTGCAATGCGATGGTCGCGGGCGCGACCTGGGAGGGGATGAGCGTCGTGATCGTGACGGCGACACCGCTGATCCGCGCGGCATTCGGCAGACGGAGCAGAAGACAGACGCTCACCGCGAAGAGGACCGCCGCGCCGTAGATCAGCACGTGGTGGTGCCACCACGTGGCGCAGGCCCATCCGATCAAGCCGCCCACGGCGCTACCGAAGAGCTGCTGGACGCCCGCCTTGATCGTCGCGCTCCGCTCCGGGGCCAGGACGACCACGGCCGCCATCGCAGCCCAATACGCCTCGTGCAGATTCGGCAGGAAGCTCGCCGTCGAATAGGCGAACATCGCGACGAGCGCGGCGCCGGCACCGTGAGCGAGCGTCCTACGAAGGACGGGCTCGACGCCGTTCGCGGTCTCGCACGAGGTCGGTGCCTCGGTCGAAGCTCGGGCCGTCGCGAGCGGCGCGCCTTCACCCGCGTCCTTCACGGATGAACCGGAGCAGCAAGCGTCGATCCAGCTCTCACCCCGCCGCTTCGGGCGCGGTGGAGCTCTCCGTCGAGCCCATCGGGGAGGCGAAGGCGGCGGCGGAGTGATCGCCTGAGCCGCGCGGCGGAGGCGACGGCGGGCGCCGCGATCCCCGGGTTCCATTGCTTCGCGAACGCGACGCTGTCGAGCTCCACGCGCACGCCCTTCGACGCCGTGCCATTGACGTGATGGCGTGACCACTCGGACCACTCCTCGCCGGGGTCTCCCGTCGCGCGCATCTGGTGAAGGAGGAGGCTCGCGGCCGCGAGCGGTACTACCACCTCGACCCGCGTCCGCTCGCGGAGGTCGAGGAGTACCTGGAGGGCTTCACCAAGTACTGGAAGCAAAGGCTCGCTGCTCTGGACGCGGTGCTCGAAGAGCAGGAGAAGAAGCGATGAAGCGAACGGATGCTTGGTAAGCTGCCGGCCTCGTCGAAGGGGTCGGCAGCATGGAGAAGAAGCCACGGATCTTCGGCACGTCGTTCGGGAGCGTGTACCCGCTCTACGTGCAGAAGGCGGAGAAGAAGGGGCGGACGAAGGAAGAAGTCGACACCATCATCGGCTGGCTCACCGGCTACAGTCCCGAGCAGATCGAGCGCGTCGTCGCGTCGAAGGTCGACTTCGAGACGTTCTTCGCAGAGGCGCCCCGGATGAACCCGAACGCCTCGCTCATCAAGGGCGTGGTGTGCGGGGTCCGCGTCGAAGAGATCAGCGATCCCTTGATGCAGAAGATCCGCTACCTCGACAAGCTGATCGACGAGCTCGCGAAGGGGAAGAAGATGGAGAGCATCCTTCGGTCGTAGGCGCGGATCGGCGAGAGGGGCTCCCCACCGTCGTTCGTCACCCGCACATGCGACTGTACGTCGCGCCTGTTCCGGGCAAAATCGGAGGCTCCGATTCGACCATGACTCGTTCGCGACGCCTCCAGATGACCACCACATCCCTCCGACGACGAGCTCTCACCCTGTCCGGCGCGCTGACTTGCGCCGTCGCCACGATCGTGGCGTGCACCGGCGAAGATCCCGACCTCTCACGGACGTCGACGCCGACGCCGACGCCGACGCCGACGGCAGACGCGAACGTGACGGACGGGGACCCCATCGACAGCGACGATGGCGCGACCTCCGCCGGGGAGGATGCCCGCACCGAAGACGACGCCGGGCAGAACGGCACCGGACGAGACGATGCCGGAGACGACGATGCCGGACACGACGCCGGTCCCGAGCTCACGTCGTGCAGCGGAGCACTGGTCGATACGAAGACCAATCCCGATCACTGCGGCGCGTGCGGCCACGACTGCGCTGGAGGCGCGTGCGTGGACGGGACATGCCAGCCCTTCACCTTCATCGACAACCTGACGGGTGTGTACGGCGTCACCACCGGAGGTGACTCCGTGATCTGGGTCCGTGCGGAGGGCGATACCGGCGCCGTCGAGAGCTGCCGATTCGACGGCTGCGCGGACGCCGGCCCCACGACGATCACAGAAAAGGTGGCCCGTCCGTACGAACCGGTACCTCTGGGCACGACGATCGTGAGCGACGGGCCACACGTTCGTTGGATCGCGCGCCGGAGGGACGCCGGATTCGGTGAAATGAACAACCTCTTCGGCTGCGCCGCCAACATTTGCGAGACCCCCCAAGAGCATCATCTGAACGTTGATCCGATCGCCCAGCTCGCACGCTACGACCCGTACGTCATCTACATCGGCCGCAACCCCGATGGTATGGGGAGTAACGTCCGAGCCTGCAGGTTCGACGTGTGTGTCGGGGTAGCCGACGGTGCGATTGCCTCTGGTGCCTACTCCATGGCGGTCGCGCGAGGCGAAGACCGCATCTTCTACTCACAGGGCGGCAAGGTGTTCCGCTGCATCATGAAGTTCGGGCCGCCCCGGCTCGACTGCGATGGGGCGGCCCCCCCTTGTTCGACGTGAGCAGCATCCCGTTGCTCGCCGTCTCGAACGGAAAGGTCTTTGCCATCGACGACGGAGTGCTCGCCACCTGCCCCGTCAATGGCTGCCCGACTGGGCGCACGCCCATCATGTCGGGCCTGGGCGACGTCCGCATCCTCCTCGCGGACGACACGTACTTGTACATGGCCAAACCCGGCGAGCCGGGAACGAAGACCGGCTCGATCCTGGCCTGCGAGCTCCCGAATTGCACCAATCTGCGCACGCTCGCGTCGGGCCTCGCCTACCCCAACTCTCTGCACGTCGACGAAGGCGTCCTCTACTGGTCGAACGCAGGCGACGTCCCCGGCACTGGATCCATCCAGAGGCTCCGCCTCTGAATCGTCGGTGGCGGGCGACTACACGCCGAGCACGCATACCGATGGGAAAGCGACGGCTCGGACGAGGTTCGAGCGCCTCGGACCTCCGCGGGGATCGAGTAGACTCCCGCGCATGCCGAACATCGCGAAGCAGAAGGCGAAGTCGCAGGCCAAGGCGAAGTCGCGCTCGGTCGCGCGCACCGCGCCGGCCGCGAAGCGATCCCCGAAGACGCGAGCGACGGCCAAGAAGACGACGTCGTCGCGCGCGAGCACGAAGGGCGAGAGCGCGAAGCCGGCCTCTCGTCTCATCGACGAGCGCATCCGCTCGCTCGGTGACTGGCGCGGCAAGACCCTCGCCGAGGTGCGCCGGCTGATCCACGAGGCCGATCCGGACATCGTCGAGGAGGTGAAGTGGGTCAAGCCCACGAACCCCCTCGGCGTGCCCGTCTGGTCGCACGCCGGGATCGTCTGTACGGGAGAGGTCTATCGCGACTACGTGAAGCTGACCTTCGCGCGCGGCGCCTCGCTCGAGGATCCTCGCAAGCTCTTCAACGCGAGCCTCGAGGGGAACATGCGCCGCGCGATCGACATCCGCGAGGGAGACGAGCTCGACGCGAAGGCGTTCAAAGCCTTGATCAAGGCCGCGGTCGCGGAGAACCTGCAGGTGAGCGCAGCGCGCTCGCGATGACTCGACCAAGGGCGGGCGCCGCCGCGCGCCGGCGAACGACGCGGCGCGGCGCCCATCGACGGGGGCTGGTCGCACGACGACACGACGAGGGCTTCGTGGAGCGAAGCCTCGCCGCGAAACCCGAGACGTGACGGAGTCGACATGAAGAGCCGTGCAGAGCGGCAGCCTCACCCGGCGGACACGCACGACGTGATCCGCGTCCAGGGCGCCCGCGAGAACAACCTCAAGAACGTCAGCCTCGAGATCCCCAAGCGGCGCCTCACCGTCTTCACCGGCGTCTCGGGCTCGGGCAAGTCGTCGCTGGTGTTCGGCACCATCGCCGCCGAGTCGCAGCGGCTCATCAACGAGACGTACAGCGCCTTCGTCCAGGGGTTCATGCCGAGCCTGTCGCGGCCGGAGGTCGACGTCCTCTCGGGGCTCACGACCGCGATCATCGTCGATCAGGAGCGCATCGGCGCGAACGCGCGCTCGACCGTGGGCACGGTCACGGACGCCAACGCGCTGTTGCGCGTCTTGTGGAGCCGGATCGGCAAGCCGTACATCGGGCCGCCCAACGCCTTCTCCTTCAACATCCCGTCGGTGCGCGCCGCCGGAGCGGTGACGGTCGAGAAGGGAGACGGCAAGACCGAGAAGGTCGTCTACAACCGCGCCGGTGGCATGTGCCCGCGCTGCGAGGGCATGGGGCAGGTCTCCGAGATCGACCCGGCGCAGCTCTACGACGAGAACAAGTCGCTCGACGAGGGCGCGCTGAAGATCCCCGGCTACAACGCCGACGGCTGGCAGGTGCGCATCTTCGCACGCTCCGGCTTCCTCGACCCGAAGAAGCCCATCAAGAAGTACACGAAGAAGGAGCGCCACGACTTCCTCTACAAGGAGCCGACCAAGATCAAGATCGACAACCTCAACATCACCTACGAAGGTCTGATCCCGAAGCTCCAGAAGTCGTTCCTCTCCAAGGACGTCGACGCGTTGCAGCCACACATCCGCGCGTTCGTGGAGCGCGCGGTCACGTTCTCGACCTGCCCCGACTGCAAGGGAACTCGCCTCAACGAGGCGGCGCGGTCCTCGAAGATCAAGGGCATCAGCATCGCCGACGCCTGCGCGATGCAGATCAGCGATCTCGCCAAGTGGGTGCGCGACCTGAAGGAGCCGTCCGTCGCGCCGCTCCTCGGCGCGCTGACGCAGACGCTCGACTCGTTCGTGGAGATCGGGCTCGGCTACCTGACCCTCGATCGGCCGTCAGGGACGCTCTCGGGCGGCGAAGCGCAGCGCACGAAGATGATCCGCCACCTCGGATCATCGCTCACCGACGTCACCTACGTGTTCGACGAGCCGACGATCGGACTGCACCCGCACGACATCCAGCGGATGAACGAGCTGCTCTTGCGGCTGCGCGACAAGGGCAACACCGTCCTCGTCGTCGAGCACAAGCCGGAGGTGATCGCGATCGCCGATTGGGTCGTCGACCTCGGCCCCGGCGCCGGAAGCGCCGGCGGCGAGGTGGTCTACGCGGGTACGGTCGAAGGCCTGCGCGCGAGCGGCACGCTGACGGGACGCCACCTCGACGATCGCGCATCCCTCAAGCCGTCCGTACGCAAGCCGAAGGGCGCGCTCGAGGTGCGCGGCGCCAACACGCACAACCTGAAGGACGTCGACGTCGACATCCCGCTCGGCGTGCTCGTCGTGGTGACCGGCGTGGCGGGCTCCGGCAAGAGCTCGCTCATCCACGGCTCGGTGTCGAACCGGGAGGGCGTCGTGGCGATCGACCAGACGCCCATCCGCGGCTCGCGGCGGAGCAACCCCGCGACGTACACGGATCTCCTCGAGCCCATCCGCAAGGCCTTCGCGAAGGCCAACGGCGTCAAGCCCGCCCTCTTCAGCGCCAACTCCGAAGGCGCATGCCCGACCTGCAACGGCGCCGGTGTGATCTACACCGACCTCGCGATGATGGCCGGCGTCACGACCGTCTGCGAAGATTGCGAAGGCCGCCGGTTCCAGGCGTCGGTGCTCGAGTACCGGCTCGGCGGACGCAACATCGCCGAGGTGCTCGATCTGTCGGTGCGAGAGGCGCTCGACTTCTTCGGCTCCGGCGAGGCGAAGACGCCGGCGGCGCAGGCGATCCTCCAGCGCATGGTCGACGTCGGGCTCGGCTACTTGCGCCTCGGCCAGCCGCTCACGACGCTGTCCGGCGGCGAGCGTCAGCGGCTCAAGCTCGCGACGCACATGGGCACCGAGGGCGGCATCTACGTCCTCGACGAGCCGACCACCGGCCTGCACCTGGCCGACTTGAAGCAGCTCCTCGAGCTGCTGGATCGCCTCGTCGACTCCGGCAAGTCGGTCATCGTCATCGAGCACCACCAGGCGGTGATGGCGCACGCCGACTGGATCATCGATCTCGGACCGGGCGCGGGTCACGACGGCGGACGCATCGTGTTCGAGGGCACGCCGGCCGATCTGGTGGCGGCGAGGTCGACGCTGACCGGCAAGCACCTCGCGGAGTTCGTCGGCGCCACGCCGAAGGGCAAGCGGAAGACCGCCGAAGTTCCCTGCGAGGCTTGAAGGGGAGAATCACAGGAAGGGCGGAGGCCTCGGTCGGAAGGCGCTCTCCCGCTCGTCCACGTTCGACACTCGAATTCGGAGCCAGCGCGAAGCGAGTGGCGAACGAGGGTCGCGCGACGCGCTGGCCGGCATCGAGGACGTGAATCCACTCCCCTTCCCGTCCTTCCGCCCTTCCTGTGGAAGGCCCCGCAGTGCAACGACGCCGGCTCGACGAGGACGGCTCACGCCCCCGGGATCGGCAAGCACTCCATGATCTCGACCGACTCGCCCGGGAAGATGGCGAAGTGCGGGTGGTTCTCGAACAGCTTCGCGGCTGCTGCGTGCGACTCGGCCTGGACGACGCTCATGAGCAGCCTGCGCAGCTACGGAGATCCTTGCGGCATCGCCCGCGCGCTCGACGCGGTCGGCGAACGGTGGGCGCTGCTCGTCGTCCGCGAGCTTCTCTTGGGGCCGAAGCGGTTCACCGATCTGAAGGACGGCCTGTGCGGCGCGAGCCCGAACGTCCTCTCGCAACGACTGCGTGAGCTCGAAGCCGCGGGGGTCGTGCAGCGACGCAAAGACGGCCCCGCCCTCTACGAGCTCACCGACTGGGGCCGCGAGTTGCACCCGATCCTGGTCCAGCTCGGACGATGGGGGGCCCGCTCGCGCGTTCGGCCGTCGGGAGAGCTCGGCGCCGACGCCCTCATGATCGCGCTCGAGAGCACGTTCCGTCCGGAGAAGGCCGGCGAGCTACGTGCCAGCTACGAAGTTCGGCTGGGCGAGAAGCGCTACGTCGTCGACGTCGAGGCCGGAACGATCTCCGTCACGCGCGGCACCGCACGCAAGGCCGACGCCGTCATCGCCACGGATCCCGCCACGCTGCGCGCGGTCGCGTTGGGGGATCGGAAGCTCGCCGGCGCTCCGGTCGAGATCCACGGCGACGCCCGCCTGGGTCGGCGATTCTTCGACCTGTTCGCGCGCCCTTGATGGACCGCCGAGCGCCGTCGTGACGACGGCGCCCTGCGGAGGCCGCGAGGCGATGCGCCTCGGCGACGGACGGGGCGTGCGTGTCGAACCGTAGAAGCGCCCCGAGCTTGCTCCCGAGGCTGACCATCACGCCGGTGTAGCCGGCGGTCAGATCGCCAATCGCGCGCATGGCGAAGGCCTCGAGCTTCGACGTATCGATCGCGGATGCATTCATGGTCTCTTTCTCGACTCCACGAGTCGTCTGGGTGACCACGAGGATGCGTTCGCAGCGCGGACCGCGGCAGAGGCGGGAGCGCCCGAAACCGGTTCTTTCGTGCCACGCCGCCGTGTCGCGCTGCCGATCAGGCAGACCGCCGGCGGCGCGGCGCGGCGGTGAGCACCGCGTGCAGCAGGTCCGACGCCGTCGCGCGCAGCGTCGAGAGGCGATGCTGCGGACCGCGCTCGACCTGGACGAGGAGAAGCTCGTTGATGCCGCCGACGAGGGCCGTCGCCATCTCGCGCGTGATCGACCTCACCTCGCGATGCTTGCGCCGCGTGCGCTCCACGAACCGGCAGAGCATGTCGGCGAACGCACCGTGCACCTCGCGCCGTCGCTCGAGCGCGCGCGGGCCCGCCGCGTGGATGTCGACCAGACACGCGCGCGTCAGCGCAGGGTTCGTCTCCAGGGCCGTCACGTAGGCGTCGATCGCGGCGTCGAGCTGAGCGCGCCAGTCTCCGGACGCGTTCGCGTCGAAGGACGCCGCGACCGCGGCGAGGACGAGGTCCGTCGCGGCCACGTAGGTGGCCAAGAAGCAGTGCTCCTTGTCCGGGAAGTGCTCGTAGAACGTGCGCTTCGACACGCGCGCGTGCCGCACGATGTCTGCGATCGTCACCGCGGCGTAGCCCTTCTCGCCGACCGCGGCGGCGAAGCCCTCGAGGAGGCGAACGCGGTACGGATCGGGTGTTTCGACGGCTCGGCCTTGCACGTTGGTACTGTTTGGTACCATACTCCGTTGGTACGCGTCGGTACCAACTCTGTCAGCGGAGGAGCGCACCGTGTCCGACCGAAGGAATGCTCACGTGAGGGTCGCGATCGCCGGAAGCGGCTTCGGCGGCCTCGGCACCGCGATTCGGCTGCTCCAGGAGGGCGAAACCGACTTCCTCGTGTTCGAGCGCGCCGCGGACGTCGGCGGCGTCTGGCGCGACAACACCTACCCGGGGTGCGCCTGCGACGTGGAGAGCCACCTCTACTCGTTCTCGTTCGCGCGCAACCCCGAGTGGACGAGACGCTACTCCCCGTGGAGCGAGATCCAGCGTTACCTCCGCGACTGCGCCGAACGCTTCGGCGTCCTTCCGCACATCCGCTTCGGCCACGAGGTGACGCGCGCGACGTGGGACGAGGACGCGCTTCGGTGGATCGTCGAGACGACGCAGGGGACGTTCACGGCAGACGTCTTCGTGGCGGCGACCGGCGCGCTCAGCGAGCCGTCGATTCCTCGGCTGCCCGGGCTCGAGTCGTTCCGCGGAAAGGCCTTCCACTCGGCGCGCTGGGACCATGGCCACGACCTTCGCGGCAGGAAGGTCGCCGTCATCGGCACGGGCGCGTCCGCGATCCAGATCGTCCCGGAGATCCAGCCGAAGGTCGGAAAGCTCTCGCTGTTCCAACGCACGCCGCCCTGGGTCGTCCCGCGACGCGACCGCGCGATCACGGACCTCGAGCGCCGGCTGCTCCGGCGGTCTCCCTCGCTGCAGCGTTTCGTCCGCGGCGCGATCTGGGCGCGCCGCGAGCTCTTCGCGTGCATGTTCTTCGACGTGCGGATCGCGCGGGTCGTCGAGCGCCTCGCGCTGCTCTACCTGGAGAAGACCATCGCCGACCCCGTGCTCCGCGCCAAGGTCACGCCGAATTATCGGATCGGATGCAAGCGCATCCTCATCAGCGACGACTATCTCCCGTCGCTGACGAAGCACAACGTCGACGTCGTCACGTCGCCCATCCGCGAGGTACGCGAGGGCTCCATCGTCACCGAGGACGGACGGGAGCACGAGGTCGACACGATCGTCTTCGCCACGGGATTCCAGGTGCAGGACTACCCCTTCAAGGATCGCGTCCGCGGACGCGGCGGCCGCACGATCGCCGACGTGTGGAAGAACGGCGCGAGCGCGCACCTCGGGACCACCCTCGCCGGCTTCCCGAACTTCTTCGTCCTCCAAGGCCCGAACACCGGGCTCGGGCACACGTCCGTCATCATCATGATGGAAGCCCAGATCGAGCACATGCTCGGTGCGCTCCGCTTCATGCGGAGGCACGGGTATGCGTCCGTCGAGCCGAAGCCCGAGGCGCAAGCGGCATTCGTCGCGGAGGTGGATCGCAAGATGAGAGGCACGGTGTGGACCGCCGGCGGCTGCTCGAGCTGGTACCTCGACGCGAACGGCCGCAACTCCACGCTCTGGCCGGGCTTCACGTTCACGTTCCGGCGCCGCGTCGAGCGTTTCGACCCGCGCGAGTACGTGCTCACGCGGCCGTACGCGACCGTGCGCTCGAGGCCCCTGCCCTCCTCGCAGCGCCGGCTCGAGGCGGAGGAGGTCGCTCGTGCCTGAGCTCCGCGCCGACGAGCACGCCCTCTTCCTCGCCGCCTCCGCGCTCTGCGCGCTGCCGACGAGGGTGCAGCACGCGCTCTCCGGCGGCCCCGTCGTGCGCGACGGTCGAACGCTCCACCCCGAGCTCGCGGTCCTCATGCGGGTCAGCGAGACCATGGGCTGGCAGGAGCCGAAGTCGCCGGAGCACCTCCGCAAGCTGCACAACAAGAACGCGCGCGTCGTCGGTGGCCCTCCCGACGGCGGAGAGGCGCGCGACCTCGTGATCGACGGCCCTGCCGGTCCTCTGCGCGCGCGACACTACCCCGCCAAAGAGGGCTCGCCGCTGCTGGTCTTCCTCCACGGCGGCGGCTTCGTCTTCGGCGACGTCGACACGCACGATGCCCCCTGCCGCATGCTGCGTCGGCACGCGGGCGTGCACGTGCTCTCCGTCGAGTACCGCCTGGCGCCCGAGCACCGCTTCCCTGCCGCCGTCGAGGACGCGCGTGCGGCGCTCCGATGGGCACACGCGAACGCGTCGCGACTCGGCGCCGATCCGGCGCGCGTCGGGATCGGCGGCGACAGCGCAGGCGCGAACCTCTCGGCCGTCGTCGCGCAGCTCGCCGCGCGCGACGGCGGGCCCGCGCCCGCATGCCAGCTCCTCGTCTACCCCGCCGTGGACCGGCGCAAGGCGTGGCCTTCGCTCGAGACCTTCGCGGAGGGCTTCTACCTCACGCGCGCCGCGATCGACTGGTACTTCCGCCAGTACGCCGGAGAGCCGGAGCGCCACGACGGGGACGCACGACTCCACCCGCTCGCATGCGAAGACCTGCGGGGCCTCCCGCCCGCGCTCGTCGTGACGGCCGGATTCGATCCGCTCCGCGACGAGGGCCACGCGTACGCGACGGCGCTGCGCGAGAGCGGCAATCACGTCGTCGTCCGCTGCTTCGACGATCTCGTCCACGGGTTCTTCAACATGGTCGGCGTGAGCCGGGCGTGCCGCGATGCCGTCGCGGAGATCGCCGGCGCCACGCGCATTCTGTTCCGCCAGAGGTCCTCATGAAGTCGTTCGCAGGCAAGGTCGCCGCGGTCACCGGCGCCGGATCGGGCATCGGGCGTTCGCTCGCCATCGCGCTCGCGCGGCGCGGCTGTCATCTCGCGCTGAGCGACGTCGACGAGCGGACCGTCGCCGACACGGCCTCGTACATCGAGAAGACCTCGAGCGTGCGCGTCACTCGGCGCCGCGTCGACGTCTCGGACCGCGCGGCCGTCGAGGCTTGGGCCGACGAGGTCGTATCCGACCACGGGCGCTGCAACCTGATCTTCAACAACGCGGGCATCTCGTACGCCTCCACCGTCGACGGCGGCGACCTCGCCGATCTCGAGCGCGTCATCGACGTGAACTACTGGGGCGTCGTCCACGGCACGCGCGCGTTCCTCCCGCACCTCCGCGCGTCGGGCGACGGCCACGTGATCAACGTCTCGAGCGTCTTCGGGCTCGTCGCCTTCCCTGGCCAGTGCAGCTACAACGCGTCGAAGTTCGCCGTGCGCGGCTTCACCGAGGCGCTCCGCATCGAGGTCGCGATGACCGGGGCCAAGATCGGCGTCACCTGCGTGCACCCGGGCGGAATCAAGACCAACATCGCCCGCGCATCGAAATGCCACCCCAGCCTCGCGGACCTCGGCATCGACGACGTCGAGAACGCCGCGCGACGCTTCGAGCGCGCGTTCCGCACGAGCCCCGACGAGGCCGCGGAATGCATCCTCCGCGGAGTCCAGAAGAACGCGGCCCGCGTGCTCATCGGGCGCGATGCACGCATGCTCGACCTCGTGCAGCGCCTCTTGCCGAGCCACTACCACGGGCTCGTCGCCCGCGCCGCACGGCGCGCCCTCGCGGCGAGGCGCGAGCGCGCCGAGACGCCGGCGTCGTCGTCACACGAGCAGCCCGCCGCGCGAGCCACCGTCTCCGGGCCGGCGGCGTAGCTTCGCCCGTCACTCGAGCAGGCTGCGGAGCATCCACGCCGTCTTCTCGTGGACCTGCATGCGCTGCGTGAGGAGGTCGCACGTCGGCTGATCGTTGGCGCTCTCGGCCGACTTGAACACCTGACGCGCCGTGCGCGCGACCGTCTCGTGCCCTTCGACGAGCAGACGGATCATCTCCTGGGCCTTCGGGATGCCGTCCTCCTCCTTGATCGACGAGAGCGCCGCGAACTGCTTGTAGGTGCCGGGCGCGGGGTGGCCGAGCGCGCGGATGCGTTCGGCGACGAGATCCACGGCGAGGGCGAGCTCGTTGTACTGGGTCTCGAACATCAGGTGCAGCGTCTGGAACATCGGGCCCGTCACGTTCCAGTGGAAGTTGTGCGTCTTCAGGTAGAGCGTGTACGTGTCCGCGAGGACGCGCGAGAGGCCCGCTGCGATCTCCTGGCGCTTGGCGGCGTCGATGCCAATGTCGATGTTCATTCGTCCTTCTCCACGGCCAGCGCGGGTGAGCGCGGCCTCGTCGGGATGAAGCACCGGACGTGCCGTCGCGGCAAACCCGGAGATCCCGAGACGTCACGGTCTCGAGGACGCATTCCTTGCGCGCGAACGCAAGAACGCGAAAAAGGCACGCGGCCGTGATCGGTCTACCGTCGACGGACGCGCGCCATGGCCTGCCAAGCGACCCTCGCCGGATCGGCTCCCCTGCACGTCAGCATCGTGGCCCTACCCGACGCCGTGATCTCCACGCTGGCGGGCGTCTTCGACGTGATGAACGGTGCCTCGCTGATGGGGCTGGGCGGCCCCGGAGCGTGACCGCCGTTCCGGATCGAGATCGTGGGCGAGGCCGTCG
This sequence comes from uncultured Myxococcales bacterium, assembly GCA_937949945.1. Lineage (GTDB taxonomy): Bacteria > Myxococcota_A > Polyangia > Polyangiales > Polyangiaceae > Labilithrix. The sequence goes on from CALFEQ010000008.1 coordinate 16,578, forward strand.
GCAAGATCCCGCTCGCCAGCGGCGTGCCGATCGACGTACAGCGGTCGATCCCCCGCCGGTCACGGGGGCCGCACGGGCTTCAATCCACACAACCGGTTGATTTTCCTACGAATTCCAGAAAACACCTTCCGACCACGAAGAAATCGTCGGTCGTGTCGATCCGGCCCGAGGTCGTTCGTCGTCTGGACGAAACCCGAACCGGCGTCCCCCGACGCCGCATCGAAAGGACAGTGCGATGAAGGTCATGGTGATCGTGAAGGCAACGAAGAACAGCGAAGCGGGCGTGATGCCGAGCGAGCAGCTCATCGCCGAGATGACGAAGTACAACGAGGAGCTCGTCAAAGCCGGCATCATGCTCGCGGGCGACGGCCTGCTGCCGAGCTCGAAGGGCAAGCGCGTGAGGTTCTCCGGGAGCAAGCGCACCGTCATCGACGGCCCCTTCCCCGAGACGAAGGAGCTCATCGCCGGCTACTGGATCTGGCAGGTCCGGTCGATGGAGGAGGCCGTCGAGTGGGCGCGCCGCTGCCCCAACCCCATGCCGAGCGACGAGGAGAGCGAGCTCGAGATCCGACCGATCGCCGAGCCCGAAGACTTCGGCGAGGCGCTGACCCCCGAGCTCCGCGCCAAGGAGGATGCCCTCCGAGCGGAGGTCGAGCGCCGGCAGCAGACGTCGTGAGCGATCAGCCGTAGTGCACGGCCGAGATGCGCACGCCCATCCAGTCCTCGTTGAAGGTGACGCGCCCGAGATCGTCGCCCGCCGCACCCGCGACGACCATGAGCGGCAAGAGGTGCTCCTCGCGCGGGTGGGCTTGCCTCGCGCCCGGCGCCGAAGCCCACTCCGTGAGGAGCCTCGTGCGGGCGTCGGGCGCGGACGTCGCCGCCTGCGTCAGCCACTCGTCGAAGATCCTCGAGACGCGATGCCCGGCGGCGGTCCGGAAGCCGCGCATGTCGTGGTAGCTCATTCCGCTGCCGAGGATGAGCACGCCCTCGTCGCGGAGCGGAGCGAGCGCACGCCCGATGGCCAAGTGCTCCGACGGATCGAGCCCCGCCTTCAACGAGAGCTGGATGGTCGGAACGTCCGCGTTCGGCCAGGAGACCTTGAACGGGATGAACGTCCCGTGGTCGAAGCCGCGCCGCGCGTCCCTCCTCGCGGAGATCCCCGCCTCGCCGAGAAGCGCCACGACGCGCTCGGCGAGCGCGGGATCACCGGGCGCGGGCCACTCGATCGTGTACGACTCCGGAGGGAAGCCGTAGTAGTCGTAGAAGATGGGCGGCCGCGGCGACGTCATCACGGTCGGCACCGCCTCTTCCCAGTGCGCCGACACGACGAGCAGCGCCTTCGGCGGCGCAGGGAGCTGCTTCGGCAGATCCGCGAAGTACGCGCGCATGATCTCGACGTCGCGCGCAGAGATGAACCCGCCCATGTCGACGAACGGCCACGGCCCTCCGCCGTGCGGAACGTAGATGACCGGCTGCCGCGCGCCGGCGCCGGTCGCCTTCGTCCGGGCGTTCGGATCGTCTGCGCTCCGCGCGCGCGACGCTGCGACGCCGATCCCTCCCGCCGCGACCATCATGGCGATGACTTTCCTCCGCGTGAGCCGGTCCACGGCTGTCCATCTTGGCGCACCATCGACCGGCCGTGAAGGCGCTGCGCCCCGACGGTGAACCGCTCCTTCCGAGCACGTCGAGCACGAGCACGCCGAGCAATGGTTAGGCTTTGACCTAAGTATCGCCGTCGCCATACTCAGGCACGTGACCAACCATTCCCCGCAACTCGATCGTGTGTTCCACGCGCTGGCCGATCCCACGCGTAGAGCGGTCCTCGAGCGGCTCAGCGTCGGGACGGCCGCGGTCAGCGAGCTGGCGGCGCCGTTCGACATGGCGCTGCCCTCGTTCCTCCAGCACCTCAAGGTGCTCGAGACGAGCGGCCTCGTGCGCTCCTGGAAAGAGGGGCGAGTGAGGACGTACCAGCTCTCGCCCGAGCCGCTCCGCGCGGCCGAAGGCTGGATGGCCCGTCAGCGCGAGCTCTGGGAGCGGCGGCTCGATCGACTCGACCGCTACCTCGAGGAGCTGAAGCCCGCCGAGCGACCGAAGGCGACGACGAGCGGGGCAAGGAGGAAGAAGTGATGACGAACCCCGACTTGGATCTGGTGCTGGAACGAACCGTGGACGTGTCGCCGGAGCTCGTGTGGCTCGCGTGGACGCGGCCGGAGCACTTGAAGAAGTGGTTCACGCCGGCACCGTGGACGACGGCGGAGTGCGAGATCGATCTGCGCCCCGGCGGCATCTTCCGCACGGTCATGCGCTCGCCCGAAGGAAAGGAGCACGAGAACGTCGGCTGCTACCTCGAGATCGTCCCGCAGCAGCGCCTCGTCTGGACCGATGCGCTCCTGCCGGGCTTCCGTCCGGCCCCCATCCAGTCCCATCTCCCCTTCCGGTTCACGGCCGTGATCACGATCGAGCCGCACGGGAGCGGAACGAAGTACACCGCCCTCGCGATGCATCGAGACGCGGAGGGCCGCGCGAAGCACGAGGCAATGGGCTTCCACGCCGGTTGGGGCAAGGCGCTCGATCAGCTCGTCGAGCACATGAAGGCGGCGCGCTGAAGGCGTCGCTCTCGCTGAAGCTCGTCGCTCTCGCTGAAGCTCGTCGCTCTCGCTGAAGCTCG
>CALFEQ010000009.1 GCA_937949945.1 uncultured Myxococcales bacterium
GGGGGTCAGAATTAGTTGCGCAAGGGGGTCAAAAGTTACTTGCGCCTGACAAGGTACGAGCGCGGGATGCCGGACGCGGCGAGATCGCGCGAGCGCACCGGGCCTCGGCGGGCGAGGCGTCGCAGGGCTTCGACCTTCGAGGCGGAAGCGGTCATGGTACAAAACGTCGATCATTCAAACTATGACACGACATTTCGTACCGTCTAGCTCGACCCGAGCGCGCTCGCTGGGATGACCGTACGGCGGCTGCAGATCGCGAGCTCATCACTCGCGTATCCTTCCGAGACCATGGCGGACCAGCGGCTGACCACCGACGCCTTCGACCGGCTCGTCGGCCTCGCGTACGAGGCGGGCGCAGACCCCGAGTGTTGGCCGCAGTTCCTCGCCGCCTACGCGGACGTGCTCGGGGACCGCACGGCCTCCTTGATCCACCAGGATCTCGCGAACCAGGCCGGAGAGCTGGCGATCACCTACCGCAGCCATCCGGAGTGGGAGCGGTCGTACGCGGAGACCTACGCCGCGCTGAACCCCTGGACCTCGCGCGGGAACCCCGAGATGCAGACGGGCAGCGTGCTCGTCAGCCATTCCGTGATCTCGGACCGCGAGCTCAAAGAGACGGAGTTCTACAGGGGCTTCTTGCAGGAGCAGGACATCCTCTACTCGCTCGCCGCCGTGATCGAGCGGAGCCACCACACGGCGACCTTCATCGCCGTGCAGCGATCGGAGAAGCGCGGCGCGTTCGGCGACACCGAGGTCCGATTCGTGACGAGGCTCATGCCTCACATGCGACGCGCGGTGGAGCTGCATCGAAGGCTCGGCTCCGCACGCGTCGTCGGCGAAGCGCTCGTCGACGTCGCAGAGCGCCTGCGTCACGGCGTCTTGCTCGTCGATCGCAGGAACGCAGTCGTATACGCCAACGCGGCGGCCAGTCGGCTCGGACGCACGAACGTCGAGCGCGTGCTCGCGGTCGCGGAGCGCGGCGACGGCGTCGTCACGAGCACGGACGACAAGCCCCTCGTCGTCCGGGTCGTCGCGCTGAGAGGTCCTCGCGATCTCTTCGGCGTGTCGGGCGCCGAGCGCGCGATCTTCATCGTGGCGCCGGGGCAGCGTCCGCTGCCGACGGCGAAGATGCTCGGGGAGCTCTACGGGCTCACGCCAGCGGAGGCGAAGGTCGTCCTCGCGCTCGCCCGCGGCGCCACGCTGCGCGAGATCGCGAGCGAGAACGGCACGAGCGACGCCACGGTCCGCACGCAGCTCAAATGCGCTCTCGAGAAGACGAGGACGCGCCGGCAAGCCGAGCTCGTCGCCCTCGTTCAGGCGCTCGCGCCGCCGCTGTAGTCCGACGCGTTGGACCGCCGCCGTGAGCCGACTGTCCGGAATCCGTGAGGAGGCACGTATCTTTTCGGGCCCGAGCTGCATTTACCGGACATGACTCGCTCCGATTCGAGGCCTTCGGCCTCGCTCGCCTCCGCCCTCCGGACCTCCTGGAACGCGTTCCTCGACACGTACGAGCCGTTGCGGTCCGACCTTTATCGCTACTGCCGCCACCTCACGCGCAGCCCGTGGGACGCGGAGGATCTCGCGCAGGACGCGATGGCGCGCGCCTTCGTCACGCTCGGACAGATGGGAGAGCCTCCCCCGAATCCGCGCGCCTGGCTCTTCCGCGTCGCCTCGAACCTGTGGCTCGCCGGCCTGCGGCGCCGTCGGCGCGAAGAGGCGCTCGACGAGCACGAGGAGCCCTCCATGACGGGCGACGCACGCGCCACGCGCGAGGCGGCGGGGACGCTCCTCGGACGGCTCTCTCCGCAGGAGCGCGCGGCCGTCGTCCTCAAGGACGTCTTCGACTTCTCGCTCGAAGAGATCGCCGAGGCGCTGTCGACCACGACCGGCGCCGTGAAGGCTGCGCTGCATCGTGGGCGAGGCAAGCTCGTCGAGCTGCCGGCCGAGCCCTCGCGCGCTCCGCGGCCGGCCGTGCTCGACGCCTTCTGCGCCGCCTTCAACGCCGGCGACATCGATCGCCTGACCGGGCTGCTCCTCGACAACGCCGCCGTCGAGGTGGTCGGCGCCTCGATGCAGTACGGGCCCGAAGCCGCGCGCCGGACGGTGCTCCAGGGCATGCTCTTCGGCAGCGCGCGCCTCGCGCGCGAGCACGATCGCGGCATCGAGGATCGGTTCGCGCAGCGCATCCTCCCTGCGGCGCCTCGCGTCGAGGTCGTCGAGCACCGCGGCGAGTGGCTCCTCCTCCATTGGTACGCGCACGAGGACGGCGAAGCCGTGCGCGCCGTCACGCGTGTCGAGCCCGACGAGAGCGGAGAACGCGTCGCACACCTCCGCAACTACTTCTTCACTCCCGACGTCGTCGCCGAGATCTGCGGCGAGCTCGGACTGCCTTGCCGCTCGAACGGCTACCGCTGGTTCCTACCGAAAGGCTGAGCGCCCGACCGCGATTGAGACACCTCGTCCCCTGAGCTAGCCTCCGCGACGGCGATGCCGCGCGCAGATTCCACGCACCCCCGGCGAGGCTCGGGTGCCCTACCGTAGCCCCGCAGACGACATCGCGCGGCGCGACGCGGCGCTGCGAACGGGGCCGCTCTTGCGCGTCGACGCCAGCGGACGCGCCGGCCGCGATGCCGTCGACGGACGGCCGGGCGTGGACGGCGCGTATCCCGGCGGCGACGGCGGTCGTGGCGGCGACGCGTCGCCGGCAGGGCCCGGAGAGGACGCAGGGCAGATCGCGATCGCGCTTCGCGCCACCGACGCGAGCGGCACGACCGCCTCGGCGTCGTTCGTCGCTCGCTCGGGCGCCGCCGGAGAGCGGCGCGACGAGGTCGAGATCGACTTCGCGCGTCCCGGCGCCGTCGAGCTCCTCGCCACCGGTGGGCGCGGAGGCAAAGGCGGCTGCGGCGGGCGCGGAGGTCACGGGGCGGCCGGACGACCCGGCGTCGACGCGACGCGCTGGTCTGCGGGCGGGAACGGCGGCCCCGGCGGGAACGGCGGCCCCGGCGGGAACGGCTCGAACGGAGGTCCGGGAGGTCGCGGCGGCGACGTGGTCGTCCGCGTGAGCGAGGAGGACACGCCCCTCCTCATGCTCGTCCACCACGACGTCCGCGGCGGCGCCGGTGGTCCGCCGGGCGTGAACGGTCCGGGCGGAAGCGGCGGCCCCGGCGGAAGAGGCGGCAGCTCCTATTCGTGGACCGAGACCGAGTACTACACCGACTCGGACGGGAACCAGCAGTCGCGCACGACCCATCACACGAACCCCGGCGGCGCGCCCGGGCCTCCGGGGCTGAGCGGGCCGCCCGGCTTTGCCGTGCTCCAGCCCGGGCCGAACGGCGCGGATGGCTCGATCCGCTTCGAGGTCACCGACGAGAGCGGGAAGACGACGGCATATCCGTCGCGCTACGACGTCCGCCTCGTGTCGTTCGAGCATCGCAACGCGAACGACGACGGGATCTACGAGCCCGAGGAGAAGGTCTTCGTCTCCCGGGTGACGATCCAGAACACCGGAGGGATGCCGCTCCCCAAGCATCACGACGTCGTCGTGCGCGTCGTCGACGACGGCTGGATCGCTCCGGTCGCAGAGCAGAGGCTGGTCTTGCCGCGGGCGCTCCCGCCCGGGGCGACGCACTGCTTCGAACGCGAAGAGCTCGAGCTCGTGCTGCGGATGTTCCGCCCTCAGAAGAGCGGTCCGCCCCTCGCCGCTCCGGAGACGATCCATCTGCTCGCCGAGGTGCCGCGGGTGCGCCGTCGCTTCGGCGCGTTCGAGACGCCGGGCGCTCCGCACGGCAACATCGTCATCCGCTTCCCCGTCGAGGTGTCGCAGCCGATCGCCCTGTTCTCGCTCGCGCCCGGACAAGCGACGCGCATCCGGTGGCAGCTCACGAACGTGTCGGCGAAGCCGTTCGGGCTCACGAGCGAGGAGGGACGAGCCGTCGGGGCGAAGCTCGTCCTCGACGGCGGCGAGATCGGCAAGGACGGCATCCATCTCTTCGCGAAGACCGGATCGCCGCGTTCGGCGGGTTCGTCCGCGGAGGAGCACGTGTCGCTCGAGCACGGGCTCGACGTCGCGGTGCCGCGCATCGGCGCCGGCGAGTCCATCCCGCTCGAGGCGACGATCGCGGTGCCCCACGACGCCGAGCCGTACACCACCGCGCGCTTCGTCGTGAGCGCCGAGCTCGGCTACATCGCGGACCCGGCGCGCGCACGCGCGGTCCACCTCCAGGAGATCCGCATCTGCGTCGGGCGGCCGTTCGACGCGCGGAACGCCGACGTCCTTCTCGTCGTCAACAACCGGACGACCGCCGCCGAGGTCGCCGCCTGGGAGGAGCTCGTGCGCTCGAGCGGGCTCACCATGTCGGTCTGGGACGTGTCGCTCGAAGGAGGCCTCGCGGTGCTGCGCGACATCGCCGCCGGGACGCAGACCTACCAGCTCGTCGTCGTGCTCAACGACGCGTTCGACACGCCGGCGGGCGCGCGGCTTCCGAGCAGCCTCGTCGACAGGGCCACCAGCGTGGCGCTCGCACGACGAGCCACGCACGTGCTCTACGTCGGCCGTGACCCGAAGCTCGCCACGCTCGTCGTGCCCACCGAGGGCCGAGCCGCCGATCCCTCCGACGAGGCGATCGACGAAGACGCCGTGATCGAAGCTTGCGCGAGCGCACCGATCGGCGCGCCCGCGATCCGGTTCCGGCCTCGCGCATGGATCGTGTCGCCGTGGTCCCAGCCGAAGGCCGACGACCTCGTCGCGCGAGCACGCGCCCTCTCGAAGCGCCTCGCGCGCCGGTTCCCCGATCGCCGCTACGTCGTCGTCTACGACTGGGCCCCGGAGGTCGACCGACGCGTCTCTTTCCTGCGCCGGTTCGTGCTCGGAACGATCGAGATCTGGCGGTCGCTCGACGTCGCCGCCGGCGCGATCCGGGCCGTCGAGGCGACGCCCGAGGCGCTGCACGACCCGAAGTTCGTGCGCGAGGACGTCACCTGGGCCGTCGCGCTGCGCGCCCTGCCCTTCGCCACGAAGCTGCGGCTCCTCCACGGTTCCATCGAGCTCGGCGCTCGTTCCCCGGGCATCCAGGACGACTGCCCCGACGCGATCGTCGCGGCGGTCCTCGACGATCTCCTTCGCGAGCAAGACGCGGCGTGCGTGGACGGCTGGCGACGGCGCGACCTCGCCGCGGCGCTCCCGCTCCTCGGGATGCTCGAGACCTCCGCCTTCCCGACGCCGATCGGGCGCGACGAAACGGGGCCTCGCGCGTCGCGATTCGTCGAGCTCGTCGCCTGGCTCGATCTCGTCACGCGCGATCACCCGCGCTTCTGGGAATGGCTGCCGCCGTTCTCGTTCTTGCGCCGGCGACCTCAGCTCCGCCGCGTGGTGCGAGCGTGCCTCGCCCGCCTCGTCGCGCGCGTGCGCGCCGGGGACGAGAGCGCGGCGTGGAAGGCGATCGGCGAGCGGCGCAAGGAGCTTCGCCGGGTCATCGCCCGACGCAGGAAGAGCCTGCAGCTCCCGTCGAGGTCCGCGGTCGTCTTCGCCCGTGATCGACTCGACGCGGCCGTCGCGGCCCGCGTCGTGCGCTCGGACGCGACGGAGCTCCCGCGAAGCGAGCGCATCACGTCCGAGCGACGTCACGCCGAGCTCCGCGAGAAGGACCTCGCTCGGCGCGAGCGCGCGGCGGACGTCGCGAAGAGCGCCGCCGAAGCTCGCGCGGATCTGCTGCGCCCGGAGACGTGCGAGGAGCTCCTCGCGCGCGCGGCGTCGCGGACGCCACCACGAACGCGCGTGGCCACGACGCCGCTCGAGCAGGCCGACGTGCCGTTCGCCGCCGAGCTCGACGTGTCGCTCGAGGGGTCGGCCGCGAGCCTCGCCGAGCTCCGCGAGCCGCGCGGGTCTTGAGCTCGTGCTACGCTAGACGTCCGACATGAAGCGCTTCCCGAGGAAGGCCTCGCGGCTGTCCGTGATCGTCTGCGCCGTCGCGATCGGATCCGTGTCGACGCGGCTGCTCCTGGGATGCGGAGAGACGGCGAGCCCGTCCACCTTTCCTCCGGAACAGCCGGATTCCGGCGACCCGTTCGACGGCACGGCGCCACCCCTGCCCGACAGCAGCACTCCGCCTCCGGAGCCCTCGGGGCCCATCCCTCTCAACGCGGGGCCGCCCGAGGTACCGCCGGTCTGCGATCCGGCGGTCGCGCGCGAAGGTTGCGATCCGCCGGAGAGCGTCTTCGACGTGCCGGCGACGGTGACGGTCTCGCGCACCGCCGACGGCGGATGCCGGCAGATGATCCACGCCGAGACACGCGACGGCGGAGCGTTCGCTTGCGTCATCGGCTCGAAGACGGAGTGCTACGGCCCGCTCGAGCTCGGGACGAAGTATCCGTTCTCGCTCGGGTACGGCTCCTCCGGCAACGTCGTGACCGGCACGTTCACGGTCCGCTTCGCCGGAGACGGAGGGCCGGAGACCGTCGCGATCGGCGGCTGCTTCGATCCGTGACGCGCCACCTCCCGACCGTGGCTCAGTCGTCGAGACGATCGCGCCCGAGGATCTCCAGCGTGCGCTCCGCGACGAGCACGAGGATCTGATTGCACGGCTCGCAGCCGCCCCCGCAGCAGCCGGGGTAGCCGTCCGGGCCGCTCCTCAAGAGCGGGCGCACGCAGTCGCGATACCACTCCTCGAGACCGAGCTCGTCGCTCGCCTGCTTCAGAGCTGCTTCGACGGCGGGATCGCCCATGCCGGCACCATAGCGCACGCGCCCCCGTCGTGCGTTCGGCGCGACAGAATCTTTCGCTCGCGCTCGTGCGCTTCCCCGACCAACGAAGGTCGAATGAGCGAAAGGGCTACCAGAGCGTCCTTCCGAGGAGTCCATACATGCGTTCCATCGTTCGCGGGGTCGCCCTCGCCGTCGTCACCCTCACCCTCACCACCGCGTGCTCCAGGCTGAAGCGCATCGCGAGCGCCGCCCTCGAAGACGACACCACCGAGGCCGACGCCTCCGCCCCCGTCGTCGCGTCCGCCTCTGCACCCATCAGCTCGACGACACAGGCCCAGATGAACACTCCGACGAGCACGCCCCCGACGACCGACTTCGTGTTCGACATCCACGGCACGGTGACGACGACGGTGAGCCCCGACCGCGAACTTCCCGAACAACGTGAAGCAGAAGTTCGGCGGACTGCCCGATTTCGAGCTCGCCGAGCTGCTCGCGGAGGGCCGCGCCCGAGAGCCGGAGAGCAAGGCGAACGCCGCCATCGAGGCGCTCGCGCGCCCAATCCGCGGAGGGATCGAGGCGCTCGCGAGGGACCTCGGCGTCGCCTGAAGCACGCATCGAGAGAGAGCGCGCACGGCGGCTCGGCGACTTACAATCGCCGGATGACCACCGAACCCGAGACGCTTCGCCTCGCCCCCGCGCAGGGCACGCTCCGATGGACGCTGGGAGGACGCGTGCTGCACGGCGGCGACCTCATCCAGGTCTGCTGCTCCGGCGGATGGATCACGGGCCGCTTCGAGGTCGGGTCGGACGTCGACGCGAAGCCTCTCTTCTACTTCTCGATCGAGCTCGGAGGCGGGAAGGTCGCCCAGCAATTCATCGAGATCCCCGAGGGCGCCCTCGTCCGCCGCGTGGATCAGATCGGGTCGTAGCAATCGTAGTTGCGCATGCGGACAATCCGGCCGTCGCGGACTTCGAGGAAGAACGCGAACTGCCCCGAGAGCGTGTCTCCCGCCTTCGACGATCCGATCGGCACGGCCAACTCGGCGCGCCAACGCATCTCGACGGCGACGTGATCGCCCGCGGCGACGACGTTGAGGACCTCGTAGCGCTGGCTCCGGACGACGTGCTTCCCCTTCTCGGCGCTCTCTAGGATCGCCGTGCGATCGCGGCGTGCGCCCTGGGGGAAGAGACGGTTCGGCAGCTCGATTTGCTCGACGTCGTCGTGGAGGAACGCGGCGAGCGCTTCGCCCGTGGCACCGCCCTCGACGGCGGAGATGAAACGGCGGGCGAGGGCGGCATTTTCTTCGGGAGTGGACATCGCGTGCCCACGTAGGGGCGCCGGGAGACACCGTCGAGCCCCGATCCGCCTCATCGTAGACCGGCGCCCGCCGGCGCGGCAGAGTGACGCCGCCATGGACGTCATCCCTCCACAACGCGCGCAATGAGCGCTCACCGGCCCGGCCCGCCCGACGTGCGACGGAACGCCTCGTTGTGTCGCCCGACGAGCGCTGCGATGCTGGAGGCGATGGCCGACGGCGGGATCCCAGACCAATCGACTCGCACGCTGATGCAAGAGCGCCGTACGACGGCGACCAGCGTAGCGCGACCCGAGCGCGCGCAGCGTCCGCTCGCCCTCGTCGTCGACGACTTCGAGGACAGCCGCGTCCTCTATGCGATGTGCCTCGCAGACTCGGGCTTCCGTGTCGTCGAAGCTCGAGACGGCGAGGAAGCGCTCGCATGCGTCGCTCGCGAGCGTCCCGACGTGATCATCATGGACCTGGCGATGCCGCGCATGGACGGCATCACGGCGACGCGAGCGATCAAGTCGAACGAAGAGACCGCGTCCATCCCGGTGATCGTCCTCACGGGGAACGCCACGGCGCCGGAGATCGCCCGTGCGCACGCCGCGGGCGCCGACGACGTCCTCACGAAGCCGTGCGTGCCGGCGCGGCTCACCGCCGTGACCATGAAGCACCTCGGGTGACGCTCGCCCGTCGTGGCGACGACCGTCAGCGCTTCTTCTTCGCCGTCGCCTTCTTCTTCGCGCTCGTCTTCGTCGCCTTCTTCTTCGGCTTCGGCTTCGGCTTCGCCGGCGCTTCCTCTTCTTCGTCGGCTTCGTCGGCCGCTTCCTCGACCCGCCAGCCGAACATCTGCGCCACCGTACGCGCGGTCTCTCGCGAGAGCACCGTCTTGGCGTCGACGGAGTAGAAGCCGATCGCCACGAGCTGCGCGGTCAGATCCTTCGCCGGCATGCCCATCTGCTCGGCGAGCTTCGGCAAGGGAATCGTCTTGCCGATGCGCACGGTGGGCGGAGGAGGCGGAGATCCAGGCTCGGGAGCCGGGGGCTCGGGCGACGGCGGGGCCGCCGCGGAGACGACACGCTTTGCCTCTCGTGCTTCGTCGGCGCTGACGAGCTCCTCGACGCGTTTGAGCTCGTCGGCCCTGAGCGATGCGAGCGCACGCGCCACGTTGATCGACGAGGGAGGTCCGTTCTCTTCGTCGAAACCGTCGGACGCAGTGGAAGTCGCGCCTCCGGTCGAGAAGGCGCGCGGCGCCGCTGCCTCCTCGAGACGTGCAGCCTCCACGACACGACGGCGTACGACCACCGCGGGCCGCAACGGATCGATGACAGTGGTGAGTCGAGAGGCCTCGCGGGCCTCGCGCGTCTTGTGGGCCATGGGCTGGGGTGAGGCAGGCGCGCTCCGCGCTCCTCCGTTACTTTACTCTACTAGCTCCGAGAGGGCGTGCCGTCCTCCCGATTCGTGCCTCGGCACATGCTCTTTTCGCGCCGCTCCAGTCGGCGAACGGCGGGGGCGGTGTCGCCTTCGTCTGGCGCGGGCTCGGGAAGTCGAGCTCGTCGTGTCATCGGTCCCCACGGCGGCGTTCCCGGCGCAAAGTGTCACGCGCGACCGGCCCACCTCTCGGCCGTGAGCCCCGGCAGCGACGGAACGCCCTACTCGAAAGGCCGACGAGCTCGGTCGCGCGCTCTCCGGCCGCCCGCGGGCGCGCCGCGGAGGACCCGGGGCGACGCTGCGCCCGAACGGAGAGCGACGCACACGCGCCGTGAATCCTTGCCTCGCGGGTCGCGTATCGACACGCAGCGACCTCCGAGGCTTTCTCACGCGCCGGCTCTCGGGTCGTGCCCCCCCGGATGCCGCCCTCGCACGAGAGCGCGGCTCCGTGCGGCCCCTCGTGCGCGCCTCACTTCGGTCGGGCTGGCGCGTGCGCGCTCGCGTCGTCCGCGCGGGGGAGAGGCTCGACCGGAGGGAGCGCCGCTTCTCCGAGCATGCGTCGATCGACGTAACACCAGCACCAGGTCTCTCCCGGCTCGGCCGAGGTGATGATGGGATGGTTCGTCTCCTCGAAGTGAGCGGTCGCGTGCCGATTCACGGACGAGTCACAGCACCCGACGTGCCCGCACGTGAGGCACACGCGCAGGTGCACCCAATGGGCGCCGAGCTTGAGGCACTCGTCGCAGCCATGAGCTGGGCGGGTGACGGAGTGGATCCGGACCTCGCTCACGTGCTCGCAAGGCGCCGAGAGGTCGAGACTGGAGCCGCGGGTCGGCATGCGACCATGCTAAGCACGCCGTCGCTCGACGCGAGCCGCGACGCGAGAACTTCCTCGCTCGAGCCGTCGCTGGAGCGCAGCCGCCGGAGGCTCGACGGGCGCCTTCGATCGCGCAGCACGGAGCTCCTCCGTTCGCATAGACTTGCACCGCCGGCCCGCCGTCGGGCCGAGGAGGCATGCTCATGTTCGTCGACTCTCGTCGGGGCCGGCAGGTCGGCCTCACGCTCCACCCGCGACTCGGGCTCCTCGCGATCGTGCTCGCGCTCCCGCTCGCCGCAGGGTGCTCCGGCGCGAAGCCCACCGCAGCGACGAACCCTCAGGGGGCCTCCGCCAAGACAGCCTCGGCAGGGACCGCGTCGCCTCTCCCGATCACGAGAGGGACGCCGAAGCCCACCTCGCGCGAGCTGCCGGCGGGGTTCGTCGCGCTGAACGAAGAGCTGAAACGCGCGATGAGCACGCTCGGGTCGGCCCAGCCTCCGGTGCATCACCTCGCGTACACGGTCACGCACCAGGAAGACGAGATGATCATGGCCGAGTACGGCGTGATCGACAGCCACCAGCACCGGGAGACCCGCGCGCTCGACGTCGACTTGCGGGTCGGGACGCCCGCGTTCGATTCGCACCATGCCTCGCGCAACGTCCCGCCCGTGGGCGCGTACGTGCAGTCGCTGCCCCTCGGTGACTCGGATCCCGTCGCGCTCCGCCAGGTCGCGTGGCTCACCACGGATCGCGCCTACAAGGACGCGGTCGAGCGGTACGTCGCGGTGAAGAGCCAGCGCGACGTGAAGGTGGAAGAAGAGGACAAGTCTCCCGACTTCTCGATCGAGCAGCCGACGCGCTGGATCGGCGAGCCTGCCCCTCCCCTCGCCCTCGACGTCGAAGCCTGGAAGAAGCGGCTCGCCGCGCTCTCGGCGAAGTTCAAGGGCAAGAAGAACATCCACCAGTCGCACGTGACGCTGCAGGCGAAGCGCCGGACGCGCTGGTTCATGAGCTCCGAGGGGTCGCAGCTCGAGCTGTCCGACCGCTCCTATCGCCTCATGATCACGGCGAGCACGCAGGCGGACGACGGGATGCACCTGTCCCGCTTCAAGTCGTTCGAGGCGTTGACGCCGGAAGGTCTGCCCTCCGACGAGGTCGTCTCCGAGGCGATCTCGGAGATCATCACCGGCCTCGAGGCGCTCCGGAAGGCGCCGCTCGCGGAGCCCTTCACCGGCCCCGCCATCCTCGAGGGTCGCGCCGCGGGCGTCTTCTTCCACGAGGTGATCGGCCATCGCCTCGAAGCGCACCGGCTGCGGCACGACACCGACGGCCAGACCTTCGCGAAGAAGCTCGGTCAGGCGGTGATGCCGCCCTTCCTCTCGCTCTACGACGATCCGACGATCGTGAAGATCGGCGACGTCGAGTTGAACGGCCACTACTTCTTCGACGACGAAGGCGTCCCCGCGAAGCGCGCGTCGCTCGTCGAGAACGGCGTGCTGAAGGGGTTCCTCCTCAGCCGCACGCCGGCACGCGGGCTCCTCCACTCGAACGGCCACGGGCGCCGCCAGGAGGGCCGGCCACTCGTCGCGCGCCAAGGCAACCTCGTGCTCGAGGCCAGCGAGACGGTGCCCGCCGCGACGCTGCGCGATCGCTTGATCGAGGAGGTGAAGCGGCAGGGACGGCCCTACGGCCTCCGGTTCGTGGACATCCAGGGCGGCTTCACCGACACCTCGCGGTACGGCACGCAGGGGTTCAAGGTGATGCCCACCGTCGTGTATCGCGTGTATCCCGACGGTCGTCCGGACGAGCTGATCCGCGGCGTCGACATCGTCGGCACGCCGCTCGCGATGCTCATGCGCATCCAGGCCGCCGGCGACGACTACGGCATCTTCAACGGCGTGTGCGGGGCGGAGTCGGGCTGGGTCCCCGTGAGCGCGACGAGCCCGTCCTTGCTCGTCGGACAGATCGAGACCGCGCTCAAGGACAAAGGCAACGACAAGCCGCCGATCCTCGAGGCGCCGGCGCTCGATTGGGCCGGCCGGTTCGGCACGACGACGAAGGAGGCATCGCGATGAAGACGCTCGGCACGCTCCGCACGGTCGCCCTCGCCGCAATCCTCGCCGCCGTCCCTCTCGCGCCCGCGTTCGCCGCGCCGCGCGGTCCGGACGACGCCGCCGTGAAAAAGGCCCTCGAGGACGAGATGGCGCGCTCGCTCACGCAGCTCGAGCTCGGGAACGAGCCGCCTCCGTACTTCCTCCGCTACGTCGTGGTCGACACCGATCGCTACTGGGCCTCCGCGCGTCTCGGCGTCCTCGTGGACGAGAACGACAGCCCGACGCGAGCGCTCCACGTCGAGGTCCGCGTCGGCAGCCCCGACGAGGACAACACGAACTTCGCCGGCTCGTCTCCGGGCGGCTCGGCCTCGGTCACGCGCGAGGACGACTACGACGTGCTCCGGCGCGATCTGTGGCAGCTCACCGATCGCGAGTACAAGGAGGCCCTCGACACGCTGGCGCGCAAGCGGGCATCGAAGGCCGTCCAGGCCGCGGAGACGGACAAGGTCCCCGACTTCTCGAAGGCGACGCCGGTCCAGATCGTCACGGACAAAGCCGTCGTCCCGACCGACGCCGACCGCGCGAAGCTCAAGGAGCTCACCTTGGAGCTGTCGCGCGTGTTTCGCGAGCACCCGCAGGTCGACAACGGCCGCGTGATGTGCGGGCTCGAGCTCACCCGCCGGCGACTGCTCACGAGCGAGAAGACGTGGACGGACGAGCGGCGGAGCCGGGTCCGCATCGACGTCCACGCAGACACGATCGCGGAGGACGGCCAGCCCCTGAGCGCGTCGCTCGCGTTCACGTCGAGCGACGTCGCCGGCCTGCCTCCACTCGAGAAGATGAAGGCGGAGGTCCATGCCCTCGCGAAGAACCTCGCCGAGCAGCGGAAGGCTCCGAAGGTGGAGCCCGGCGTCGCGAGCGTCGTCTTCGAAGGAGCCGCGGCCGGGCAGCTCGTGCGCCTGCTCCTCGCCGCGCCGTTCTCCGGGCAGCCGATCCCGCGCATGCCCGGCATGTCGTACGCGATCGATGGCTCGAACTCGTTCGCCGACAAGATCGGACTCACGGTCGCGCCCAAGTGGCTGACCGTCTACGACGACCCGACCGCGCTCGGTCCGGGCAAGCGCCTGCTCGCCGGCGGCTACGACTCCGACGACGAAGGCGTTCCGGCCGAGAGGGTCACGTTGATCGATCGCGGCGTCGCCAAGTCGCTCCTCATGTCGCGCGCGCCTCGCAAGGACTTCCCGAAGTCGAACGGACACGGCCGCGGCGGAGCGGCCATCCGCGCGTCCGCGTCGAACCTCTTCGTCACCGTCGCGCCAGGGCACGCGCTCTCGCGCGCCGAGCTCCTCGCCGCGGCGGCCCGCTCCGCCGGACCGAAGGGCACCGTCTACATCGTTCGCCAGCTCTCCGATACGAGCGGCATCGGGCGCGGGCAGACGATCCAGGCGCGCGTCGCCGTCCGATGGCGGAACGGCAAAGAGGAGCCGGTGCGCGGGCTGTCCCTCGAAGGCTTCGCCCCGAAGAAGCTGAAGAAGGACCTCATCGCAGCCGGCAAGGAGCTGACGGTCTACGAGGACTACGCGCACGCGGTCGTCACCCCGGCCCTCCTCTTCGAGGACGTCGACGTCGGCAAGCCGAGCGACAAGAACCGCACGCCGCCGCTCTATCCGTCCCCGCTCGCCGCCGGCATCGAGTGAAGGTCCGCCGGACGGACGCGCTCTCGGTCCGGGTCAGGTAGGCCGAGGCCGTCGTGTGCCCGACGGGGCGGCCTCGGTCCGAGCTCGATCAGGAGACGCGCACGCCGGACGCAGACATCGCGCCGCAACGCGATCGGCCTCTGCCACGAGGTGGTCGGAGATGTAGGGCCCGCGATTGGCTCGACGATCGCGAGTGACACGAGCGCCATAGCGAGCGGCGGCGCACGCACAAGAAGAGGCGGCTTCGCGCGTGCGCCTCATGGTCGAGGCTCGGCGGGCACACGCAGGCGCGACGCGGGCGGAAGATTCCGGCGCCAAGCGACGGAAGGCACAGACGTTGCGCGTGGATCCGCAGCACGCAAAGGCCAGGAGGAGCGGTATGGCGCAGAACCGTAGCAATCGGACCGGGTGGAGTCACACCTCGGGGGTGTATCGCCGTCATACCCTCGTGCACTTCGCTTATGCGCTCGTGCTCAGCATCCCCGCAGCGCTGATGCTGCTCGCGCTCGACCTCGAGCTTGCGGTGGTGGGGCTCTTGATCGCCGAGGTGCTCACGTTCCTCTTCCTGCCGTACGTCCCATGGGTGCGCCGTGCCGTGGACGCACGCATCGCCGCTCGCATGCGCGCCGAAGCCTCGATGGCCCGCTCCGCCCTCCTGCTCCGGATGAGCGAGGCGCATCGGCGCGAGCTGCAGTCGCTCGAGAAGATCGCCAGCGCGCTCCGCGAGCGCGCGGACACCGGCTCGCAGACGGACGACTGCTTGGGCGTCGAGCGGCTGATCGAGCTGTACGTCCGCTTGGCGATCGCGCACCGTGCGTCGTGCAGCTCACTCGAGGTCGTCGGCAACGGCGCTCGGGTCGACGAGGAGCTCGCCGCGCTCGAGCGCATGACGCCGGACAGCCGGCATCAGCGCGAGTGGATCGAGCGCCGCCTGCAGATCCTCCGCATGCGCCGCGACGCGCGTCGCGCCGCGCTCGACGAGCAGGCGGCCATCGCCCACGACCTCGCGATGATCGCGGACACGCTCCGCTGGATGCAGGAGCACTGCGCGAGCGGAGGCACCGAGGCTCTGCGCGCCGAGCTCGAGTTCGCGCTCCAGAGCCGCGAGCGTGACGCTGCGACGCTCCGCGAGCTCGCCGCGCTCCGCGACACGGACTTCGACGCGAGCGTCATCCGCCTCGGGCGCGAGCCTCCGCCGCCGCGCCCGCACCTGCGCATCGCCGTCCCGCAGCCGAACGAGGACGGGATGGGGATCGTCATCACCGAGCCGCCCGCCGAGGCGATGAACGAGGAGGCCCTCACCCTCCGCCTCTGGCCGAACGCGTCCGCGCGCGAGGCGAGCTGACGTACGGCGCCGAGACGAGAAGGAGAGGCGCGACGCCGGGCGCGGTCGCGCCCGGCGATCCGAGCTGCGAAGGATGAAGCTTCGGGTCGATGTTTGGTCCGACGTCGTGTGTCCGTGGTGCTGGATCGGGAAACGGCGCCTCGAGGCGGCCATCGCCGAGCATCCGCGGCACGACGAGGTCGAGGTCGTCTGGCGCTCCTTCGAGCTCGAGCCGTACTTCTCCGAGACCCGAGCGGACCCGGCGGCGTCCTACCGCGATCGTCTCGCGCGACGGTACGGCTGCTCGCGCGCCGACGCCGACCGGCGCATGGCGCAGATGATCGAGATCGCGGCCGCCGAGGGCATCGAGCTTCGCCTCGACCACGTCCGTCCCGTCAACACGTTCGACGCGCACCGCGTGCTCCAGCTCGCGCGCGATCGGCACGTGCAGCCCGCCGTCATCGAGGCCCTGTTCCGTGCGCACTTGACCGACGGTGAGCTCCTCACCGATCACGACACGCTGATCCGGCTCGCGAGAACGGCGGGTCTCGACGAGGAGGAGGTCAGGGCGACGCTCGCGAGCGACGTCTACGACGACGAGGTCCGCGAGGACGAGGCCGAGGCGAGCGAGCTCGGCATTCGCAAGGTGCCCTTCTTCGTCTTCGGTGGGCGGTGCGTCGTCTCGGGCGCCCAACCACCGCCGACGCTCCTCCGTGCCATCGTGCAGGCCTTCTGCGAGCTCGAGCCGGTCGCGCCGCGGCACTCGCCACAAGGGCGCTGACGACGCTTCGCCCGCGCGCGTCGTCGTGGCAAAGAGGTCTCCTCACGGCGTACGCGATGAACGATCACGAATGCGTCGAGCTCCTCCAGTGGGCACTGCCGAAGGTCGGGCTCCGCTGGCGGGGCTTCAAGAACGTCCGCCGGCAGGTGTGCCGGCGCGTCGCCGCGCGCATGAAGGAGCTCGGGCTCGACACCGCCGGTTACCGCGCGCGGCTCGACACCGATCCGGACGAGCTCCGTCGATTCGACGCGCTCTGCTTCGTGACGATCTCGCGCTTCTGGCGCGACCGCGCCGTCTTCGACGCTCTCCGCCGGAGGCTCTTGCCGGAGCTCGCCGAAGCGGCACGCGCGCGGGGCGATCGCGCGCTTCGCGTGTGGAGCGCTGGCTGCGCGTCGGGTGAAGAGCCCCATGGGATCGCGATCGCATGGCACGTCGAGCTCGCGCCCCGATTCCCCGATCTCTGCCTCGAGATCGTCGCGACCGATTTCGACCCGATCGTGCTCGAGCGCGCCGAGCGCGCGGCCTACGAGGAGAGCAGCCTGCGCGAGATGCCCGGCGAGCTGCGCGAGGCGGCCTTCGAGCGAAAGGGCGACCTCTACGTGCTGCGCCCGGAGCTACGGCACGGCGTCGCTTTCGTCTGCGCCGACGTCCGCACGTGGGCACCGCCCGCTCCGCTCCACCTCGTCCTCTGCCGAAACCTCGCGTTCACCTACTTCGACGAGCGCACGCAGCTCGCGTTCGTCGAGCGCGTCGCCGATCGGCTCGTTCCCGGAGGACTGCTCGTCATCGGCGCGCACGAGTCACTGCCTACACAGGATCGCTTCGAGCTCGTGAACGTCCCCCACGTCTTCCGGGCGAAGGGAAGCTGACGCGTGGGTCGAAAACGATTGCGGGGCACCTGTCGGTCGTGTGGGCGTGGGGACGGTCTCGACGATCACGATCACCTTCAGCGAGCCGATGCAGCCCGGGACCGTGACGGTACAGGCCACCTCCGGCCCTTGCACGGGCTCCGTGCACATCCTCGAAGGTCCCGACTTCACCACGTGCATCGGCGCGGCGAGGACGACGGCGGACGACGTCGTCTTCACGTTCACGCCCGCCGAGAGCCTCGCGAACGAGCAGCTCTACAAGGTCGTCGTCACGGCGGACGCGCTCGCGGCCGACTGGGTGCTTCACCCGAACACGCACTACGTCAACGCCGAGGGCAAGTACGTGCTCCGCACCGACGCCAACGGCATCTTCGACTTCTCGAGCGGCGGGGGAGAGAACGATCTGGGCTCGGAGTTGAATTTCTGGGACGGTCTCTCCAACGACTGGACCAACCGCAGTCCGAGCTGCGAAGACTGGACATCCACGACGGGCGAGGGAGCCGTCGGCTTCGACGTCGGCTTGACGTCCCAATGGCTGATCGGCGGCGAGCTGCCGTGCTCCTCGGCCCGGCCTTTCGTCTGCGCCGAGCAGCGATCACGACGGAACGGTAGCGACGAGAGCCCAGGCCGAGAGCCCGGGCTCGCCCACGCTCACTTCGGACCGTCGCGACGCGCGCACCCGAACTCGACGGCGACCCTGCCCCTCGGATCGGCCTTGATGGAGTCGCAGACGGAGTCGCACAGCACGATCTTGGTCGGACTGGCCTCGTCGTCGAAGCGCCAGCCACCCGCGCCGCACTTCGCGTCGTAGGACAGGGCCTGCTTCGTTCCGCCGGAAGGCGTGTACGAGACGTTGACCTTGTTGAGGTCGAGCGTCTGCCCGTCGGGCGGCTGCGGGATCGCGAGCTCGCACGAGAGCGATTTTCGCCGGATGGCGTCGATCGTGTCCGCGAACTGCTTCTGCGTCTCGGTCGGATTGCCGACGTCGATGCGAATCGCTTCTTTCGTCCCGCCCTTCTCCGCGATCTTGTTGAGATTGTTCACCGCCGTACCGACGCCGATGACGTAGGTCGGCACGACGGAGGCGTACTCCTCGACCAACTCGCCAATCGCATTGATGTTGTTGCCGGAGCAGCCACGCGGCTCGCCGTCGGTGACGAGCACCACCACCGTCTTGGCGTCGGGATGCTTTTGCGCGTGCTCTCGCGCACCGGGCAGCAAGCCCTTCAAGGCATAGAGCGTGGGCGTGCCTTCCGTCGGAGTGCCGAGCCCATCGGGATCCGGAAGCGCGCTCGAGAATGGACTCTCGTTCGGAAGCGCCGTGAGCGGGACGTTCGGCGTCTTGTAGGCATCCTCCTCGCACGCCATGTTCGGTGCGAGGTTCGGGAAGAGCGTCAACGAGGCGGAGATGCCCGTCGAACGCTCGGAGCCGACGAAACCCTTGAACGCGGTCGTGACCGGATTCCACTTCTGGTCGGGATTGCCATAGCCCTGTCGGCCCATGCTCCCGGAGACGTCGAAGAGGAAGAAGAGGTACGCGGGCGCGAGATCCGCGAGCGTCTCGTCGGCGACACACGTATCGCCGCCGCCGTTGCCGCTCGACCCGTTCGATCCGCTCGAGCCTTCGCCGTTGCCACCGAAGCCGCTGCTCGATGCGGCGCCGTTCAGAGAATCGTCGCCGTCTTGGAACGTCGAGTCGCTGCTTCCGCACGCGACCACGAGGCCGAAAACCGAAGTGACCAGAAGAAGAGGACCGAACGAGCGCGCGGTGGATCGCATGACCACTCAAGAGTAGAAGCCCGCGTTCGGCCTTCCACCCGATTTTTTCACTCGTTTCGACGATCACCCGCACCGCGCACCACAACGTCGCGCAGCCGCGCATGGACGCCGGCACGCGTGCACGTTCGAACCGATCGAGCGACGAAGCAGTCTCGAATGCGACGTTCGTGAAGCCGAGGTCGGTGGGAGATCGCAGCAGCCACGTGGACGGGCACCGACGATTGTGCGTGGTGCTCGCGTCCGATAAAACGCTCGCCATGCGTCGCTCACTCATCGGGATCTGCGCCATCGCCACCCTCTTTTGGGTGGCTTGTTCCGAATCCGACTCCAACTCCGGCCCGGACGCCGGCTCGAGCGGCACCAGCGGTGGCTCGAGCGGCACCAGCGGTGGCTCGAGCGGCACCAGTGGCGGTTCGAGTGGCACGCCCGACGACGCCGGTGGTGGAGACGAGGACGCGCCGAGCGGCACCATCAGCGTCACGAGCCCGGCGTTCCAGAACGGCGGCACCATCCCTGCCGCCCACTCCTGCGACGGCGCCGGCGTGTCGATCCCCCTCTCCTGGAGCGGCGCGCCCGCAAGCACGCAGAGCTACGCCGTGGTCATGCGCGATCTGACCCTCGGCCGTGACGACAACTACCACTGGGTCATCTGGGACATCCCCGCGTCGACCACGTCGCTCCCGGAGGGTATCCCGAACACCGCCAACCCCGACCCGCCCGGCGGCGGCGCGAAGCAGACGTATTGGAGCTTCGGCGAGCAGCTCGGCTACGGCTTCATGTGCCCGGTCGAGGGGCCGCCGACGCACGAGTACGAGCTCACGGTCTACGCGTTCTCCGTCGCGACGCTCCCGGTCGACGGCGCCGACGGGCCGGCCGAGGTCCACGCGGTCATCCAGGCGAACAAGATCGCCAGCGGCAGCATCAAGGGCAGCTACACGAAGCAGTAGCCGCGCCTCACGGAGGCCCCGCGTCCGGCGGGAAGACCTCGATGGAGCCGTCCGGGATGGGCAGCGTCCCTGCTCGAATCGTGACGCCGCCCGGCTCGGCCGGCTCCGCGGCCGCTGCGTCGATCGACTCCGCGATGGTCGCCGGCGGCGCCGCCGTCGGGACGACCACCGGGACCACGATGACCCTGGGCTCGGCGGACGCATCGACCGCGATCGGCTGCGGCGCGCGCCTCCGGCATGCCGTCACGGTCGCGATCGACAGTGCGGCGAGCAAAGCCAGATGCGAGATCGCGGGCTTCATGGCCGAGGGTCGGGGCAAGAGACGAGCCGCTCGGCCCCGCCGGCGTCCCGGCCACGCTGGATGAAGACGCGGCTCGCCCCTCCTCGATGCCGCAGGCTATGATCGCCACGTGTGGAGGGGGCTGCCCGCAGCCGTCGCGTCGACGATGCTCGGGTGCTCGCTTCTCCTCGACACGAGGGATCTCTCGTCCACCCGCGACGCCAACGCTGAAGACGCGGCGGCAGCTCCATCCGCGGCGGCGACGGCGGACGGGAGCGGCGAAGCATCGAACGACGGCGGAGACGGCGCCACGGACGCTCTGCAGCCGCAGCCGTCGCGCTATCGAGAGGTCGTCCTCGCCTCGGGCCCCATCGGCTACTGGCGCATGGGGCAGCCGAACGGCTCACGCATCGCCGACGAGACCGGCCGCGGCAACGATCTCGTGCTCGCGGGCGCCACGACCGTCGTGCCGGGTGCGATCGCGAGCGACCCCGACACCGCGATCGCATTCGACGGCGAGACGGGCATGGCGACGGCGGTCGATGGGACGCCGTTCACGTTCACGGGGACGCAAGCGTTCAGCGTCGAGCTCTGGATGAAGAGACCGGCGACGTACGCCAACCAGTACGAGCAGCTCTGCGGCAGCTCGAACGGCCTGGGATCGTCGCGCGTCGGTTGGCTCCTCTACACCGAGCGCGGATCCGCGAGCGACTCGCCGGGCTACCTCGTCTTCCAGTGGCGCCCGCCGGACGGCCAGTTCAACGTCGTTCGCGCGGCACCTCCTGCCGACACCTTCACGCACGTCGTCGCGACCTTCGACGGCCAGAGCTCGCAGACGTGGGTCGACGGCGTCGAGAGCGGGGCACCGCGGCCGACGTCCGGCGAGCTCCCGTCGAGACCGCCGCGATTCTCCGTCGGCGGAGACCCTCAAGGCTCCGCCGGTGCAGCGTTCTCCGGCGCGATCGACGAGCTCGCCGTCTACGACCGCGTGCTCACGCGAGACGAGATCCTGCGCCACTTCTCCGTCGGCCGAGGGATGTGATCGTCACGTCGCTCTACGCAAGCACGCCGCTCGACTCGAGCTGCTGGACGATCCGCTCGACGCGGCTTCGATCGTAGGCCCGATCGAAGACGTCCGCGACGCGCCGGATGACCTTCTCCTCCGGCAGGACGAGCGACTTGTCGAGCGCCGCGGCGACCTCGAGGACGCGAAGGAACGCGTCGCGGGCGTCCTCCGGCACCGATCGGATGCGCTCCATCCAATCGGCCTCGTCGACGGTGAGCCGCGAGAGCACCTGATTCCGTTGCGCGGGATCGAGCTCGTCGAGGCGCTGCGCGAGGCACGCCGTCTCCTCCGGCGTGAGGCGTCCGTCGGCGATGAAGACGAACCAGAGCCCTTCGACGAGGAGGTCCATGCACGGCGCGCACGGACCGGCGGCCTCGCGCAACGCATCGATCAGAGCGCGCTCGTAGCGGAACGAGCGACGCAACGTCTGCCCGAGGCGGTGCGTGACGACGACGTTCGTGACCGCGGACGCCACGATCCCGGCGAATGGCAGGAGGTTCCGGAGGACGCTCTCCCCGAGCAGCGAGTAGGCCGCGCGCTCGACGAGGGCATCGAGCTCCACGGTGGCGCCCTTCACCTCGCTCTTCCCGAGGTCGTCGCATTCGTCGCGTCCCGCCGCTCCGACCCCGATCGAGATGAGCCGGGCGATGTCGTCGCTGTCGTCGACTCCGACGCCGAACACCTCCGCGAGCTCGCACGCGAGGTCCACGTGGATCACCGTGCGTGCGACCATCTCCCCGGCGACGGCGACCGCTCCGAGCGGAAGCGCGACGATGCCGCCGATGCCGTCCGTCTCCGCGGTCGCGACGATGGCGGCGGTCGTCGCTGCGCCGCTGAGCGCGCCCGTGACCGCGACCTTCACGCAAGCCCGGCGCACGGCGGTCCGCGCGCGAGCCTCCGGCGCGACGTCTTCCTGGGCACGGGCCTCGCGCTGCGCGCGCGCCTTCGCGAGCGCTCGTTTCATCCGCCGTTCGACGACGTACCTCAACCAACGTCTGGCGCGCGGCCCGTCGCTCGTGTCGATGAGGTCGCTCGTGGGCTCGAACGTGCTCGCCGTGGTCATGCGCGCAAGTTAGGTCGCCGACCTCGAGGACGCCGCCCTCCGGTCACGCAGCCGGGGCGCACGGCCGTCGCAGCGGCGCGACGTTCGTGATCGGACGTCGGGCCTGCGGGCGGCGCCGGAGTGGAGGCATTCGGGCACGATGACGAGCGCGCCGCATCGACTCGACCTTTTCACGTTCTCACTCACCGAGGCGTGCGGACGCATCGTCGATCGCACGGTCCAGGTCCACGGCGGGTACGGCTGCTCGCGCGAATCGGTTCAAGCCCACAGGCACCGGCGCGAGTAGGACCTCGTGGCCTCGACGAGCCGCGCGGCCTCTCCCATGGCGCGCCACGCGTGGTCGACCGTCCGGCCCAGCGCGAGCCCGCCGAGACCGAGCCGCAAGGCTTCGGGCGCGTGCGCCGCGATCGCGCGCGAGAGCGCCTTCTTTCCGACCGCGCGCCCGACCGACTCGATCGAGCAGGATCGCACGACGCCTTCGACGAGCCGCGCCATCTCGAGCTCGAACGAAGCGCGATCGCGACGACGAGCGGCCACGCCGGCCCGCCAGAGCGCGGCCGTACGCGCGCTGCAGAGGCCACGGATCTCCGCGTCGGTGATGGCCCACGCGAGCAGATCCTCCGGCGCTTCGCCCTCGGACTCGATCGCGAGCGCGAAGGCGGCGAGCGCGAGGACGGTGCCCGCTCCCACGACCTCGATCCCCACGCCGACGGGCCCGCCCACCGTCTTCGGCGCCAGCGCCGTGACTCCGCGCACGACGGCGGCCACCGTCGCCTCCGGCGACGGCTCTTCGAGCCCGCTCGCACGCCGGACGAGCCCGGTCACCGCGTCGGCCGCTCGCGCGACGCCACGACCGACGACGACAGCAGCCCTGAACAGGCTTCGCCCGACCAAGGTCGACCGTCGCGCTGCACCCATGGCGCGCGCATCCTCGAGTCCTGTCGTTACGTGTCGACGCCGGGTGAGCAACGTCTCCGTGAACCTCGACCGAACGTAACACGGCCGTGCTTCCATCGATCGATCGCGAACGGGGCGAGACGTGCACCGAGCTCGGCCGTGCGTTCCAGTCGCGCGGCACGGATCCTGTCTCCCTGGCGTCGTGATCCCATCGCCCATGCATCTGCTCTCTCGCCTGCGCGTCGGCTCGACCGTCGCGCTCGTCGCGGCCACCTCGCTCGTCGCCTGGTCCGGGGTCGGTCTCGGCGCCGAGGGGTGTGGCCATTCCGCCTCCGAAGCCGCGTCGGAGAACCCGATCGACGAGCCCGTCACGCTGCTCTTCTTCTGGCGCGAAGGCTGCCCTCACTGCGAGGCGGCCAAGCCCATGGTGAAGGCGCTCGCGACGGAGTACCCGAAGCTCCGGATCGAACGCGTCGAAGTACGGCGCGATCCCGGAGGCGCCGAGCGGTTCGTCGAGACGATGGAGCGCCTCGGGACCACGCCCGAAGGCGTCCCCACGTTCGTCGTCGGCGACGCGTACGTCGTCGGCTATCAAGAGGGCGCGACCGACGCGCGCCTCCGTGCGCTCGTGCAGCGCGCCTTCGACGAGCGACGCTGAACGCCCTCTCTCCAGTCGTGACGAACCGACCGCGCTCGGCTTCGATCGTGGTAGGAAGGCGCCGTGTCCTCTCCGTCCCTTTCGACCGAGATGCGCGAGCGCGCGCCGCGCGCCGCGCGGAAGAGCGCGCGCACGGACGCCAGCGACCTCGTCGCCGTGGCGGAGCGTCTGCGGTCGCGCGTGAAGCGGCTCCGCTTCGGGCCGCCCGTCGCCTACGTCTACAACCCGCTCGAGTATGCATGGCCGATCGCACGCGCCTACTACGAGCGCTACGGCCGTCCTCCGAAGGAGGTCCTCTTCGTCGGCATGAACCCGGGCCCGTTCGGCATGGCGCAGACCGGCGTGCCGTTCGGCGAGATCGCCGCCGTCCGCGACTATCTCTGCCTGAGCGGCGAGGTCGCATCGCCGCGGCGCACGCACCCGAAGCGGCCGGTCCAGGGCCTCGCGTGCCCGCGAAGCGAGATCTCGGGACAGCGCCTGTGGGGCGCGTTCGCGAGCCGGTATCCGAAGGCGGACGACTTCTTCTCCCGCGCCTTCGTCGTGAACTACTGCCCCCTCATGTTCCTCGGCGAGAGCGGAGCCAACATCACGCCGGACAAGCTCCCGAAGCAGGAGAGGGAGAAGCTCGAGGCCATCTGCGACGAAGCCCTCGCCGAGACGTACGCCATCCTCCGCCCGCGCCACGTCGTCGGCATCGGGAACTACGCCGCCAAGCGCGCCGCGAAGGTGCTCGGCACCGACGTCATCGTCATGCCCCACCCGAGCCCGGCGAGCCCGGCGGCGAACAAGGGCTGGGCGAAGGCCGCGCGCAAAGCCCTCGTCGACGCGGGCCTCTGCGATTTGCTCTGATCCCTCTCACGCGTCGTGCACGCTCGTGCTCGTCCTCGCATTCGACGAGGCGCGCGCCCCCTATCGCCGCCGCGGCCTCGCGATGCGCCGCTTCGCCTCTTCGTACGCGCGGAGCACGCGCCGGAACGCCTCCTCGTCACCGCCGTGATCGGGGTGCGTCTCGAGCGCGCGCCTGCGGTAGGCCGCCTTGAGCTCCTCGGGTGTCACGTCTCGGCTCACGCCGAGCACCGACCAGATGCTCTGTTGCGGAGGCTCCTTGGGGCTCGACGCATGCGCGCCGCGCGGCTCGCGGCTCGCCTTCGACGGCCACGCGGGCTCGCCGCGGAGGATGCGCATCCACGCGCGCGCCCACAGCGGGTCGACGACCACGAGCGGGCGCCCTGCCCTCGCCTCCGCGGCCGCGAGCGCCTCCTCCCACGTCGCCGCGCCGCCGTCCGAGGCGTCGGGCTTACGGAACGGGACGCGTTCCGGCGGACCGCTCCACCACGCGGCCCAGAAGAAGCGCCGTCGTTTCGTCGTCGTGATGGAGCAGACGGGCGCGAACAGATCCGACACGACGAGAGCGCTACTCGTTCACGTTCCGGGTCGACGGCGGGACGGCCGACATCCGGTCCTGCTCGCCGAGCCGGAGGAGGTAGTCGTGGTACGCGCGCGTGATGTGCGCCTCGTCGAGCAGCCCCACGACCTTTCCGTTCTCGACGACCGGTAGCTCGTGGAGGCCCGAGCCGAAGAAGCGCTCGAGCGCGGTATGGAGATCGTCCTCCGGGCTCACCTCGACGACCGGCAGCATCACGTCGGCGGCGATGATGAGGGGACCCGGAGCCTCCTCCTTGATGGCGGCGCGCACGACGTCGCCGGAGACGATGCCGCGCAGCGCGCCGGAGTCGTCGAGCACGGGGAACGAGTCCTGCCACTCGGGCGCGGCGATGACGGTGTCGACGACGCTCGCCAGCGCCTCCTTCGCGCGCAGCGTGACGATCGTGGGATCGCGCCGGAAGACGTCGGCGACGCGGAGGCGCTTGAGCACGTCGAGCGACTCCTCGCCCGCGTGCGCCGGGGACTCGAAGCGCGAGCGCGGCTGCGTCGAGTAGAGGCTCACGCGTCGCAAGAGGACGAACGCGAGGCCGGACGTGAGCATCAGGCACGGCAAGAGGTCGTACGTGCCGGCCATCTCGCAGACCATGACGAGCGAGCTCACGGGCGTGTGCGCGATGCCGCCGTAGAACGTGCCCATGCCCACGAGCGCGAAGGCGCCGGGATCGATCGACGGGGACACCAAGAGCTGCGCCGCGCGCCCGAAGGCGCCGCCGACGAGGCCGCCGATCGCGAGCGACGGACCGAAGTCGCCCGCGCTCCCGCCCGAGCCGAGCGTCAGCGAGGTCGCGACGATCTTCATCCCGACGAGGAGCACGAGCAGGCCGACGCCGGTCCACCCGCCGGGGAGCCAGTCGCCGCCCGTGATCGCGCTCTGCGCCGCGCCGTACCCGCTGCCGAGGATGCCGATGCCTCGGTTCGCGAGGTTCAGGTGCGGGTTCGCGAACACGATCCACGTGGTCGCGCCGATCCCGAGCAGCGCTCCGCCCACCGCAGGCCTCATCCACGGCGGTACGGGCAGCCTGCGGAAGAGACGCTTGGACAGCGCGAGGCACGCGACGAAGAGCCGGGCGACGAGGCTCAGCACCACCGCGAGCGCGGCATAGAGCGGTAGATGGGCCGGCTGGAACGGATAGCGCGCGGCGTGCGCGAAGAGCGTCGACTCGGGGAAGATGGCGACGAAGATGCTGTGCGCCGTGACGCTCGCGAGGATCGCCGGGATGAGCGCGTCGGACTCGAAGTCGTCGCGGTAGAGGACCTCGGTCGCGAAGAGCGCCGCTCCGAGCGGCGTCCCGAAGATGGCCGACAGCCCCGCCGCCGTCCCTGCGACGGCGAGCATGCGCCGCTCCCTCGGTGAGACCGAGATGACGTTCCCGATCAGCGCGCCGAGCGCGGCGCCGACCTGCATCGTCGGACCCTCGCGACCTCCCGAGCCGCCCGTGCCGAGGGTGCATCCCGTCGCCAGCACCTTCACGAGCGCGACGCGCTTGCGCATCGAGCCGCCGCGCCGGTGGAACGCGTCGATGTACGCGTCGCCGCCTCCCCCGCTCGTCTCGAGCGCGAGCTTGTGCACGAGCAGCCCCGTGGCGAGCCCCCCGAGCGCGGGCAGGACCGCGAGGACGAACGGCGAGAACGGACGCCGGGGCATGGGGAAGTCGAACGCGTGCTCTCCCGCCGGCCTGAGCGGCTCGTAGCCGGCGAGGCCTTCGAGGAGCACGCGCTCGGCGACCCCGAGGAACGCATAGAAGACGCACGCGCCGGCCCCGACGACGACGCCGACGGCCAGCGCGTGCAGCACGACACGCCCGATCGCGCGGAGCTCGGCGGAACGAAGCGCGTTCGTGAGCGAGCTCAACGGCGCTGGGCGCACGGTCCCCATCTTATACGTCCGGCATCGCCGGGGAAGCGGGCGCTTCAGCCGAGCTGGCGACCTTTCTTGCGAGCGCGTCAGCTCAGTGGCTGCACACGACCTCGAACTTGAGCGTCGGCGCGCCTTGGAGCGTGCAGCGGCTGTTCTCGGCGCAGTCGGGATGCGTCCAGAGCTCGCCGCCGTCCGTACACTTCACCTCGACACGCACGCGGAACCCCTGCACCACGGACTCGTCGTGCGGGATCGTGTCGCTCCCTTGCGCGACGATCGCCTGGCAGGGAGAAGGCTTGCACACCTCGCTTCCGGCCGACGCGTTCTTCGCATCCGCCTGGCTGCCGCTCGTGGCGCCCTGCAGCCAGAAGCCCCGGCCCCGGTAGTCCCCGGCCTCGACGGACTCCAGTGGATACGTCCCCGGGCCCGTATAGTTCGCGAGCCAGAACTCCACCGCGTGCGTCGCATACGCCTCGGCGTCGGCCTGCGGAGGCTGGATCTTGAACCAGAGGTCGTGCGTCGAGCCGTCCTTCGCCCCCGTGTCTTCGGCGCCGCACGAGACCCCGTCCGTCTTCCCGGAGAAGCGCGTCGTGATCGTGAAGTCTTTGCCGTCGACGTCCTTGCACGCGAGCGCGGCGTTCACCTCGACCTGCGCGCACCACTCGAGCGCATCGGTGCACTCCGGCGCGATGGGTCCCGTGAAGAAATTGCCGTCGGAACCGTCGGGACCGTCGCCGCCGGCTTCGGGCTGCGCGGGCCCGTCGCTCGAGGCATCGGCCTGCTGGGGACCGGAGCCCTCACCGTCGGATTTCGTGCACGCCTGCACACCGACCAGGAAAAGGGCAAGGGAAGAGAGAAGACCAAGGAGGGGGATGTTTTTCGACATCCGTCGACTATCGCCGCGCGCCACGCGGGGAGCATTCGCGTGAACGTGTTAACCGGGCTGCTCGCCACACGCGTCCATGAGCGACCGCGACGGCGCCGAGCGATGCTCGAGCGGGGCGCTCCACGTGAGACGTGGCGCGCCCCGGCCGAGCTCGACGATCAGTGGGCGCAGACGACGTCGAACTTCAGCGTCGGCTCGCCCTTGATCGTGCAGCGGCTGTTGTTCTGGCAGTCGGGGTGCGTGAAGAGCTCGCCGCCGTCACTGCACGTCACCTGGACGCGCAGGCGGAAGCTCTGCACGCCGGACGGGTCGTGCTTCACCTGCTCGCTCCCCTCGAGCACGGTGGCCTGGCAGGGCGACGGCTTGCAGAGCTCGTCTTTCGCCCAGGCCGTCTTTTCGTCGGCTTGGCTGCCCGCCGTGGCTCCCTGGATGTAGATGCCCATGTTCCGGTAATCGCCCGTGTCGGCGGACTCGAGCTCGTACGTGCCCGGGCCCTTGTAGTCCTTCAGCCAGAACCGGATGCCGTTGATGTTGTAGCCCTCGGTGTCCTGCGGCGGCTGGAAGTGGAACCACACGTCGTGCGAGGAGCCGTCCTCCGAGGTGTCCTCGACGCCACACGACACGCCGTCGGTCTTGCCCGAGAAGCGCGACGTGATGGTGTAGTCCTGCGAGTCGACGTCCTTGCACTCGAGCAGGGCGTCGACCTCGACCTGGGCACAGTTCGGCTCGTCACACTCGGGCGCGATCGGCCCCGTGAAGAAGCCGCCATCGGTCTCCTCGCCCGCGTCGTCCCCCCCACCGGCGTCGGGCTGCTCCGAGGCGTCAGGCGCCTGGGTACCGGCGTCCGTCTCCGTCGATGTTTCCGTTTCGGTACAGGCCGAGAGGCCGAAGACAGGAAGTGCGATCAAGGAAGCAAGACCAAGGAGGGGGATGGAATTCTTCAGCATTTTCTTATCGTCCACGGGTTGGTGCCGTTCTCGCATTCCCGCGAACGTGTTAGACCCGTCCGCGGGGTCGGTTGCGCTCGTATGACGCAAATGCTCGCGAGATGGTGTAAAGCCGATGGGCCGATGCGACCTCGGCGAGGAGCTCGAGGAGGCAGGAGCGGATGATCTCCGACGAAGGATGGGGCACGTACCCGACGAACACGCGTGAGCGCGGGGTCGCGGTGCCGCCGCGTCGCCCCGACGCCTGGGCGACGCAGGACTTCGACGACGAAGACGCCGGCGCGCCCCTCGGCCCGTACGGCGCGGAGCCATCCGGCTCGATCGAGGCGCCGCTTCTCGGGCAACGGATGCGGCCGTCGCGGCATCTCATCGAAGATCTCGACGTGGCGAAGCCGGCCGGCTCGCCCGCGGGCGAGGTGCGAGCCGTGATCGGCGAGCCACCGCCCACGGACGACGTGCGCACGACGACGCCCCCCTCGGTGGGCTCGACGCTCGCGGCCGCACCGGCCGAAGTCTTGGAGCCGCCGGCTCCGACGATGGACCGCGGCGCGCACGATCGCCCCGTTGGCGCGATCGGCACCAACGATCTCGCGACGGACATCGATGCATCGGCGACCATCCGCCTCGCGCGGGCACGCGCACGGCGCTCCTGGGTCCTCGGAGCGCTCTTGGCGCTGGCCGCTCCGCTCGCTCTCGTCGGGCTCGTCTTCGTCGCCGATCGGGCCACGTCGGCAGACGTCGAGCCGCGCCTCCCGCGCACGGTGGACTCGACGAAGCACGCGCTCGTCGTCGGCGACAACACGCTCGCACGACGAGGAACGCCGGCGGCGCGCCCGCAGGCCGGTCCGAAGGCGAAGCGCCAGAGCCCGATGCGCGCGGTCCTTCGCGTTCGGAAGTGATCGCACACGTCGGCCGCGCGCCCACGGCATCTCGCGGCTGCTACGATGTCGACGAGCATGTTCGGTCGTCGAACGCTTGAGCTTCTCTTCGGCCTTCGGGCGAAGCTGCCGCTCGCCCTCGCCTCCCTGATCACCCTCTCGTGCGCCGCGGACGCACCGGCCGAGTCGACCGGAAGCGTCCAGCAGTCGATCCTCGGAGGTACGGTCTCCGACGAATCGCAGGACGCGGTCGTCATGATCCTCAATCACGATCGCGTGAACGATCGGAGGGTGGGCATCTGCACGGGCGCGCTCGTCGCGCCGAGGCTCGTGCTCACGGCGAGGCACTGCGTGTCGCGGGTCAGCGACGAGCCGCTCGCGTGCGACGTCGACGGCACGCCGATCCGTGGCGGACGGATCGGCGACAACTTCGATCCGCAGGACCTCTACGTGTTCACCGGCCCGAACCGGCCCGAACACACCGGCGTCGAGCCGCCGGATCTCGACACGACGAAGTGGAAGCCGGCAGGGCGCGGGATCGAGATCATCGACGACGGGGCGGGCACGCTCTGCGATCACGACCTGGCGCTCCTTCTCCTCGAAGCCCCCATCGACGGCGTCCCGCTCGCGCCGCTTCGCCTCGACGGCGACGTCGCCAAGGGCGAGTCCCTGCTCACGGTCGGCTGGGGCGTCGCCTCCGACGAGATCGAGCCGAGCAAGCGCCGGCAGCGCGGCGGCGTGAAGGTCGTGCGCGTCGGCCCCGACGCCGAGATCCCCACGCTCACGAAGAGCGAATTCCTTTTCGACGAGTCGATCTGCCTCGGCGACAGCGGCGGACCGATCTTCTCGGAGCAGACGGGCGCCATCGTGGGCGTCGTCTCGCGCGGCGGCAACGGGGCCGACCCGAACCGCGGCGGCCCCGCCGTGACGTGCGTGCAGGCCGACAACGTCGGGACGAAGGTCTCGTCGTTCCGCGACCTCGTCATGCGGGGCTTCGAGAAGGCCGGCGCCAGCCCCATCCTCGAGACGAAACCGGAGGAAGACGGCTGCACCGCCGCGCCCGTGGGGTCGCGCACCGGAAGCCTCGCGTGGACGACGGCGCTCGCCGTCGCCGCGGGCGCGGCCGTGCGCAGGCGACGCGCGCGTTCCGCGACCGCGTGAAGACGACGCGGGCCGTCAGCGCACGGCCTTCTTCCGCTCGTCTCCGAGCTGCTCGAGCGCGGCCGCGACCTCCGCATCGTCGTCCGTACCGCTCGACTCCGCGATGCGCGTGAGGGCCACCCTCAGCTTCGGTGAGGCCGTCGTGTCGGCCGCGACGCGCACGCGCCGCTTCGCTTCGGGGTCGGCAGCGGCCAGGACGGCCACGGCGGCGCTCGCGCGATCGACGGCGGACGCGGCGCCGTCCTCGACGACGCGCAGGAGGATGTCGGTGGGCACGGCGGCCGTCCGATGGCCCTGCGCTCCTGCCCCCATCCGGCGCAGGTCGCGGACCCATTCGACGAACGACCGCTGTCCGCGGGCGAGCACGTCGACCGCTCGCGCGCCTGCCGCGCGGGCCGCACGGGCATCCTCGATCCTTCGCCACAAGCGCCTCGCCTCGGCCGCGCCGATTTCCGTTTGGCCCGCCGGAAGCTTGACGAGCTCGCCGCCACGGAGGACGAGCCGGACCCCGTGCCACTGCTTCGAGGCGACCGTCTCCTCGTACACGCCCGTCGACGTGATCTGCGTGAACGGGATGAACCGGCGCCGGCCGAGCCAGCGCGTGAGGATCCCGTCGGTGCCGATCCGCACGGTCGTGGGCGCGAGCGCGAGGCCGAGCGAGTAGGCCACGAGCACAAGGAGCAGCCCCACCGTGACGTACGGCGCGGCGCTCCCCAAGAGGGGGATCACCGTCGCCGTCGCGAGGAAGGACGCGAAGAAGGGCAAGGCCACGAACCAGGCCTGCGCTCTCAGGCTCATGGCGTGCAGCGCGCTCGCGATGCGCATCTCGGCGGTCACGTGCTCGGCGTCGAGCCCGAGCTCACGCAGGAGCGCGAGCCCGGTTTCCTCGTCCCGCACGGAGAGGAAGATCGGCGGCCTCATGCCCCTGCGTTCGAGGCGGACGAGGAGCCCGTTCTCGACGGGCACGAGGAAGCCTTGCACGATGTCGGCGCGCCGCGCGAGCAAGCGCCCGCCGAAGCGGATCTCGTTGGCGCCGATCGTGAGCCGATCGCGGACGACCTTCGCGCCGTTCGTCGACAAGAAGGCGCGCCGGAGGGTCACGGCCCCGATGACTCCGACCGTCACGATGTGTACGAGCAGCGGGTAGAACCCCAGCGTGAGCGCGCTCGCGATCACGACCGGAGCGAGGGCCAGAGAGCCGATGCCCGCGAGGAGCAGCGAGACCTTCGGTCGAACGAGACCGATCGACCCGTAGGGTTTGCCGCCCTGCCCCTCGCTCATCCTCGGAGAAGCGTAAGGCCGAAGTGCTTCGGCGCGCTCGCGAAAGCGCTTACTCTGGAGTCGTGTGGAGAGCATCGACCCTCGCGGCGCTGATCGTCTGTCTCGCCTCCTGTGGGGACCAGACAGTCACCACCCCGACCCCCGCGCCGAGCCCGTCGCCGTCGCGAGACGCCGGATCGTCTTCGAGCGACGGCTGGGGTGATCCGACGACGACGAGGCGCCCGGGCATCCTCCGCCTCGCACATCTCAACGTGCGCCGGTACTTCGACACGACGTGCGACTCGGGAGAGTGCGAGCCGGGCGGATTCGAGGAAGTAGTGACGGAGCGCGAGTTCGAAGACCGGACGGCCGAGCTCGCGAAAGGCCTCGCGCGTCTCGAGGCCGACGTCATCACGCTGGCGGAGGTGGAGAACCAGGGCTGCCTCGACGCGCTCCAGGCGAAGCTGAAGGAGTCGGGCGCGGAGTACCCGGTGGCGTACGTCGCCGAGACCGGCACTCCCGGCAGCATCGACGTCGCCGTGCTCGCCCGCGGGAAGCTGGACGAGGTCAGGACGCACCGCAAGGAGACCGCGCCGCTCGTCCGGCCCGACGGCTCCGAGACGATCTTCACGCGCGAGCTGCCCGAGGTGCATCTGACCATCGGTGACAGCACCGTCATCGTCTTCGCCGCGCACTTCCGCTCGAAGTCGAACGACGACCCGGGACGTCGCCTCGCCGAGGCGCAGAAGACGCACGAGCTCATGGTCGCCGCGGGCCTCGCCAACACGGGCGCCCTCGTGCTCCTCGGCGGCGACCTGAACGACGTGCCGGGCTCCGAGCCGCTCGAGGCGATGGAGAAGGACGGCGCGCTCGTGCGCGTGCTCGCGGAGCTCCCGCCCGCGGAGCAGGGCACCTACCGCTTCGGCGGCGAGCTCCAGGCGATCGATCACATCTTCACGACGGCCGCGCGTGCCACGGCCTACATCCCGAGCAGCGGGAAGGCGGTCGGCGAAGGGAACCGCGGCTTCGCCGGGAGCGATCACAAGGCGATCTACGCCGACTTCACGCTTCCCTGAGCCCCTCCATCAGAACCGGAGCCGCTGCCCGCCGACGCTCTTGCCCTGCCTCGGGGCCGTCTTCGGCTTCGCGGCCGTGCGCGGAGGCGGGACGAAGTCGTCGGGGATCTCGAAGTCCGTCGGCTGCGCCTCCACGACCGGGTCCGGCGCCGAGGACGGCGTCGACGACATCGGTTCGAGGCGCGCAGCCATGGCTCCGTTTGCGAGCGGCGCTTCCTCGTCGGTGATCGCGATCCGTTCCTTCTTCGTGACGAGCGTGTCGTCGGTGAGGTTCGCGATCACGAGGAGGAGGGCGAAGAGCCCGAGGGTCGTCGCGATCGCGACCGCCGTCCACACGAGGAGCTTGCGCGGCCCCATCGCCTTCGCCTGCGCGATCGCCTCCTTCACCTCTTCGACGAAGCCGCGCTGCGGGACGGGGCGGTACGAGGGCCGGAGCTGCACGTACCGGAGCTCGTTCGGGGTGTAGACCCGGAACGTCTCCCCTCCGGTCACGATCGGCGGGCGATCCGCCGGCATCGAGCGGTAGCGGCTTCGGTCGTACGGTCGCCGCGCGTGATGGTCCTCTGGATGACCGGACCACGCACGGCCGAGAGACTTCGCCATGTAGGACACGCTCACACGCCCAGCAGGAGTCGTTCCAATCCTCGAGCGCCTGGATCGCGCGCAAACCTACGATCATCCGAGGGGTCGGCGCGGGAGGTACCCCTCGTTGGTGGTGTGCCGAGGATCCAGGCCACGGCCCGCTATGGAGACACGCACCGCTCGTCGAAGAGCTCCGGTCGCCACTCGAAGTGCATCGTGTCGTAGTGGAACCAGCGCCCGCCCCATACGAAGCCTTCGGCCTCGAACGCCTCCACGATCGCGGCCGGGATGCGGTTCCTCCAGACGATCTCGCCTCGGGCGTTGCGCCAGTAGTCGGACATCGACGTGTCGATGTCGATCGCGATCCCCCACGCGTGCGCGCTCGAGCGGTTCGTCCCCGCGATGTTGCGCGGATGGAAGGTCCCGCCGAGCTCGCGAAAGTACCGCCGCAACGACGGATCCGCGCGCAACAGGGCGTCGATCCTCGCCGCCACGCGCGAGAGCGCAGGCGCCGCGCGCTCGTGGAAACGCACGACGTGCCCGGCCAGCTTCACGTCGACGAGAGAACGCGCGACCGCGCGCGCGTCGGCCCCGTAGGTCGCGCGGAACAGCGCCTCGACGCGCACGCGCCCTGGATCGTGCTCTACGTCCGTGACCGGTGCGATTGCCCCCCTCGGGTAGCGCAGCGCGAGCATGTCCTCGAGGTCGGGCGACGCGATCCTCTCGGCCGTGGTCTTCGAGCGGCCGTCGTCCCACGGGACGACGGCCCCGTCCGGTAGCTCGAGCGACCACGCACCGGCGGCGTCGACGACGGCGCGACCACCGTAGTGTTCGATCAGGCACGCGAGCCCGCGCGGCACGGCGCCGGCGTCTTCGGCTCCCCCGATCGATGCGGTCGCCTCGGCGTCCGCCGCGGCCGTCGCGCTCGGCGCCGCCGGCGTCGCGGCGGCGTCGCCGGTCGCCGGAGGAGATTCGGCGCGCGAGACGGCCCTCGTCCGGCACGCGAAGGCGCCGACCGCAGCCGTCACGTACGTCGCGAGCGCCACGCACCAGAACCGTCGCTCCAGCACCGGGACGAAGAGTACACGACGCCGTGCTCAGCGCCCTTGGATCCGGGCGAGCACCGCGCGCGCGGTCGTCGAGAGGCCGTCCGGATCCAGCGCCGCCTCGATCTTGCGCAGCGCACGCGCCCGTTCGAACGCGCGAACACGGCCTTCCGGTCCGAGGTCGTGCCATGCGGGGTGATAACGCAGCTCCTCGCGCGGCCGCGGCCGGTACGCGCCCGCGACCTCCTCGACGAGAGCGTCTTCGTCGTCGCGCGGCTCGCTCATGCGACGAGGCCCTCCTCGACCGTGACGCCGTTCTTCCGCAGACACTCACCGAGCATCCGGCGCGCCCTGCCGAAGTTCTGGAGGAACGTGTTGAGCCTCATGCCGATCGACTCGGCGATCACGCCGTCGGCCTCGCCGGCCCGCAGCAGTCGAAACGACAGGACGCGCTTCGGCTGATCGGGCAGGAACTCGAAGCACTTCGCGAGCACGCGACGGAGCATCGGATCGGGCGGCTCCGGCTCCACCGCGGGCTCCTCGCCGCCGAGCGCCGCGAGCTCGTCGTCCGACGCCGGCTTCGCGCGTGTCCGGCGGACCTCGCTGACGGCGAGGTTGCGCGCGATGCGCACGCCGAGCCGCAAGAGCCCGTTCGGGGCTCCGTCGGGGACGAAATGAGGCGCCACCTGCCAGACGCGCAAGAGCGCCTCCTGGAGGACGGCCTCGACGTCCACCACGCGCGCGAACGACCGCAGGCTCTCGCGGATCGGTCCCTCCGCGCCGGCCATCCACTGGCCGAATGCGTGGGTATCGCGCTCGAGGATGGCCGGCAGGTGGACGTCGAGGTCCATGCTCGTCACCGCAGGAAGAGTCGCCAGACGATGCCCGCGACCGCGAGGATCAGCAAGAGCACGACGACCAACAGGAGCCACGGGGATCGGCGCTTCCCGCTCGCGAGCGCGGGACGACTCGGCTTCGCCGCCGGCGAGACGGGCTCGATCGCGTACCGAGCGAGCTCGAGCGGCTCCGGCGCCAGCTCGGCCAAGGGCTCCTCGGCTTCTGCCATGAGAGCCTCCCCCGCGGCCGGAGGCGGAGCCGCCCCCATCACGCCGGCCGGAAGCATCGCGAACCCGAGAGGCGAGACCATCCCTGCGCGCGTCATCACCGAGCCGCCCCGGGCCGGGTCGAGACCGAAGCTCCCCATCGACGTGCCATGGGGCAGCTCCTGGGGCTGCACGACCTCTCGTGCGCCCTTCGACGGATCGACGCTGCGCACCTCGTCGACCGCCACCCAGGACGTCATGCGCGTCGCGATCTGGAAGACGACGCCCGTGCGCTCGATGTCGCGGTCGATCACCTGCGCCTCGCGGCCGATGGTCCACCGCATCTCGAGATCGGCGACGTGCTCACGGCCGAAGAGCGACACGATCGACGGGTCGCCCTGCCCGTGCTCGGTGGCGGGCACGCGCAGGCGCCGCTCCCAGACCGCGCCGCCGGCGAGGTTGCCGCGGACGATCATCTCGCCGCCTGCGGCGGAGAGCTTGACGGCCGCGACGACGGGCGCGCCTGCGAAGACGTCGGGGACGTGCTCGGGCGCCACCTCGATGACCGCGTCACCTTGGATCACGACGTCCGTGAGGACGGGGCGCGCGGTTCGATCCAAGAGCCGCTTCGCCCCGCGCTCGGCGTCCTCGTCGAGCCCGACGAGGATCTCCGCGCCGCGCCCGGCGCGAGACAGCGACGTCGCGAGCGAACGGTTCACGGCGGCGCCGACGCCGACCACGTGCAAGCGGCAGCCCTTGGGGAGCCGCTCGTGGAGCAGCTCGACGATCCGATGCTCGCCGCCGATGTAGCCGTCCGTCACGAGCACGACCTGCCGCTGCGCGTTCGGACGGAGGGCCTCGAGCGCCTCGACGATGGCGGTGTACATCTCCGTCCCGCCCTCCGCCTTGCGGCTGGCGATCCAGGCGAGCGCGCGCTCCTTCGTCGCCGCGGTGGCCGGAGCCGGATCGCGCTGCCAGCGGCGCGGCGACCAAGAGAACTCGATCATCTCGAGGCGGTCCTCTTCGCCGAGCGAGCTCACGAGCAGCGAGACGACACGCTTCGCCTGCGCGAGCGGGCCTCCGTTCATCGAGCCGCTCGTGTCGAGCAGCACGATGAGGTCGCGCGGGATCGCTCGCACGTCCGACTCCGGCGTCGGCGGCACGATCGTCAAGAGCCCGTACGCGACGTGCGCGTGCGGCTCTTTGGCCGGCGGGCGCGCGATCGCGAGCGACGCGCCGATCTCCGGCTTCGCGACGGCCCAACGCACGACGATGTCACGATCGAGCCTCGCTCCTTCGGGCGCGGCGAGCACGATCCGCCCGTCCTCCCCTCGCTTCTCGATGGCGTGCGACGGCGACTCGACTTGCCGCCCCGGCGCGAGCTCGTCGCGGACCTCGATCTCGAGGTGGATCCTCGCGCCGATCGTCCCGGGGTTCGCGACTTGGATGCGGACGGCCTTCGCGTCCTCGGGGCTGTCGTCGGTGGAGACGTACCGCGGTCCGATCACCGTCGGGAACCGGAGCTCCCACTCGCCCTCCGGCAGCCAAGCGAGCCGCTGGTCGACGGTCACGCGCGCGACGATCCTCTCGCCGGCGGGGACGTTGCCGATGCGCTGCGTGAAGATGTCCGCCCGCTCTTGCTCGAGGAGCGCGGCCGTGCGCCCCTCGACGATCGCTCGCTCGAACCGTTCCCTCGCCGCCGCCTTCGGCTCGACGCGCCCGCGGATCGTGCGCTGTCCGATCGTGAACTCGTACCCGCTGACCGCGCCGTCGGCGGGCAGCGGCATCTTGTAGGTGACGTGGATCGTCTCGTCTTGCGTGTTCTCGAACGTCTGCTCGAGCACGGCGCGCGCGATCCCGCCCGAGGCCACCACACGCAAGCTCGCGGAGACGAGCGGCAGCGCCTTCCCGTCCGACGTGACGAGCTCGGCGCCGGCCGCGCCGGCGTGCTCCTCGATGTCCGTGGGCGGAGAACTCATGCGCGAAGGTGAGCGGCGGTCGGAAGCGTGTGAGTCGAGCATCATCGTTGGCAACCCCTTTCAGAGGGCCAACGCGAACGCCCGCACGCTGGTGACAAAGAAAATGCGTGGACGCTGCGAACGGCCGACAACCGTCGCAGAGTCGGGCACTTGCGCCAAGCCCCGACCGCTTCGCGCGAGGCTCGCGCGCCGCACCTGCTTCGCCTGCCTTGCCGGCGTCGGTCGCCGAAGCGCAGCCTGCCCTACCTCGGGCGCAGCTCGGACCGGTCGGGCACGCCGCGTGCCCGAGCCGCAGGCATGGCCGGCACGACGTCGCCGATCCCGAGCGCGCATGGCGAGGCGGAGCTCGCGCGGGCGCGGCTGCGGGTCGAGGAGCTGCGCGCCCAGATCGAGCACCACGACTACTGCTACTACGTGCTCGCGGCACCCGAGATATCCGACGCCGAGTACGACGAGCTCGTGCGCGAGCTCCAGGAGCTCGAGCGAAGGTTCCCGCAGCTCGTCACGCCCGACTCGCCGACGCAGCGGGTCGGCGAGCGACCGTCGGCGCTCTTCGCGCCGGTCCGGCACTCCGCGCCTCTCCTCTCGCTCGACAACGCCTTCGATCGGGTCGAGCTCGAGGCATGGCTCGCCCGCGTCGAGCGGCAGCTCGGGACGGGCTCGGTCCCCGTCGTGTGCGAGCCGAAGATCGACGGCGTGTCGATCGCCATCCTCTACGAGCACGGCCGGCTCGTCCGAGGCGCGACCCGCGGCGACGGACGCGTGGGCGAGGACGTCACCGCCAACGTACGCACGATCCGATCGCTGCCGGCGCGGCTGCGCGGCCACGCGCCCGCGTGGCTCGAGGCACGAGGCGAGGTCTTCCTTCCGGTTCGGGCGTTCGAACAGCTCAACGAGGAGCTCGGGCGGGCCGGCAAGCCGCTCTTCGCCAACGCCCGCAACGCCGCGGCAGGGACGCTCCGCCAGAAGGACCCGCGCGTCACCGCGTCGCGTCCGCTCGACATCCTCTTCCACGGCCTCATCCGCATGTCCGGGGACGTGCCGCGCACGCACTGGGAGACGCTCGAGCTGTTCCGCTCGCTCGGCCTCAACGTCCCCCGCGAGGCGCGGCGCTGCGAAGGCGCGAAGCAGATCGAGGCGTACGTGCGCGACCTCGAAGCCCGCCGCCACGATCTCGAGCTCGAGGTCGACGGCGCCGTCGTGAAGGTCGACGCTTACGACGCGCAAGCGAAGCTCGGCTCGACGTCGAAGGCGCCGCGATGGGCCATCGCGTACAAGTTCCCGTCCGAGGAGCGGACGACGAAGCTCAAAGACATCCAGGTGAGCGTCGGACGGACGGGTGCGCTCACGCCGTTCGCGATCCTCGAGCCGGTGCGCATCGGCGGCGTCACGATCTCGCTCGCGACCCTCCACAACGAGGACGAGATCGCGCGCAAGGATCTGCGAATCGGCGACACGGTCGTCGTCCGGCGAGCGGGAGAGGTCATCCCAGAGGTGGTCGCGCCCGTGCCGAGCCTGCGGACCGGCGCCGAGCGCCGCTTCCACATGCCGCGCAAGTGTCCGGCGTGTCATGGCCCCGCCGTGCGCCTCGACGGAGAGGTCACGCTCCGCTGCACGAACCTCGCCTGCCCCGCGCAGCTCCTCGCGAGGCTCGTGCACTTCGGATCGCGGGCGGCGCTGGACATCCGCGGCCTCGGCGAGCGCACGTGCGAAGCCCTCATCGAGGCGGGGCTCGTCGAGGACCCGGGTGATCTCTTCTTCTTGCGTGCGAGCGACGTGTCGCGCCTGCCCGGCTTCGGTCCCGTCGCGACGCGGAACCTCCTCGAGGCCATCGAGGAGGCGAAGGACCGCCCGCTCGACCGTCTGCTCGTCGGGTTGGGCATCCGCCACGTCGGCGAGAACGCGGCGCGGCTGCTCGCGGACGCGTTCGGCTCGCTCGACGCGATCGTGCGAGCGCCGGAGAGCGAGATCGCGGCGGTGCACGGCGTCGGTCCCGTCGTCGCACGCGCCGTCCGAGAGTTCTTCGATCGACCGGAGACGAAGCGGCTCCTCGACAAGCTCCGTCGCGCCGGCGTCCGCACGACGGCCGAGCGGCGAAGCGCCGGTCCTCTCGCAGGCAAGACGTTCGTGATCACCGGCACGCTCGAGACGCTCTCCCGCGAAGAGGCCAAGGAGCGCATCGAAGCGCTCGGCGGACGCGTCGCCTCGAGCGTGTCGCGCAACACCGACTACCTCGTCGTCGGCGAGCGGCCCGGCTCGAAGCTCGACGCCGCCAAGAAGCTCGGCACGCCGACGCTGGACGAGGCCGCGCTCCTGAAGCTCCTCGAACGAGGAGCGTGAGACCTACGCCGCGACCTCGGTCGGACGGCCGGCCTCGATCCACTCCTGGATGCCGCCCTCGTAGACGCGAACGTCGTAGCCGCGATCGCGGAGGAAGCGCGCCGCCCGCTTGGACGCATCGCACTCGAGGTTCGCGCAGTACGCGATGACCGGACGCGTGCGATCGAGCTCGGCCGCGCGCGCATCGAGCTCCGAGAGCGGGACGTTCTTCGAGCCCGGGATCAACCGCAGACGGCCGACCGGCGGCGGCTCGAGGACGTTGATGACCTGCGCGGAGCCGTCCGCCAGCGCGCGCTCGACGTCGTCCCGCGTGACCCGGATGAGATC
Organism: uncultured Myxococcales bacterium; assembly: GCA_937949945.1. GTDB lineage: Bacteria > Myxococcota_A > Polyangia > Polyangiales > Polyangiaceae > Labilithrix. The sequence goes on from CALFEQ010000009.1 coordinate 40,493, forward strand.
TTCGTCGCCCATTGCCATCGCCTCCGTGCTGGACGGAGCAGCAAGCGTGCCGCGCCCCGAGCGCATGGGCTCGACGTCAGATCTCGCGCAGCCACTCGCCCATGCGTTCGCCGATCATGAGCGTGGGCAGGTTCGTGTTCGACGACGGTATCGTCGGCATCAAGCTCGCGTCCGCGATGTAGAGGCCGTGCACGCCGTAGACGCGGCCACGCCCGTCGGCGACCGCGAGCGGATCGCGCGCGGGGCCCATCGGCGCGGTCCCGCACGGGTGGTAACCCGAGCCCGTGATCTGCTCGAGCGGCCCGCGGAACGCGCCCTCGTCGTCGAACGGCGCGCGCGACGGGTACACCGGCCGGGCGAGCTCGCGGATGGCCTTCGTGCGCGAGAGCGCGCCGATCCAGGCGAGCGCCTCGCGGGCGCGCGCGCGGTCGCGCTCGTCGGAGAGGAAGCACGTCTCGATGATCGGTCGCGCGTCGGCTCGCGCGGACTCGAAGCGGAGGCGGCCGTGACCGACCGGCTTGCCGATGCACGTCGCGATCGTCACGCCGGGCACCGGCAGACGCGGCAGCGGCACCCACGATCCCGGCTGGAGCTGCATGTCGTCGGGGCACGCGCTGTCCTTCGACGTGTAACGGCACACCGTCTGGACGAGCGGATGATCGAGCCGAGACATCCCTCTCCGTCGCGGCAGGAAGAAGATCGCGAGCCCGGGATGATCGAGCAGCCGCGCGCCGACGCCCGGGGCATCGCGGACGACCTCCACGCCGAGGCGCGCGAGCTCGCTCGCAGGCCCGATCCCGCTCCGCAGGAGGATCCCGGGCGTCGCGATGGCGCCCGCCGCGAGGACGACGCGATCGCAACGCATCTCGCGGACAGCGCCGAAGCGCTCCACTTCGACCCCCTGCACACGGCCGGCGAAGATGCGGACGCGGCGGACGAGGGCGTGCGGGACGATCGTGAGGTTCGGGCGCGAGCGCACCTTCTGGGTCAGCCACGCGCGCGCCGCGCTGATGCGCTGGCCGTCGATCTTGTTCATCGCGTGCGGCCCTGCGCCCGTCTTCGTCGGATCGTTCGTGTCGTCGCACGCCGAGAAGCCGACCTCGCGGCACGCCTCGAGGAACGCGGCCTGCCATGGAACGAGCTCGTCGGGCTTGTGGCGCCGGATCGGCAGCGGCCCGTCCTTGCCGTGCCACTCGTTGTCGAAATCGAGATCGTTCTCGAGCCGCTTGAACGCGGGCAGGCATCGCTCCCACGACCACTCGGGAAGGCCGAGGCTCGCCCACTCGTCGTAATCGAAGGGCTGCCCTCGCAGGGCGATGCACGTGTTGACCGCGGACGAGCCGCCGACGACGCGCCCACGCGGGAAGTGCATCGGCAAGAAGCTGAAGAACCGGTGCTCCGTCGCGCGGTACCAGAGCCCCCAGTCGTGGCTGTACATCGCGTTCTTCCGACCGTCGCGCAGGTCGGCCGGAAGCGTCTCGGGCTCCTCGGAGGCGAGCGGATAGTCGGGCCCCGCCTCGAGGAGCACGACGTCGTGCCGCGCGTCCTCCGAGAGCCGCGCCGCGACGACGGCCCCCGCGGATCCCGCACCTACGATGATGGTCCGCATGGGATCAGGCTCCAGGCTCCAGGCTCCGGGCTCCAGAGAAAAGAGAGAGGGTGCGCCCGCGGCCGTCGGGCTCTGCCGGAGCTGCGTACCCCGAGCCACAGCACGGGCCTTGGCCTGCGGCGTCCGTGCATCTATATGGTGGCCCCATGGTCGACCGTCCCGAGCGGACTTGCAGATGCGGCTACACGAAGAGCCACGACATGGTCGTGGAAGAGCCGGAATACACGCTCTGGGGGTGGATACTGCTGAGCATGTTCGGCATCACGCCGAAGCCCGATCACGTGGTTTACCGCTGTCAGATCTGCCGGCAGTCGCTGGGCTCGACGCGGAACCCGAAGGTGCTCGCGCGCAAGATGAAGGAGAGGCAGCAGGGCATCGCTCCTTCCGCCGGCGCGCCGAAGAATTCCGACGGCGCCGGTGAAGGCCGCTCCGCCGCGCAGCAGGGCGACGAGGCGCAGTCGAAGGCACCGGAGAGCACGGTCTCCGAGGAAGGGCCTGCACGCACGTGACGCACGATCCCGTCGAGGCGCGGCGTATCCACGAGGTGAACCGTCGCAAGACGTTCGCCATCATCTCCCACCCCGACGCGGGAAAGACGACGCTCACCGAGAAGCTCCTGCTCTACGGCGGCGTCATCCAGCTCGCCGGCGCGGTCAAGGCCAAGCGTGGTCGCGCGGCCGCCGTCAGCGACTGGATGGAGATGGAGCGCGAGCGCGGCATCTCGATCACGACGAGCGTCCTGCAGTTCCCCTATCGCGGGCTGCAGATGAACCTGCTCGACACGCCGGGCCACGCCGATTTCAGCGAGGACACGTATCGCACGCTGCACGCGGTCGACGGCGCCGTCATGCTCCTCGACTGCGCGAAGGGCGTCGAGGCGCAGACGAAGAAGCTGTTCCGAGTCTGCAAGCAGCGGCAGATCCCGATCTTCACGTTCGTGAACAAGATGGATCGCCCTGGCCGCGACGCCTTCGAGCTCATCGGGGAGGTCGAGAGCGTCCTCGGCATCGGCGTGTTTCCGATCACGTGGCCCATCTTCCGGGGCGGCACGTTCCGCGGCGTCTACCACCGCGTCGACAAGCGCGTGTACCTGTTCGACGCCGCCGACGCCACGTCGAGCGCGGCGGCGGGAGCCGAGAAGCCGCCGGTCAACGTGACGGGCCTCGACGACCCGCTGCTCGAGAGGGAGCTCGACGCCGCGGGCTACAAGCAGCTCCGCGACGAGGCCGAGCTGCTCGAGGCCGCCGGCGACGCCTTCGACGCCGAGCGCTTCGAGCGCGGCGAGGTCTCGCCGATGTTCTTCGGGAGCGCGATCAACAACTTCGGCCTCGAGGCGTTCCTCGACACGTTCTGCAAGCTGATGCCCGCTCCACCCCCGCGCACGACGAGCGCCGGGACCATCCAGGCGACCGACGCGCACTTTTCGGGCTTCATCTTCAAGATCCAGTCGAACATGGATCGCGCCCACCGCGACCGCGTCGCCTTCGTGCGCGTCTGCTCGGGCCGCTTCGAGCGCGGCATGAAGGTTCGCCACGTCCGGACCAAGCGCGAGATCCGCCTCGCGAACCCGACGCAGTTCGTGGCCCAGGAGCGCAACATCGTCGAGGAGGCCTTCGCCGGCGACGTCCTCGGCGTCTACGACCCGGGGTTCTTCGAGATCGGCGACACCCTCACCGACGGCCCCGACTTCACGTTCGAGGAGATCCCTAGCTTCGCTCCCGAGCACTTCGCGCGCCTCGTGATGACCGATCCGATGCGCCGCAAGCAGCTCCAGAAGGGCATCGAGCAGCTCGCGCAGGAGGGCACGATCCAGCTCTACCGTCCGCCGGACGCGCGTGCGGGCGACATCGTCCTCGGCGCCGTCGGCCAGCTCCAGCTCGAGGTCGTCAAGCACCGCCTCAAGACGGAGTACGACGTCGACGTCCGCTACGAGGGCATCAACGTGATGCACGCCCGGTGGATCTCGCGCAAGGACGGCGCCCCGGTCGATCTCCAGGCCCTCACCCGCGCGCGACCGGGCCTCGTCGTCGTCGACGTCCGCGGCCGCCCGGTCGTCCTGTTCTCCGGCGACTGGCAGCTCAATGCGGCCATCGAGGATCTGCCGGATTACGTCTTCGCGGAGACGGCGCGCGGGGTCGTGATGCGGAAAGATTGAG
>CALFEQ010000010.1 GCA_937949945.1 uncultured Myxococcales bacterium
GCAGGCTCCTCGATCACGTCGCCGGGCGCGAGCCGTCCATCGCCGGACGGATACATGACGCTTGCGGGTCGACATACACCGGCCGCGTCAGCGAGGGGCCGACGGGCTGCCACGACGCGAAGCTGAGGACTGAGGTCTGAGGACTGAGGTCTCCGCAGAGGCCCGCAAAGCGGGCCTCTGCGGTAGCGGGCCTCAGCGGAAGAAGTCGCACGTCCCATCCACCAGACACCCGTGCGTCTTCGGATGGCTCAAGTAGTAGACGTCGCGGCCGCCGGAGGCGAAGAAGCGCGCGATCAGGGCGTTGCCGTAGGTCGCGAAGTCCCAGGCGCGGCACGTGTCGCCTTCGGACCACGTGTGTTGGCCTCTCGGTGCGATGTAGTGGTGGAGCAGGCCGACGACGCGCTCGGTCGCGGTCCAGCCGGCGTCGTCCGGGCCGAACGGGACGCCGCGGAGGCGGGGCTCCCACGTCGCCGCGAGCGTGGTGGAGTCGACGGCGCGGACCTTCGCGACGCGCGCGAGGCGGAGCGGGACGTCGGGGTGCGGCTGATCGAAGGGGAGGCGGCCTTCGCTGATCCAGTCGGGATCGTAGAGCGCGGTCTGGCACTCGTAGGGCTCGATCGAGACGGGGCGCGTGCACGTCTCCGCGTCGGCGCGGTAGTTCGGCTTGCAGTCCGGGCCGGCGCTCGTGCGCGCGAGGCGCGCGATGCCTTCGACGACGCCGGTGTCGACGAGGAACTTCATCGGCGTGCGCCGACCGAGCCGGTCGTAGAGCTCGCGCGGCGTGGCGTAGTCGGCGTACTCGGGTAGGCGCTCGACCGCGCTCGGAGGGAGGAACGGGATCGCCCCTGCTGCGCGCGCGAACGAGATTCCAGCCGAGACCGGGACGAAGTTGTCGCCGACGGTGTTCACGTTGAGCAGCCCGTGCGGCTCGACGCGGACGCCGTTCTCGTCGACGAGCGGCTGGAGCATGTAGTACGGCGCGAACACGATGGGGTCGGCCGGATCGAAGGCGGCCTGCGCGAGATCGCGGAAGCGCCGCAGCGCCGGCGATTGGCGGCGCAGGCCGAGACCTTCGTTCGGCGCGACGAGCGGATCGCCGACGGCGAAGAAGGTCTCGCGGAACTGCTGGCAGCCCTCCTCGACCTCGCACTTGTCGCGCGAGGGATCCGCGACCGGGAACGTCGTCACGGCCGGCTGCTCGAACGTGTTCACGCGGCGGCCGACCGGCGCGCCGGGCTTCGGCTTGCAGCCCTCGTACGACTCGACCGCGTCGGGCGCTTCGTAGACCTGCACGTCGAGCTTGTCGCCGACGCTCGTCGGGATCGGGATGCTGAAGCGCCCGTCGAGGTCCGTGCGGGCGCAGCGCGCCTCGCCCGCGGTGACGTTCGTGACGACGACCGTCATCCCGGCCGAGAGCTCCGACGGATCGAGGCAGGCGATCTCGAGCTCGCGATCGTGCAAGCCGTCGTTCACCTGGATGCGCAACGTGCGCTGCGCGGGGCTGCATCGCGAGCCGATGCGCTCGATGCGCTCGCCCTCGGGGCGTGTGGGGCGCTCGCTCGCGGGAAGCGCGAACACCCACGGCCCGAGGAGCTGCGAGGTGACGGAGTCGACGACGCCGTACGAGCGGAGCGCTACGTCGGACGGCAGGCCGCCGCCGCCGGAGATCGGCGCGGTCGCGACGACGTACGGGTCGATGCCGCCCAGGATCTGGCTCATGATCCCGCCGAGCGAGCGGCCGGCTGCGAAGTACGGGACGTTCGGGCCGCCGACGTCGGGGACGCCGTCGCCGTCGAAGTCACCGGCGACGTCCGGCTCGCCGTCGCCCGTGAGGTCCTGCGTCCCGCGGCGACCGTCGAACGACCGCAGGATGCGCACGAGCTGCATGCCGTCGAGGATGCCCTGCCGGACGTTGTCCCGCGTGTGGAACACGTGCGCCGTCCACCAGAGGCCCCCGCTGTCGGCGACCCCGTCGCCGTCGAGGTCGTGCGCGCGCCCGGAGGCGATCGCGCCGACGAAGGGCGCGATGCAGTTGCCGGAGAGGATGGCCTCGGCGAGGCGCCGCTCGCCGTCACCGATCACGAGCCCGTGCCCCGGCGCGTTGTAGCCGATCACGGCGACGCCCTGCCGTGCGTAGTCTCCCGCGAAGAGCAGCGCGTCGCTCGCGTTGCCGGTGACGCCGTGGCCCCAGATCGCGACGGGGAAGGGCTGCCTCTTCGCTCCGCCCGCCTTCGGGACGACGAGCACCCATTGCACCTCGTCCGATCCGACGGCGCCCGCGCCCGTGCGGAAGTCGAGATGGAAGCGCGTGCTCGGATCGCGCGAGGCGGGATCGCCCATGAGGTACGGCGAACGGAACGAGCCGAGGACGACGTGATCAATGTGCTCGTACGCGGCCTCGAGCGCCTGCACGCTGCCCGGTCCGAGGCCGAAGAGCTGCTCGAAGATCTTCCGCAGCGACTCCTTGATGTCCGGATCGTTCGGCCGAAGGATCCACGGCCGCTCCGAGCGCCTGCGACAGCTCTCGCTCGACGTCTCCCATCCCGGTGGCTGCTCGTCGGGCGCGGCCGCGACGCCGGCGACACGCGCCACCTTCACCTCCGGAGGGAAGTCCCTCGCGAACCGCGCGAACGGGCCTCTTCCGTAGAGTCCGTCGCGGAGCAGGCGCATGTCCTCGTGCGTCGGCTGCGTCGTGAACGTCCACGCGAACGCGACGTGGTCGAGCCCGGTGCCCGCGATGTCGCCGTAGTAGTTCGCGAGCCGCTTGTCGGAGAGCCAGTCGCGCAGGCGCGTGATGCCGGCGACCTGCGAGGGGTGATGGATCGCCTCGAACGGCGAGCGCACGGGCTGGCCGTTCGGGCCGCGGAGGCGATCGGTGAGGACGACGGCGTATTCGGTCTTCTCGGCGAGCGGGACGATGGGCCGGAGGATCAGCGTGTCGGTCTCGCGCTCGTACCACGTGAGGAGATCGTCGACGCCGGGGATGCCGCGGGCGCCGCTGCGCGGCCCGAGCGTGTTCGGGTGATCGAGGACGCCGTCGAAGTCGCGGTCGAGCTCCGGCCGATAGGCGAGCTGCGGCAGGCCCGGCGCCTCTTCGATGGTCTCGAAGATCAGGTTCGGCTCGCTCGCCTTCGGATCGAAGGGGCCGTAGCGGAACGGGTCGCGGACGGTGACCGGGTAGTAACCGCTGCCGACGTCGAGGAGGACCGGGATGCCCGTCGAGAGATTGACGACGTAGACGGGGTCGTCGGAGGGATCGTGCTCGTCGCCCTCCATGCGCGCGGCGATGTCGCCGAGGTCGAGCGCGGGGGCCGTCGGGTCGACGCCGGGCGGCCGCTCGAACGCGACGGTGATCGGCGACGAGACGCCCCAGCCCTCCATCATCGAGAAGTCCTCGCGCGCGCGGCGCTCCATGCGGGTGGGCGCGACGATGCTCACGTTCGGGCGCCGGCCGGTGCGGCTCGTCGGATCGGGGAACGTCGCGACGTCGTTCGGCAGCGGCAGCTCCGGGAGCGGCCGATGCCCGAGATCGAACTTGACGACGGGCCCGTCGCCGGGCGGCGTCTTGCGGAGCCCGGCGGGCGCGACGTCGATCTCGCATCCCGCGAACAGCCCCGCCACGAACAGGAGAAGGAGGCGCATCGAAACGGAGGCGCGACGCATGAAGCAGCCTCAGAAGAGAAGCCCCAGACGGCCGATCCCGACCCACTGCGTCTTCAGGCGGACGCCCTGCGCGTCCTCGAGCGCGCTGCCCGGGAAGAGGACGCCGCCTTGTGCTCCCGTGAGGAAGCGGATGCCGTGACGGAGCGGGATTCGTGCCTCGATGCCGGCGTCGAGCTCGACACCGAGGTCCTTCTTCCTCGGGTTGCCGCCGCGGTAGTTCACGTACGAGCCCGTGGTCGCGAGTCGGTACGGATCGACGACGTCGCTCGTCGATTGTGCGACGACCATCCCGCCCTTGAGGTCGAGCCAGTGCCGCGGGCGCACGATGATGGTCGGGTTGACGTACTGCGCCCCGAACACGCCGCCGTTCGACGGCAAGAGGTCCACGCCCGGCGTGGGGCGCGACGCGTTCGTGAGGAGCGGGTCGGTCGCGGCCGTGGCGGCGCGTGCGGTCTGCCAGCGGAGGACCTCGTCGAACAGAAGGAGACCGATGCGGTGGTTCGGATCGAAGACGAACCGTCGATGCGTCCCGTCGTAGGGATCGGCGTCGCCCGACGCGTAGCCGATCTCGAAGTTCGCGACGATGTCTCCGTACGGGAGCCCGCGAGGGTCCGTCGGGCCCTTGCCCGCGGCCCCGCGGGCGGACGCGTCTTCGTCGCGGGCGGAGTGCTTCGACCACGCGCGGTGCACGACGCCGAGCGCGGCCGCGCCTCCGTAGGAGCGCACCTGCGTTCGGCCGCCTTCGAGCGCCTGCGCGGCGGTGCGGATCAGGTTCGTCGAGCCGATGATGTACGCGACCTCCGCCTCGCCGACGATGAACGAATCGGGATCGCCCGGTACGGGCTCGACGATGCGCCCGTGGAGGTCGATCGCGGCCGCGTCGAGCTCGTCGGTGTAGCTGAAGAGCGCCGAGCCGCTCGTCTCGTCGTTCTCCTGGTGGCGCAGCGTCGCGAAGACACCGATCTTGTCGAAGTCCCGCTCGTAGAACGCCGCCAGCACGCCTTGCCAGGCGTACTGGCCACGAACGAGGCGCGCGTTGTTGTCGCGGAACACGAGATCGCCGGCGATGGCGAGGTAGAAGTCGCTGTCTTCTCCGCCCGGCTTCGTCGCGAACAGGATGCGCTCGCTGATCGAGCCGTAGCGATAGTCACCGAAGAGCACGGGGTGATCGCCGTCGTTCGCGAGGATGCCCATGCCCCAGTGGTTCGGCTGCTGCCCGACGCGCAAGAGGCCGAAGGGGAGCCTCCACTGCACGTAGAGCCACCGCGGCTGGACGTTGGAGAACCCGTCGTAGCTGTCGCGCGGCGTCGCGTCGGCGCGGGTGTCGCGTGCCGTCTCGCCTGCGACGAGGCCGGTCAGGAGATCGATCTGTCCGACGACCTCGACGGTGTCCCGGAGCTGGAGGCGCGGCGTGAGACGCAGCCAGTGGTGGACGAACTGATTCTGCCCGATCGACTGCTCGACGAGCCCCGGCTGTCGATCGGCCGCGCTCGCCGTCGCGACGAGCGGGAAGCTTCGTTGGAGCTGGTAGCGAACCTGGTACTCGCCGTGGACCTGGAATCGGTACGCGTCGGGATCGGCGGGCGTCGGCTCCGGTCGGCCGGAGTCGAGGATCAGGCGCGGCAAGTCGTTCGGGACGGAGCTCCGGTCGGGGGCGTCCTCCGCGGAGGAGGGGCTCGTCGTCGTGACGACGGCGGAGAGAAGCGCGAAGGCAAGCACCCGTCGGCCCATGCTGGGCGCGGCAGCATAGTCGGCTCCGACTGCGGCGTGGCTGTTAAGGAGGGTGGGTAAAGGCTCACCCACATGAGTCCTCTATGTCTCACTCCTCACCCCCTCCACGAACCAAGTTTCGAGCACTTAGCGATCGGTAGAGGCCGGATCGAATCATGCTACATGTAGGTCGCAGTCGGTTAGGCGACGCCACAAGGCCCCTCGGAGCCCGAAGGGAGGCGCCCAATCAGAGGGATTGCGCGCTGGCCCTTCCGCCCGAGGGTGCCGCGTCGGCGTGACCGAAGCCGACGAGGAATCCGTCCACCGAGAGAGAGACCCGCCCACCGAGAGACCCGCCGACACAACTCAGCATCCCGCGCGAAACGACGAGCGTGAGCACGAACGCCGGCCCCCCGCTCCCGGAGGCTCATCGCGACGGCTCGACACGACCGAGCCGCCCCGATGGGCGCGAACCCAGCACCATCTCCGGGGCGGGCGGCCGGCTTGTTTCATTTCAGTCCTCGGTCCTCAGGCCTCAGCAACGGCTCCCCGCGGTCGTCGTCCGTCGGAGAGCGGTCGTCGTCCCGCGTGCAGCGGAAGGTGGTCGGCCTTCGTGCGTGAAGCTCTGCCCTCCGCGACACGAGCTGAATTTCTGGAGCCTGGAGCCCGGAGCCTGGAGCCTCTTCTTTCGGCGAGCCCGCTGAGGTCTGAGGCCCGAGGCCTGAGGCCTCCTCTTGTTGCCCCGTTCGCCCCGGGCTAATCGCGGGGCTCATGCCGGAGCCGGTCTACATCGGTCGTCCACTCACGCTGCTCGATCTCGAGGACGTCGCCGTTCGCGGGCGGCCCGTCGCGTTCGCCGAGGAGGCGCGCGAGAAGGTCATCCGTTCACGCGCTGCCATCGACGCGATCGCGAAGGCCGGAGACGCGGCGCCTCGGGTCTACGGCGTGAACACCGGCTTCGGTGCTCTGAGCGAGACGCGGATCTCCGCCGCCGACGTCCGCGAGCTCCAGCAGAACCTCGTCCGATCGCACGCGACCGGCGTGGGACCGGATCTGTCGGTGCCCGAGGTCCGCGGCATGATGCTCCTGCGTGCGCAGGTCCTCGCGCTCGGGCACTCGGGCGTGCGACCCGAGCTCGTCGACGTGCTCGTCGCGATGCTCAACGCGAAGGTGCACCCGCGCATCCCGGAGCAGGGGTCCGTCGGCGCGTCCGGCGATCTCGCGCCGCTCGCGCACCTCGCGCTCGCGATGATCGGGGAAGGGGAGGCGCGGCTCGGCGAAGGGCCGACGCGTCCGAGCGCGGAGGTGCTCCGCGAGGCGGGCGTCACGCCCGTCGTCCTCGAGGCGAAGGAGGGCCTCGCCCTCATCAACGGCACGCAGTACATGACGTCGCTCGGCACGCTCGCCCTGCTCGAGGCGGAGCGTCTTGCGACGGTGGCCGACATCGCCGGCGCGATGAGCCTCGAGGCGCTCAAGGGAACGAGCCGCCCGTTCGACGAGCGCCTCCACCTGGCGCGCCCGCACCCGGGACAGCAGGCGGTGGCGAAGAACCTCCGCGCGCTGCTCGCCGACAGCGAGATCGCCGAGAGTCACAAGGACTGCGGCAAGGTCCAGGACGCCTACTCGCTCCGCTGCATGCCGCAGGTGCACGGCGCCTCGCGCGACGCGTTCGCGTGGGTGCGATCCGTCCTCGAGCGCGAGGTGAACAGCGTCACGGACAATCCGAGCGTCTTCACCGATCGAGGCGAGACGGAGATCCTGAGCGGCGGCAACTTCCATGGCCAGCCGATCGCGCTCGCGCTCGATCTCGCGGCGATCGCCGCCGCCGAGCTCGCGAACATCAGCGAGCGCCGCGTCGAGCAGCTCGTCAACCCGGCGCTCTCGACGGGGCTCACGCCGTTCCTCGCGCCCGGCGGGCCGAAGAGCGGGCTCCACTCCGGCTTCATGATCGCGCAGGTCACGAGCGCGTCGCTCGTCAGCGAGAACAAGGTGCTCGCGCACCCTGCGAGCGTCGACTCGATCCCGTCGTCCGCCGGGAAGGAAGACCACGTCTCGATGGGCAGCATCAGCGCGAAGAAGCTCCGCGACGTCGTCCGCAACGTGCGGTCGTGCCTCGCCATCGAGATGATGACGGCCGCCGCCGGCCTCGACCAGCGCAAGCCGCTCCGACCGAGCCGCGGCGTCGAGGCCGCTCTCGTGAAGGTGCGCGAGCGCGTCGCGCCGATGACGGGCGATCGCCCGCTCTACTTGGACATCGAGGCCGTCGCCTCGCTCATCGCCGCCGGAGAGCTCACGAGCGCCGTCGAGCGCGCGATCGGCAAGCTCGCTTGATGGCGACGTATGCGCACGCGAGGGTGCGCGGTCAGTAGCCGCCGATGACGAGGTAGGGCTCGCACGCTCCCGCGCCGGGCGCGCGCACGCTGACGTATGCGATGGCGCTGTCCTCGCTCGTGCCCGTGCAGTCGAGGTCCCAGCGCGGATGGAGCGTCGCGGGATCGCCCGACCAGCAGCACCCCTGGCTTCCGTTCGGGCCCGGCAGCTTCGTCGCGCACCCGCCGCCGGGGGAGCCGATGAGGCACTTGGCGTAGATGCACACCTCCATGGTCGGCGCCTTCGACCAGAGCCTGAAGTCGAAGACGTCGTGCGTGAGCGCCTTGTCCTCGGCGTTGAACGTGTACCAGTCGACGTCGCTGCCGCTCGTGAAAGCGCAGACCGGCGTGTGCTGGGGGAAGTGGGCCGGCGTGGCGCTCGAGTCGTTCGCCGGCTCGCCCGGGCCTTCACCACCGCAGGACGTCGGGTTCTGCGGCTTGCACGAGATGCACCGGCCTTGGAAGCAGACGCTGCCGTCGTCGCCGCAGGCGGTTCCGTTCGGCAGAACCGTCGTCTGGAGGCCTTTCGTTTCGTCGCACGTCTTCACGATGCACGGGTTGCTCGTGTCGCCGCGATCCTCCGCGTCGTACTGTTTCGTCGCTTCCTCGCTCGTCCCGTCACACATCGCGATGGCGCAGTCGCCCGCGATCTGTTGCGGCGCCGGGCCTGCAGGCGCGGGGCTCTTCTTGCAGACGTGCCCCTCGCACGTCACCGAGCTGCAAGCCTTCTTCTCGTAGTACGTGCAGTCCTCGGCCTCGTGGCACTGGCACTCGGGCGTGTGCTTGACGAGCTTTTCGACGCACCTGCCGTACTGACAGACGGCCTTCGTACACACGTCGTCGTCGGTGTCGCGCCATGCGCAGTCGGCGTCCTCGCTGCACTCCGGGGGATCGCCCGAGCTCGTGCCCTCGGACCCGCTCGATCCGTCCGAGCCGCTCCATCCGGTTCCGTCGACGGTGGTCGCTCCACATGCGACGAGGATCGAGGACAGGGTGGCGACGGAGACGAATCGCGCGGCGAGCTGCATCGACCCGGAGCGCGAGCAAGCGATGTGCCTCGATCGGGATAGTCGCAAGTGCGCGCTTCCTCGTGACGTCGGACCGCGCACGGACGCGTACGTCCACGTCCGTGCGCATCCGGGACGCGAACCCACGTTCGCGGCGTGCTCGAGCGCGCCCACGGTGCGATGCGGTGGGCCGCTCGGTCGGGCGCGCCTCCGCTACTCGCTCGCAGCCATGCGCTGCTTGGCGCGCTCGGGCGCGCGGTCGCCGAGGCGCTCGACGATCTGCGCGTAACGGCGCTGCGCCGCGGCGCGGTTGCCGAGGTCCCACTCGACGTCGGCGAGCCCGAGCTGCGCCGGTCCGTAGGCGGGGCTCACGGCGAGCGCGCGCTCGTAGCTCGCCTTCGCGGCTTGGAGATCGCCTTGCGCGCGGGCGACGTCGCCGAGCCCGCCGTTCGCTTCGACGTTGTTCGGGTTCTGCCGGAGCACGCGCTGATAGAGCTCGCGGGCCGTGGCGTAGTCGCCGTTCCGGCGCGCGCTGCCGGCGCGATCGAGGAGCTCGGACATCGACTCGGCCGCGGCAGCCGGCTTCTTCTCCGTCGTCGCCGCGCTCTCCTGGCCGCTCGAGGCGGTGGCGACCTTCTTGTCGGTCGCGCTCGCGGCCGTCGCGCTCGCGCTCGTGCTCGTGCTCGTGCTCGCGCTCGAAGACGTCGCCGAGGTCGAATCCGTCGCGGACGTCGTCGGCGACGACGCCTGCGTAGTCGGCGTGTCGGTGGTAGCCGGCGCGGCGCTCGTGTCGCTGGTCGCCGGCGCGCTCTCCTTCGACTCCGTCGTGCTCGTCGCGGCCACGGTGTCGGTCGGAGCGGGCGTCGGTTGCGGCTGCTCCGGCTTCGACGCGCTCATCATCCGCCAGAGGACGACGACCACGACGCCGACGACGATCGCGGGCAGCACCCAGCTGCGCTTCGGCTCTTCCTCCGCGACGGCCGCACGCGCGGAGGCGACCGTCTTCCCGTCCGACTTCGCCTCGCCCTTCGCCTCGCCGCTCTTCTTGGCCTCGTTCTTCTTCTTGGCCTCGGCCTTCGCGCCCTCGTCGCTCGAGCCCTTGGATTTGTCGTCCTTCGCGGCCGGCCGCACGCTGTCGGGCTTGCCGTCCTCGACGGTGATCGTGGGCGGCGGCATCGGGATGCTGTTGCGCGGCGGCGTCGGCGGCAGCGTGCGCAGCACCCCGCGCGGGGGCGGCGGGGGAGTCGAGTCGACCTCCGAGGCCGGAGCGACGACCTGGATGTCCCTGAGCGACACCGTCTCGGCGGTGGGGTCTGCGTCTTCGTCTTCGACGATGGCGTCGCGGAGCGAAATGGGAGCCGGCTCGTCCTCCTCCTCGACGACGGCGTCGCGGAGCGAGAGGGGCGCAGGCTCGTCGTCGGTGTCCTCCTCGAGCGAGCTCGCGTCGAGCTCCGTGGCGCTCGTTTGCTCGCCGGCTTTCGCGTCGCTGCTCTTCGCCCCGTCGCTCTTCGCCTCGTTTCCCTTCTTGTCGTCCTCGTCGGCCTTCGCGTCGCCCTCGGCGACGTTCGTGTCGCTCTCGTCGGCGAGGGCGAGGAGGGCGAGCGTCGGCACCCTGGGGGTGGGCGTGACGTCGAGCAGGGCGGAGGCCGAGGCTTCCTTCTTCTCTTCCGTCGTCTTCTCCGGGGCCTTCGCCTCCGCCTTCGCGATGCCGCTCTGTGTGTCGGTCTTCGGCGCGACGGCAGTGGGCGGCTCGGCCGGCACGAGGGAGGGGCGCGCGGCCGTGAGCTCCTCCCACGACCCGAAGGTCATCACCTTGCCGTCGGGGCTGATGACCGTCCACTTCTCGACCGGCTTGTCCTTGCTCTCGGCCGGCTTCGCCGGGGCCGGCGGCATCTTGGAAGGAGTGAGCTCCCTCGTGTGCCCGCACGTGCCGCAGCGTACGCGTGGGTTCTTGCCCTCGCCGGCTGCCTCGACGGCGACGAAGCCGTGGCACCGTTCGCAGGTGAGCAGATCGTCCGATGCGGCCTTCGCCGTGCCCGCCATGGGACGAATCGTACAGAAAACTGCGCCGCGCCCGGAAGTCCTGCGTGCGGCGCGACCATCGTCGCAGAGGCCCGCCACACCTCGGGAACGTCCGCGCGAAGTGGGTAGCCCCTCCCGGACTCGAACCGGGACGCCCTGCCGGGCCAGAGATTTTAAATCTCCTGCGTATACCGTTCCGCCAAGGGGCCGAGAGCGAGTGCTGGCGGCGTCGACGCCGAGCTCGAGACGATCGGCCTCGTGCCGCTGCTCGCCGGCGATGCCGCCGGCTCGGCGCCCGGATGTTAGCAAACGCTTTGCTCGACCGCTCGCATGGCTCAGAATGCGCGGTCATGCGTCGCAACGGCCTCGCTGTTCGCCTCTTCCTTCTCTGCGCTTTGGTGACCTTGCCGCTCTTCTTCGCCGGCCGAGCGCGGGCGGATCAGTCCGTCATCAAGTACCCGGGCGACCATCCCGAGTATCGCTTCGAAGCGGAGCCTCATGCGCTCATCGGCTTCGGCGGGCCGTTCCGCGGGGGCAGGGCAGAGCTCGGCGGAGGCTTTCGCGGGACGGTCGTCATCGTCGACAACGGGTTCATCCCGACGATCAACAACAGCGTGGGCGTGACGTTCGGCGCGGACGTCTTCTTCGGCCGCGGGACGATCCTCGTCCCCATCGCGATGCAGTGGAACTTCTGGCTCTCGACGCACTGGTCGGTGTTCGGCGAGCCCGGCTTCGTCCTCGCGCCCCACCGCGACAGGGGGCGCGACTTCGCCCACCCGGCGCTCTGGGCCGGCGGGCGCTACCACTTCAACGATCGCATCGCGCTGACGATGCGCCTCGGGTACCCCGCGTTCTCGCTCGGCGTCTCGTTCCTCCTCTGAGACGACGCGGGATCACGGGCGCTTCTCGAGGAGCGCCTTTCGGAGCGACGGCGCGCTCTTCTCGCGGAGCGCGGCGCAGAGCGAGATCTCTTCGAGCGACTGCGCGAGCCCGCGCGCGGCGCCCTCGAGCGACGCGGTGCGGGGGCCGTAGAACGCGGCGCGCTCTTCGGCGTCGGCGTTCGAGCACCCGACGGACGCGGCGCGCAAGAGCGATCGCGAGAGCGCGCCGGGCAGCTTCTTCGAGAGCTCGTCCCAGCGCCTGCGTACCCATGCCTCCGCGACGGGTCGGGCGGCGCGGCGAGCGAACACCGTGCCGAGCACGTAACGCATCTCGCCCGCTTGGATCGCGTCGCCGAGCGTCGCGTCGAGCGCCTTGGTGAGGCGCTCCGGGTCGTCGAACCCGACGAGCGCCCGAATCGCGACGATTCGGTCTTCGCGCGTCTTGGCGTCTTTGGCGGCGGCGAGCAGCGCCTCGATGCGCGCCTCCGGTGCGCGCCGGGACGCGAGCTCCATCGCGACCGCGCCCGTGTCGGCGTCGATCGACGCCGGGTCGGCGAGCCACTTCGTGGCGAGCTCCTCCGCCTCCTTCAGCGTCGTCTCGTCCTCGGCGACGTCGCCCATGGCGAACAGCACGCTTCGTCGCGTGAGCGCGTCGTCGCTCGAGCGATCGCCCTTCGGCGGCGGCTCCCAGCCGAGCGCCTTCTTGCGCTTCGCGAGGCGGGCGGCGGCGAACCTCCGGAACGCGGGTCGCACCTCGTCGTCGACGAGCGTCTCGCTCATCTGGTGCAGGATGCTCGTGACGAGCTCGACGACCTGACGAGCGCCGTCGTCGTCGAACGCCGGGAGGATCTTCAGCATCGCGCTCGCTTCGAGCTGGCCGCTCCGGACCGCCGCCCACGCGTTCGACAGGATCGAGATGCGTGCGGGTACGTCGAGCTGCTTGCGCCCCTCGGCGAGGCGGAGAAAGTCCTTCTCGGACATCGAGAAGCGGTAGTAGCTCCCGCTCACGTTCGGGTGCACGAACCGAGGGCAGCCGCGGCCCGCGACGAGGCTGGGAGCGCCGGCGACGAGCTCCGCGCAGACGTCGTTCTTCTCGCCGTGAGGACGGACGCAGACGGGGATGGTCCAGGAGTGATCGCTCTGTTCGGGGAGCTTCGAGCCGAGCGGCCGCCACTGCTGGGGGCTCAGCTCCGCGTGCCACCGTCCGCCGCGCTCGCACTCGAGGCGGGTCGAAATCTCGGGGACGCCGGGCTTGTCGAGGAACGTCAGCGCCATCTGCGTGACGTCCTTGCCGGAGGCCTTGTCGAGCGCGGAAAGCAGGCGATCGGCCTGCACGCTCTTCCATGCGTTCTCGCGCAGGTACTCGCGGACGCCTCTCTGGAACGCCTCTTCGCCGATCCAGCGCTCGATCGTCGCGAGGAGGGCGGCGCCCTTCTCGTACGTGATCCCGTCGAAGGCTTCGTCCGCCTCGCTCGTCGACACGACGGGCTGGCGGATGGCGCGCGCCGATCCGAGACCGTCGCGGTCCATGACGTCGTGGATCGACACGATCGCGTCGGAGCGGACGCCGTACGCGGGGCGCCACTTGTCGACGATGCGCCACTCCATCCACGTCGCCATGCCTTCGTTCAGCCAGAGGTCGTTCCACCACGATGCGGTGACGAGATCGCCGAACCACTGGTGCGCGAGCTCGTGGGCGATCACGAGCGCCTGGGCGCGGCGCGAGGCGACGGACGCGCGTGCAGGGTCGAGCAGGAGGCGCTCCTCGCGGAACGTGACGAGACCGGGGTTCTCCATCGCCCCGGAGCGGAAGTGCGGCACCGCGACGATGTCGAGCTTGTCGTAGGGGTAGGGGATGCCGAACCACTCGCCGAGCGCGTCGACGATGCCGCCCGTCGCCTCGAGGGCGAGATCGCCGAGGCCGCTCTTGCCCTTCGTCGTCACCAGCCGGATCGGCGGCCTCGAGTAGCGCGTCGCGTTGCGGATCTCGAGCTCGCCGACGGCGAGCGCGACGAGGTACGTCGGGAGCGGTTGCGTGCGGGCGAACCGGAACCGGACCTTTTCGCCGACCTCCTCGCGCGATATCTCGGGCGCGTTCGCGACGGCGATCATCGGCTTCGGCACCGTCACCATCACGTCGAACGGGACCTTGAAGCTCGGCTCGTCGAAGCACGGGAACGCTCGGCGTGCGTCGGTGGGCTCGAACTGCGTGAACGCGTAGTGGAGACCGCCGTCCTCGACGCGGTAGAGCCCGGAGAGCTCGTCGTCGAACGGCGCCGAGTACTCGATGACGAGGGTGGCCGGGCCGGGCGGCAGCGCTCTGTCGAAGTCGAGGACGAGCTCTTCGGGAGCCTTGCCCCCCGCCGCCATGCGCATGCGCGACTGCGCGGGCACCGGCGGCTGCCCTCGGACGAAGGCGCTCGCGCGCTTGATGTCGAGCGCGTGAGCGTGCAACACGACGTACGAGGTCTTCTTCGGGATCTCGACGTCGATGCGGACGACGCCCTCGAAGCGTGGCTTCGAGGGATCGACGTCGAGCTCGAGCGCGTAGCGCGTCGGCGATGCGAGCGGCGGCAGCCGTCCGTCCGCCTGCGGATCGGGCAAGCTCGTCTTCGGCTCGACGACGGGCGGCGGCCTCGGCGCCGGCGGCGGCGGCTCGGGTGGACAGCCCGCGAGGGCGAACGACGCCACGAGAAGAGCGAGCCAGGACCGGCGCATGAGGAAAAGAACGGTCGATCACGGGGCGGGTCACGTCAACTCGGGAGTGACGATGGTGATGGAACGCCCCGCTCGGACGCTCTCGCCGAGCGTCTCCCCGTTCAGCGCGCGGATGGCATCGGCTGGAGGCGTGTCATCGACGGTGGTTCCGGTCGGTGCACCGTCGGCGGACCTCGGCGCTTGCGCGCGAACACGTCCGGTTGATCCGGAAGCTGCATCGGCCACGAAGCCTCCTCGACGCCGCGGTCGATCCGGAACGCCTCCGTCGGGGAGGTGAGGGTGAAGGCGTCGCTCGCAGGCTTGTCCGGCGCGGCGCGCTTTCCGTGCGCCCACAGGACGGCGAGCGAGCCGGGGCGCCATCGCGGCGAGAGCGACCAGAGGCCGCCTTCGTCGCCGAGGAAGCCGATGAGCTCGAGGCCTTCCATCTCGGGCGGGAGCTCCCAAGGAATCGATGGGTCGTTCGCCGACGCCTTGGGGGCACGACCACGTAGGACGCCGTTTTCGAACCGATAGAGAGTGTTGGAGGTCTCGACGACGGCCTGACCGAGGAAAGCCTCACCTCGGATGCGCTGCCATGCCGCGGCCGAGTGCTGGGCGAGCTTTATGAGGGCTTTCTCTGCTGCCTCCCGATCCATGCCCTTCACCCTTTCACCCCGAAGCGTCGCCACATGGTCCCACCTTTCGGGACCAGTGCACTGACCGTGCCGGTGGGCGAGCGCCCGGGGATCGTCACAAAAATACCGTGAATCGTGGACGTCGAGATGCCTTCGGCGTGCGAGCGGGGCGCGGATCGTGGTCGGGGCGGTGTGGCGAGCGATCCAGTGGTCGAGCGGACCGATCCTCCTCGCTCGTGCGATGCGCACGCGGTGAAGAAGGGTAAGTGGCCTGCGCGTCACGAGAGCGTGATAGCCTCGTCGCTCGCGCATGCGCCGCTCTCACCATGCCCTGGTTTGTGCGCGGCTTTTCGTCGTCATCGGCTGCATCCTTGCGCTCCTCTCGCACGGGGCGCTCGGGTTCGCTCAGGGCCACGTAGCGCCCGCCTCGTCGACCGCGCCGACGGAGGTCGCGACGCCGAGCGCGTCGGCGGCGAACGGTGCGGCCGCTGCCCCGGCTTCGAGCGCGCCACGCCTGCCGAGCGCCGAGGTCAAGCTCCACGACAAGTCGGTGTTCACCGTGCGCGCCGCCCGCGGCGGCCGGACGCCTGCCGAGCGTGCGAAGACGGCGCAGACCGCGATCGACGCCGTGCTCGCGCATCCCGAGGAGCTCGGCGAGGTGCGCTGGGAAGAGGCGCAAGGGACGGCCGTCATCTACATCGGCAAGACCCCGGTCCTCACCGTGGGCCCGGAGGACGTCGAGGCCAGCGGTGATCCGAGCCTCGACGTGCTCGCGGCGCAGATCACGGCACGGCTGTCGGACGCCGTCGCGAGCGAGCGCAAGCGAAGCGCGATCGCCACGACGGTCTTCAACGTCTCGCTGCTCGTCTTCTCCGCCCTCATCGCGTTCTGGCTGCTCGGCCGCGCCGCGCAGGTCGCCGATCGGCTGCGGACGTGGATGGCGGAGAACCCCGAGCGTCTCACGGCGGTGCATCTCGGCAAGATCGAGGTCGTGAGCGCCGGCGCGGCGAGGGGCGTCGCGTCCATCGCGCTGACGCTCGGTTATCGCCTCACGCAGATCGCGATCGCGTACGCGTGGCTCATCTTCGGCCTGTCGCTCTTCGAGTCGACCCGCGGGTACACCGAGAAGCTCACGGGCATGATGCTGACGCCGATCTACGCGCTCGCGACGCGCATCGGCACCAGCCTGCCGCTGTTCCTCATCGCGGCCATCGCGGTCCTCGCGGTGAGCGTCCTCGTGCGCTTCGTCGGGCTCTTCTTCGACAGCGTCGCCCGCGGGGACACGAAGATCGGCTGGCTCTCGCGCGAGCTGGCGCGCCCGACGAGCGCGCTCGTCCGGTTCGGCATCGTCGTGACGTCGCTGGTGTTCGCGTCGCCTCTCATCACGGGCGAGAGCGACGGCGCGCTCTCGCGTGTGGGCCTGGTCGCGCTCGTCGCCGTCGCGCTCGCGTCGACGCCGCTCCTCGCGTGCGCCGCGGTGGGTGCGGTCGTCGTCTACGGCCGCCGGTTGAAGAAGGGCGAGCTCGTCGAGTTCGGAGGCCGCTCGGGCCGCGTCGCGGAGGTCCGGCTCCTCGACGTCCGGCTCGAGGACGCGGGCGCGTGCGACGTGAGCGTGCCGCACCTGCTCGGCCTGTTCCATCCGACGCGCATCCACCGCCACCCGCCGCTCGCGATGGTCGACGTCATCGTCGATCCGACGGCGTCCATGGCGGACGTGGAGAAGCGGCTCCTCGAGGCGGCGCGGAGCATCAGCTCGCGCGGCCGTGTCGAGCTCGTCCAGCTCGACGGCTCGGGCGCCCACTGGCGCGTCCACAGCGCGACGCATCGAGGAGAGAGGACGCTCGGCCGCGCCATCCAGGAGGCGCTGGCCGAGCTCGGTGTCGGTCTCGGACGCCGCGGCACGGGCGAGGTCACGCCCGTCGCGCAGCCTGCGTCCACGAACAAGGAAGGGACGTCGGTCTCGTGAGCGCGATCGCCCTGCTCATGGGGCTGCTCGTGCTCTCGTATCTCGGGAGCCTGATCGTCGGCAGCGGCAAGACGCGCGGGTCGGCGTCGGGGATCGAGTTCATCGGCCTCGGCTTCGCCGTCGGGCCGCACGCGCTCGGCTTCGCCGAGCGGAAGATCTTCGTCGAGTTCGAGCCGATCGTGCAGATCGCGCTGGGGTGGCTCGCGTTCGGCATCGGCCTCGAGTTCGGGCGCGTCGAGGGGCGTCGCGTCAGCAAGGCTCCCGCCGCCCTCGGCATCGCGTGCGCGGTGCTGACGGGCGTGGGCGTCGCGGCGGCGGTGTGGAAGGCGCTCGGGACCGTCGCCGTGCCGGGCATCGATCGGGACAAGGCCATCATCCTGTCCGCCGGCGCCGGCGCCGTCAGCGCGGAGACCGCGCGCTACGCCGTCCAGTGGGTCATGGCTCGCTGGGGCGCGCAGGGGCCCGTCTCGAAGCTCCTCGTCGACATCGGCGCGGCGGACGATCTCGTGCCGCTCGTCGCCGCTGGTGCGGTCTTCGCGATCGCGCCGGCGCCCGGGCTCGCGCTCTCGCTCCCGGCGTGGGGGTGGTTCGCCGCGAGCCTCGCGCTCGGCGCACTGCTCGGTGTCGTCACGGCGATGCTCCTGCGCGGGACCGAGGGCGACGCCGTGTGGGGCGTGCTCATCGGCACGCTCCTCCTCCTCGTCGGGACGGGCGCGCGCTTCGGGATGTGCACGATCTTCGTGACGTTCGCGATGGGCATCGCGCTCGCGACCGTGTCGCCGAGCCGCCGGGCGCTTCGAATGATGGTCGGCCCCACGGAGCGCGCGATCCTCTATCCGCTCCTCCTGCTCGCCGGCGCGCATCTCGATCCGAGGCCCGTCCTCGAGCACCCGACGCTCATGGCCGTCGCGGCGCTCGTCCTCCTCGCGCGCATCGTCGGCAAGCTCGTCTCGGGCGTCCTCGTACGGACGACGCTCCGAGACGCGCGTCCGGCGGGCCCGTGGCTCGGGATCGTCATGCTCTCGTCCGGTCCGGTGTCGATCTGCTGCGGCTTCGTCTTCGCGCTGCGCTTCCCGGGCCCGGTGGGCGACACGTTGCTCCTGTGCGCAGTGGCCTCGGCGGTTCTCGGCGAGCTCGTCTCGACGTTCGCTCTGAAAGGCCTGCTCACGGAGGCCGGCGAGATCGCCCCGGCCTCCGCCGTCGCTGCGGCGCCGACGCCTGCGCCGACGCCGGCGCCGACGGTGCCGAGGCCCTCCGCGCCTCCACCTCCGCCGGTCGAGAGTCAGATCGACCTCGGGCCTCCGTCGGAGCTGTTCCCCAAGGCGGACGGCGACTGACGCTCGCGCAAGATCGCCCCGAAGCGTGAAAACCCTGGTAGGTTAGCCACGCTCATGGCAGACGCTGTGGCCAACCCGCTCCCGGTACGTCTCGCGCAGCTCGCGCGCACGCTCGAGTCGCGTTTCCTCGGCAAGGACGAGGTCATTCGGCTTCTGCTCATCGCAGTGGTCGCCGGCGAGCACGCCGTGCTCATCGGACCGCCCGGGACCGCCAAGAGCGCGCTGATTCGGATGTTCGCGCGGCTGCTCCACGCGAACTACTTCGAGTACCTGCTCACGAGGTTCACGGAGCCGAACGAGATCTTCGGACCCGTCGACATCGCCGCCTTCCGCGAGGGTCGCTACCAGCGTCGCGTCGAGGGGATGCTCCCGACGGCGGAGATCGTGTTCCTCGACGAGGTCTTCAAGTCGAACTCCGCCATCCTCAACGCGCTTCTGACCCTCCTCAACGAGCGCCGCTACACGTCCGGCGGCGTCGTCATGAAGTGCCCGCTGCTCTCGTGCTTCGGCGCTTCGAACGAGGTCCCGACCGACGAGACGCTGACGGCGATCTTCGACCGCTTCCTCCTGCGGATCCGGTCGGACAACCTCGACGCCTATCACTTCCAGGACCTCCTCACGAAGGGCGTGCAGCACGAGGTCATGGCGCTCACGGATGCGCCGGTTCAGCCCATCGTCTCGGCGCGCGAGATCCAGGAGCTCCACCGGTCCTTCGCGCAGCGGATGCGCTTCACGGAGGAGTTCTTCAGCCAGTACAAAGGCCTCGTCTTCCAGATCCGCGCCGAGGGCGTGAGCCTGTCCGATCGCCGCGTCGTGAAGCTGCTCAAGCTCTTCGCCGCGAGCGCGTTCCTCGACGGACGCGCGCAGCCGGACGCGAGCGACTTCTTCGTGCTCAAGCACATCTGGAACAACGAGGACCAGGCCGCGATCCTCGAGTCCATCGTCACGCCCGTCCTCGAGGCGCACTACCGCGACCACCCGAACGCGCGGCGTGTCGGCGCCGCCGGCGTCGGAATCGAAGCGCTCGCAGGCGAGATCGATCGCGTCCGCCAGGTGCTCACCGGCGGCGCCGGCCTCTCCGACGTCCAGCTCTTCAGCCAGCTCAAGGCGCTCAACGAGATCAAGGCGGCGCTCGGCGCCTCTCCGGATCCTCGCGCGCCCGAGCTCGTCCAGCGCGTCGACCAGCTCCTCGAGGCGGCGTTCCGTAGCGGCCGCTTCGCCCAGCTCTGATCGATGCGCATCTGCGGGGTCGATACCTCGACGGCGCTGGGCTCCGTCGCGCTCGTGGAGGACGGCGTCGTCGTGGCGGAGGACGCGCGGCGCGTCTCGAACGCGCACGGCGAGTCGCTCCTGCCGATGATCGACGAGGTATTCGCGAAGGCCGGCTGGAAGCCGGCCGACGTCGCACGGTGGTGCGTGGGCGTCGGCCCGGGCTCGTTCACGGGCGTTCGCATCGGGGTCGCGACCGTGAAGGGCATCGTCCTCGCGACGGGCGCGGAGCTCGTCGGTGTGGGCTCGCTCGAGGCCATGGCCGCGCTCGTCCCGGACGCAGGCAGCGGCGAGCGGGCGCGCGTGATCCTCTCGGCGGTGGACGCGATCCGCGGCGAGCTCTACGTCCAAGCGCTCGGCGCGGTGCGCTCGGAGCCGGTGTGCCTCAGGCCGGAGGCGATCGGGGCGTGGCTCGACGGCCTCACGGACGCGCCCGAGGTCGTGGTCGTCGGCGAGGCCGCCGCGAAGATCCCTCCGCTGCCGGGGCGCTCCGTCGTCGGCTCGTTCACCTCCGGAGAGCACGCGCTGCCGCACGCGCGCGGCGTGGCGCTCGTCGGTCGCTCCCTTCCGCCGGTCGCTCCCGCGCTCCTCGAGCCGGTCTACGTCCGACCTCCCGAGATCACGACGCCCAAGCGCCCGGCCTCCGAGGCGCGCTAAGCTCGACGGCGATGACCGCTGGAACACGCCATCCGATGTTCCTGGCGCTGCCCACGAGCGTGCGCGAGCGCATCGAGGAGTGGATGAAGAGCCTGATGAGCGCGCTCGGCGACGATCTCGTCGCGATCCTCCTCACGGGCGGCGTCGCGCGCGGCGACTACCGGCCCGGCGAGAGCGACGTGAACGCGATCATCGTCCTGCGCGACGCGAGCTTCGAGAAGCTCGACGCGATTTCGAGCGCGATGCAGGCGGCGCGCTACGGCGCGCGCGTCGAAGCGACGATCCTGACGGAGAACGAGCTCCCGGGTTCGTGCGACGCGTTCCCGCTGCTGTACGACGAGATCAAGCGCTCGCACATCGTCCTCGTCGGCCGCGATCCGTTCGCCTCGACGGTCGTCCACGACACGAACCGCCGCCTCCGCATCGAGCAGGAGCTCCGCGAGGCGCAGGTCTGGCTCCGCCGCGCCGTCACCGACGCGCTCGGCGCCCGCGAAGCGATCGGCGGCGCCGTCGCACGCAAGGTCCGCCAAGTCCGCCGCCCGCTCCGCGCGCTCCTCGCGCTCAAGGGGATCGAGTGCAAGGAGGACCTCCTCAGCGTCCTGTCGTGCGCCGGCCAGGTCTACGGCGTCGACGCCGCGTCGCTGGCGAAGCCACGCGAAGAGCCGGAGGCAGCGCATGGAGCGCTGACGCGGATCCTGGCGGCGGCGATCGAGGACGTGTACCGGATGGGTACGGGGTAGCGAAGCGAAGGTCGATCAGGTCGGCTCCGGGCTCGAGATTCTCTCGCCTCGTCGAGACGGTGCCTGTTGCGTTCCCCTGGAGCCTGGAGCCCGGAGCCTGGAGCCTGATCAGAGCTGCGTCGGGCAAACCCTGAAGTCCGCCTCGCCCTCCTTCTTGCAGAGGAGCTGCAGCGCGACGTTGCCCGTCGTCTGGAGGTAGTCGACCGTCACGAGGTGCGTGCCCGCGACGAGGTGGACGGGGCCGGTCGCCTCGGCGGGGGCGGAGCGGGCGCCGTCGTTGTCGACGATCAGCGTGTTGTCGATCTTGAGGATCGCGCCGTCGTCGGCCACGAGCTTGAAGTCGTAGTTGGCGGGCGACGTCACGATGAGCGGGGCCTCGTAGCGGATCGCGAAGTTCTCCACGCGCGATGCGTCCACGCCGGGGAAGCCGCCGCTGAAGGCCTGCGGCGCGATGTTGAGCTCCTTCGTGAAGAGGAAGCCGTTCGGCTGCATCGACCCGAGGTCGGGAAGCTTCGTCGTGCCGGCGTCGAGCCAGTAGATGTTGCCCTTGAAGCCGGTCGAGTCGACGGTGCCGCTGCCGAAGATGGTCGCTGCGTTCACGATGGGAGCGCCCGTCGGGTTCGGCGGGGTCGTCGGCGCCGGCGGGGCGGTGCTCGTGCTGGTCGGCGTCGGCGAGGGACGCTTGCCGAGCCTCCGGATGGGGCCGGGGGCGTACGTCGTCGCCGCCGGCGGAGTTGTGGTGGTCGCAGTCGGCTGTGCGGTCTGCTGCGCACCCGACTGACCCGGATTGCTCGACGGGTTCTGCGGATCAGTGCCTCCGCCCGCGCGCAACGAGAAGCTGCAGGCAAGGAGGGTGGAAGCGGTGAGAAAGGCGGCGGGGAAGAGGACCTTGCGCATCAAGCTCTCCGTGCATTGCGGGCCGGTGTGGCCGGCTCCGCTCTCGGGGGAGGCGGGGGAAGCCCCCGTCTCGAGACCGTCCAGCGGGGCTGGACTCGTTGTTCGACGTCAGCTCGCGGAATTGTTTCAATCGATGCTGCGGCGCTCGGCCGGAACGGCAGAGCTTCGCGCGCCGCACGATAAACCGACCTTCAGTCGAAGTCCTCGATTTTCCACAAGCCACGCTCGCGGACGAGCTGCATCGTGCCCTGGCTGTAGGCCATGGTGGCGCGGTCGCCCGTCTCCTCGATCGTGGCGGAGGGCAGCGCCTGCTTGAGGCCCGCGACGACCTGCTCGATCTCGTCCTTGTCGTGCCCCTCCCAGGCGCTCTTGAGCTTCTCTGCGTCGAGCCCCTCGCGGTGGGCGTCCGGGACGTACTTCAGGACGACGTCGTAACGCTTCCGCTCGACCGCGCGAATGAAGCCCTGGATGGCGCGCCTCGGCGTGTCCTGGGCGTAGAGGTCGATCGCGGTCGCCTCGACTTTCCACTTGCCGTTTTCGAGCACGAGCTCGAGCTCCTGCCCGTTCGCGCTGGTGACGGTGGCCGTGACGACGGGGGTGGACGTCGGCCGGGAGAGCGCCCGAGCGATCTCGCGCACCTCCTCGGGGTTGTCCTTGACCATGCGACGGAACGCCTCGAGGGAGATCCCGCGGCGGGCTTCCTCGCTGAGCATGCGATAGGCGTCGTCCGCCCGGCCTTCCTCGAGGGCCCGTGAGTACGCGCGCAGGACGGAGTGCGGATCCTCGGGGCGGGGGCTCGAGCAAGCCGCCAGCACCGCCGTGAGGCCCGCGACCACCAGCTTCGCTGCTGCTCTCATCGGGCCGAAGGACTAGCACGCCACCGGGCCCCCTGTCACAGGCGGCCGAGGTCGGCGGCCGAGCCCGACCGGCCGTCCGCGCCTGCGGTCGGGGCCGGCGGCGCGGGCCTCGAGCGGCGCGGCTTCGCGCCCGCGGCGCCCGTGGTCACGGACCCCCTTTTTCCCATCGCGCGCGAGTTTTCCGCGGTACGGTGATCGATCGAATGAGCCAGGAGCGTTCGGATCTGGAGACTTTGCCCATCCTCCCGCTGCGCAACAGCGTGGTGTTCCCTGCGAGCGTCGTCCCCATCAACGTCGGCCGCGCACGCAGCGTTCGTCTCGTCGAGGACCTGCTCGGGCAGGACCGCGCGGTCGTCGGGATCGTCTCGCAGAAGGACTCGGACGTGGACGAGCCCGGGTTCGACGACATCTACGACGTCGGGACCGTCGCGCGCGTCGTGAAGGTCATCCGTCTGGGCGTCGCGAGCTATTCGGTCGTGCTCCACGGCCTGTCGCGGCTGAAGGTCGCGGGCAAGGTCGCTCTCGAGCCGTACATGCGGGCGAAGATCCGGCGCATCCCCGAAGACCTCGAGCGGGACGCGGAGCTCGACAAGCTCGGGGCGGATCTCCGTCAAGCCACGCGCGAGCTGCTGGAGCTGATGCCGAACCTCCCGAAGGAGACGGCCGGCATCCTCGAGAACGTCCGCGAGTCCGGCGCGCTCGCCGATCTCATCGCGTCGAACCTCACGGTCGAGAACGTCACCGTCGCGGACAAGCAGAAGGTCCTCGGCACCTTCGACACGAAGGAGCGCGTGCGCCTCGTGCTCGCCATGGTGCAGAAGCAGCTCGAGATGCTCCGCGTGAAGCGGGAGATCTCGACGATGGTCGCGGACGAAGGGAAGAACCAGCGCGAGCTCATCCTCCGCCAGCAGATGAAGAGCATCCGCGAGGAGCTCGGCGAGACGGACGAGGACGACATCGAGGAGCTCCGCGAGCGGCTCCGTCAGGCGCAGCTCCCCGAGGACGCGCAGAAGATCGCGAAGAAGCAGCTCGGGCGCCTGTCCGGGATGCAGCAGCAGTCGGCCGAGTACAACGTCACGCGCACGTATCTCGAGTGGCTCGCCGATCTGCCGTGGGCGAAGACGACGCCCGACAAGCTCGATCCGGCGGACTGCCGCCGCTGCCTCGACGAGGATCACTTCGGCCTCGAGAAGGTGAAGAAGCGCATCGTCGAGTACATCGCCGTCCGGAAGCTGCGCGCGGACAAGAAGGGGCCCATCCTCTGCTTCATCGGACCGCCCGGCGTCGGAAAGACCTCGCTCGGCCGATCGATCGCGCGCTCGATGGGGCGCCGCTATCACCGCATCGCGCTCGGCGGCGTCCGCGACGAGGCGGAGATCCGCGGACACCGCCGGACCTACGTGGGCGCGCTGCCGGGGCGCATCATCCAAGGCCTCAAGAAGGTCGGCGTGAAGAACCCGGTGTTCGTCCTCGACGAGATCGACAAGCTCGGCGTCGACATGATGGGCGACCCGGCGGCGGCGCTGCTCGAGGTCCTCGACCCCGCGCAGAACGGGACCTTCCAAGACCACTACATCGACACGCCGTTCGATCTCTCGCAGGTGACGTTCCTCGCCACCGCGAACAACCCGGACACGATCCCGGGGCCGCTCTGGGACCGCCTCGAGGTGATCGAGGTCCCCGGCTACACGCGGGCCGAGAAGAAGGCGATCGCGAGGGAGTTCCTCGTCCCGAAGCAGCTCTCCTCGCACGGGCTGACCGACGAGCGGCTCTCGTTCACCGAGGACGGCATCGAGACGATCATCGAGAGCTACACCCGCGAGGCGGGCGTGCGCGGGCTCGAGCGCGAAATCGGCGCCGTGTGTCGCCACGTCGCGATGCGTCTCGCCGAGGGCGAGGATGTCAGGGAGACGTGCGACTCCGAGTTCGCGCAGAAGGTCCTCGGCCCGCCGAAGCACACGCCCGACCTCGCCGAGCGCACGAGCCAGCCGGGCGTCGCGACGGGGCTCGCGTGGACGCCGGCGGGCGGCGACATCCTCTTCATCGAGGCGAGCAAGATGCCGGGCAAGGGCGAGATCCTCGTCACCGGCAACCTGAAGAGCGTCATGCAGGAGTCCGCGTCGGCGGCGCTGACGTACGTGCGCTCGCGCGCCGAGCGGCTCGGGATCGATCCCGAGTTCCTCAAGACGATCGATCTTCACCTCCACGTCCCGAAGGGCGCCACGCCGAAGGACGGACCGTCCGCCGGCGTGACGATGTTCTCCGCCGTCGCCTCGCTCCTGCTCGCGTGCGCGGTACGGAAGGACGTGGCGATGACCGGCGAGATCTCGCTCCGCGGCGCCGTGCTGCCCGTGGGCGGCATCAAGGAGAAGCTCCTCGCGGCGCACCGTGCGGGCATCAAGGAGGTCCTCGTCCCGAGCCGGAACGAGAAGGACCTCGAGGAGGTCCCGAAGGACGTCCTCGCGGAGCTGAAGATCCACCTCATCAAGAAGGTCGACGAGATCCTCCCGCTCGTGCTGGAGGAGCCGACCACGCAGCCGCCCGCGTCGAGCGTCGGCGCGGACGGCGCACCTCCGACGCAGCCGAACGATCCGCCGTGACGGTCAGCTCGCGGCCCTGATCGGCCACGGCGTGGGCCGCGGGCCGGCCTGCCAGTTGTCGTGGCGTCCGTCCCAGTACATGACCTTCACGTCGGCGAGGTCGATGTCGTCGAGGCAGTTGAAGTTGACGGATACGTAGTCGCCTCCGAGCACGTCGAGGTGCCCGCGTGCGAAGCAGTGCGCGCCGCACCGCCTGCAGAAGTATCGGGTCGAGACCTTCGCGCTCGTCTGGTACTCGCTGAGGCTCTCCTTTCCCGCGAGGAGGGTGAACGCTTCCGGCTTCACGATCCCTCCGATCAGGCCGAGCTTCGTGCAGAGCGTGCAGTTGCACCCCGTCGCATCGTTCGCATCGACCTCGACCTCGAAGCGGACCGCGCCGCAGTGACAGCTGCCCGTGTGCTTCGTCGCACCCTTCTTGCTCATCGTGACGATCTCCCTTTCGGTTCGCGTTCTCGTTCTCTGACCTCGGTCTCCAGACTCGAGCCTCCAGTCTCCAGCACGTCCTTGCCGGAGGCCGGCGCCCGGTGACTCGCACCGCCACGGATGGGAGGCCGGAGAAGCTCCAGTCGATCCCCGCGGCGAGCACTGCTGAGGACTCGGGAAACCGTACGCGCTCGCGTTGACAGCTTCTTGTCAGGTTTGAGCGCGAGCTTCGCAGCGCGTCGTGCTATGACCCGGGCGTGCTTCGACCGCTCCGGCCCTACTCGATCGGTGCCGTCGTCGTCACCGTCGCGCTCGGCGCGATCGGCTTTCTGCCGCTGTTCGGCGGGCCCGGGTACGAGCACGCGCTCGCGACGGGGCTCGTCGCGCCTTCCGCTGCGGCCATCGCCACCGCGATCGACGTCGCGCGCGGCGGTTCGAAGTCGCCTCTCGCGTCCGTCGGGCGCGGCGTCGCCGCGGGGCTCGCGTTCGCGGCGCTCGCGCTCCTGACGGCGCTGCTCCACGCCGTGCGCGTCGGCATCTGCGAGCTCTGGGGCGCCCTGCTCCACTTCGCGCTCACGGCGGGCGCGGGCACCGTGATGGGAGGCGCTTGGGGCGCGGCATCCGGGGAGCTCGTGCACGTGCTCGTTCGTCGCCGCGGGCTGCGCCGCGTTCGCCTCGTCGCGGCGCTCGCAGCGCTCGCGGCGCCGGTCGGCGGCGTCGTCGTCAGCGTGTACCGCTTCTGGTCGTCGCCGATGATCTTCGCGTTCGATCCGTTCGTCGGTTACTTCAGCGGCACGCTCTACGACACGATCATCGACCCGGGGACGGCGATCCTCACGTACCGTCTCGGCTCGCTCGCGACGCTCGCGGCCCTCGCGCTCTTCGCCTCGATCCTCGAGCGTCACGACGACCGGCCCTTCGGGCTCGTGCTCGATCTGCGGACGGCGGCGACGCGCGCGCGCGGCGCGATCGGGCTCGCCGCGGGGCTCGCGAGCCTGGGGCTCGTGCTCTCCGGCGCGCGGCTCGGGCACTTCAGCACCACGGCTTCGATCAAGGCGGATCTCGGCGCGGAGAAGCACGGGCCTCGCTGCGACGTCGTCTATCCGGCGACGACGCGCGAGCAGGAGGCCAACCTGCTGCTCCAGGACTGCGAAGAGCAGCTCGCCGCGGTCGAGGAGCGGCTCGGGATCCGCGGGCCCGAGCGGATCACCGCCTTCTTCTTCCGTGACGAGCACGACAAGAAGCGCCTGATGGGCGCCGCGCACACGTACATCGCGAAGCCGTGGCGCGAGGAGGTCTATCTGCAGGTCGCGTCGTACCCGCATCCGGTGCTCGGTCACGAGATCGCCCACGTCGTCGCGGGGCGCTTCGGACGCGGCCCGTTCCGCATCGCCGGAGCCGCGCTCGGGCTCTTCCCGAACCCCGGGCTCATCGAGGGCGTCGCCGTG
Organism: uncultured Myxococcales bacterium; assembly: GCA_937949945.1. Classification (GTDB taxonomy): domain Bacteria; phylum Myxococcota_A; class Polyangia; order Polyangiales; family Polyangiaceae; genus Labilithrix. The sequence goes on from CALFEQ010000010.1 coordinate 27,179, forward strand.
GCCGCGTCGCCGGACGACGACGACCTGACCGACGCGCAGTGGGCGCACGCGATGATGAAGATCGGGATCCTCCCGCGGATGGAGCGCGTGTTCTCGCTGGGCTTCTTCGGAGACGCGTCGGCGAAGAGCTACACGCTCGCGGGCGCGTTCATCGGGTGGATCGCCGAGGAGTGGGGCATGGACCGCGTCGGCCTCTGGTACGGAGGCGCCGACGTCCACGCGCTGACGGGCAAGACGTGGCCCGAGCTCGACGCGGGCTTCCGCGCCTGGCTCGAGCGCGTGCCGCTGCCGCCCGAGGCCGAGAGCTTCGCGCGCGCGAAGTTCACGCGTCCGGGCGTCTTCGGGCGCAAGTGCCCGCACGCGGTGGACGCGATCCGACGGCAGGCCGACGTGTGTCGCGACACCCATCGCTTCGAGGAGGCCATTCGGCTCTACGAGGAGGCGCTGTCGAAGGACGCCGCCGACTTCGCCTCGCGCCACTCGCGTGCGGTCACGTTGCGGCGCCACGTCGATCGCGAGCGCGGTCGCGCGGAGCTCGAGGAGCTCGCCGCTCGAGAGGACGTTCCGCGGACGTGGCGCGATCGCGCCGAGGAGGCGCTCGCCGACGCGGACTTCATCGACGGGGCGCTCGAGGCTGCGGGCGCGCGGTACGAGAAGCTGGCCGCGCGCACGGTGGACGAGGACGCCGCACGGACGCTCGAGGTGAAGATCCTCGCCACGCGCGATCCGGCCGCGCGCGACGCCGTCCAGTCGCTCCTCCTCGGCGACGGGAAGCACGGCCCGGACATGTTCCTCGCGGGCACCGCGCTCGGGGCTTGGCGTGTCGAGGGAGAGGCGCGCTCTCCGCTCGCGAGCTACCTCGTCGGGCGCAACTTGCTCTTGCGCGGGTTCTACGAACGAGGCGCGGCGGCGCTCGACGACGCGCTCGCCGGATCGCTGCCGACGCCGCGCATCGCGCGCGAGACCCTCCGGCAGCGGGCGATCGCGGCGTGCGCGCTCGGCGATCGCGCCGCCCTCGAGCGGGTCGAGGCGGTCATCCAGGGGCCCGACGATCCGTTCGTGGGAGCGTCCGGCGGGCGCCGGGAGGCGACGCTGCGGATGATCGCGCGCTGCGCTCGCCGACCGACGTGAGGGGCGCGAGCCGGGCCGTCCGCACGGCCGGAGCCGTGCGTGCACGAGCTCCCGCGCACGAGTTTGGTTTGTGAAAGTCGCCGTATCGTGCGAGTGTGCGGCACATGTCCACGAGGCAAGAGAGCTTTCGTCTGCTCATTCCAGGAATGCTCGCCGCCGGTCTGATCGCCGTGCTCGCCGGGGCGTGTGGTGGCGCCGAGCCGGCCAAGGACCCGGCGGTGCCGACGGCGACGGCCCCCACCGAGCCCCCGCCGGCGGAGCCGGCCGGAGCGGGCGCGCCCACGGCGGCCGCGGACACGGCCGACGCGGGACCGAGCAAGGAGGAGCAATGCACCGCCCTCCGCAACGAGGCCCAGAGCGCGCTCGACGCCGAGCGGATCGCCGTCGACAAGCTGTGCAAGAAGGACTCGGACTGCATGCCGATCAAGAGCCGCGCGTGCAACTTCGAGTGCGTGACCGCCGCCATCCCGAAGTCCGAGGAGAAGGAGTGGAACGAGACCCTCAAGAAGGTCCAGGAGGGCGCGTGCAAGCAGTGGGCGGACAACGACTGCGCGTCCGTCGTGAAGCGGGAGCCTCCGAAGTGCGTGGAGCGAAAGGTTTGGTGCGACAACGGACACTGCGCGCTCAAGGAGTCCTGAGCGCAGGCGTGAACCGTGCGGGCTTGCTCGCCGTCGCTCTCTTCGCGACGACGGCGAGCTGCTCGAAGCGTGAGCCTTCGAACGCGACGACGACGTCCGACGCGGCGACGACGTCGTCGGTCGTGGCCGCCTCGGAGGCGGACGCGTCGCCGAAGGAGGCCGTCGCCGACGCGGGCGCCGCCGCCGCGCGAGGTCCGTACAACGTCATCCTCTTGACGATCGACAGCCTCCGCGCGGACATGCCGTGGGCCGGCTACGAGCGGCCCATCGCGCCTCGCCTCAGCGCGCTCCACGCGAAGTCCGTCTCGTACAAGTACGCGTACTCGACGTCGTCGTTCACCTCGAAGAGCGTGCCGGGCATGCTGACGGGGCGCTACCCCTCGGAGCTCGCCCGTACCGGCAAGTTCTTCACGAGGTACGTGCAGCGCGACCAGTTCGTGTGCACGCACCTCTCGGCCGAGGGCATCCCGTGCGTCGGCGCCCACGCGCACATGTACTTCAGCCCGGGGAACTCGGGCTTCGAGACCGGCTTTGCGATCTGGAAGATCGTCCCCGGCATCACGTTCGACTACCAGACGGATCCGTACGTCACGAGCCACAAGCTGACGCCGCTCGCGATCGAGGTGCTCGACACGGTCGCGTCGGGCAAGGCCGTCGACGCAGGCGGCCCGCCGGATCGCCCGTTCTTCGCGTGGTTCCACTACATGGATCCGCACGACGAATACCACGGGCACGAGGAGAGCCCACACTTCGGCAAGAAGAAGAGGGATCTGTACGACGAGGAGGTGTTCTACACCGACCTCTGGATCGGCAAGCTCCTCGACTGGATCGACACGCAGCCGTGGGCGAGTCGGACGGCCATCATCGTGACGGCCGATCACGGCGAGGCGTTCGGCGAGCACGGCATGTACCGCCACGCGCACGAGGTCTGGGAGGAGCTCGTGCACGTGCCGCTCTTCTTCTACGTCCCGGGCGCGGCGCCGCGTGTCATCGAGAGGCCACGCGGGCACGTCGACCTCATGCCGACGATCCTCGAGCTGCTCGGCGCCGAGAACGTCCCCGCGCTTCCCGGCAAGAGCCTCGTCGAGGAGCTGTTCACCGGGCAAGGCGAGGATCGCGACGTCATCGTGGATCTCCCCGAGGACGACTACAACGAGCGCCGCCGCGCGCTCATCCACGGGCGCACGAAGCTCATCGCGTTCGGCAACGACGTCCGCTTCTCGCTCTACGACCTCGAGGCCGACCCGCAGGAGAAGGAGGACCTGATTCGCAAGCGGCCCGAGCTCGCGGAGGAGATGCGAGCCCGCTACCGCGAGGCGAGCAAGCGGATCCAGGACGTCCCTCCGCGTGGAGGCGTTCGGCCCAAGAACAAGTGACCGCTGCGATCCTGCGCCCTACGGTCGAGCTCGTTCTGCCGAGCGCCTCGCACCGTGGGGCGCGGAGCTTGCGCGCGCCGAGGCCCGTGTTATCGAGGCCGCGATGTACGCTCGAGCTGCTCTCGCCACGGTCCTCTGTGCTCTCTCTCTGGCTTGCGCGTCGTGCTCCGAATCCACGGCGGGCGGCGGCACGTCGAGCGGGTCGAGCAGCGGCGGGAGCTCCGGCGACGTCGCACCGACGGGCGACGCGGCCGTCGTCAAGCGCGCGATCGTCGCGTCGGCGATGTCGTTCGATCTCGGCGAGGAGTCGAAGGAGCTCGCGGCGAGGGCCGTCTTCGAGGCGAGCCTCCAGATGGGCGGTACGGAGGTCGTCGCCCGAGGGACGCTGACGCAGCAGGGCCAGACGGAGACGTTCGTCTACTCGCCGGAGCCCGCGGACCGCCTCGTCGTCGTCTTCACGGACGGCACGCGCGACGAGCTGTGGGTCACGGACATGCGCGGCGACTTCACGGGCGGTCCCGAGGACTACCTCGCGCGCGATCACGTCTTCCGCTACCGCATCGTGCAGACGGGCGGGAGGGTCGCGTTCGACGTCGAGATCGCCGACGGCGTCGTCGGCGGCGAGACCGAAGCGACGCTGAAGGGCACCTTCGAGGTCGACGGCGTCTCGTACACGGCCGACGTGCACCGCGCCGGCACGAAGAAGTCGGAGGTCGAGATCCAGTTCGCCGAGCACACGACGGAGGAGGCGCTCACGGGGACGATCACGGCCGGCTCGCTCGCCGTCCAGCTCGCGGAGACCTATCGGTACCGCTCCGTCGCCTCGAGCGGCCGTTTCCTCCACTCGATCACGCGGACGGTGAACGACACCTGGACGGAGGGCGGCTCTTCTTACGCGGCGGAGGCCGTCGTCCAGAAGCACCTCGAGAACTTCCACGCGATCGAGATCGACACGGGCACCGGCTGGAAGGCCGAGGGCACCATCACGAAGAACGGGGCGCCGATCGGCGCGCTCGGCCTCGAGAGGGCCCCGGGCGTGGTGTCGATCGTCGCGACCGTCGACGGGCAGAAGATCGTGCTCGAGTCGACGACGGTCAAACAGTGATGCGGCTTGCGCCGCCGGCCGCTCGGTGAGCATGCTTCGCGCGTGAGCGAGGCGTCGTGGATCCGTGCGATCGATCCGGAGCTCGTCGAGCGCCGGTTCGGCGCCGATGCGGTGACGGCCGCGCTCGCGCGGTCGCGCGTGTACGCGAGCGGTCCGTCGGTGGACGGCTCCAAGCTCGTCGCGTCCATCGTGGACGCGCCGGGCGAGCGACGCCTCGGCTCGCCGATGCGGGTCGCGGCGCGCATGCGCGAGGCGGACATGCTCGACGTCTCGTGCGCGTGCAAGAAGGGTCGGATCTGCGATCACGTCGTCTGGCTCTTCGTCGACGTCGCGTACCATCCGGCGCTGCGGGAGGCGCTCGTCGCGGGCCAGCCCGCCGAGGCGCTCGCGAAGGAGCTGCCCCGGCTCCGCGCCAGCGCGCTCGAGGCGCGTACGCTCGACGACCGCCTCGCCGCGTGGCTGCCGGCGCCGCGCTTCGACGACGGATTCGAGATCGACGTCGACGTGATCACGCTGCAAAGCCCTCCGTCGTGGACCGGCGCCGCGCGGGAGGAGGGCAGGGCGGCCGTGCTCCTCCGTCATCGCCGGCCGCCTTCGCGTGCGCTCGTCCCGGCGCGTGACGTCCTCGCGGCGCGCCTTCCGCCGAAGCACCGCCGGCTCGTGGAGCTCACCGCGCCGTTCCACCTCGATCGGGACGCGCTCGTCGCGACGCGCGGTCAGGCTTCGATCCTCGTCCACCTGCTCCGCGACGCGATCGGCATCCGCGCCGGTGACTTCAAAGGGTACGTCCGCTTCGGGCGATCGCCCGTGAGCCCGCGCGTCGAGCGCGACGGTTCGCGGCTCGTGGCTCGCTGGTACGACGCCGACGGCGAACGCGTGGGCGACGCCGGCGAGACGTTCCTGCTCGCAGGGCCGTTTCCGTACCTCTGGTCGCCGGCGACGCTCACGTTCCACGAGGTGGCCCCGTCGGTCGATCTCGACGCGGCGATGGGATTGCACCGTGTGCCGTCCTTGCCGTTCGAGGAGGGCTCGAGAGAGCGGGTGGGACGCGCGCTTCTCGGGCGCGGCCGCAGGCTCGGCGTCGCGTTGCCGCCGCCGGAGGACTTCGGGCTCCCGCCCCTCGAGAAGCCGTCGTTCGAGCTGCGCCTCGAAGGGACGCCGCTCGAGGTGCGCGCGACGCTCGCGGCCGTCTACACGGCCGGCAAGATCCCGCTGGAGAGCGCGCCGCCGAGCGACGGATCCGACGTCCGCACGTGCGAGGGCCGCGACGTCGACGAAGAGGACGCCGCGCTCGCGCTCGTACGCGCCGCGGGCTTCCGATCCGAGGACGAGGCGCTCGTCGCCCGGGACGACGACGCCGTCGGGTTCTGGAAAGAGGGCCTCGCCAAGCTCCGCGCCTCGGAGTCGCCGCGCTTCGAGGTCCTCGTCACGGACGCTCTCGCCCGGACGAGGATCGGTCCCCCCGCCGCGGTCGACGTCCGCGTGACGGCGTCGGCGGGATGGCTCGACGTCGAGCTCGAGTTCCGCGCCGGTGCGCTGACGGTCGAGATCGCGCGCATGCACGCGGCCCTCGCCGAGGGGCGTCGCTGGGTCGTGCTCTCGGACGGATCGCTCTCGAAGATCACCTCCGAGCTCGCCCTCCTGCTCGGTGAGATCGCGCCGGGGCGAGCGCTGGAGGAGCGGATGCGGCTGCCGCCTCATCAGCTCGGCCGTGTCGCGCGCTGGATCGAGCTCGCGGAGCGCGGCTCGCCGAGCGCCGAGCCGGCGTCGCGCGTGACGCTCGACGCGCGCGCGAGAGCGCTGCGCGAGCGGCTTCGTGATCTCGCCGCGCGGCCGGAGCCACGGCTGCCGTCGGGGCTCCAGGCAACGTTGCGTCCGTATCAGCGCGCCGGCCTCGCGTGGTTGCAGCTCTTGCGCGAGCTGGGGGCCGGCGGGCTCCTCGCCGACGACATGGGCCTCGGCAAGACGCTCATGACGCTCGCGTTCCTCGCGCGCTGGAAGGAAGAGGAGGGGACGGGGGCGCCGGCGCTCGTCGTGTGCCCGACGTCGCTCGTCGGCAACTGGCTCCGCGAGGCCGCTCGCTTCACGCCGGACCTCGGGGTCGCCGCTTGGACGGGCACGAGCCGCGCGAGCGAGGCGCTCGAACGGCACGATCTCGTCGTGACGACGTACGGCCTGCTCCGGCGGGAGGTCGATCGCCTCGTACGGACGCGGTTCCGTGCGGTGGTGCTCGACGAGGCGCAGAACGTGAAGAACCCGGCGGCCGAGACGTCGCGCGCGGCGCGCGCCCTCGACGCCGAGATGCGCATCGCCCTGACGGGCACGCCGGTGGAAAACAGGCTCGGCGAGCTGTGGTCGCTGATGACGTTCGCGAACCCGGGAATGCTCGGCACGCTACGGGACTTCGAGGAGCGCTGGGCGCGGCCGATCGCGACGAGGCCGGACAGCGAGCTCGCCGCCGAGCTCCGCGCGGTCGTGCGGCCGTTCATCCTGAGGAGAACGAAGGCCGAGGTGCTGCTCGACCTGCCTCCGAAGACGGAGGTCGAGCGGCCGTGCGTGCTCGGCGTGCGCCAGCGAAGACTCTACGACGCGCTCGCCCTCGCGCTGCGGAAGGCCGTGGCGCGCGACCTCAGGCGACGCGACGGCGCACGCGCCAGGCTCTCCGCTTTGACCGCGATCCTCCGGCTTCGCCAGATGGCGTGCGACCCCCGGCTCGTCGACCCCGACGTGCCCGCCTGGGACAGCGCCAAGCGCGCCGTGTTCCTCGACCTCGTGCGAGAGCTCGTCGCCGAGGAGCGCCGCGCGCTCGTCTTCTCGCAGTTCGTCGAGCTCCTCGCCCTCTGGCGGCAGGACCTCGACGCGGCGAAGGTTCCGTACGAGTACCTCGATGGCACCACGAAGGACCGGGACGCCGTCGTCGAGCGTTTCCAGTCGGGCAGCGCCCCCCTCTTCCTCGTGTCGCTCAAGGCGGGCGGCGCCGGGCTCAACCTCACGGCCGCCGACACGGTCATCCACTGCGATCCCTGGTGGAACCCCGCGGCCGAGGATCAAGCGACCGACCGCGCGCACCGCATCGGTCAGACGCGTCCGGTGACGGTCGTGCGCCTCGTCGCGCGTGGAACGATCGAGGACAAGATCGCGCTCCTCAAGCAGCACAAGCGCGAGCTCGTGGATGCGGTCATCGGTCATGACGCGGGCGCGCTCGGCGGGCTCACCGACGAGGACATCCACACGTTGCTCGGCGACGTCGAAGGTGAAGTCGACGCCGACGTGGACGGACATGTCGGCGAACGCTCGAGCTGACGCGAGCACGACCTCCGCGTGACCCGAGCCGGCACGCTCGCTGCTTCTGCGACGGGGCGAGACCCACCGCGGAAGGAGCCCATCATGTCCCTCGGACTCTACGTCAGACCCCGCCTCGTCGTGCTCGGCCCGCGTGCGACCGCTCTCGAGGCTGCGCGCGCCATCGAGAACAACAACATCGGCGCCGTCGTCGTGCAGGACAAGGGTGAGGTCGTGGGCATCGTGACCGATCGCGACCTCGCGGTCCGCGTCGTCGGACGCGGGCTCGACCCGAAGACGACGCACATCGGTGACGTGATGGCGTCGCCGGTCGTGACGCTCTCGCCTTCGGACGACCAACAGGACGCGATCCGGCTCATGCAGGAGCGCAACGTCCGCCGCATCCCGCTCGTCGAGGACGGTCGTCTCGTCGGCATGGTCACGCTCGACGATCTGCTCATCGACGAAGCCGCATCCATCGACGAGCTCGCGTCCGTCGTCGCGGCTCAGATCGGCGAGGGCGGGCCCGCGGCGCCCATCCGAACGCGGGCGGCCGCGCGCAGCGCCGGGCGCGCCGCGTCGACGTACGGCAGGCTGCTCTCGCACGTGAGGGCCGCGGCCAACCTCGAGTCCAACGATCAAGCGGAGACGGCGCTCGAGATCGTCCTCTCGGCCGTGGTACGGCGGCTCACACCGGAGGAGGCGAAGGATTTCATCGCTCAGCTGCCTTCGGTCATCCAGCCGACGCTTCGCGCTCTTCCGCCGGGACCGGACAAACGGATCACGATGGAGTCGATCGTCTCGGAGGTCGTCAAGCGCATGGACGTCGACCCCGAGCGCGCGTCGGAGATCATCCATGGCGTCGGCACGACCGTCGGCCAGCTCGTGAGCCCCGGCCAGATGGAGGACGTGCGAGCCCAGCTGCCGCGGCCCATGCGTGAGGTGTTCGCTCCGAGGGCGGCCGGCTGATGGAACCCCGCGGCGACTCGACGCGGTCGCGACGGCGAGGCGACGCGAAGCGGGCGCCGTTCGCCGCGCGCGTGCCGCGCCCCGTCAAACGACGAGCTGGACGGACCCAGCGACCTCCGGCGCACGTCCGGGTCCTCGGGGCGCAGCTCGGGCAATCGGAGCGCGACTACATCCGGCGGAAGCTCGGCATGAAGCTCGGCAAGTTCGCCGAATCGATCGAGCGCGTCAGCGTGCGTGTCGAAGACGTTAACGGTCCGCGCGGCGGCGTCGACCAATGCGTGCGCGTCAAGGTCGTGCTCTCCGGCCTGCCGAGCGTGGTCTTCGAGGCGAAGGACGCCGCCCGCGAGGCCGCCGTCAACGCCGCGCTCGCGGGCATCGAGCGCGCCGTCCGGCGCTCCCTCACGCGCAGGCGGACGAAGCCGCTCGCGCCGAGGCGCGCCGGTCGGCGTGTCGCGCCGGCGCGGAGCTGACGCCCATCGTCACCCGGCCTTCCTGGCTCGGCCCCTCACCTTCGACGGCCGGGCGAGGACGCGCCTTCGATCGCCCAGCGTATGGTGTCCGGCCGGCGCGCGGCGGATCTGTCGCTCCGCCCGCACGGTCGGCCGCGTCGCCCCGCGGCCGAGCTGCTCGAGGATGTCCGTCGTCGTCACGATGCCGACGAGGCGCCCGTTCTCCAGGAGCGGGAGGCATCCGATCGTGCGGCCACGCATCAGGTTCGCCGCCTGACGGATCGTGGTCGACGGGCTCGCCTCGACGACTTGCTCGGTCATGAGATCCGCGACCGTCCGGCCTCTGCGCACCGCCGCCCCACTGCGGCCGCCCAGGTCTCGCTCGGAGAGGACGCCGACGACGTTGCGGCCATCCATCACCACGAGGTGGCGCACTCCCTTCGTCCGCATCAACGACCAGGCGCGTTCGGCGTCGTCGTCGGGCCGCACGCCGACGACGTTCGTGTTCATGATCTCGGCGAGTCGCATGATGCGTCGAGGCGTGCAGACCCGATGCCATCGGTCGATCGAGCGCGTGCCCGAGCGGCGCGCTGTCGCGAGCGGCGCTCTCGCGCGTCGAGCGGCCATCGACCGGACCAGCCGATCGCTATGGGGAGGCGGGACGTACACCCCGGCAGCCACTCACGACTCTCGCACCAACACGACGCCGCTCGTCGCGAACACGGGGTCCCCGTGGACCGTGGCGGAGGAGAGCTGGCATGCGCTCGTCACGTGCGTAAAGAACGAGTTCGCGCCGTTCAACGTCGTCGTGACCGACGTCGATCCCGGCAACCAGGAGCACATCGAGATCGTCTTCGCCCAGGCGACGCTTCCGGCGCTCCTCGGTGAGCCCGCCATCGCTCCTCTCACCTGCTCCGTGGTTCCGAACGCGATCGCTTTCGTCTCGCAGGCGCATGCCGAGGCCGACCTGACGCAGGGCTGCGCCGCCGCCGTGCAGAGCGTCGGCTACTCGCTCGGCTTGGAGTCCGTGACGCAGTGTCCGGACGCGATGACCTTCGCCCCGACCGCCTGCGCCGATGCTCCCTTCACGAACGTCCCGCTGCCGTGCGGGCACGACGAGTCGACGCCTTGCGAGTGTACGGAGGGCACCGCGCAGAACTCGTACGAGCGGCTCCTCGCCGTCACGGGACCGCGCTGCCTCTGACGAAAAAGCCCGGGACGTCGAGGGGGTCGCCACGCGACCGCCGCTCTTCGCCCGGGCACGTTCATCGGTCGACGGCGCGCGAGGGCGCGCCGTCGGGTCACGCCATCTGGGCGTTGTGGCCCGCCTCGAGCGCTTCGACGGAGTCCGTCTGGGGGCGCCGGTTCGCGGGACGCCCGGCGCGCACACCTTCGGGGGGATCGAACGGGGCGCGGCCGATCTGCTTCGTCTCGAGGCTCGGGATGAACGCCGGAATGACGTAGCCGCGGATGATCCACCACCAGAAGCTGCGCTGGTTGAGGTCCGGGTGGATCTTGTCGGCGATCTTCGCGTGCTCCTCGTACGCGGTGCTCCAGTGCGCGCTGGCGTTTGCGTGGTGCACCGTGTGCAGTCCGTTGTTGAACACCAGGAAGTTGAAGATGCGGCCCGTGATGTTGCGCGAGTGGTTGTACTTCGACCACGGGTCGCAGTGCACGTGCTGCATGTAGTTGAACCACATCATCGACCACGTGCCGAACAGCGACGGGAGGCCGAACGAGAAGAGCCACAGCTTGATGCCGGGCCACGTCCCGTGCAGGCCGATCGCGACGACGAGCGTTCCCACGAGCACGGAGATCCAGACCGTGTACTGCGTGATGATCTGCCGATAGAGCCGCGGGTTCGATTTCTTCGCCTTGGCGATGTACTCCTTGATCGGACCGGCCTGGTAATACGCCGACACGAAGAAGTACGTGATCGCGACGTACCAAGTGTTCCGGTTCGTGTGCCGCCACGTGATCGTCGCGTCGCCCTCGCGGTTGACGTGCTTGTGGTGATTGAGGTTGTGCGTCGGTACCCACGCGAACGCCGGATATCCATAGAAGATGGAGATCCACATCGCGTAGAACGCGTTCATTCGCTTCGACGTGAAGACCGGGCAGTGATTGTGGTTGTGCGCCATCGTCCCGGCAGCCATCGCGAAGTAGAAGCTCACAGGCGACAGGTACGGGACGAGGTTCGGATTGGCGAACTGCGCGACCAGCACCACGGGCATCATCAGCGCCCAGAGCAGCGTTCGGTAGTCGGCCGAGTAGCGCGGAAGCATGCGGCGTTGGGGTAGCTGTGACTGGGGCGAGGGGCAAGCTCCATACGGACATTTTTCGGTCATGGAGGCGTCATCCTCGTCGTCCCGCGTCGTCCCGCCGATGCGAAGATTTCGCGACTGCGCAGCGCCCTTCGCAGTTGCCGTCTCGTCGGCGGCGGCCTTCCGTCAGCGCTCTTCCCACGTGACGTCGAGCGTCCATTCCGCAGGATCGAGGAGATTTCCCTCGTCCCGGCCGCACGCCACGTGGTTCGCGACACGCGTGGGGACGTTGATGCCCAAGAGGGTCGGGTCGTCCGTCGGAGGCGACGGATGCCAGGCGAAACGCCGCGTATTCCCAACGCCCCCGACGGTGTAGAGCGTCCAGCTCTCGACGCTCCCGGCCGGACGGAACTGTACGCAGACGCTGCCGATTCGGAGCGCGCCGACGTCGGTCCGAGAGCGGCAGCTCGGACGGTATCGGACGGAGCGGATCCGGTCCTTCCGGGTCGTATCGAACGGCAGCCGGAAAAGGACCCAGTTGGCATGCGTCCGCGCGCCGAGCCCGTTCAGGCGGACCCGCAAGGCCTGGACGCGTGCGGCTCGTGGCGTCCAGCCCTCCGAGGGCGGCCCGTCGGGCGACGGGACCCCTCGAGGGATCGGCGGCTCCTCCCCGCGCGGGGGCAGCCCGGGCGACACCGTGAGGGAGAGCAAGAAAAGCAAGGGGATGCGAGACCGCCACATGGCTTCGCGTCGGCGTGCGGCGCTGGGCGAGCCTACCAGCAGGCAGACGGCCGCGCGTGGCCGGCGCGGACGCCCGGTAAGCCGCCTTGCCATTCCCGACGCTTCGCCCGCTCGCTAAGTTGGTGGTGAATGCCTCGACGAGCCTGGCGCGCCGCCCTGCTGTTGGCTCTCGCCATGGCGACGCCATTCTCGGCGTCGAGCTGCGGCCTGTCGGTCGTCGGAGAGTTCGAGGGCACGCACTCGGAGGGCGTGCTCCCGGATGCCGGGGATGCGGCTCCGGGCGACGGCGCCACGCTCCCCGGCGACGGCTCCGTGCCTCCCGACGAGCCTCCTCCCGACCAGCCGCCTCCCGTGGACGAGTGCCCGCCCGGCGTCGTCTGCGACGTGATCGCGTCGACCACGGTCCTCGATGTCGCGGTCAACGCATCGGCGCTCTACTGGCTCGACTCGAACGGGGCGATCGGGATCGCGGCGAAGGACGGCTCGGGCGCCCGGACGCTCGTGAGCGGAGAGCGCGGTTCGCTCGCCGGGCTCGAGGCCGACGAGCAGTACGTCTACTGGACGGCCAGCGGAAAGCTCCGTCGCGCGAGCGCGCGTGACGGCTCCGGGGCTTCGACCCTCGCCGACGTCCGAGGTGGCTGTCTCCGCCGGGGAAGGACTCCGACCGAGCTTCTCGCGTCCGCTCCGGAGGCGGGGAACATCTACGTCGTACAGACCAACAACGGCGAGCGTACGACTCTCGTGACGCAGGCGACGAACCCGTGGGGTGTCGTCGTGGTCGAGCCGAACGACGTCTTCTACACGAACTACGACTCCGAGAGCGGAAGGATCCGGAAGGGTCGCCCGGGCGGGGGCGTGACCTCCGTCTTCCTCGACGGCCAGCGCGGCCCGCGCTGCATGGCGACCGACGGCGTCTCGCTCTGGTGGGCGAACCGCGACTCCGGAACGCTGATGAAGAGCCCCGTGTCCACGGCGAACGCCCAGGCGTTCGTGACGAACCAGCGACGGATCAACGGCGTCGCGCTCGACGCGACGTACGTCTACTGGTCGTACGAGGCGGGGATCCGCCGGCGCACGAAGTGACGCGGAGCGCGGCGCCGGGGCGGCCGCCGCGCGTGCGCTCGATCACTCGCAGTTGGCCGGCTTCCCACAGACCCGCAGGCGGAGGATGACGATATCGTCTCCAGCGCCGCGTGCGCAGGACCTCTCCGAGCAGCCCGCGTCGTTGGCGCACTCGGCGTCCGTCTTGCAGAGCTGGATGTTGCCGCCGGGGGCGCAGTTCACGGCGCACCTCGACTCGCCGTAGAAGAGACAGCACCTCTGGTTCGGGTTCGGGCAGTCGGCCTTCTCGTCGCAGAGGATCTCGAAGTCGTTGGCGCCCATGCAGAAGTTCCCGCACACGCCGGCGCTCGCGTCGTTCTCCGGCCAGCAGCAGCGGTTGCCGGCGTCGCATTCGGTCGCTCCGCACGTGACCTTCCCCGGGTTCGACGCCGGCGGGCTCGGCGCCGCGTCGGCGTCGCCTTCGTCGCCCGCGTCGAGGTCGTCCGTGGGGCCGCCCGACGAGCTCGTTCCTCCCGACGAGGAGCTCGGTCCGCTCGGTCCGGGGCTGCCGCTCGTCGACGGGGTATCGCCGGAGTCCGGCTCCTCGACCGGCTCGGGCTCCTCGCTGCTGCAGCCGCCGAGCGCGCCGGCGATCCCCCAGCCAATCATCGATGCTCCGAGCACGAGCCAGACTGCACGCTTCATGATCCTCTCCGCGGGTGAGGTGTGCCCCCGTCTGTCAATTTTGCGGGAATCCGCGCAGAAGGCCAGCCGCGTCGACGGTCGAGGTCGCCGAGCGCGCCGAGGAGCGCGCGCGCAGGCGATCACGCAGCACGAGGAACGGGCGCTCCACGCACCGATGGACGACCGTCGCCACGAGGACGCTCGCCGGCGCCGCGACGGCGAACACGAGCGCGGAGCTCGCCTCCGCGCCCAAGACTGCGCGCGTGGCGGAGACCACGGGCACGTTGAGCAGGTAGATGCCGTAGCTCACCACACCGACGTGGCGGACCACGCGGTTCTCGAAGAGCGGCGCGAGGAGGTGATCGCGGCGGAGCGAGCACGCGCCCACCAGCGCTGCGAGCGCGAAGTGCGTCGGCAAGAGCGGCCACGGCGCGATCACCGCGACCACGACGAGCCCGAGCGCGACGGAGGAGGACCACCGCCGCCCGAGGATCGCGCGGAGGGCTCGTGACGAGGTCGGGTGATCGTTCGCGAGGGCGAGGAGGGCGCCGAGCCCGATCGGCGTCGCGAAGCTCCTCACGATCCGGAGCGCCAGGCCCTCGTGGAGCACCGGCACGAGCCAACCTCGCTCGGCGCCCTGGTCGAGGAGGACGAGGCCGCTCATCACGAGCACCGGCACGACGACGGACCGACACACGCGGAGGACGGGCGGCCACACGAGATAGAACTGCTCTTCGGTCGCGAGCGACCACGCGAACGAGAACACGATCGCGTGATCGACCGGCTGCCACAGCGCCCAGTTCGACGTGTACGTCGCGTAGTACGGGACGCTCGCGAGGAAGTGATCGCGCACGGGGCCGGGCTCGCGCACGAACAGCGCGTGCAGGACGAACGCTCCGAGCACGAGGTAGTAGAGCGGAAAGATGCGAAGGCTCCGGCGGATCCAGAACCCGCCGAGCGAGACGCGGCCGCGCCGGCGCTCGTGCAAGAGGAGCGTCGTGATGAGGAAGCCGCTCACTGCGAAGAACAGATCGACGCCGAGCGGGCCGCGCCCGAGCACGCCGTCCAGCGGGCGCGTCGTCGAGTGATGCCAGACGACCGGCAGGATCGCGAGGCATCGCAACCCGTCGAGGGACGGGAAGTAGGGGCGATCGTCCGGCATCGGCCCTCACGCCCCCTGCACGGCAGGCTCCCCCCGACGGACGATGCGGTCGACGTTCAGCATCAGCACGAGCGTGATGACCATCGTGCCCACGACGATGAGACCGAGCGTCGGGTAGCCCTCGATCGGCGACGTCGGCGTCGCCTGATGGACGACGAGCCCGGCCGTCCACGCCGAGACCCCGCCCGAGAGCTGCTGGAGGGAAGAGCTGATCGACATGTACGCTCCGCGGTCCGGCAGCGCCGGCAGCGCCGACGTCAGCGCGAGCGACGAGACCATGCGCGCCGAGATGCCGATGAAGAGCACGACGTTCAGCGCGATGACGAGCGCGAGCGACGCGCGTGTGAGGCCGGTGTACCAGACGACCACCACACCCGCGACGATCGTGCCGATCAAGAACGTCTTGTACTTTCCGATCGAGTCCGCGACGCGGCCGAGGAGCGGGCCGGCGACGAACGAGCTCAGTCCCGTCGCCATGTAGACGGCGGGCAGCCTCTCGGGGGGGACGTCCAGGTTCTGCACGAGGAACGTGCTCCCGAAAGGCATCAGCATGAACCCTCCCGTCGCGAGGAGCATCGTCGACGCGAAACCGGCGATGTAGCGAGGGCGTGTCGCCGTTTGGAGAAGGTGCGCGAGCGGGTTCCGATCCTTCGCCGCTTCGAGGTGGCCTGCGATCGGCTCCAGGCGCAGGACGATCGCGACGCCGACCACGAGCGCGACGGCCACGATCATCAAGAAAGGGGCGTGCCAGTTCCAATGCGTCGCGACGAACAGCCCCGCCGGGATGCCCAGGATCTGGCTCGCCGAGAACGACGTCTGCACGAAGCCCATCACCCGGCCGCGCATCGAGAGCGGGAACAGATCCGCGACGATCGCATGGCTGATCGAGCCGATGACTCCGCCGAACAGCCCCGTGACGATCCGCGCCACCAGAAGGAAGCGATAGCTCGTCGCGATCCCGCAGAGCAGCGTTCCGAGGACGAAGCCCGCATAGAAGAAGAGCAACAGGCGCTTTCTGTCGAACCGATCCGCGAAGCCTGCGGCGAGCAGGCCCGAGGCGCCTGCGCTGAACGCATACGCCGACACGACCACGCCGAACTGCGCCGGCGTGATGCCCAGGTCCTCGATGAGGAAGGCGCCCAGCGGCGACAGGATCGTGAAGTCGAGCACCACCGTGAACTGGAGGAACGCCAGCAGCGCTACGACGAAGAGCTGGTAACGCGTGAACCGGGGGGTGGGCTCCATGCGCCGGGGACCGATTCGATGCCACGAGCGCCGGCCTCGTGTCGCGCGAAATCGCCTACGTTGCGAACGCGACCTCCCGATTCCACGCCTCGAGGCCGCCCTCGAGCCACTTCACGTCGGGCAGGCCGAGCAGCGACAACGTCAACGCGGCATCGCGCGCTCGATCGCCTTTGTTCGAGATCGTCACGACGCCCTCGACCTTTTCGCGTGCGAGCTCCTCGCGCTTCGCGAAGAGCTTTTGCAGCGGGACATGCTTCGCACCAGGGAGACGGGCGCGCGGATCGGTGAGCTCGGATGGGTCGCGCACGTCGATGAGGAGGAGGCGGCGGCCGCTCAACAGGTCGCGGAGCAGTTGCGTCGGCAGGATGGTTTCCACGGACGAGGGCCGTCGCTTCATGCTCGGTGGAGTTGCGAACGGCGTGCCGCGTTCGACGGTGCGGGAGAGAGCGCGAGCGATGTGGCGTGAGGCGCAACTGATGCACTCGGGTGCAGACTGCGCGGTGGGGTCGGGGTCCGGGTCTGGGTCTGGGTCTGGGTCTGGGTCTGGGTCTGGGGCCGGGTCTGGGTCTGGGTCCGGGTCCGGGTCTGGGTCTGGGTCTGGGTCTGGGTCTGGGTCTGGGTCTGGGTCTGGGTCTGGGTCCGGGTCCGGATTCCGGGATCAGGGGCCGGGATCCGGATTCGGGGATCAGGGAGGAACGGGACAGGAGACCGCTGACACTTCTTCGGCCTTCGCGTCCTTGGTGGGCGCCGGGCGCCTCGGCCCGGCTCCGCCTTTGGCGCGCAGGTTCCGCGCCGGCGGCCGGTGCCGTTCGTTCGACGTCGTCAGCTCGTCGTACGGCCGCCGTCACGGAACCTGCGCTTGGGGCGGCGAAGCCGGGCCGAGACGCCCGGCGCCCAGCGAAAGGAGTGTATCCGTCCGGCGATGGACGGCTCGCGCCCGGCGACGTGATCGAGGAGCCT
>CALFEQ010000011.1 GCA_937949945.1 uncultured Myxococcales bacterium
GCGCGACGCCAACGGGCGTCGTCACGTCGATACCGTAGTCTCGTGCGAGCTGGCGCTCGTCGATTCTCATCTTGCATCCTCCGTCAGGCTGAGATGGCGCGCACGAACGCGCCGATACCGTCCAGCGCGTCGAGCGCGCTTAGTCCTCGCGAGCACCGCTCGCTCGTGGCCCGCCTTGGGCCTCACAGTGCCTCAAGCCCGATGCCCCTCGGTTTTCCGAAGGGCACCGGGCGAGACTGTCGATGGCTCATCATGGCAGGTACCCGCCCGCGAAGCCGCGGGCGGGGTCGCCGTAGATGCCAGTGAGTCCCTGGGCAGGCGCCCAGGACTCGATGAACGCCTTGACCGTCTCGGGGGTTGTGTGCCCCCCGAGGACGATCTTCTTGCGGCCGTCGCGATCGGCGACGGTCGCGAGGTAGGCGACGCCCTCTCGGGCTGCTGCCTCCGGCAGCTCGGGGATCGTGCGACCTCGGAGGTCGCACGATGCGAGCGCGGGAGTGCAGTCGCCACATCCTGGCTCGAAGCCGAATGCGTGGTAGTCGCAGGCGAATGCCCCGCGGAGCTCAACCAGCGGAGCCCCGCGAAGCGCCTCGCGCGCCTTCTCGACGTCCGCGAGGACGTCGGCGACCGAACGCTTTTGATACGCGGCGCGCGTCTCCGCGCGCCACCGCATGAGCGCGTCGGGATCGACACCCGGACACTCGCCGCGGTAGGCCGCGGCGAGGCAATGGTCGGCCGCCGCCGCGAGTACGAGCTCGCTGGGTACGCGGGCGAACGTATGGGCATCGAGTACGATGTCCCATACGTCTTTGCCCCCTCGACCCACGCGGAGCCAAAAGACCCCGGTATAATCCACCGGCGATCCATCGGCGGCGTACTGCGGAGTCAGCGGGGCGGCATATCCTGCCGCCATGCGGCGCCACGATGAGGGGATAGCGCCGAGGCGAGCCAGTGCCCGCAGGACCTGGCCGACCGAAGATGCGGCCAGGAACTCTCGAGGATCCTGGCCGTAGCCAGGATCGCCCGGTCGATGGTGGTCGATGCGGACCACCACCTCATTCGTAAGTCCGTCCACCTCGCACTCGACGAGGTAGACGGTTGCGTCCGCCGGGGCCTCGGCGGACGTCTTGACCGCCTTGTAGGCGGTCGCCGGAGACACGCGCTCGCCGCTCGCGTCGAGCGCGTACGCGAAGGCCTCCCCCGTCGCGCGGAGGAGGTTCTCGATCTCGTTCATCTCGGGGTCTGCCGCCCCGAGGATCCAAAGGCGTTTGGTCATTGCCTATCTCCCCGGCGCTCCGTGGCGCCTCCGTGCGCGCTCCGTGCGCGCTGCGATGCCCCCGACCGCGCGTCGAGAGCATCGCAGCGCGCGCGGGCCAAAAGGCCCGCGCGCCCGCCTACGCTCGCTCCTTGACCAAGCCCAACTTCACCGCGAGCCGGTGAAGTTGGGTATTTGAAACCTTCGTCTTCACGGAGAGCATCGGCTCTCCGTGAAAGGTGCCGTCGTGGGTGCCGCAGCACTCAGGATCGCTGCACCCATTCATGAATTGGATGTCCGGAGGCGCTAGGTGCGCCTCCGGATCAAGGCTGGTCGAGTGAAGATACTCGACCAGCCGGATCGCGTTTCGTTGAACGAAACGATTGCTCATCTCCGCTCTCCCTGCGGCCACCTGGCCGCGTATGTGGCCCGCACCGTGCGGGCGACTCGGAGGGGCAGGCCGGAGTCGAACCGGCCGTTTCAGGACCTACTCCACAGCCCCGACTTCAGCGCCGCTCACCCGTCGGAGCGGTACACGCGACGCCTACACCAGCCTCTTCACACCGCTGGTCGCGGCCTGCCGTCTCGCAGGCTAATCCGGTCGGGTTTCCTTCCTCCACCGCGGTAGCGGCGGAATCCAGGATCACCTTTCGGTGTCCTGGGCGGGACTCGCACCCGCACTTCCTTCCCGGGGGGTTTGGTGAGCCGGTTTTCCTTCCGGCCGGTCTCAGATGAGGCCGAGCTCGTCGGGCCGCTCGGGCGGCCCATCCTCATCGGTCCCCCGGCGCCAGAGGCAGCCGAGGGCCCACACCTGCTCGCCGCGCGTGAGGGCGGCGAGCCTGAAGAAAGGGGCGAGCCCTTTTCTTACCGAATCTCTTATACCCGGTTTCTCAGTACGGTTGCGTGCCGCTGGATGTGCAGACCGAGCGCGAAGACGCTGCCCAGCACGACGCCAAGGGCGTCATCCGATGCTCCCAACTGGCGGGTCGATGTTGGGCGTCTCGTCGAGGTCGGGCGTCTCGATCTCGTAGTCGATGCTCTCGCTCGAGCCGACGAGTGGGCTCTGGGTACGCGCGTCGCGATCAGTCTTGCGCACGGGTAGGTCGTTCATGGCCACCTGACGCACGGCCTTCTGCAGGTTGCCGGCGTAGCTCACCTCGTCCTGGTCCAGGCCGAAGAACGTGGTGAAGCGGCAGTCGAGGAGAAAGTCGACGGCGCGATCAGCGCCCTTCTCCTTGAAGGCCTTCACGAGCGCGTCGGCCTCGGCGACGAAGGGCGTGGTGTAGCTGCCGAGGATGCTCTCGAGCGTCGCCTCGGGGTCGGCGTTCATCTGCGTGGCTCCGGCGATCGTGAGGATGGCGAGGAGCTCGTTCAGCCGGTTCTCCGCCGCGCCGACGTCGCTGTCGGTGGGGTTCTCGTTGGCGAGCAGCGGGTTGATGAAGCGGTTCAGGTCGATGAAGTAGGCCCGCACCTGCGCATCCCGGAGCTTGAGCCATGCCTTGAGGCGCGCGCTGTACTCCTCGAACGAGATGACCCGGTCGGTCCGCAGCTTGGCGATCGGCAAGGTGTTGCCGCCGAAGGTGTACGAGCCCTGCGAGCGCACGACGCCGTCCATCTCGACAACGGTGTCGGTGAACTGGCGAACGACCACGCGTTCGAAGTCGGGCGTCTCGAGGTTGCTCTCGTAGAACTCGATGTAGTCGCCGTCTTCGAGGTCGGTGGGACGGCTGGGGAGCCGGAAGTACTTGGTCGTTCCGAGCTCGGCGTGCGGGCCCTCTGTGGTCATGAAGACCTTGAGCGGGTCGTAGAGCTCGATCGCGCTCGCCAGGGTCTTCGTCTTCGAGAAGAACGCCAGGCCCTCCCAGCCCACGTCTCCGACCATGAAGAGCGGCTCGTTGAAGCCGTCCCGGTAGATGGGGGCGACGGTGCGGCACTTGAACTGGAAGGGGATGGTCGGGTGCACCGTGTCGACGAAGTACTTGCCGCTGTTCGGGCCCGTCGTGACGTTCACCACCATGTCAGGGGCGATGCCCGGCCCGCCGCTCGGGCCGAGCTCCACGAGCCCCGAGCCGGCCGTCACCGGGCCAGCGAAGGTCACGGTGAGGACCGAGCCCGTCTGGCTCGTCACGACGCCCACCTCGCCCGGTTCCATGCCCTCCCGGAGGCAGACCGTCTGCCCCACGAAGCTCCCCACGACGTCATCTTCGAGGGTTACGGTCACCCCTACCGTCCCCGCGTCCCACGTAGCGTTCCCACGGTGAGTGTACAAGACCATCGTGAAGGGATCGCTCGGCTCGGTGCGAAGAAGGGCGCCTTCCGCGAAGGGGCGGAAGTACGTCTCGGCGCGCACGGTCTTCGAGTTGGCCGTGATGAAGGTGGCCAGGATGTCGGCGTCGGTCGGCTTGGAGTAGCCGATGAGGTTGCCGAACATGCCGAGGGTGATGCCGGTGTCCTGCTGGACGCTCGTGAGCGGAGCGAGCTGCACCACGTCCTTGTTCTGCACCGAGGCGAGCTTGTCCGAGGGCACGATACGCACGCGCCGGGTGGGGGCGCCGTAGCGGATCCGGGCGGTCGGGCCGGTGAGCGGAGCGCCGTCGACCGTGATCTGCTGCGGGTTCGCCACCGAGGGCGTAACGGCAGTGACGGTGCGGGTGATGCCGGCGTCGGGGCCGAAGTAGAAGTCCACCTCGTCGCCGACGTTCACGCTGTTCGGCGGGAACTGGCCGAAGGCGAGGGTGAGATTGTTGCCCGAGACCTGGACCTCCCCGTCGTACATGAGCGGGAAGAAGTAGGCCTCGCCGACGAAGCCAGAGCCAGCAAGGCCGGCCGTGATGTCCGCCACGACCTGAGCGGGCGTGCGCGCGGCGCCAGCGGTCAGGATGCAGACGTAGGGGGTACCGTTCACCAGCACCCGGAGCTCGTCGTTCGTTCCGGCGTTGATGTTGAACGGCCCCGCGCGCGTGCCTTCGATCTTCGCCACCTGGCTCAGCGGCAAGTACATCTGGACGGACGGGGGGCTAGGGAAAGAAGGGGCGCCGTCGAGCCAGAGGCTCAGCACGTTGGTCGAAGTACTGGCGTCGGTGCCTGCCACGAGTGCGTACGGGCCGACCTTCTCCGTCCGCAAGAAGGCCTCGTTTGCCGGGCGCTCGGCGTCGCTGAAGGGCAAGCCCGTCCCGGTCAGGTTGGCGAGATCGGAGGGCGGGGAGAAAGAGCCGAAACGCTTCACCACCGCCTTCGTCCCGAGGCACTCGAGCACCGTGTCGCGCAGAACAGCGAGCCGCTCGGTTTCCGTCATTGCCTCGAGCTGGTCCACCCGAGCATCCAGCATCTGGCGCGCTCGGGAGATGACCCCGCCGCTCACGAGGGAGGGGAGGTTGAGCCGCCTGTAGTCGTTCAGCGCCTCCGAGATGTAACCCACGCGCGCCACAATCGCGTTCATGGCGTCCTCGAGCGCCTTCACGGCGGCAGGGATCCGACCGCGCGCTTCACTCGGCGTGGGGACGATGCCCGTCGCGTCCCTGATGTTCGAGCCGACCGCCCCGAGGAAGCGGTCGATGTTCGCGTTGAAGCGCTGATAGGCCGGCACCTTCGTCACGTCCCTCGGCGGCCCGTTCTTCGTCACGGCGCTCTCGAGCTCGAAAAGAGCAGCTCGGGCGTTGGCAAGCGGCGTCACGTCCTTGACCGGAAGTACACGCCGACGAAGAACGCCCACGAGCCCGAGCAACTCTTGAATGCTCTCCGCCACGCTGCTTACTTGCTCTTCCAGGCGGCTCGTACCCAAAAAGGCGAAGTAGTACGGGGTCTTCTGGTACAACAAGAAGACCCCGGCCGCTGCCTCCTGGACGTCGTTGAAAGTAATGTCCGTTCTTCTCACCCCCAAGGTGTCGTAGGGCCTCCGGATACTGGACCGGACGAGCCGCTCGATGACACCTTCGATTTCTTCGGGGGTGAACGTGGCCATGTGGGAATCCTATCTGGGTGGGGACTAGAAAGAGAGGATTGTCCCTCTCTTGGTGACCCGAAGGGTCACTCGAAGTTCAGCTCCTGCGGGTAGCGGCGAAGTGCTCCGCGAGATTCTACGCAGTGCTTCTCGGGCAGGTTGAACACCCCATGCCCCTCAAACTGCACGGTAACGAGGGAACCCTCAGGGGGATCCGTGAGGACAACACCAACGAGTCCACGGAGCTCAGGGATCTTCTCCGGGTGCATGTACTGGACGCGCATGCCTCTGGTGAGGCGTCTTTTGTTGTACTCACCGCGCATCATGCGCTCGAGTTGCTCGATGGCGAAGTCCTCGTCCCACACCGCCAAGGACGCCGGAGGGAGCGGGCCGATGACCTTCACGGCTTCCTCTTGGCGCCGCGCTTCTTCTTGGCCGCACGCTTGGGAGGCGGGGAAGGCGGATCCGGTTGGAGCGCCTTGTTCTTCTCCGGCTCGAGGAGCTCGGGGATGCACTTGCAGGGCTGCCCGAGGCGGGCGATTGCCGTGCCGCACTCCTTGCAGCGCCAGGGCGTGGTGCTGCCGAGGGGCGAGGCGTAGATGGCGTCTTCGAGGCGATCGCGTTCGAGAAAGCTGTCTTCGATCGGTTTGGCCATGTAGAAGTGACCTCCGGCCCTCTTATCCCTCATCTCGGGACGGGCTGACAGCTCGGGTCGTGCCCGTGCTCGAGAGAGCAGACATCGCCGCCGAACCTGCAGCGCATGGCGCGATGGTACCAGGGGCTAAAAGAAGAGGGCCAAGACCCTCTTCCTTCGCCGGTCAGTTCCAGACGCTCGGTGCCGTGCGGCACAGCAGCATCTGTGTAAAGATGTCCTCGAGCTGGGACCCGAGGTACGGAGGGAACTCCTCCGGCGTGGCAATGAAGGCGAAGAGTGACAAGTTGAAGAAGAGCATGAGGTAAGGGTTCAACATGAAGTAGCCTCCTTCCATTGTTCTTATCCCTGGAAAGAGGCACTTTTTGCTCTTCCCATTGAGCCCCTGCCGAGGGCTACCATGGAAGATGCGCTCTCGGCTCAGGAAGTCTGCTCTGGCTGTCCTCACCCTCCTCCAGCTCGAAGCCTGCATCAAGAGGCACCTGCCACCGGAGGACTACGGGATCATCGAGGTCACGACGTGCCGTTCTACGGACGCTGGAGACGAAGAGCTCAGAGAAGCCCTTGATAGCGCATCGACTGCTCGATGAACTGATCGAAGTCGACCTTCCCGAGCAGCACTCCCTTGGCGCAGACAACCAGTTCCCAGAGATTGGTGGGCAGCCCTGGCAGTCGCTCCAGAGAGGACAAGAGGGACACGACGTCTTCGAGGCCCCTATCCTCGTAGCTCTCCAGAGTCTTGGACTCCTTTTCGTAACCCGTGTGCCAGAAGGACGACGACCTGAGTACAAGCCTCAAGCCGTCGTACTACACACCCGCTTTGAACAAGTAGCTCGCTCCCAGGGGCTCGAACCCTGGACCTGCCGGGTCTATAGGCCGGCTGCTCTGCCAACTGAGCTAGGAGCGCTTGGTGGGGCCGGGTGGACTCGAACCATCGACCTCTCGCCGCATCCGCAACGAGTGCTCTTTGCGGCCCTTCATCTTCGCGCGGCAGGCTTTGCAGGTCACCTTCTCGCGCTTGAACGTATAGAACCGCTCGTCGTCAGCGCGGTAGATCGCATGCCGCTCGAGCGAGCGCTGGATGAGGGTGATGCGCCCCCATGAAGGCATCACACAGGAGTCGTCGCAGAGGATGTGGACGTCGGGCTGGCTTGCCCAATCCGAGAAGTGCACCGTGAGATCGAGCAGCGGGGCCACGGCTCATAGCTCCTCGATGGTGACGCGCACCCTCTTCCCCAGGAGAAAAGCTTCGATCAGTCCACCAGCAGCGAACCCGTGAGCGGGCTGCTTCGAGCCCACCTCCGGGATGTAGTCCCAGACCACGATGCCGTCGTGGTCGTCGACCGTGACTTCGCCTTCAATGACCTGCCTGTACTTCTGCCGGGTCTTGGGCGTACGCCGTTTCGTGACCATGCTCACGATCGTACAGGGCAAAGCCGGAGGTAAGGAAAGAGGGGTCACTCTTTCCTGCTCACGTGTCGCGGGGTCGTCACTCCTCCTCAAGCTTGAAGATGAGGTGCTTCATCGCGTCGCTCATCCCCGAAAAGGGACCGACGACGATCTGCCTCCCATCGACGAGCCTGGCGTAGAGCGTCCAGCCAATCACCTTGTCTGGGTACCTCTCCCGCCTCATCTGAATGGTCTTGACGCCGTGGTCCTCCATGTACCTCTGGAGTTCGACCGCGACCGCTTCATCGATAGAATCGGTGTTCTGTGTGATGTTCACGTGGCCTCCGGGGGTGCACCCGACGTTCGGGTCGACGAGGATGAGGACCTCCACGCAGATGGTACTGCCGCAAGGGCAGTTCCGGAGGTCGAGCATGGTGTAGTCATCCTCGCCGTCCATGAGACCGACGGGGATGAGGTCGAGCCAGGCATCCGCCGTGAAGTCCTTGCCACAACGGCAGGACTTGACGATGGGGCCGCCGATGGCGGCCTGCGGTTGAAACAACATAGGGGGATCTCCTTTCGTTGTTCTTATCCCCCGAAACAACGGCCCCTTTGACGAGCCGAGCCTTTTCGTGGTCGGTCTTCGCCAGGCAGCGACGGTACCAGGGGCTAAGAAGAAAGGGTCATCCCCTTCCTTCTTCTCCGTCACTGCGTGCTGAGACAGACGACGTGAGCACGCCCGCCGTTCCCCATGCCGCTGTAGTGGCAGAAGTACACGTACGTGTCCCCCACCGCGGTGTAGCGCATGCCGAAGCCCGTTAGTCCGCCGGCCGCGCCGGCCGTAGAGCCGAAGCTACAACCTCCCGAGAGAGGGACGTCGCCTGCATTGCAGGCAGCGGTGCTCGTCTCATTGCCGCCGCTCACGAGGACGGAAACCAGCGGACCGTCCACCGTGTAGATGCGGTCGGGTGTGATGCTCACGCCCGACTCGCCCTGCGGGCCTCGCGGCCCCGGAATGCCCTGAGGACCCTGAGGGCCCGGCGGCCCCATGGGACCCATCGGACCCATCGGGCCAACAGGCCCCGGCTCGCCAGGGTCACCCTTCGGTCCCGCGGCGCCGGGCTCACCCTTGGGGCCCTGAGGACCGGCAGGTCCTTGCGGCCCCATGGGACCCATCGGGCCTTGCGGACCCGGAGCACCGGCCGGGCCTGGAGCCCCGTCCCGGCCATCTCGACCACCGGAGCCCTGGGTGCTCAACGCGCTCGGGGCAGGCGAAGACGTCGTGCTCTCCCCGCAGCCGACGAGGAGAAGAAGGGACAGAATCACTGAAAGAACAATTCGCATGGTTGCCCTCCACTCTTCTTATCCCTTGTTTTCCAGGGTGTTTTCCAGGGTTTGTCCCCCTAGACCACACTCTGGAGGAGGTTCAGAGCGTCCTCGTTGGTGATGGGCTGCATCACGGTTGTTGAGAGCAGCGGCCTCTTCGAATGTGAGGCCCTTCAAGAAGGGCCGTGGGTTGTACTGCGGGTCGAAACGAGCGAAGCCCACTTCGTAGCCGAGCGCTCGGCCAGCGAAGAAGGCAGCATGTTCATCGGAGTCGAACGTACGGCAGACGTCGCAGCGCGCGACCCAGGCGTAGTCCGTGTTACCGTCGTGCGCCATCCCCAGGATGACGCCAGGGAAGCGAGATGAATCGCACTCGCACATCGCGAGCCGTTCGACGTCGTCGAGCCAGCCCTCTCCGTACGAGGTCTTGGTGATGAGGCGCGCCTCGGTATCGCCGAGGGTCTCGCCTTCTTGTGCGAGCGCTCGAAGAAGATCGACCCGCGCCTGCAGGCCCTTCTCGAGGATGAAGCCTTGTTGCTCTTCTGCTGTTGGCGGCGGCGGCGGAAGAATCGGAGTGGACATCAACGTCTCCTGGTGAACGGAGCGAGAGAGCTCCATCCTACTTATCCCAGGAAACGACGTACTTCTTCAGCCGTCGAAGTCGAGGAGCTGCATGATGAGGGCGTCGTAGTCGACGCTCTCCCTCATGCCCAAGCCCTCGGAGACCTTCGTGTGGACAGCGATGTGCGGGGAGTGGTCGCTCGCGCGGCTGTTCTCCGGCGGGCGCCCTGAGCTCATGACCCGATTCGGGGTGAGCGCCTTGATGTACTGCCGGACCTTGTTCACGTCGAGGTCGAGGGCCTCGCAAATGGAGATGAAGCTGGTGATGAGCTTCGCTTCTTCTCTCCGCGTCTTCCAGTGCGGATGGTTCTCGTCCTCCAGGAAGAGCCAGCAGTACGCATCCTCGGCGAGGATCTTCTGGTCGAGGCGTGTCGAGCTGCGGTAGAGCACCCAGTCGTAGGCCGCGCGGCGGACAATCTCGAGCAGAAGCGCGCGAGCTCCCTCGGCCTCCCGCATCTTGTCCCCGATGGGATCGGGTGGTGCCTCTTTCCTTACCTGCTGAGGCTCGAGCTTGAGTGGCGGGACTGGGGGCGGGACGATGCGCAGGTGGCGCTTGCGCGGCGGGCGCACGCGGTCCGGCCGGGTGGGTGCCTCCTGGGGCGAGAACGCCTCGGGGACGGCCTCGGGGACGGGCTTTCCGGCCAGCTTCCGCGCGAGGTGGCGGAGGGGCGGCGCCGGCGGCGGCGGCGGCTCGACGGTGCGCGGGGCAGGCGGGGGCAGCGCGCGGACGACGGCGATGAGCCCCTCGACCTGCTTCGCCTGCTCCGGCGCCACGCCCCGAAGAACACGCTCCGAGCGGACGAGGAAGGCCAAGATCCTCGCGCCCGAAGCCTCGTTCATGGCGTGACCGTTACCACGAGGGGAAGGCCCTCGATGGGCAGATTCGGGATGGTGATGATCGACTTGTCCCGGCGCTCCCCGATGACGTCGCACGAACCGGGGTTCAGCCCCCGCAGCTTCAGGATGCTCCCCGGAAGGAGCTCGAATGTCAGAACCGACGGGTTGGACAAGGACCACGCGACATCGCTCCCGAGCTCGTCGAGCTCTCGCTTATCTGTCGTAAGAACGTGGCCGTGTAGTTCTACTTCCTCGCCGACGGCAAGAGAGAAGGGCCCCGCCACCTCGTCAAAGATGACACCCTTTACGACAGGAAACAAGAGATCCGGAAGGTTGACGGCAGGCTCGTCGGCGACCTCGATGGTCCGGTAGATGTTCTCCATCCCCTCGAGCGTCACGTCGTACTGCGCGCCTCGGATCAGGGGCACCGAGGCGTAGCCCCGTTCGTCGGTACGGACGGTGACCCGTTCCGAAAGGATTCCCGCACCTTCCAGAAGAAGCGGGTCGAACTTCGCGATGAAGTGCATGTCGAGGTTCTTATGCGGAGCGCCTGACGCATCGCGAAAGAAGCCCGAGCACAGGCAGATCCGTGGGTCCGTGCTGACCGGTGGTACGTACGGTGTGCCGAAGACGTTGAAGGCGTTCGTCGGCGCGTCGTTGAGCTCTATGAACTGCGGGTTCTTGAAGGTCGCGCCGAACTTGAAGAACCGGAGCTGGTAGGTACGCACCGCGAGAAGAAAGCTCGCGACGCCGTCGGCGTTCGTCTCGGCCTGACCGTAGACCTGCTTGCCGTCCTGGCTGAGAACCTTCACGACGACGCCCGGCATAGGGGCACCGAGCGCATTGTTCTCACGGATGAAGATGTCGGTGGCCGAGTACGTCACTTGTTCTTCTCCTTCTCCGCCTTTACTTCGCGCAGGCGAAGGATGAACCCCACGAGGCCGAGCAGAATGAGGATTGAGAAGCCAACGAGCTTGATGGCGTAGATGGTATCGTCGCTCACAAGTTCCTCTTTTCAGCGTAAGGGATGTTCGGGCGCTTCACCGCGAACGTGTCATCGACGCCGTACTCCGGATCCAGCATGTCGAAAGACTCGACGGAGGGGTCCATTGGGACCGAGATCCGCCGCATCAGGTTCATCCCGCCGATGGAGACGTCGATCTCCATGCCGCGAACGAGGCGTACTTCCACGCGGCCGTTGGCGTCGGTGAGGAAGACCTGCTTCCCCCCGTTCACCGTCTTTCCCTCGAGCTGGTAGCCGTACGACGGGGTGTAGACGATGACCTCCTGCTTCACGTCGGGCTGGCCGTCTGCACGTACGAGGCGCACGAAGCCGGTGACGATGTTCTTCTCCGAGATGCCCGCTTTCGGCATCGACCAGATGGGTCCGGAGAAGGCACTGACCGCGCCGGTGAGGCTGTTCCGGAAGCGGACCTTGTAGAAGTACTCCTTCCGCCCGAAGTAGTCGCGGAAGGAGTAGCTCTCCTTGCCCGTGATGAGCGGGATGCGCGGCTCGTGGCCGTAGCCGATGCTCTCGGGCGTGGTGGTCGGGAGCCCTAGAAGGGCGGCAGCATCGCTCGGGAGAACCTCGAGGCACTGCGCGCCGCCGGCGGCGACCGTCTCGAGGACGAACTCCCCGCCGGCGCCGACAAAGGCCCGGACGATGCCGAGGCCCTCGCTCGTCACCTGGGCGGCGACCTGCGCAAACGTACGCGGGTCCGGGCCGGCGATAGTGAACTCGAGCTCGGTCGCGCCCACGCGCACCCTCAGCTTCGCCCCAGCGATGTTCACGTTCGCCCCGCTGCCGCTGCCGGCAAGCGCGAAGGGCACGCGCGCGGGCAAGTACTCGCCAGCAGTGAGCTCCTCGTAGGGCCCAGCCTCTCCCAGGACCGAGCGCCAGACCTCGATGCGGTCGTAGAGGCCTGCCCAGACGCTCTCCCAGACGGTGATGTCGAGGCGAACGTCATGCGCTTGGTCCGTGGAGAGGATGGTCGTCATGGTCAGAATCCCGGGATGTTCGGAAGTTTCGCGTTCGGCGGGAGCTGCGAGATGTTCCCGTCTTCATCGATGGTGATGGAAATGAGGTCGACACCGTACTTCTTGTGGAAGTACTCGCGCATCTCCTTGAACTTCTTCACGTACTCGTCGCGCGTATGAAGCGCCTTGGCGAGGTCCGCCTGCATGATCTGGAGCTGAAGCTGCACGTTCTGCAGCTTCAGCTGGAGGTTCTCGACTTCGAGCCGGTCCTCCTTCGAGACCTTCGTGGGCTTCGGCGGGGGCGGCGGTCCTTGCGGGATCGCGTGGCGGCGCGCCTTGGGCTCGGATTCCGGCACGGGCTCGGGAGGAGCTTCGGCGGGCTGAGGCTTGTTCTCGTCGGTCATGCGTACTCCGTTCACGGGCCTAGAAGAAAGGTGTCGATCTCATCGACGAGGTAGGCCTGAGCCGCCTCGGATGTGGCCGTCGACAACCTCTCCGATCCAGTTCGGCCTTTCAAGATCTTCTTGGCGGCGGCCACCTTGTCCTTGTACTCGGCCGTTCTTTTATCCGACCAAGTACGGATGGCCTCCGCCAAGGCATCGAGACGCTTGTTCCGATCGTCGATTGCTGCCATTGCAGCCTGAGAATATCAGGTCGCGCTGGCGCTCACGTCGTCCGTCTGGATGTGGGCCCAGACGGGGTGGTTCTCCGGGAATATGGCCCGGAAGAATTCGAGTACTTCTACTTCCTCGACCACGTCGAGATGGAGCTCGATGCGGTCGTTCTTCAGGATGGCCCCGAGGAGGTACGCGAGCTGCACGCCGAGGTCGCCGTCGAAGGTCTCGGTGTGGGCGAGCACTTCTTCGTAGACCCGTTGCGCGAGCTCGGCGCGCTTGATGAGGCCGCCGTGAGCGCGGAGCGCCCACTCCTTCGGGAGAAAACCACCCTTCATCAACCACTCGTCCAGACTGACGGTGAGGTCGATGAGGCGGTCGGTCTTCTCGACGTCATCCTCGGTGAAACTGTGGCCCTCGTTCTCGATCTGACCGCGCAGGTGCTCCGTGATGTCGCGCGTTTCGTCGAGGTTCTCATCAGGGTCCATCTCATCCTCCGCGTGGGAGCTTGTTCTCCCACTCGATGAAGGCCCCTACGGTGTCGAAGAGCCGCTTGTCGTGAGCATTCACGAGATCGCTCTCCTTGAAGAACTTTCTCATGTCCGAGTAGCCCTCACTCCTGGCAAGGCGGATCATACCCCGGTACCAGCCCTTCGCCGAGTTGAGGACGTTGATCTCGGGGTAGAGCTGAGACCGTCCGCGGACATGGTCGATGGTTTTGTCGGTACGTCGTTCCTTCGCTTCCTCGAAGTTCTTGTTGTGGTCGGTTCGGTGGACGTAGTCCTTCGCGCGAAGGCCCTGCTGCGCGTCGATCCGTTCCGATGGGACAGCCGCGATGAGCGGGCGGTCCTGGGCGAAGACTTGACGTTTGACAGTCGCCGGCGGGGAGGATGCCTTCCCGCCGGCGACGACCCTGAGATGTGCCTTCTTCTTCGCGGCCATCAGCTAGTTCGTCTCCTTGAAGATGTCGTCGTACTCCCCGGAGTAGTAGGCGTCCGCGACCTCCGCCGCCTCTTCCGGAGAAAGGTTCTGGCCGTCCTTCGCTTTGATGGAGAGCCAGATGCGGAGGTATTTCTTGCACTCCTCCAGGTTGATGTACTGCGCCCCGGGCAATCCCGTCTCCTTGATGCGGATCCGGTTCTCGTAGAGCTTGATGTGCTTCTCGGCGACGCGCACAACCTTGTCAGGCGTCGTCTTCATGCAGTCCTCCTCTGAGCGGTGAAGTCGTCGGGCTTCTTCTTCATCTGGGCGAGCGCTTCTTCTTCGGCGCGCGGCATCACGTCACCTCGTTGTTGTAGACCGCAAAGAGCACGACCTTGCGATGCTGCGCCTGGCCGACGAGCACCTTGTTGGCGTAGTCGAGGAGCTTGGCGTCCACCAAGTCGGTCTCCTCGAAGTCGACACCGTTTTCCGGGTCTTCTTCGATGGACGGGACGTCGACGATGACCGTGTCCCACGTACGGTCATCAAGGGCTCGCAGGTATTCGACTTTGCGCATGGTCACTTCATCTCGATGAACGAGCCGGCGGCGTGCTGGAGCTCGAGCCGCTTCTCCGGGTCCGACTCCTTCGAGGCGAGCCAGGAGAGCGCGTTCGAGGCCCACCACTTCGTCGGCTGGATCTCACCGTCGACCTTCGGGACCGGGGGCAGGTCGAGGATCTCCATCTTCAGGGCGTTGTGGAGATCCTCGATCTCCTTCTTGCCGAGGTACTTGGCGAGGTTGCCCCGGATGCGGTGCCAGGGGACGGCCTCGTTGTGCGCGAGCTCGATGGCCTTGAGCACCTTCTCGATGCTCTCAACCGCGAGTTGGGTCTTCACCGAATCGCGGATGGCGAGTGCCTGCGCCTCGGCCTCTTTCGACGAGGTCTCCTCGGAGAGCTCGATGTCGGCCTCCTCGATGACCGAGCCGATGTGGACGCGCGAGAGCGCCTGGTCGAGCACGGTGAAGCGGTTGCCCTGCGGCAGCCACATCGTGAGCGAGACCTGGAGGCGGCCCGCGCCGAAGTCACTGTTCGCCCACTCGACACCGAGGCATACGTACTGTCCGTCCACCGGCTCGAAGACGTACGGCAAGTAACACTTCAGGGCCAACTTCACGTCGGTCACCGTCGCTTCCATCGGGAAAGCGTTGACCTCCTGGGTCGCGCTGAGGAACGCGCGGAGCAGCGGCGCCGAAGCGAGGTTCCGGTTGTAGCGCTTCGAGAGGAAGCCCCGGAGCTCGTTGCCGACGATACGATGAAGGAAACGTGGCGACCCGCCTCGGTCAGAGAAGTGCGTCTTCTGGAACGACTCGGTGAGGATGTGCCCGAGAAGCTCGCGCTTCCACGGCTCCCCCTGCGCGAGGTGGTTCACGTACGCCATCGGCACGTTCACCTTCGCCGCGAGCTGCCCGAGCGCGTGCTGATGAATCGTGCACGGGTCGGAGCCCTGGTAGCGGATGATCATCCGGTTCGCGGGGATGCCGGGAAGTTCCGAGTCCGCCGGGTGGATGCGCATGTGCCCCGGGGGCACGAGCTTGTCGCGGATGACCATCGCGCTCACCGCGTTGATGAGCTTCTGCTGCTCGGCGACGCCGACGTCGAGGCGGCTCTTCACCTTCTGGTAGAGCCGTCCGTTGTGCTCCGGCGGGACGTAACCGGAGATCTGGCTAAAGATGTTCTGTGTCATGTGTACTCCCGAGGGCAGGAGAACGCCCTCGAGAGACTTATCCCAGAACAATCAAAATACTTGTTTGCAGACGCAAGAGCTCGGAGACGTCGCCACGCTTGCGGATGAGCCTCTCGTTGGAGTCGGCGAGCGTGGGCCTCAGAGGCTGGGGGTCGAAGAACAACGCTCCGCCGCCGACGAACAGGAAGGGCGCGCACCACGGGTAGCGGGCATCGTCACTCCGAGAAAAGATGAGGGCTGCTCCATGGGGGCTATGGAGCAGCCCTCTAGCCCTGCTGGGCTGAGTCTTGGTTCTACTCGAACGTGGCTCGAGTGGGAAGAGACGTGGTCTTGTGGATCCCGAGCCCCTTCGCCCAGTCCGACGCGATGGGCTTCTTGCCGAAGGCTTTAGGCTTTAGGCATGGGTCACTTGTACTGCTGATACTTCCGAAGAATCGAGGTCCTGAGACGAGAGATCTGCGAAGGAGACTTGTTGAGCTTCTTGGCCAGTTCGTTGGTCGACCGGATCTGCGCGTGCCCTTCCAGACCGAAGAGGTGGTTGAACACCTTGCGCTCGTCGGGCGTGAGGTTGAACGGGAGCAGCGAGAGGACCTCGTCGTCGCGCTGGAGCGCCATCTCCGTCGGATCGGTCTCGAAGGCCGACGCGGGGATGTCCCGTCGCTGAGATTGCATGATGCGCGCGACACGTTTCGGCGGCATCCCAAGGTGATCGGCGATCTCATCGGCGGTCGGGTCGCGTCCGAACTGCTCGGATAGCTCGTTCTGCGCCTTCTGGATCGGGCCGATGTAACGCGCCTGGCCCTCGGGGATGTAGCCGATGTTCTGGAAGCGGGTGTTGTACCGCTTCGCCTTCCGAAGGTTGTTCTCCACCCACGTGTTGAGCTGGACGCCGCGGTTCGGCTGGAAAGTCTCGAAGGACTTGATGAGGTGCTTCTGGAGCTCGGCGCGGAACGCGGCCTCGGGGACCGCCGGCGCCTTCCAGAGGCGGATCTTCTGGTTGACAAGAGGCTCGTACGCCTTGAGGAGCGGCTCGAGATGCTCCGGCTGCTTGCCGTTGGCGCGCCAGGTCTCGAGGTAGCTGAGCTCTTCCTTCCGCTTCTTCTGGAGCTCTGCCTCCTTCGTCAGGAGGAGATCATCGACTGGGTTTGAAGCAGCCATCGACGGACCTCGTTGGGGAGTTCGATTGTGAGGCGCCCCGACCCGTCGTGTACGACCCGGAGGTCGTCAGCGCAGGAGGGGTGCGGGGTGGCGCCAGCCATCACCGTGAAGGGCGGCTGCTCTTCGAGGAAGATGCGAAGGACCTCCTTCGCCTTGACCTCGATCGCCTTGACCATCGCATCGGGGATGGGCGCCCCGCGCTCGGTCCACTTCAGCGCGATCATGAACCGGTCTTGGAGTACTTCCGTCTGCGGGCCTTCACGGAGAAGCTGCTCGAACTCCTCCACGAGCCTGTCATCGGGCGAGAAGGCCACGCGTACGCTCCGCGAGGGACTGTTCCGACGGGATCTCCCCGGCCTCGGCGTACTTTCGAAGCTGTGGGGAGCGAGCCTCGTAGCTGCGCGTGGAGAAGTGCTCCTTGATGAAAGCCTTGGCCTTCGCGGACGCGGAGTCGAACTCCTTGAAGGCCTTGCCGAGCAACTTCGGCCCGCCGGTGATGAACTCCTGCCAGGCGGCCTCGCCGATGTGCGCAGGGTCGGCGTGGTGCTCGGGGTGGCACACACCTTCTGCATCGGGCTGGAGGTCGACCGGCCGGATCATTGACGATTCGTTGTTTTCGACCGCGGCCGTCTTGCTCATGGTCAGATCCTACTTCTCTGGGTCGTTGGAAGCCAAGGGTGTGCCGTGGACGCACCCGAGGGAGCCCCACCACCACGGACGTCGGCTGCTGGTATACCGCATGGAGCTCTTGAAGCGAGTCCAGTACATCAGGCGGTACGCGCGCACGGTGAGTTCGAGCTTCGTGCGCTGCGGGACGTCCGACGCGAAGAGATCCGAGGAGATGAACTCCTTTGGCACCTTCGCCGACAGCGGGAAGAGGAGCCGTCGGCGCAGAATGCGACCAGCGTTGACCGGGCGAGGCGCGTTGACACGAAGCCAGCACGCGCCGTCCACGTCGGCCTGGTCCGGCCCTTTGTCGAACCAGTTCCGCGTCTCCATGAGGAGGTCGGAGATGAACTCCATCATCCAGTCCCAGGCGTCCTGGTCTTCGACGCACCACAAGACGAGTGGGTCATCCGGGTCCTTCATCGGCAGCGGGCAATCCCTCTCGAGGCCCGCCCAGTAGCGCTCGTCCTTCACGTCGTGCCGGACGTCTACCATCTTCTTCTCGAGAGAGTGAATGCGGCACTCCTCGATGATCAAGCGCGTGGCGTCCGATAGGACTTGAATCGCTTCCCGCGTCGTCGACTTCAAGTGGTCGACGGCGTAGTAGCTGGCACACTTCGTCGGGTGCTCGTCGAGGAAGTAGATCATCCGTCGATCTGTCGATGTAGCACGGACAGCGCGGCGGTCTTCTGCAGGTTGTCCTCGCGGAGCGCCTGGAGCTCGGCGAGCAGGGCGTCCCGTTCGGCCTCGATCTTCGCGTAGTCCTCACGAAGCGCGTTGAGCATCTCGCCCTTGAAGTCGTCGACGGTGAAGACCTTCAGGCCGTCGAGCTTCGCCTCGGCCGCGGCCCAGATGGCGTCGTCGCGGACCTCGGCTTCGAGGACCACCCTCACCCGCTTCACACCCTTCGTCGTCGTCCCGATGAGCTCGCTGCTCTTCTTGTGGAACACGACGCCAGGGAGATCGTTTTCGTCGCTCATGATGTCCTCGTGTGCTTGACCAAGTACCGGTAGACCGCGTCGCCTTCAATCCCGGGGAAGAGGGAAACGTTCAAGATGGCGAGAAGCGCGCCGAACGCGTTCGGGGGACGGTCCTCGCGCAGCATGCGCAGAAACAACCGCGTCGCGCGAATGAACGCCATGAGGCGCTCGCTCGTGGCCTGCGTCATGCTGCGAACGCCGCGGTCCGTTGCATGGAGGAGCCTCTCGAAGCCCTCCGCGAGCTGGTCTTCCTCCGCCTCGAGAAGCTTGGCATGGAGGGGCTCGAAGTAGCGCCGGCTGATCTCCGTACCCTCGAAGGGATTGAGGGGCCCGAGCCCGAAGCGCTCGAGGTCAGAGAGGCTCCACACCCGGCTGCCGACGAACTCGGGAGGGAGGACGCTCTCGAAGAAGAAGTGGAAGGCGACCCACGGCAAGAAGTTGTCGGCCTCCTTGAGAAAAGCAGCATCGACGTGGGCGTCGGCGACGTTGTCCCGGACATCATCGAACAGCACGATGTTCGGAAGCAGCCGACAGTACACGTCGAGGTAGTAATGCGCGAAGACCGACATCCCTTGTGGTACCGGCCTCGAGCTCTCGGTCAGTGAGCACTCACGGAAGATGGCGTGCTCGAGATCGTTCTCGTTGATCATAGGACCTTCGTCGAGGTCCTTATACCGCTCAGATCTTGCCCTTCGCGGCGCCTGCGACAGGCTTGCCATAGCCCACGGGCTTCGAGATCTGGGCGATGCTCGGGCCCGGAGGCGGGGTCACGCGAGGCGCGCCGATCCGCTTCGAATTCGCGAGCCGCCCCGCCGGCGTCGTCGGCACGCCACCGAGCTTCTCGACGATCTGCTGCGGCCGCGCCTGGAGCGGGGACTTCAGCGTCGGACTACGGAAGGCCGGAACCTCGCTCGCCATCATGAAGTTACCGGGAGTAGGCGCTCCGGCGGCCATCTTCTTGATGTGGTCGAAGAGGCGATTCCTCATCGCCTTCGGGATCTTCTCTCCCTGCCCGTACTGAAAGTTCGCCATACGAGGACCGAAAGCATCCTGCAGAACACCAGAGAACGCCTCAGCTTCCCCTGAGCTATGGCGCATCTTCGAGAAGACATCGCGAGCCTCTTGCGCGCCCGGGCCCGTCATTCGGGCGAGCATGTTGTGCTCCTTGACCCAGACATCCGGGCTCAGGTGCGTCGCGACAGGGCGAATACGTTCAGGGCGCACGGCTTTTTCAAACCCTTCATGAAGACCGATAGCAGTATTCACTGCACGTTGCCCGGCACCCGTTGTTACCCCGCTTACGAACCCACGCGTTTCTGGTTTGCGTTGCAGCGCCTTGAAAGAACCACCGCGCGGAAGGGCGATCTGGTTGCTCAACGGATTCTTCGGAAGCTGCTTCAAGATCTCTTGTTTCGGTACTCGCGGTGCGTGTGATCGAAGCAAACCCACCGACTGCTGCAGGGAAGGATGAAACTCGGCAACGCCTTCCATGAGGTTGGCAGGCAGCCGAACCTTGCCCGATATACGGCGAAGAGCGGCACCGAGGTCAGCAACCGACGCCGCCTCTTTGTGCTGCAGCTGCATCACCTGGTCGGGGTCGACGCCGCTTGTCTTGATCGACTGTGGGTCGGCCTGCGTCACCCGTGCGAGGTTCGGCACGCGGAAGCCTGGCTGGAAGGACTTCTGCGGGATGCGTGGGTAGACGGGGCCGCCGCTGTAGGCGGACGTGGCGAACGCCCCCTTCACGAGGTCGACGGTGTAGCCGGTGGCGTCCCAGGCGCGCGCCGGCGTGATGCCGGAGCCGGAGTCCTTCTCCTTGCCCTTGAGGCGTTCCCGCGCGCGCCCGACAGCGCTCGCGAGGCCCTCCTGCTGGAGCTGCTGGATGACGCGGTCGTCGACTT
Source organism: uncultured Myxococcales bacterium (assembly GCA_937949945.1). Lineage (GTDB taxonomy): Bacteria > Myxococcota_A > Polyangia > Polyangiales > Polyangiaceae > Labilithrix. The sequence goes on from CALFEQ010000011.1 coordinate 19,984, forward strand.
TGTTGAGGACGCGCGGGAAGGAGCGGAGGGCGCGCCGGAGCGCGGGGCCGGCGGTCTTCTCGACAGGCTCGAACGGCGCCGAGAGCTTGCCCGCCGTCGGCGCGTCGAGGTGAGCCGTGTCGATCCCGCGCTCGGCGAGGTACTTTTTCAGCGTGCCCATCTCCGCGCGCCGGTCGAAGTGGGCGCGCACAATCGGGATGGCGCCGGAGGTGAGGGCGCCGGTGACGGCACGTCCGAGATGACCGCGGAGCCGCTTGCCCGACTCGAACCTCTTGCCGGAGATCACGTCCCCGATCGCGCCGATCGCGGGCGCGGCGACGGCGCCGATCGCACCATAGCGCGCGACCTGCCCACCAGTCGGTTTCGACCTCTCGAGCGCCTCGTACCGCTCGAGCGCCTTCGCCGCCTGCTCGTCGGAGATCGCACCGATCTTGGAGAGCTCGTCGAAGAAGGCCTTCTTCCGTAGGCTCTCCTCGACCTCCTTGCCCTTCACGCGCTCCCGCTCCTGCATCGAGGCGATGTCCTTGGTCACGTCGTCCGTCGGACACAAGCGCGCCATGGCTCAGTGCTTCCTGAGCACCATCTGGGCGGCGACCGGCGCGGCGAGGAGGCTGAGGCCCCCGAGCTCGGCGAGGTTGTGCCCAAGGCCCTCCACCTTCTTGCCGGAGCGCGCCTGCTGGATGTTCTTGGCGACGCCGAGCGCCGACGGCACCGCGAGGACGCCAAGGCCCGCGAGGTCGTAGGCGTGGGCGTGGCGGTCGAGGTGGGAGAGCAGCTTCCCCTTCACGCCGAGCGACTTGGCCGCGTTCGAGATCACCCCGCCCTCCTTCGAGATCTCGAGGAGCTCGGCCGCGCAACCCTTCAACATCGCACTGTTCATGGCAGTCCTTTCAGGCCATCGCAGGGGGCATCATCGAGTGGCGCGCCGTGGCGGCGGCCGGCTTGCCGAGGCGGCCGAGCACGCTCTGTCCCTTGGTGCCGAGGAGGTCCTCCGCGGTGTGCTGGGCGGCGCCGCCGAGCCCGCGCAGGGCCGGCCCGACCTTGTGGGCGATCGCGTCGATGGCGCCTGGCGCGTGGTCGATCGCCGCGCCGAGCGCGGGCGCGAGCTTCCCCGCCCCCATCAGGCCCATCTTGCCGACGACGCCCGCGAGGCCGACAGGCGCGTGGAGCGCGAGGCCCGCGCCGACGGCGCCACCGATCTCCGCGCCGAGCGGAAGGTGCTTCGTCGCAATGTTGTAGCCCGCACCGCCGGGGCTGAACGTCTTCTGGATGCGTCCCCCGAAGCTCTCCGCGGCGTTCATGAGGCGTCCCTTCGGCGTCATGGCGCGCCCCTCGCGCGCGACCGCGTCGACGGCGGCGGTAGCCTTCTGGAGCCGCCCGCCGGCGGCGGCGAGGCCCTTGGAGGCCGCTGTGCCAACACCGGCGGTGAGCGCCTCTGCAACGGTCCGACGGGGTTCGCCACAGCGAGAAACGCTTTACCCGGCGTCTGCGTCTTGTGGTGTAGGACGTTGCCCACACCCTGAGCGAAGCTGTTCGGGGAGTGCCGGAGCTTGTGAGCCACGTCCTGCGCGAGCCCCATGACCGGCTTGTTGAGCGTCGGGCTCACCTTGCCAGCGACGTTCGCGATCGCGCCGCGTGCACGTTGAAGAGCTCCAGGAGAAGAAACCAGAGGGTTACCTGCCACTGGGTTGTTCGCGAAGATGTTGCCCTTGCCCGTAAAAGGGTTGAACGCAGGGTTCTTACCAGGGCCCATGACTTTGCCTACGACGTTCGTTACGCCCCTCCCGACGGCGCCGAGGCCGCCCTTGAGCGCCTGGCCGACGCCCTGGAGGTTCAGCGCGTGCTTCACGAGCTCTTCGACGTCGGCCGCCGCCCACTTCTCGCGGAGCATCGGGGGCGCGACGCCGGCGGCGATCATCGCCTCGAGCTCGGCGAAGAACGCCGCGCTCGCCGCCTTGATGAGCTTGCCGGGAGAAACCGTCGGAGCCATCTGCGCGACAGCGTCGAATCCCTTGCCTGCGAGGACGCCCGGCGCTTGCCCCGCGGCGGAGGGCGCGTCCTTGAACGCGGCGGAGATCGCGCCGGGGAGCTTTGGCGGCTTCGGGAACGCAGGCACCGCGCGCGCCGCGGCGGTCGCCTTCGGCAGGATGGTCACGGCACGCCGAGCTGCCCCTCCGACCGACGACGGAGGCGGGAGGGTCGGTAGGGCGAGCTTCAAGAGGAAGTTCATTCGGTCCGGTCCTTCGAGGATTGAGTCACGACGTCGGAGAGAACGGTCGACGGCGCCTCAATCGTGGCCGCGTTGCCCCGACCATCTTCACGCTTGCCGTGTTCGCCGCCGGTGTCGTCCCGCGACGGAACGTCACCGGGCTTCTTCAACCGCGGGGCGCTGTTCGGCGACTCGCTCGCAACGAAGGGCACGGTGGGCGTCGACTCGCCGATCTTCGCGAGCGCGCCAAGGACGTGGGCAAGCTTGTAACCGCCGAGCGTGCCGTCCTTCTCCTTCCTCAGGAGGGTCGAGACGCGCATGGGTACGGAGCCCTTTCGAGACTTCGGCAACATCCAGCCCTTGCGTGTCTCCTTCACGGGCTTCGCAGCGAGCTTTTCCAGCTCCTCGAGAAAGCCCTGGGCGTACGGGGCGAGCGCACTCATCGAGCTCAGTTGTACCACCTCCGGAACTACCGCCGGAAGGTCAGCCCAGGATCGCGCGGGAGAGACGGAGGGCGGCGACGTAGTCGAGCACCCGCTCGTACTTCGCTTTTCTCTTGTCTGCCTTCTTCGCCTGCGTAGAGCCGCGGCGGATGCCGACGACGCTCTCGATGTCCTCGGTGACGAGACCGAAGAGGTCCTCGTAGGGACCGAAGGCGCGCGAGTGGAAGCCCTCGACACCTTGCACGACCTCCTTGCCGTCTGGTGAGAGAAGAAGGTCGCTCGTCCCGAACATGTCGAGAAGCGTCGCGATCGGCCGCCAAGTGTACGAGCGGATGAACTGCTCGGGGTCGAAGCCCGCCTGCTTGATGACCGAGTAGGTGAGGACGAGGAAGGCGACGGCCTGCTCGATGTTCGCGTCCTTCGTGAGCGAGAGCTGGATGAGCTGGTCGCGCGCGAGCGCAATGGGGTTGTCCTGGTTCACGAGGTCGGCGAGCGTGGAGGACGCGTCGCTCGAAGTGAGCCCGTCGAGGTTCTCCCCGCCGAGGTTCTGCACCGCCGTTGTCTCGGTGATGGCGCCAGTGGCGAAGAAGTTGTAGTAGACCTCGGAGATCTTCGCGGGGTGCCAGCAGTCGCCGTACCAACCCGGGCGGATGTACTCTTCAGGCGGGAGCTCGACGGTCTGCCGCTTCGTGCGTGGGATCTCCTCGGTGACGTCGAAGGCGCGAAACGTCACCGGCAGGTTCTCGTCGCCAACAAGCTCCACAATGTCAGGGCCGTAGTTGCGAGCCAAGGCGTTGATTCCGACGGGCACTTGCGTGATGACCTGTTTGGTGCGCTTGTCCCGCTTCCCGTTGAAGAGGGGGAGACGGAGGCCGTCCTCGAGAGAAGACGAGCGCCCGCCGCGGACTTCTTCGACCTTCACGATGCGCCCGAGGTTCGGTCCTTGGCTGCCCACGCGCGGAGGCGTGATGGCGGCCCAGCGATCCGTGCGGGTGGCAGGGGGGCCATCTTGTTTCTTCATGATGACCTCTTCCTGGACCGCGCCCAGGAACTCGACGCTCTCCTCCGCCTGCCGCGCGTAGGAACCGTTGATCAGCGTGACGCCGCCGCCTTGGTCGATCTGGTGCGTGACCTCGGTGAAGTTGCAGAGGAAGTGCGTCCCCAGCATCTTGTTGAGCTCACGCGTCGGAAAGGAGTCGGCGTCAGGCAGCGACTTCAGGAGCTCGTTGTGGAGCTTGAAGGTCTGAAGGTCGACGTACTTGTCGATGATGAGCCCCGGGAAGCCGCAGGCGATGTACGGATTGAAGCGCCCGGTGAGCTGGAGCTGGCGGGGGGCGAATCGGTACTTGAAGTAGAGGAAGTTCGTCGAGCGCTGGGCGAGACCGATCTTCGGGATCTTGCCGTCGACCATGCCCGAGCGCGCGGCGAAGATGTTGAACTCGCCCATCTTCTCGAACACCGGCAAGATGCCGGTGAAGATCTCGTGGTCGAGGATGTCGTTTTTCAGCATCGCTTGGAGCGTGTTCTGCTCCTGCTTGAGCGTGATGGCCTTCGGCGCGAAGTAGAAATGGTCGAAGAGGATATCCTCCCCGAAGAACTCGTCGTTCGTCTTCAGCATGAGACGCGTCGGCTCCGCCATGAACTGACGGGAGTACGAGAGCGTCGTGTACTGGTCGGGGAAGAGGACGTTGCAGCGAGGCGGCGCCGAGAACCAGACGTCGGGGCGGAAGATCTGCTGCTTCAACGCGGCGGGGATGGCTTGCTTCGGGGGCGTCGTGTTCGCCTCGAACGTGGTGACCTTGATGAGCTGGACGGCAGCGGACTCGAGCTTGCCGAACGCACCGGCGAACGACGAGCTCGAGCCCTGCTTCACGAGTGTGATGGCCTTGCCGATGTCGCTGGCGGCGACGTTGAAGGCGGCAGAGATGCGGCTCGCGAGGCTGGCGAGATGCTGCGCCGACGGCGCCGTCCGCGCGCGCTGCGCATCCTGAGCGCTCTGCTTGCACACCCGCTGGAGGTCGATCAGCCGCGGAAGGAGGTAGGCGAGGAGCTCGGTGAGACGCGCCTTCTTCGCTTGCGCCGAGAGCTCTTCGACTTCCTCCCTGTACGAGCCCATGCTGTCCTGGAGGAGCGTGAGGCCCTCGGCTACGGCCTTCGCCGTCACCGCGAACCTACTGAAGCCCGGGATCTCGATGAGCTTCTTCCTGACGAAGCCAGTGATGGTACCGTCGAGGCCGGGCACGTAGAGCGGGCACGGCTGCGGGTAGCACTCGTGGAAGATGACGGAGATGAGCTGGTTGACGACCTTGCGGAACGACGCCTGGTCGCCGAGGTTGCCGATGGAGCGGCGGAAGAGCGCGTCGAAGGAGCCGCCGAGGAGCTTCTGGCTCGTGGGGTCCTTGTCGAACGCCGTGATCATCTGCGAGAGGCGTAGCCGGAGCTCGGCGAGCGAAAAGAAGATGTTCTGCCCTGCGTACTTCTTGTCGTAGTAGTACGACCCACCCATCGCCTCGAGCAGATGGATGATGCCGCCGAGCAGGCCCTTCAACCCCGGGTAGCGCGTCGATGGCGTCGTGATGATCTTCGTGACGATCTCGCCCGGGCTCGAGAGGAAGTCAGTGAAAAGGTTCGTCGAGCCGCCGGTGAACATCGCCTTGATGCCGGGGCCGAAAATGTCGGTGTTGTTGAACTGGTAGGCGTAGTCCCAGTAGTTCGAGAAGTCCGAGCATTGCAGGACGACGGAGCGGTTCACCGCATTCTTCGTCCATTGGAAGCCCATGAGCTCGCCGGCGAAGAGCAGCTTGTACTTGTTGTTGTTCGCATCGCGCACGAACTCGTTCGTGATCTCGATGGTGGGGTCTTCACCGTCGACTTCGATCGGCTCGGTGCTACGGAGCGACTGCTGGTACGCCGTCGGGCCCGGCGCCTTCAACCCAGAGGCGCCGGAGAGCCGGATGTTCGGGTTTTCTATCTCGTAGAAGTCGAGGAAGAAGAGATGGATGAGCGAGCGCGGATGGAAGCGCGTCGCCTCCGCGAGCGGCGGGATCTGGATGGCCGCCACCATCGGGCTGTTCGGGCTCACCTGCACCTGCGCAGCGATGACCGGAACCTCGACGCCCTCGATGAAGAGCCGAAGGCGTAGCCGTTGTACTTTTGCGCCCATCTATTACCCCGACGGCCAGGAGACCGACTTCGACCAGGAGTGCGAGCGCTGGAGCGTCGCGAGAGCTGCGACCGGCGGAAGGGTGGCGTTCGCGAGCGAGCCCTTGGCGGCGATGAAGGAGAACGCCGTCGAGCTCCCGCCCACCTCCACGGAGGCGCCGGCGGAGCCGCGCGCGCCGGCGAACGAGCTCGCCGACGGCGTCGCGCTGCCTCCGAAGCTGAGGGAGGAGCCGGCGGTCGCGTAGCCGCCGGCGCGCGCCGCCGCGCGCGCGGAGGAGTAGGCGTAGCTGGTCGAGCTCCGGTTCGCCGCGGAAGCATTGGCAAAAGCCGAGGTCCCCACCCGGGTGCCGCTCTCCGAGAAGATGGATCCGTCGCGCGCCGTGACGCTGGCGCGCGCGCTCGCGCTCGCTCCCGCCGAAACCCCGAGCCCGAACCCCGCCTGCGTGCTGAAGCCCGTGGAGGCGCCCGCCGACACCCCGCCGAAGGCGCTGCCCGAAGACGAGAAACCGGCGCCGGCGCGCGCGCCGATGCCGATCCCGCCGCCGGCAAAGGCGCCCGCCTGGGCGGACGCGACGGCGCCGAAGGTGGCCCCGCCGGCGACGCCGCTGCCCGCGAACGCGCCGATCCCGACGCCGGTGCCGAGGAAGGTCGGGCCGACACCCAAGCTGTCCATCAGGAACGGGTCGTCCGCGTCCTCGACACCATACGCCTGGAGAAGATCGGCGATCGCGCTCTCGAGCCGATCGACCGACTCCTCGAGCGCGCGCTGCTCGGCGGCGGCGCGGGCGGAGATGTCGTCAGCGAGGTCCATGATCGTCGGCTGGATGGCCGTCGTGTACTCGTCGCGGTTGTCGAGGATGAGCGAACGGATGGGGCTCTTGCGATCGAAGTTCCCCTGAGTGAACGACGACTCGAAGTTGTTCGTCTGCGCGCTCGTGAGGAGCTCGAGCCCCTCCCCGCTCATGCCCTCACGAAGATCGAGACCTTCGGGGACGAGTGCGCTCGAACGAATGGGGAAGTTCTGGCTGCCCGTACCGATGAGCGAGATGTTCTGCGCGTTCGTGACGAAGAACTGGAACGAAAGCAGTACGAGGTGGGGCTGGTCACTCGTCTCCTGCACCTGGCAGTTGAGGATGTAGCCCTCAACGATGTTCTGATCGTAGAAGAGGTACGTCCGAGCACCCATCTCCACGGCCTTCGTGCCACGAAGGTAGGTCTCGTAGTTCGCCATGAACTCGGCCTTCCAGTTGAAGTCGTGTGAGTTGATGAGGACGGCCTGGACGTTGAGAAAGCGCGGGCTCTCCCCGAAGAGAAAGAGGTACGTGTCGCCGAAGGTCTCGACGATCTGGTGCTTCTCCATCCGCTGCTCTTGAACGCTCTGGAGAATGAAGTTCGAGTAAGCGGTGCTCATGCCATCCGGTGAGCTCGAGTCAAAGATGGGGATCTCCACGGTGTCGCTGCGTACGAGCTTGATGTACGCGTAGGTGTCGTCCTTCACCTCGAGCCCACGCGTCGGACGCCGCACGTTGACGAGCCCGGCGCCGATGGTGGTGGCAAGCTGCTCCCTATCCTTGAATCGGGCGTCGAACGGGTCGGTCGTGAGTTCTATGAAGACAGCGATGACGCACCTACCCTTCCACGTGCCCCCAGAGCTTGCCCCGGAGGATGTTTGAAACCGTTGTCTTCGTAAGCTCGTACTTCTTTGCGCGCTCGGTACACGTGGCGCCTGCTTGATGGGCGGCGCGCATGGCGCGAACGTCGTGCTCGTTCACCTTTGCCCGACCGTTTCGTGCACCGCGGCGAAGCCCTGGATGAGTCGCGCAACCATGACGCGCACCCGTGGGGTGGTTCCCTCGCGCGCGCCGCTCGCGATCCTCGGCACCCTGCCAAAGAAGACAGCCGGTCGGGGTAGGAACCCGATCGACCTTCTCCCAAAAGCGTTCTTCGGCGATACGGCGCATGGCAGGAAGATACATCTTCCACCCCTCGAGGGGTGAAAGTCACACCACGACGTTCGACTTTATGAGGAAGTCCTTCACCGCGCGTGGTGTGGCGCGACCCATGTAGGGCTCGTTCTGCGAGATTGCGAAGGCCGCCGCCTTCACCATGACGAAGTACGGGTCCTCGACGACGACCTTGTCCCGGATGACCACCGTGTAGAGACGCCCGCCCTTGCGGATGGTCGCGCGAACCTCTTGCCGACAGGGCCCGCACTCCGGGGGCTGCTGGAGGACCTGTCCTTCGGCGAAAAGAAGCGACCGTGCTGCCATGTTCATCCTCCGGGCTGGATGGCGCCGGGGCTACCGGAGCCGCTCTTGCCCTGTCCGTCGGGGTTGTCCTTCTTGGTGAGCGCCTGCAGCTCGCTGAGCTGCTGCTGCATCAATTTCTTCATCTCGTCGGAATTATCGGCCATCTTCGACAGGTACTTGGCGCTCTGCTCCGCAGGGCTCATCTTCGATTCGCGGTACTTCTCGAGCTTCTTCTTCACCTCGCCGAAGGCATCGCTCTCGGCGGCCGAGAGCGCGTCGGCGGCCACGCCCATCTTGCCCTCGCGCGCGGCCGAGAGCGCGGCGATGAGCTGCTTCTGGTAGGCCTCGGCGCCGGAGTCGGACGCTCGGATGCCCTGCTGCTGCATGATGAGGGCCGCGGCCTGGTTGACGCTCCCCTCGGCGAGCTCGCGGCGGAGGTCCTTGTCGACGTTGATCCCCAAGAGGGAAGCCATCGCGGTCTCGACCCGTCCGGCGCCCGCCTTGGTTCGCTTGATCTGGTTCTGCAGGCGCTCCTCACGAGCGGCGCTCATGGCGTACATCTGCCCGATCGGATCCGCCCCGCCGAGGGCACGAGCGAGGGCACGCTTCTGCGCCACCGAAGCGATGGCGATCTTCTGCCGAAGTTCGGCGTACTTGCCCGTCTGGCCGCCCCCGCCATAGAGGTCACGGATACGGGCGAGGTCGCGGTCGGTGTCGCCGTCGAAGGTCGTCTCAGCGATGGAAGCGGCGAGCTCGTAGGCCGCGCGCGCGTCCTTGCCGCCGATCCTCTCGAGCTCGTCGAGCTTACCCGAGCGGATCGTGAGCTGGCCGTCAGGGCCAAGGATGGCCATCCCACTCGCCACCATGTCGGTCCGCATCGCCTTCGTCTCGACGTCGGTCCGCTCGCGCATCTCGCGCACGGCGGCCTGCCGGTTCAGGTCGAGGGCGCCGGCGATCGCCTGCGAGCCCTTCAGGAGCTCGTCGAAGGACACCTCCCGCCCGATGATCTTGCTCGCCTTGGCCGCGAGGTCGCTCCTTTCGCTGTCGGTGAGCTGGTCGACACTCTTGCCGGTCTTGTCGAGGTAAAGCCCGAGCTCGCGCGCTGCCCGCGCCGTCTGCAGCATCTCGAACTGGACCTTGTCCCCGCGACCGAGCTCGCCCTTCGTCTTCAGCTCTGCGAGGCGGTTCATCGCCGCGTTGTAGTCCGATCCGCTGCCCTCCATGATCCCGCCGATCAGAGTGCGGCCCTCGCGCGATCGCATGAAGGCGCCGGCGGCCTCGGCGTCGGCCTGCTCGCCGAAGTAATTGACCGTCAGCCGCCCCATGTCGATCAGGCCGCCCAAGCCCGGGAGTATCATGTTCAGCGCCAGACTCGTGTTCAGGTCTCTGGTCATGCGCAAGCTGGCGCTCTCCGTCTGGATGCGTGACTCGCCGATCATCTTGTCGACCTCGGCCTGGGTGGCGCCCGCGCGTGTACCGATCCCGAGGAAACGCCGCAGCCCCGTCTGTCCGGAGTCGTTGATGTTGAGGCTCTGGGCGGTGAGCGTCTTGCCGATCCCTGCCTCAGCGGAGAAACCGGCGGCCTTCTCCATCCGAGCGGCGATCTGGAGCTTCTTGTTCGGGTCGGTCGTCGATTCGTACTCGCGCAGGAGCGCCCGGGCGTCGGCGCCCCCCTCGCGCCGAACGATCTCCATGATCTTGTCGGCGCGCGCGATGCCCTTGAGGCCGGCAGCCTCGTCCACGAAGGCGACGCGGAATCGCGCTCCGTGGATCTTCATGAAGTCGATGTCGGCCGACGTCACCTGAGCCGCGTCGACGGCGCCGTGGGCGTTCGATAGACGCATCGCCGCCGAAAGCCCGCCACCGCCGAGCACGCCGAAGCTGGCCCCGAGGCGGTTGCCGCCTGGCATGACGCTGCTGCCAGCGAAAAGGCGGTCCATCTGGCGGGCGGCGTCGGCGTGGCCATCACGCGCCAGACGCAGAACCTGGTCGATGCCTTCGATCGTGTGCCGCTCGTAAACGCCCATCATCCGGTTGAACCACTGGGCGAGCATGTCCGATCCCTGGTTCAGGATGTCGGCGCCGGCCTGCTGCAACTTGCCTTGGAGGTGCTCACGCGCCTGGTCGAAACGACGCTTCATCCCCTCGACGCCGACCGACTTTCTGTACTTGTTGAACTCGTCGGAGTAGGCGAGCTCGGCGCGCGCGTGTTGCATCTCGCGCATCATCTCGGGCAGGCGCTGGAGCTGCTTGATGGCGAGGTCGGCCTCGTCGCGGCCCAACCCGCTGAACCGCTGGAAGGCGAGCATCGCCTTGTCGTCCATTGACATCGGGTCGTAGCCGCGGCTGGCGAGCCACTGCTGGTAGATCATCGACTGGAGGAGCCCACCGAACCTCTCGAGCGCGGCGCCACGGAGGCGCCCCTCGTTCCGGATGAAGTTCGCCCGGCCAACGCCGCGAAGATTCTGGTAGGCCAACTCCATCGTGCGGCCGGTCGTGACGTTGCCGCCCATGAGGTACTCCAGCACGGCGGCCTCATCGAGGTGGCCGTCCTTGCCGGCGATGGACGCGAGGAAGCGCCGGCCGCGGGCGGTGGAGAGGAAGCGCGCGCTCTGCTGCATCTGCGCCGTCGCCAACGCCTGGCGCCCCTCGGCGCCAGTGAGCCCGGTGGCGTTGTAGATGTCCTCTTCGCTGATGGCGCCGACGCGCTGGGCGAGACCGATCTGCTCGATGGTCTTCATCCCACCGAAGGCGCCCTGCCGCCCGAGGCCTCCCACCGCGCGCGCGATCTGCGAGCCGATGTTCGCCATGCCGGTGACTTCGCTCATCGCCAGCCCGCCCGCTGCCGCCACAAGCCGCGTCCCGCTCGACATCCGGAGCTGATCGGCCGTCTGGAAGATGCCCGAACCGCGCATCGACTGGACGAACTTCTGCGCCTCTTCGAGCGACGAGCCCATGTCGGTCGCCACCTTCTTGAGGGTGTCGATCATCTCCTTGAACTTGTCCTTGAACTCGCTGACGCTCCGGACGTTCTGCGCAAAGCCCATTCGGCCCATGTTGATGGCCAGGCGGGAGAGCTCGCCGAAGGTGGCAACCTCCCCCATGGGGCCGAACTGGTGGGTCATGTCGCGGAGGTGACTTCCGATCTGGAACCCCTGCTGCGAGGTGAACCCCATCCCGCCCTGAGAGTTGACGAAGTTGAAGTTCTGACGGAGTCCCTGGTTGAGCAGGAGCTGCTGCTGGGCGCCGGAGTACATCTGGTTGCCGACGAAAGCAGCGCCCGCCCCGATGATGCCCGCGCCGGCGGCGGCGCCCATGCCCACCAGCCCAGCGCCGAGCACCCCCGCTCCCGCGCTCCACGCGCCCATGCCGGCGCGGAGGCCAAGGGACATCGGGTCGAGGTCAAGCATGCTCATCGCCCCGGAGAGGAGAGGTCGCGCGACCGCGCCGCCTCGAGACATGAGGCCGCCCGCCAAGAGGTCTGGTGAAGCACCAGCCGTGCTGCTCATGAGCCGAGCCAGCATGCTCTGGTGCTGCATGGCGTTCATGTCCTCGAGGAACTCGCCGGCGCTCCGGGGCATGGAGGCGAGTCTACCACTTGCCGCAATACCGGGACCGGCCGCGGAATAAGAACCGTGACGGGAGAGCCAGCGTCTCCTTCCAACCCGTCAGAACGGCCCTCGGGGGCACCCCTCCCCGAGGGCCGTTCTTCTAGCCCCTGGAAGAGCAAAAATGGCCCTTTTCCGGGCATAAGAACGATGGAAGGAGGCACGAATGATTATGTTCTTGGCCCCCGTTGCCGTGGGCCTTCTTGGCGTTGCAACGAAGGCCGCCAAACAGTGGCGGGCAGGCAAGGAGATCAAGAACAGCAACACCGCCTTCGTTAACCTGCTCGTCACCGAGCAGGAGTGGGGCGTGATCACGACATCGGCGTCCGCGAAGGAAGTGCGGGATGCCCTCAACAAGGGCATCTACCGGCACGCCGTTGCTGCCGCCGTTCAGAAAGGGGCAATTCAATGAACGAGACGAACAACGAAAAGAGACCACTCACCCACTCCCTTGGCGACAAGTTGAAACTTGTCGTGCCGGTGGAGACGAGCGCGCCGAGGAAACGAAGCAACCCCCGCTCGGGGGTTGACTTCGAAGCCCGTGACCTCACGGAGGTCACGACGCAAAACTCCCTAGATTCCAGGGATAAGAACGACGGTGGGGAAGATACCGCTTCCCACATTAACAACCAGGAGACGCACATGACCACCACCACCACCACCACGAACACGAACACGAACACCACCGCGTCGAACGCGCCGGCAAACGACTTCGACAGCCGCGCGTTGAATATTGCCGAGGCGGCAACGAGGTCACTCGAAAAAGTGGCCTACGAGGGCATCACCATTCAACCATCATTCGAGAGGCGCAGTGCTCTTGGCTCGGTGATCCTCGGCGGCGTCATCGGCGGCACCATCGGCGGCGCCGCCGCGGCGACCGCCATGGCTCTTCTGCCATCGCAGAGGAGCAACGAAGATATTCTCAACGCAGGGGGCGCCGGCTTCAGTGCCGGCATGGTTATCGGCGCTGGCCTCGGATACGTCATCGGCACGCGTGAGCCGTCCGAGAAGAAGAAGAAGTAACGCGCTGAAGGAGGGGGCAACCCCTTCTTCTTAGCCCCAAAGTGGAAGATGTATCGCACGCAAGGAGGCACCCAACGCGAGGGATAAGGACGGTGGAGACGCCAACCCACTCCAACAAGGAGAGGCAGATGAAGACCTTCACCGTCAGTGAGCGCGCCAAGAAGGGGATCGTATTGAAGTACAAGCCCGAGAGGTCATCGGACCTGCTCGGAGTACCGATTGGGCAGGGCATCTTGAAGGAGATGCGCGATGCCTTCGACGCCGGGTACAGCGAGAGCACGTGGCAGTGGCTCGACGTCGTGCCCGATGCGGAAGGCAACGCCCTCCGGCTCATCAAGGAGCAGAACGCTCGAGACAAGCGAGCGCTCGTTCTCGTCGAGACTCCCCCGGGTGTAGGGGGGAGCGTAAAGCTCTTCGCGAACACCATCACGGAGGTCTACGACGAGCAGAAGGGCCGTGTGGTGCGCACGGCGAATCCGTTTCCGCCGCCGGGCGTGAAGCTCCTCGCAGAGAAGCCGGCGGACGGCGTCTTCGGCCCGGAATTCCTCGTCGAGATGGCACCGGGCTCGAGCTTCCGCATCGTGCGCAGCGGCAAGCTCTACGACAGCACGGAGCAGCGTTTCGCTCCTCCGGAGCTCGTCGTGGTCTGGAACGGGCGCTGGGATTGGCGCGCGGAGTTCGACCGCTTCCGGAACCCCGACCCGAAGAAGTACAAGGAGTTCCTCGAGGGCAAGCTCCGGAGGAGCGACTTCAGCAAGGACGAGTGGGACAGCTTCCGGTACAAGCAGAACCCGACAAGGTTCTGGGGGCTGTCCGTCTACCACCGTAGCATGCGGCACGGGGACGTCTGAGCCCCGGTGAACGAGAGCGGAGCCCCGAGGGGCTCCGCTACTTCATCCCTTCTTCGCTAGCCCCAACTTCCAGCCGATGTACGTCTTGATGATCGCCTTCTCGAAGGGGATGACCGGGTCATTGCCTTGGGTCTGGAACCAGCGGTTGAAGTCCTCGATGTCGGAGTCGACGACCTTCTCCACCGTGACGTCTGCGGGCATAGTGTCAGGTAGGGAGACCTTCAACCCGGTGGAGATCGCGGGCTGGGTGTCGGGGCTCTTCTCGTCGCCGGCCATGGAGGAGTAGTACCAGATGCGCATCGAGCAGGCCAACTACTCGAACCAGGAGGACATCGAGCACATCAGCGCCATCGAGGACGCGGTGTTCTTCGAGAACGCGCTCGGCGAGGGGACGCTCCGCCGTGAGATCGAGTACGGCTACTGCGCGGTCCTCCGCGACGACATGGACGTCATCGTGGGCTTCGCGCTCGTTCGCCCCCACTTCGAGCTCCACGACCTACTGCGGCTCGGGGTGATGCCCTGCTTCCAGGGGCGCGGCTATGGGAGCTGGCTCCTGTCGCACGTCATCACGCGCTTCCCCGGACCGATGATGCTCATGGTCCGGAAGAACAACGCGCGGGCGATCTCCCTCTACGAAAGGAACAACTTCGTCATCACCGGCACGACGGGGGAGTCGTGGGTGATGCGCCGTTCTACATCCGAGCCGCCTTGAACTTGTTCCCGCAGGCGCCGCAGGCGTAACCCGGCTTGCCGTCGACGGTGGCAGGTTGCGCGTGCGAACCGCACAAGGGGCATCGGATCTTGCTGATGCCGCCGGAGCCTCCCTTCAGGATGGTGGCCCCGGTTCGCGCGTCCTTCGTCCCTCGAATGATCCTCGGCATGGTCAGCCCCCACTTCCGCCGAAGACTACCGCATCGGCCGGAATGCCATCTTCCGTTGCCGTTGCCGTTGCCTCCGCGGCCTGGGCCTGCGCACGGAGCTCTTCCTGGAAGGTGAAGTACTTCGCCTTGTAGTGCTCCCAGTCGACACGGCCCGTCTCGGTGCGGACCAGGGCGCCGTTCGTGCCGACGTCGTCGAGCGCCTGCATGATCATCCACTGAATCGCCTCGGTGACCTCGAGGCAGTCGCGCATGATGGCGGCGTTCGCGTTGACGACCTCAGCCAGCGCCTTGTTGCTCGCCTCGAGGCTTGCGACCCGCTCGACGAGACTTGGTTGCTTCTCCTCCGTCTGCGGCGGAGTGTTCGACGGGCTGGGCGGGCTGGGCGATTGGGCGTTGTTCATCGCGTTTCCTGAACTCGTACTTGGCCATTTCTTCGGTGAGGCGTTTCTCTTCGGCTTCCAGCCGCTGGATAAACATCACGATCATCTCGCTGGGGACTTCGCGGATGTTGAACGCGACCTCCTCGCAGACGAGGGTTTCCTTCTGGCCGCCGCCTCCCTCGAGGTACTTCTCCATCAGGTACCGACGGCAGGCAGCCGCGACCGTGCGTTCGTAGGCCAGGCGGATGAAGTCGGTGTTCATGCGGTGAGGAAGGCGTAGAACCTGTTCAGAAGGTCGGCACCGGCCAGGGTGTCCGTAATGATGTTCCTCAGAGGATACACGTGTCTGGCCCGTATCCGGGCCTTGGTCAAGAGCTCCCCGCCGCACTGACGCTCCTGCTCACGGGCCGCCACCGACCGGATGTCGTCCGGTGAGTGCTTCAAGTAGATGTCGCAATTCTGGTCCAGCCGGTTGTAGTACTGGAAGAGGAGGAGCGCCCAGTCACGCATCGTGTGACGACCGAGGACCTCGCCGATGAGCTGGGTGGCCTTCCACGTCTCCTTGCATCCGGGGCAGACCGCGAACCCGTACCCGTTGAACGAGAACGGGATGATCTTCTGGCAGTCGTTCTTCCCGATCATCTTGCCGGGGCAGAAGTACACCTTCGTGTCGCCGCCGCCGTGGAACTTCGTGCCCGATTCCCAGAAGGAGAGCGCGCCGGGGACGGCGGCGCGCATCGAGCGCGCCTTGCCGAAGAACAGCTCGATCTTGTACTTCGCCTTTTTGCTGGTGGCGAGGAGCTTGTCCATCGCCTCCATGCGCTGCTGGAGGTTGTGCTTCTCCTCCTCCGAGAGCTCGGGAGCCTCTTCGATCGAGCGGTCCTCACCGAACTTCTCGTCCTTGCTGACGAGAATCTCCGTGGCGCCCTTTCGGTGCTTGAACATGTCGCTCACGTCCGAATGCCTCCCATGCGTGCCTGCGCTGCCACGTGCGCGACCATCGGCATCGTCTCCGCCGCGAACGCGCCCTTCCCATTCTTGTGCGTCCGGTTCGCCCCCGTGAGCGGGAACTCCTCGAGCTCCACGCGCGCCGGCCTGGGCGCGCTGTTCACGGCTGCGTGGATGCTCTCGATCTGCGACGCCATGTTCGAAGCCTCGAAGATGAGCCGCCAGGTGTAGAAGAGCCTCTCGGTGTCGCCTACACTCCGCAGGAAGTAGTTCCGCGAGATGTCGACCTTCCACGCGGAGCTCTTCGACACCGTCAGGAGCCGATGCACGAGAAGCACCCAATGCTTGGAGGCGTTCGGGAGGACGCGCCCGACGATGCGGAGCTGATTGGCCGAGAGCTGCAGGTCGAGCACCTCGAATCCCGTACGCGCGGCGAGGAGCGCCTTCAGATCATCCGCGGTTGCCATCGGGCTCCTTCGTCGAAGGCGTGCAGACGACGAACGCCTTGTTGGTGCCGTAGAAGAGCTCGCGGGCGCTGGAGAAGTAGAACTTCTCCTTGTCGACCTTCAGGTATGACTGGCCGTCGGTAAGCAGGTCGGTGATGTTGTCCGAGCGCCAGGGGATGATGAACTCGCCGGCAGTGTTCCTCCCGACGTACACGGTGAAGTTCGACGCCTTGCCGTCCTCGAAAACGAGATGAAGCGTCGCCTGCGTCATTGACTCGAGGTACTGCTTCACCGCCTCGAGGTCGGTCTCGCGGAGAAGGACGTAGCCCTCGCTCTGGAGGGCTTCGTCGATCTTGTCGCAGAGCTGCTGAACGGACATGTCCGGCTCGAAGTCGCCCGGAGGCTGGGGATCGTCCCCCACGGGCAGGCCCCACCGCTTCACCTCGCTCAACACGTTCGGGGGAATGATGCCGGACTTGATGATGATGTCGGTGAGCTGACTCATGGCTGACCTTCACTCGTCGGGTGGAGGAGGCTCTTCGAGCCGCACGGGCGGAGCGCCGGGCATCGTGATCTTATAGGCCATCCGGGTGTCGACGAGTGCGCTGTTCGGGCCGTAGGCGCAGGCGAGAAGAAGCGTCTCGTCCGGGATGAAGCGGTCGTAGAACACCTGCAGCCCGTACACCGAGTTCGCGGGGAGAGCCACCTCGGTGGTCTTCTGGTGCCACTGGTGGAGGTGCGTGGCGCCGCCGACAACCCAAGCCACCGGGTACATGTGGTCAGCCGCGGCGCGCGCGAACATGGCGGCGATGCACGTGGCCGCGTTGTCCATGTAGGCCTCGAGGTCCATCTCGACGACCGTGCCGTTGCGGATGATCGCCGACGGCGCAATCGTGTCGAAGTCGACCTCGATGGTCCTCCGCGGCTCTTCCTTTCGCATGAACCGCGTGTGCGTGATCTTGCCCTTCGCATCAATGACGATGCTCACCACGCGGGGCAGCTTGAGGATGCTCCGGATCGCGAGGATGAACCCCTCCACCCCGACGTGCTTCGGCACCTCCAGGGTGTCAGTGACTTCTTGGTACTCCGGAGTGCTGTTCATGCCTGTTCGATTCCCAGCTCTTCGTCTGTCTTCGGGCGTTCTTCTTCGTCTACGAGATTCCGAAAGAACTGATCAACGAGAAACGTCACCGTTACCCCACGGCGCTTCGCGATGGACCTCACCTGATCGAGAAGTACTTTCTCGTGGCGAAGGTGAAGACGGCCGTCCTTGGTAGTCATCGGGGCTCGAGGTACTTCATCCCATCGAGGAAGCGATCGAGGCCATCCATCTCTGGGAACTTCTTCACGAGAAAGTCGACGACGATGTCGTGAGCCTTGTCGAGGCCGGCGGCATCGAGCGGCAGTCCTTGCAGCGCTGGCCCGATGGCCTCTTCGATCTCCCTCTTCAGAAGGGAGTTCATCCCGATGGCCGTAGGGAGCCACATATAGTTCAACTCGACCGTGCCCGGTCCAACTTGCACAACCGCTCTCATTGCAGATGCCCATAGCCTCGAACAACGGTACCTCCAGCCCAGGGCCAACAAGGAGTACCCAGAGCCGGATGGACTGGACCATTCTTGTTGACCTTCGACCAGAGCTCGTCGATGCGCGTGTCGATGTACGCAATGGCATCGGCGATGAGCTGATCTCTGAGCAACATGAAGTTCTCCTAGATGTCGACGTTGACGTCGCCGGTGTACTTGAAGAGGATGTCGCTCTGCCGGATGAGACAGAGGTCTTCTCCGAGCTCCTCGCTCTTGCGACGAAGAGTCTCGGAGATCTGCTTGCCGGGACGATGCTCCTGATGCCAGCGGAGGAAGACGATCTTGTCGCCCACCTCCACGTCCATCGGCGCTCGACGCTCGCTGTTGGGAAGCCGGCGTCCCGGGCCCACAATCTTCACGACGCCCTTCCGGACGGCGGACTCGTTCTGGCCCGGGAGCTCGATGAGGCTCGACCGCTTCTCGAGCGGCTCGAACTTCACCAAGATCCAATCGCTGAGGGGCTGAATGTTCATTAGCTCTTCCGCAGGTTGTTCTCCACGGCCTCGGCCTGCTCATCGGGGAGGCCACCGGTGACATTGACCGCATCCGTAGGCACCGTGACCGGACCGGTCGTCACTGCCATGGAGTCGAGCTTGGCGATGATCTGGTCGTTGATGCTCTGGGAGAAGGGACGGTGGGCGTCCGTCCACCCATCGCCCTGCGGCGGGATGTAGACCTTGTTGCCGAAGCGCCAGGCAAGCGTGGTGTGCTTGATGCCGCGCTCGTCGCCGTACTCGACGAGGAGAGGGACGCCGACGGCGACCCGGGTGACCGTCATGGCCGGCGCCTGCTCCGTCGACTGGTTCTGGGGGATACGAACGCCTACCTGGCGACCGTAGTGCATGATGTCTTCTCCTTATTGTACTCGTTGTATCGCCACTCGAGATCCGAGCGGGTGACCCAGTTCTTGTAACCGTTCCACGCGCGCGGGAGGAAGAACACCTCCCGATCCGTCTGAAGGAGATCGGAAACGCGCACGCCGGCCCACTCCGTGACGAGCTCGGCAACCGGGAGCTTCTGGTTGCACTCCCGGCACGTATACGAGTCTCGGCCTTCGAGAAGGGCCCAGGATCCGCAGCAGTGGCACTCGACCGCAGGCTTGGCGTCGTCGCGGCGCACGCGGGCGTAGACGATGTCGCCGAAGCACTGGGCGAGCGAATTGTAGCCAGCCTCGAGGACGGCCCCCTCGGGCGTGCGCACCTGGACGACGGTCTTGTCGGGGGTCTTGTCGGGGCCGGCGGTGCGATCGATGCCAACGACGACGCGCTGGGGTGGGATCGTCCGTCGACGGATGGCCTCCACGGGGTCGTGGCGGAAGAGGTCGACCTCGTCCTGCGCGAGGGGGATCTGCACGAGCCCCGGGCGATCGGTGCGCTGGATGGCGCCGCCGGCGTCGGGATGCTCGTTCAGCTCGATCGCGAACTCGCGCATCATCACCTTGAAGTCGAGGTTCTCGAACAGGCGAAGGACCTCCGGCGGCGACGAGCCGACGGAGAGCAAGATGCTCCCCGAGGAGAGGTCACCGGAGACGCGGCGGTAGGCGAGGATCACGGTCTTCGGGTCAGCCATCGCGCAGGACTTTCTCCGTGTACGAGATCGGTCGGGTGATGCGGTAGATGACGGCGCCGGCGGCGCCCGCGCCGAAGTGGAGCTTCACGCCTCCTTCGACCTCGATGGTCTCGAGTAGAAAGCGCTCGGTATTCGGGAGCTGGCGGCCGACGACCTTCTTGATCGGCCTCGAGAGGAGCTCGTTCACCGTGGGGGCATCGCACTTCATCTCGTCCGGCGTACCGAGACCGTGGAGCGCGGCGTAGTACTCCTGCGCGGAGAGGTCCTTCAGCTTCATCCGCGCGAGCGCCGCGGGCTCGGCGTCGCTCTCAGAGATCGCCTCGCACTTCTCGCCACACACGAGGCAGTCGTACTTGTCCGGCCAGAACTCGCTGGCCTGACCCACGAGCAGGTGGATCTGCGTGGGATCGTCGATGACCCGCACTACGGCGTAGCACTTCATGCAAGGAACGAGCATCAGAGCTGCCCCACACCATCCTCGTCGACGACGCCTCCGCCCGAGCCACCCATGACGTCGTACGGGTCGACGCCGCCGTTGGTCGGGACGATAGGGTTGCCGAGATCATCCTTCGGCACCGTGCGGCCCATCGTGGGCCCACGCTTCGCCCGCTTCCGGAGCTCCGCCTGGTGCTCCTGGTAGAGCCGCTGTTGAACCGCCGGGTCAGCGTGCGCGTAGGGCGAGGGCTTCGGGTCCGCTGCGGGTCGCTCCTGCTCCTGCGGGGCACCGCCCGGCCAGAACTCACCGGGAGCTTCCGCGTCGTTGGTCCCGCCACCACCGAAGACGACCGCGCCGTCGTCGTCGGTCTCGGTGTGGCCGAAGTCCCCCGGCGAGAAGTTCTGCTGCTGCTGCGGCACCGCCGGGGCGCGAGACGGCGCGGGCGCCTGGGGCAGCGGTCCCATCGCAGCGCGCGCTTCGATGAGCTGGCGCGCACCGTCGTCCGAGACAATCGCTTTCACTACCGAGCCATTCGGGAGCTCGAGCGTCACGAAGTTCGTGATGCTCCCGTCATGGAAGTCCATGTCCTGACTAAAGCCCGCGACCTTGACGAGCATCAGCGCACCACCGGCGGAGGCGGAAGAGGACCGCGCTTCTCGTCGGCCTGCGCCACCTTGAGATGTTTCAACAGGTTCTGTCCCTGCGAGGCGATCGCGACGGCGTGCTTGCCCATCTTGTGGACGTTCACGAGGAGCATGCACGCCGACCAGGTCTGCCCTTCGTAGTCAGCGCCGTCTGGGCGCGCGGGGAGGAACGCCATGCACTCAGCGGTGCACGGACGCGAGGAGTCGAGGAAGCAGAACGCCTGGTCCTTGTCGGGGGCGTATTCGTCGGGCTTCTCGATAAAGGGCTTGTTCTCGTTCATCAGTGGACTCCCTTCCGCAGCCCTTCGGGCTTCTTCTCCGGGCGCTTGATGGCACCCGTCTCGAGACCCTGACGGACCTCGAGAACGGCTTTCGCCGAGGCCGTCGCGATGGCGCGCATGTAGAGCCCGAGCTCCTGGGGCATGCGCTCCATCGTCATGAAGCCCCACTTCAGGAGCATCGAACCAATCGGCTGGGCGAGATTCTTCGCGATGAGCCCAGAGAACTCCGCGGCGAACCGCTCCGCGATCGCCTCCGGTGAGGGGAAGTCGTGCTCGAAGGGGACTTCATGAAGGTCTTCGTTCTTCCCCTGCCATGAGCAGGTCTTGCAGGACGCAGCCCCGCCAACGAGAGCAGAGCGCTCGATGGCGGGGCTTCCACATTCTGGACAGAAGTAGGCGTTGTCTTGCATGGCTCATACGGGAACGGTCTTGCCGAGGCGGCGGTAGAGATCGTTCTGCTGTTGAAGTACTTCCTTCGTGGCCTTCGATGCTTGGTGCTTCTCGACGCGCTGGACGAGACGGCTCTTGATCTTCTGCTGATGCAGGGGGCGGACCACCAGGGGACCGCGTTTGACGGCTTCGTCGAGGATCTTCCGATGTGCTTCGTCGTCCCGCTTCTTCGCCGTCTCCACCCAAGGAAACATGGTCTTGCGGTACTCGTTGAAACGCTCGAGGCCCTTGTCCTTGTCGAGTTGAATCTGGGCGAGCGCCAGGTCCCGTGTGTACTCGATCTCTGCTTTCTTGAGTACGTACAGGAGAAGTATCGACTCCCGAAGCGACCCTTTTTTGGGCGGCTCGCGAAGGGTGTGGAACAACAAAGTGGTCCGCGCCCAGCCTTCGGGAGTCTCTAGGAATTTTTTAGTCGTTCTGCGACGAAGAGCTTCCGGACACGGATATCGAACCAGTAGTACTGGAGGCCGAGGCTCGCCAGCATGTGGAAAGGCAACTTCAATACCATGTTGAACTTCGTCCAGAACTTCTCGTCATTGAAGTTGCCTTTCTCGTCGAGGTGCGACGGGAGAACCTTGTTGTTGATCGCGTACAAGCCGCACGCGATGGTCATGAGCTGGTACTTGTCGAGGAGGTAGCGGTCCGGGGCCGCGATCTTCCCACGCTCCTCCATGAGCAGGCGCTTCAGCGCGAGCTCCTCTTCGCCGGTCATCGACTGGAGCTCGGGCTCGTACTGCCCGGGGCGCACCGGGATACGCTGCGTGACCCTCGAATTCATGATGAGCTCGCCGAGGTCGAGCGGCTTGAGGCGCTCCTCGATGATCTGACGCTGCTCGTCGTTGTTCAGGAGGTCCTTCATCATCAACTCGCGGAACGAGTTGAAGTCGAAGTCGTCCATGTTCTTGAGTGCTTCTTCAGCAGCGCTCCGCTGCTCGGCGGTGACGGGCTCGGTCCCGCCGGCGAGGCCCGCGGCGGCTCCGGCCGGTCCTTCCGCCGCCGCGCGCTCGGCCGCGGCCTCGCCGCTCTCTGCTGCCTTTCGCTGCTCGTTGAAGCTCTGAAGCGCCTTCAGCCCCTCGACCGTCTGCGGCTTCAACCCGGGGCGGCCGGTGGAGAGCTGCTGCGGGGCGATGAACTGGCCGTTCCGGATGACGCCGTACTTGAACGCGAGGTGCGGCTGGTTCACGGCGTACATCGAGCCATGACCCTCCTGGTACATCGGGTCCTGGCGCGCGGCCTCCGGGAGAAGGTCGGTCGTGAGGAGCCCCGGCGTCGGCGCAGGCGCGCCGGCGGGCTGAACGATGCTCGGCATCGGACCCTGGGACTCGGCGGCGCGATGGGCGATCGCCTGGTCGGCCATCGTCATCCCCGGCTGGTGGGGCATGTTGAGCGGCGGAATCGGTGGCGTCGGCGCGCCGCCGCGCGGGGCGCCTCCCATCCGCTCTTTCATCTGCTGGGCGTACGCCGCTGCCGCGGGGTTGCGCGCGGCGACCGTGGGGTCGACGAACGGCCCTGAGGGCAGTGTGATTTCGGACTTGTCCCCTCGCTTCAAGATGCCTCCTGCTAGGCGTACACCGTACACACGGTTGTACGCCTTGTTGTGGTGTTCCGGGAAGACCCCCGGGCTAAAAAGAAGAACGACGAGTCTCCTCCCGGAAGAGCCGGGAGAAGATCTCGTCAGGGGTAAGGCTCGCCGGTCGCTCGAGGATGTGGGCGAGTACTACCTTCGTCACCCGCGGCGGCGGGACGAAGAGACGCGCCGGGGTGGCGACCGCGAGGGAGTAGACGTCCGGCGGGTTCTCGCCGACGGCGACGACGACGTTGTCGAAGAGGTCGCGGAGCGACGCCCCCTGGAGCAGAAAGAGCGCGGCGGCGTGCGAGAGGTGGAAGTCGAGGAGCTCGAGGCGAAGCGCTGCGAAGTCCTCGGTCTCGAACCTCTCGAGCGCTCCCCCGAGGCGGCCGGAGCCGACGGGCTGCGCCCAGCCAGCCTTGTGAACGAAGACGCGGGCTACTTCTCCGGCACGCGCCGAAAACCCTTGGGCTTCGGGGGCGGCGGGGGCGGGGGAGCCGAGACCACTTTCATCGAGTAACGCTTGCATCGGGGGCACCTTCCTCGAGCAGGTTCGCTCGGGTCCGCCGGGACGACCTGACCGACCTCCAAGCGAACACCGAGATTCATCTGCGTCTTAGCGGTCGCGCCGCAGAAGGTGCACTCGATTCCGTAACTAGCTGCCAGAGCGTCGTGCATCTGCTTCGCGATCCTTCTTCTCCGAGAACTGCAGGATCATCCGGAGCAGCTCGTCCTTGGGGACTTCGCGCTCCTGCGTGTGCTCGAAGTGAAGCTTCCCTTCTATCAGAGCGACCCGAATCGTCTCCTTCGTCAGGAGAAGAAGCCGTCGCAGTTCTCCCTCCAGACGATGAAACAGCCGGTCGGCCATCTCGTAGCAGATACTGCAGACGAAGACCTCGGCGAACACCTTGGCGTCGCTCTCGGGGGTGGGCTTCTTGCAGTTCAAGCACGGGAGGCCGTCGCTCATGTTCGACTCCAGGAGTGAAGGGGCTCGGGCGAAGCGGCCTTCACGTTCTCATAGATGCGCATCTTCTCGATGATGCGCGCCGGGAGGATGAGGCAGGCGCCCGAGGCGTTCACCAGCGTGATCTTGTCGATGGCCAACGGCATCGCTCGAAGAAGTCCCAGCGCCTGCTGGGCGTCCATGTCCGGGAACACGTACTCCGCGTGGAGCGTGGTCTCGAAGACGACGTCGAGGAGCTGGCCTTTCACGACCTTCTCCTCGGGGCCTTTCTCTACGGTCTGCGTCACGTCTTCTTCTTTCACAAGGGGGCCTGCCGGAGGTACTCCCGCTGTCCCAGCGGCTTGGTCCGCTACCTTCTTGCGTTCGTCGTCGATGTTCACGTCACGAAGAACTTATCGATCTGCGTCCAGCCCACGATCCCAGCGGGGTCGCGCGTGACGAGGATCTGGTGGGGATTCTTTGCCTTCTTCGAGAGCGCTTTGAGGACGTCGGCCTTCGCCACCGGCCGGTCGGTGCGCTCGATGAAGAGGCGCAGCTCCGGCGGCCACTTCTCGGGGAACTTCATGCCCGGCGGGATGGGCGAATCGAGCTCCTGCCACTGCACGAGGAGCACGTAGCGCGTGACGTTGTTGTTGGCGTCGATGTCCGCGAGGAATGCCTCGAGGGTCCGAGCTTGCTCCGCGTTCGCGACGCCGACGCGCGCGAGCGCGATGAGTGCCATGTACTGCTCGGACGACATCTTCACTTCGCTCATGGCTTGATCCTCTTGAAGGGTGGGACGCCCTTCTGGTCATCGACCTCCCGCTGCCTCTCTTCTAGCAGATCACTGCGGGGCGCCTGGCTCGCGTTCTCCTTTGGAAGTGCCTGCACACCCTCCTGCTCGGCGAGAACAGGGGTGAGTGGTACTCCCACGACTTCCGGCGTGTTCGCCATGACGTCGACTTCATCCTGCACCACGGCGGCGATGGAGTCGACCTGGGCCTTCACCATGTTGTAGGTCACGGGCTTGGTGCTCTCCCGCGGAGGTGTAGGAATTCCCGCGGGCATCTCGGCGGAGCCGACGTCACGCTGGGCCGCCTGGAACTGCGAGAGGAAGCCGTGGGTGACGGTGACGAGGTCTTCGAGCGATCCGTCGTTGTGGAGAATGAAGTCGAAGAGCTCATCGGAGATGCCGTCCTGTTCGGTCTCCGAGCGATGAAGTGCCTCGTTGCCCTGAAGGCGCCAAGCCTCGCGCGACGTCTCTTTGGTCACCGTGCCCTCCGGCGCAGCGGTGAAGCGCGCGGCGACGGGGCGGTAGACGCGTACGAGCTTCGCGCCGTGCTTCTTCAGACCCTCCACCTCGTTGAGGAAGCGCACGTCCGAGATGACGACGCCCTTGATCTCTTCGGGGTCGCCCACCCGCCAGGGTCGAATACCGAAGCGCGCGTCGTAGAAGATCGGAGCACCCTTCACGAGCAGGCGCTTCGCGACACGCATCGCGTACTCGACCCAGATGTCGGGGTAGCAGTCACGCCCCCACTCGGTGCCGAGCTTCTGGAGCGCGTAACGAGGCGAGAGGAAGTCGGAGACCTGGTCGCCGTTCTCGTCCATGAAGCTGTGGCGGAGGTAACGGAAGTCGGGCTCGTTCCGCTTCTCGCTCGGCCCCCAAAGCTGCTCCGTCGTGAACTCGAAGATGTCCTGGCAGAACCGCTTCAGGGGGTCTGCGAGCGCCACCTTCACGAATCCGTGGTCCCTGACCAGAATGTCCGCGATGGTGTCCTTTCCGCTGCCAGCTTTTCCGCAAATTCCGATGATGAGCATCTTCAATCTCCTGAGCGTAGAACTTCACGTCATGAGTGCCTCGATCATTCCGCTCATCATCCCCCGGCGGCACGACCGGTCGAGCGCCTCGATGTAGGGGATGACGTCGAAGGAGACGCCGGCAACAACGTGCTCTGACAAAGGGATCAGAGGACCCCACGAGCACTGAGGACACATCGGACAAGATCCCGCGCGTGATCGCAAGGGCGCTTTTCCACAACCCACGCCGAGGGAGGAAGCGAAAACGTTCGGCCAAAGCAGAACTCACGGGTGTACTCTCTTGTGAAAGACCCTTCCGATGAATCGCGATTCTTCCACCGCACCACGATGGCGAACTCGCCGCCGGTTCGAGGTATGAACTCGACGCTGCCGTGCGTCGCGCGGGCTATGAATGATTGCCAGCCGCGGAGCTGATGCTGGAGAGCTTGCAGTCGTTGTTCGGGTGAGGTCATCATGTCCTCGTGGAACTACGCGAGTACATCGTCAGCGAGAAGTTCATCTGGGACGACCTCATCACGAAAGGTGAAGAGGCAGTCAGGAAGGTACGCGAGCAGTGGCGGCGCACCAAGACGATGCCTCGGATGCTCATCGCCTGGCCCTCGCAGTTCCTCAAGGGTTCCGACGGCTCAATCATCACCGACGTCGTGAGCTTCGCGATCCCCGATGGGGTCCCGACCTTCAAGGCAGCCGTCGAGCTCGCACGTGAGGCGAAGGCCTATGCGCTGCTGCTCGTCGAACGCGAAGGGGACAAGGTGAAGGTCGTCCTCGAGTCCCACCACGGGACGCGGAGTTGGGTGATGCCCATCCGCCGCCACGGCGACGTCGACGTGCTGGAAAAAGAAGAGGCCGCCACCGACAAGGATTCGATCGGCGTTCTCTGGAGGCCCCATGGGTCAACCTCGTAGGTGGCCGACAGCTTGTTGCAAACGATCGATGCTGTCCTGAAAGAGGCCGAGGCCCTTGTTGCACCCAAAACACAAAAGACCACGTACCTTTCCGGTAACGTGGTCATGGTCGACGTGCAGCTTCTTCGGCTCTCCGCAGATCGCGCAGAGACCTTCTGGTCGTTTTCTTCGGACCAGACAAGCGAGCTACCTCGGGGCTACGCCCGGAATGCCCGTGAGTGCCAGCGTGCTGGGGCGGCGGATTAGTCCACCCGCTGCCAAGAGAAGAAGCCCGCGCCTTTGCGATGGACACCGCCAGAGATTACCTCTGGCGGTGTCATCAGCAACTGGTCTAGCCGATCAGCCGACCGCTTCCGCCGACGCGGCTCCCGGAACGCTGCCCTTGAACAGCGACTCCGCGCGCGAGGGAACGACGCCGTGGTTCACGACGCCCTGGATGGGTGCCTGCGACACGCTCTCGGCCGACCCGATCGTCTTCGTGATGTTGTTCACGACCTGGCGGAAGATGCCGACGGCGCCCGCGAGCGTGCCGCCCATCTCCTCGACCGCGCTGCCGAGGTCGGCCTCGGGGTACTGCTGCTTCGCTTGCGAAAGGACGGAGAGCGCGGCTCCGACGTTCTGGATCGTCTTCTCCGCGATCTTCATCTGCGTGGCGACCGAGTCGATGTTCTCGAGGTCGATCGGACCAATCTGCGGGATGACACCGACCGCCTGAGCCTCGGCGACGGGGGCAGCGATGCGCGCGCTGGCCGCCTTCTTGGCCGAGCTCTTCTTCTTCTTCTTCTTCTTGGGCGCCGCCGGGACCTTCGCCGCGGCAGCCTTCTTCGGCGCAGCCGCGGTCTTCTTGGCCGCCGTCTTCTTGGGAGACGCAGGCGCCAAACCGAAGTGCTCGTCGATCGCGGCGCGCGCCTTCTCCTTGTCCGCGTCGGAGAGGGTCGTCGCCTTACCGACCGCTCGCCTGGCACCCGTCGCGTTCACGTACTTGTTGGCCTTGAGCGCCTCCTTGAACGAGGCGAGCGACAGCTTGTCGTAGCTCATGTGATCTCCTTGTGGCCCTTCGCCACATGTCGTGCCTCTCTCGGAGGGGCAGTCTCTGTGTCAAAGGAGTAGAACGGAAGATGACTCAGTTCAAGTCCTTCTTCACCGACGGTGTCTTGTTGTAACCGTGACAGTCTGCACTGTCTAGTACTCCATCGAACGGATGAAGCAGATTCGCTAGACCGCGGAGGTGGACCGCGACTCTCCGTTCACCTTCACGGGGTGTTTCTTCCCGCTCTCATCAGCCATTCCTCAGCCTCCTTGGCGGGAACCTCGAGGGTGCTCTCATCGAAGTCGAAGAGGACATCCTCGGGCCAGTCGAGTACCTCATCGCCGCGATACCAGATCTCCTGGCGTCCTCGGCTCTCTTCTTCCACACGCACGATCTGGGCCCCACCGAAGACGCGGGCGCAGCGACGCCCGCCAGGATCTTGGGCTTCGAACGCGAACCAGATGTAGTCCCCCGGCTCGGCCTTGAAGAGGGGAGCCGTCTTGGGAACGAAGACCTCTCCCTCGACACGGAACTTGTAGAAGAGGAACCAGCTCTTCGTGTCGCCGTCTCCTGCGGGAGCGGCGGCTATCGGGTTCATCACGTACAAGTGGTGCTTGGGCATGTAGTTCTCCTGACTCGGTTCTTGTACCCGCGCTGTTCTCTTCTTTTCAAAGGCAAGCCTATCCTCGTGGGAGATGAGAATCCTCCGAGAAAACATGAGCGGCGTCGACGTTGTGGCCTGGCAGAACTTCCTGCGAGGTCGCGGCTTCTACTGGGGTGGGCACTTCAGCGGCCGTCCCGACGGCGTGCACTTCGAGGTCGCACGCGTATGAGCAGACGGTCGAACATCAGCCGGCGCCTGAAGATCCTCGACCACCTGATGCAGGCGCAGGTCCACCACAACAAGGCGATGCAGCTCCTTCTCGAGGACGGCGCGGAAGAAGAGCTCACGCTCTCGCCAACGCAACCGAGCATCCCGCCGGCGCCGCACGTGCCGCGACCAGCGACTTCGGAGGCCCCGCGGGAGCGCTTCCCGTCGCTCTCCGATCCGGTGGTCGACACGCTCACGACCTCCCTCGCGGTCCCCGAAGAGGTCAGGCGAGAGTCGGCAGCGCGCGAGCGCGCGATCAGCCGGCGACCAACGGCGTACCACCCGGCGTTCACGCGGGAGACCGCGCTCGTCGAGCTCAAGCGCGCGTGGGACGAGGCGACGAACGACA
The DNA here is from genome assembly GCA_937949945.1 of uncultured Myxococcales bacterium. GTDB lineage: Bacteria > Myxococcota_A > Polyangia > Polyangiales > Polyangiaceae > Labilithrix. Next base: position 48,636 of record CALFEQ010000011.1, read on the forward strand.
TGCAGCGCGCCCGCGTCGCGGCGAAGGCCAAGCAGCTCGTGGCTGCGAGCCTCCTCGACGAGGAAGACGTGAAGGAGTTCGAAGCGAAGTCGGGGTGATCGGCGGCATAAGAACGTCGATGAACTACCAACAGGCGGTCAACCGCCTCGCCACGCCGAGAGCGCAGCTCTCGAAAAAGCTCGGGCACAAGCTGCTCCTCTACTACGAGAGCAGCCCCGACGGCCTCTCGAAGAACATCCACCTCCGATACTTCGACACGGACATCCTCACCTGGTACCCCGACGGCGGCGTGCGCATCAGCGCCAAGGGGTTCTGGGACTCGCCGTGCACGCTGGACAAGATCAACAAGTACTCTCCGCGCGGCTGGCGGATGGAGAGGCACAACTGCCGGTGGGCGAAGCATATGGTCTGCGCGTCGGTCACGATCCGCACGGACACGTGGGAGCTCGTGCGGTCGATGCCGTACGACGACAACGCGCTGTTCTACGAGAGCGGCAGGGCCGACCACAAAGGTAGCCCGCTCGAGGGCATCAACGCGAACGAGGTCGTGGACAGCATCGCCGAGACCGTGAAGGAGAGCGTGATGGCCTTCCTCTACGGCGAGCTCCGGCGACCGCACATCGAAGAGGACATCACGCACACGACCGAGAGGCTTCGCATCCTCGCCGAGATCGCGAAGTCGAGGAAGGCGGCGCCGGCGCTCGTCTGGGGCGTCATCGACACGATGTGGAAGAACAGCTTCCGGATGAACGAGCTCCAGCTCTACGACCCCGCGGTCTACCCGCTGACGGGCAAGCCGCGAAGCAACAAGGAGCGGATCGCCCAGATGGAGCACTTCATGCGGGTCGGCAACACCCGCATGCGCTACGCGAAGAACAGCGAGGAGTTCCACAGGATGAAGCGGGACCTCCTGGCCGAGTGCGAAGTCTTCCTCCTCCGCGAGCTCGGGTTCGAGGTGAAGGAGTACGAGCGGCGCGAGCGCTCGCCGTGATGAAGAACAGGGAGCCGCACGCTCCCCTTTCTTTTAGCCCCTCGGTATGTTGGAGGAATGCCGCGCTCGAAGAAGAGACGCAAGAAGAAGGGGCCGCCGAGGGGTGGCGTGCACGCCATCCTGCGCCTCGACCCAGCCGTGCTACAGCTTCTCCAGAAACTCAGGGGAGTTCTGAATGCAAAGCTCAAAGAAACAGGACGACAGGAGCTCTTCCTCTCCGACGTCATCGCTCTCGTTGTCTCCGACGCCGTTATCGCCAACGCCGGAGACATTCAAGAAGAGTCAGGAGCGCTGGGACTCCATCGCCTCGCAGTTCAACTTGCCCCTCTCTTCGGAGCTGACGGGCTTGCCGCCAGTGGTCTTCCCAACGTTCCCGACGGTGCAGGAGCTCGCCGCTTCCGCCCAGCTCGCATCGCCTGGCACTAGGCCGACGGGGCTCTTCGAAGAGCTGCTGCAGTCGCGGCCGGAGGCGATCTACATCGATATCCTCGACCACCCCGAGAAGTTCGAGGACGGCGTGAAGGAGCTCGTCGAAGAGCTCGTCACCCACCGCCGCGAGCTCACCGCCCAGGAGCGCGAGCTCATGGACCGAGCTGTGCTCGACTTCCTCGCGAAGCCGAAGGACCAGCCAGCGCCGAAGCCCATGCCGAAGAAGGTCGACGAGCGGGCCGAGATGGCCGAGGCGCTCGACGAGGAACTCCGCGCGGAGATTGTCGAGCCGCCTGCCGCGGCAGCGGCGAACAACGGAGAGCCGCCCGCCTTCTGGTGGCTCTGAAAGAGAAACGCCCTCGGTGCTTCCACCGAGAGCGCGCTCTACCGCAGGTCACCGGAGATCAGACCGTCGGGTCGTATTCGTAGTAGACGGCGTAGTCGTTCGTGCCGTTGGGCGCCGTCGCCGGGGTGTACGAGCTCTCGGCGGCGTTGAGCGTGCCGGTGGTGACCGCCGCGCCGGCAGCGACCTCGCGGATGATCACCGCGAGTCCTGCGCGCTCCTTCGGCTTCTTCGGCAGGTACATCGCACTGCCGATACCGATCGAGACCGTCGCGTCGGTGCCATCGGCGGGCGGGTACTCGATCTTCTCGATGTCCGTCCAGAGCTTCGTGCCCGTCGCGACCGTGGCCGTCTGCGCGAGGGTCACAGTCTCGGTCTGAGGGACGCCATTCGGGCCCTTACCGGTGATCGTCGCCGTCGCCGGCGCGTCCGACGGCGTGCTGCCGCCGGTCGTGAAGGTGAGGTTGCGCGGCTCGTTCGCGAGAGTCGTGAGCCCGCCCGAGAGGAGGTCGGCCTTCGTCAGTACCACCGGCGCAGCGACCGTCGCCGTCGCCGCCTTGAGCAGCTCAGCACCGGCAGCGGCCGGGTTGGTGAACTCGACGACGGCGATGGCGGCCATCGGCTCGAGCTCGTCGTTGACGTCGTGGCGAAGGTCCGCGACCTCGCCCGCGACGCCACCGGACCCACGCAGAAGGTGAGGCTTCTGCGCGCGCTGCTTGCTCATCAAACCCGAACCCACTGAAGTCGACATGGTGTCCTCATTACATGAATGGCGTGCTGCGATCGGGCACACCGTACTGGTTTACCCCGTAGGCAGGAATAGCCCCACCCGCGTTGTACTGAGCCGCGTGTGGCTCACGCCCGAGTATCTCGAGACCCTTCTTCGCGCCGGCGTGAAGGGCGTAGAGGCCCGCGGCGCCCGCGGCGAGCGCAGGGAGCTTCCACTTCCACTTCCCATCAGCGAGACCGGTCCTCTGCCAGGCCTTCTGCAGATCGAACCCTTCCTCGCCGGGGGCTGAGGAACCGGCCGCGGCACCACCAGGGGGCGCGGCCTGCGCCGGCGGCGGCGGCGGCGGCTGGACTTGCTGCACGGCGTGGTTGCCGGACTGGGGCGCCGCGGCCTGACTGCGGTAGGGGGCCGCAAGAGCCTGGTCGCGCGCCCGGGCGCGCGCCGCATCGATGGCTTTGCCCTCATTCAGCATGCGCCGGGTGTTCCCCTGCCAGAAAGAGCCCCGCGTGAGCGGCTGATGAGGAAGGGGCGGGGGCTTGGGGGTGAGGGCGTCGACCTTGGCCAGCCACCGGCCGGTCGGAGTGAAGTTTCTCTTGATGGAGCTCTTTGCCTTCGAGAGCGCCTGCCCCACCGCCCCAGGTTTCTGGACTGGAGTGACGCCCAGCTCCTTCGCCGCGCGCAGGAAGCGTGAATTGGCACCAAAACCGCTCGCGGTCTGGGCCATGCTCTTCAGTCCCGTTCTGAACCCTTTGGCGACGGTACCGAGAACCGGGCCAATGCCAGCGTCCTTCTCGAGTGCGTAGTGCGCGAGATCGGAGCCGATTGCACTCGCCATCCGAACCATGCCCTCGTCCATACCGAGCGGGACGTCCTCACCCATGAGCTGCCGGGGGACACCCTGGAGCGGCGCGCCGAGGCCCACGCCCTCGCCGCGCGCAGCCTGGAGCGCCAGCAGGATGAGGGGCATCCGGGTGTGCCGCGCGGCCTCGCGGACGGGGGCCATCTTCTGGTCCTCTATCATCCGGAAGATGTGGTTCATCCGCTCGGCCTGCGCCGAGAGCATCTCCTCGCGCAGGCGCGCGTTGCGCGCCCGGTTCGCCTCCAGGAGCCCGATCGCGAGGCGCGCAGCGAGCGCTTTCCCACCCGCGACTTTCTCGAGGAGGACGTCCTCGTTGCCGAAGGCATGAAGCAGGCGGAGGTCGGGGAGGGGCTTCATTCGTCGGAGTCGAACGGCGGCGGTTTCGTGAGCAGGAGGATGTTCTGCAGATGCTGGCGGACTTCGTGCTGGGTGGCGTTGAGCGCGGCGAGCTCCGGGGACTCGGTGAAGGTGGCGAGGTTCAGCGGGGTCGGCGGGATCGAGGCGGCGCGCTCGATAAAGTCGTCGGTCAGCGCGGCGAAGGCACCGGAGTCGAGCTCGTCATCGGCGGGGTGTTCCCCCGCGGCTTCGAGCGCGACGAGGCCGGCGATTAGCGCTTCGTCGGTCCCGGGAACTCCCCGGAGGTCGTACGGCGAGAACTCATGGCTCGAAGCCAGCCTTCGATATGCCCCAGGGCGCGACTGATCTCTTGCCATTGTTCTTGCTGTCCCTTCACGTGCTGCGTGAACATCTCGTTGAATTTCTTGATGGCCTCTTCGCAGTTCTGAACCCGGGCCTGAAGAGCGAGGAAGTTCTCGGTCAGCTTGCTCGTGAGTCGACGCTCCTCCCTGCGTTCCTTCCCTCGCCCCCTCAGCTCGCTGTACAGCGAATCGAACTCTTCGTTGACGTCCTTCTTGAGATCCTCGATCAGCTTCCTCAGCGCACCAATGTCTTCAGGGTACTTCTTCTCGAGCCACTTCTCCGTGTGATTCTTGACCCAGTCCTCGGTCTTGGGGAGCCGTTCACGTTCGATGGTACGGAGTCGGTCTTCGAAGTTCTTGGTGACCTTCCAAATCGTGCCCGCAACGCCGCCGACGCCGGACAGCACCGGCGGGACGACCTTCCATGCGAGCTCGATGAGACCGGACACTTCATGACTCCCTCAGCCGAGCAGCCACACGCGGACTCGGCCAGCTCCGGTGTACGCAATGGACATCGCAGTGATGCCCGCCGAGGGTGTCGGCGAGCCGAAAGCGAAGAACCCGCCGGCCGAGAGCTCGACGGGCTTGTTGCCCCCGTTGATGGTGACGTTGATCACGGGCGCGCCGACCGCGGGCTCGTAGACGACGAGCGCCGCCTTCGCGCCCGCCGCCGGCATCGTACCGAAGTCCACCGCCTGCGATCCCGTTCCCGCCGGAAAGCTGAACTCGAACTCAGCCTTCGAGTCGTACTGGTTCGAGATGCCGAAGGGCAGCGGCTCGAACGAGAGCCCGGGGGCTCCCGGCAGGTTCAACTTCCCGTCAATGGAGAACGGAGTGCTCATCAGCCGACGAGGCCCGGGAAGGTGACGTTGGCGCCGCCGGCGTTGCCGCCGTTGTTGCTGCCGCTCGAGATGAGTGCGAGCGCGGCGACCTGCACCGGCACGCAGCGCTCGAACTGCACCGCGACCTGCTCCTGGATGAGCACGCCATGCGCGTCGGTCGCCCAGGTGTGGTTCGGCAGGTAGCAAGCCTCGAAGTACACCGCGCCCAGGGTCTCCTGGTTGACGTCGCGGATGTACATCAGCATGCCGACCGGCTGCGCGAAGAGGTCGGACGCCAAGTTGAGGTAGATGTTCTCGTACCCCGGCGGGATGACGACGTCGTGCGGGTTCGCCATGACCTGCGCGCCCGCGTTCGGGAACATCGCCGGCACGAGCGTCGGCGGCACGAGGTCCTGGTAGTAGGCGTACAGGATCCGCAGGAGCGAGCTCCCGTGGTAGTACACACGCCCGAGACCAATCTGCCCGACCGTGCGGCCACCGATGAAGTAGCTGCGCTCCGACCCGATCTCGAAGAGGCGGGCGAAGTTGCGGGAGTGGTTGAGGGAGAAGTTCTGGACGATGCCAATCGGGTAGACGATCTGGTTCGCCGCCTGCCCCGGTGCAGTCGCCCCGCCAATCGCGCCGGCAACCGCCGCCGCCCCACCGATGTTGGCGAGGCGCGGGGGACCGGCGGCGAGCAGTGTAAACCCCGCGTTGGCGTAGGCGCCGTCGACGAGGCCGCCCTGAACGTACCCCGTGTACGGGGACCAATCACTGAAAGTGCCGCCGGCCATGTAGTTCTCCTTCGAGTTATTCTTCTTACGGTATCAGACCGAACCGGCCCTCAGATAACCAACGTCAAACGGATGTAATTGCAGGGATACGGGACATCGAGCGTGACGTCGATGAGCACCGTGTCCGGCACATTCTCGTCCTGCACGATGTTGTTCATGTTCGCGCCGATGAGGACGCCGATGTCGGTCAGGAACTGGAGCAGGCCCTGAACGACGTGCCCGAGGCTGTCGAGGAAGCCCTGGGTGATGTTGAACCGTCCGATGTAGTTCTTCAGGCCGCTGCGCATGAACTTCGCGGTAAAGTCCACGACTTTCACGACCGAGTCCGTGCGGGTCTCGATCGAGGTCATGTCCGTCGTCAGCGCCATGCGTGACGTGAGGGGTGCGCCCTCGACGTCCTGCACGACGATGTAGTTGCCGCCGGCCGCGATGATGTTGAGCTGCTTCTCGGTGAAGTAGCCGTTCGAGCCGATGACCTTCGTGAACCCCGTCATCGGGAAGTTCGTGAAGGACTGCTGCGGCGGCTGCTGACCGATCATGCCCGCGATGGCCGCGCACATGTAGAAGCCGTCGACCTCCTGCTCGATACCGCCGATGATCGCCGCCGCCTTGTCCGGGACGATCGACCAGAAGCGGCGGTTCAGGAAGGACTGGCCGAGACCCTGGTAGGTCTCCGCGATGCCCTGCTTGTCGAGGGTGCCGTCGGGCCGCACAAGCGATGCTCCGCGGACGCGCACCGCGAACGGCTCGTTGATGAGCGCGCTCGGGAGGGGCGGGTCGTTGAAGTCGGTCGTCGCGTAGAACCCGTCGTCGTTCTCGCCCGCGGCGAAGGTCGTCCGGATGGTGACCTGGCTGCCGGAGATGGAGGCGATGGAATACCGCTTGTTGTCCGACGCGATGTCGATGAAGAGGCCCGAGGAGACGGGGATCGTCCCGACCGGGTTGATGCCGGCCGAGAGGACGAGCGCCGGGAGGTTCACGATGCCGGTGTCGAACACCGTGCCGCTCGAGCCGATCGTGTTGCCGCTGAGGCCCGACGCGACGAGCGTGTCGAGCTTCTTCGTGGGGGCGGAGAAGTTGAAGAGGCAGATGCGCTCTCCCTTCGCCGCCGGCGCGCTCATCGCGGTCACGTGGGTGTTGAATACCTGCGCGACCGCCTCGTCGTGGGTGAGCGGCGCGATCGCGTAGACCTCGTACGCCTCGAGGAACTCGGCGGCGCGGGTGAAGGCTTCGACCGTGCCGAACGGGGCGTCGGCGCTGATGGCGTCGACGCCGAGGCCCTGGACCTGGCAGCCCGGCGCATTCTGGAGCGCGAACTGGAGGCCGAGCGCCAGCGGGTTGTTCACGTTCACCGGCGCGAGAAGGCTCTCGAGCTGGCTCGTGTTGTCGAGCTTCAGCAGGTTCGGATTCCGCGCGCGCGGCGAGACGTCCTGGCGGACCGCGCGGTACGACAGGTAGATCGGCGCCTTGCCCTCGAGCGGGTTGCCGATCGTGTCGCGGAGGAGGTCGTGCTTGAGCTGCGGGTCACCCTGGAGGTCGACCACGAGCTCGGGGTTCGGCCGCCCGCTGTTGCCCGGCGAGAGGTTCTTGGCGACCATCGTGAACTTGTCGCCGAGCGCGCTCGTGATCGGGATCTGCTTGTCGAGGCGGATGCGCGCGGTGTTGCCCCCGGGGGCGACCTGCGTGATGCGCCCGACGAGCGAGCCGTCGACGTAGAAGTCGTCGCCCGACGCCGGCGGGAACCCGCCGCCGTTGAAGCGGAAGAACTCCCCGCGCTGGTTCACGTCGAAGCCGAGGAGGAAGGCCGCCTCGTTCGAGCTCGCGGCAACCACCCGGACGTACGCCCTCTGGCCCACCGCCGCGGTGCCATTGAGACGGATGCGGAGCGCGCCGGAGACGACCTCCGCGGTGCCGTTCGCGCCGAGGGTGGTGTTGAGGGAGGTCGCAACGTCGCTCGCCGTGCTGCCCCCGGTGAGGCCGGAGAAGGTGTGCTCGACGATCGTCCCGTTGAGGTCGACCCGGAGCTTCTTCGTGTTGAGCGCGGTGAAGTCCGGTGCGATGTCCGTGAGAAGCCGCTGCCCCGTGACGCTCGGCACGAGGCCGAGGACCGGGAGCGCGGTGCCCTCGATGATCTTGAACGTGCTCTCCTCGCCGAGGATGTTGGAGGTGAGCACGAGCTGCTGGTTGCCGTTCGCCGTCGCCGTGAGCTGCCCGCCCCAGAACGCGTTGAGCTGGTCGAGGATCGCCGCCTGGTTCGCCGGCGCGTCGAAGACGAGGGTCTGCGGCTCGCGACCGTTGACGCTCATCTTCAGGGTCAGGCCGTCGAGGTCGCCCGGGAGGGTGAGGCTCGAGAGGTCGACGAGGCCGGTCACGACCGCCGCCGTGCCCGGCGCCGTGAGGTTGTAGCCGGTGAGCTCGACGAGCGGGGAGACCGCGTCGCCGTTGCCGTCGTCCACGACCTTGATGCCGCTAGTGCCGCTCGCGGTGTTGTTCGGCGCGGCGAAGCCGAGCGGGGTGACCGCGGTGCCACCGATGATCTCCACCTTCGAGGAGGCGCCCTGCGTCTTCGACGTGATGCGGAGACCCGTGGAGATGGAGCCGTAGACGCCGCCGAGCGCGTCGTTGAACTGCTGGACGAGCTCGTTTGCGGACTGCGGCTTGCCGAAGGTGACCGTGATCGGAGCGCCGCCGTCGAGCTTCACGAGGAGGGTCTTGTCGTCGACCGCGCCCGCGCCGTTGAGCGTGAGCCCGCCGATGCCGAGCGCGGCGTTCGCCGTGCCCGCGCCGACCGAGATGACGTCGCCGACCGCGCCCGTGATCCGGAGGTTCGTCGCGTTGATCGACGCCGTGACGCCGGGCCACGTCGACTCGATCGCCGCGAGGAGCGCCGCCTGGTTGGCCGCGTTCGTCGTGCCGTCCAGGGTGAGCGTCGTCGAGATGCCGTTCCGGACGAGGATGATCGTGAGGCCGTCGAGTGTTCCGCCGCCGCCGTAGAGAGCGCCATCGGTCGCATCGGCGTTGCCGGTGAAGAAGGCAGCCGTCGCGTAGGTGAGGCCCGCGAGCGCGACCGCGCCCGTGAGCTGCGCGGCCGTCCCATTCCCACCGCGGCGGAGGTAGCTCTGCGTGCGCGAGAGCTCGACGAGGTTCGTTCCCGAGCCCATCCCGAGGAAGACGCGGATGGAGGAGGCCTCGATCGCGAGCTCGCTGAGGTTGCCCCGCGGGTCGGGGAAGGACGCCTGCGGGACCTTGAGGAAGTCCTGGTCGTAGGCGGTCGAGCCGACGAAGACGTAGCCAGCGACGAAGCCGAACGCCGCGAGGACCGACGGCGAGGTGGCCGGGCGGACTTCGATCGTCTGGAACTCGCCGACGCCGACGCTCTTGATGCGAAAGCCGTCGCCGACGACCTCGGCCGTCGCCTCGGTGACGCCCTGCGCGAGGAAGGCGGCGAGGATTTGCTCGACCACCGCCGCCGGCGTGAGCGTCGCACCGTCGAAGGTGACGGTGACGTCGGGGCCGTTGTTGATGGAGAGCACCAGGTCGTCGCCGTCGATCCCGGCGTACTGCGCCGGGTTCCCCGTGGCGTCCGCCGCGTGAAGAATCGCCGGGAGCGAGATGAGAGCGTCCGTGTTGATCTGGTTCCCGCCGCCGTCTGCCGGAACCAGAACGTCCACGATCTGCTTGCACACGCCCACGACGCAAGGCACCAGGGTGGGCGTCACCACGGTCGGCGACGTCGACCGGAAAACCTGAATGACCTCGACTCCGGGACGCGGAAGTTCAGCCGCCATCTGCTAGCTCCTTTTTCACTTCACACCTTGAACGATGTACTCGTGACGGCCGTAACCGGCGCATCCGATTGTTCCACGGTGCCCCTTTGAATGGGAAGTACGCGTCCCCCCATCGAGGGAGGACGAAGCCCCGCGCGATACGGATGTGCGGGCCGAATTACAACCTGCTTCGCGGGATTCAGCGGGTGCGGCACCTTGTGTTCTTCCACCCCCGGAGCAGAAGTATCGACCTTGTGGCCGGTGACCGGGCCCTTGGAGAGAAAGGTCATGCCGCGCGCGCGAAGCGTGAAGCCGATCTGATCGACGATCTCCTTGTTGAGTGGAGTGAAGACCGACGTCCGATGGAACTGGAAGGGCAGCGACGCGGTCGTGGCGTACCACTCATCAGCGCTGTCCGCGACCACGAGCGAGCCCGCGGGCGACGGCGCGCCGACGACGAACTGCCGACCGATCTCGAAGAAGCCCGCCTTCATGAGCATCTCGCGGTGCATCCAGAGCTGCTCGGCGATGAGCCACGCGAGGTCTTCGCTCTCGACGTCGATGCGAGAGCAGACGTTCACGTTCATGATGCCGGAGATGAGGACCGACTTCTTCTTCTGCCCGGTCTCGAACTTGTAGTCGAGGAGGTCGTCGTGCCCGAGCGTATTCGACTGCACCGGGCCACGAGTGAAGTTCACCGCCGGGCGCTTGCCCACGACGTCGCCGTGGATGACGTTCTCGTCGGTGATGTAGATCTCCGTCTCATGCGGTACGGGGTGCCACCGATACGAGCCGGCGGGCGCGGCGGAGAAGAGCCCCTGGACGAAAGAGACGTATAGCGTGCGGACCTGGCGAAGCGCGTGCGCCCGCCAGTCGTCCTGCGGGAAGTCACCCTCCGCGCGCGTCGTCTGAATCTTCGATGACATCCCGTATTGCCTTCTGCTCCCGGGCCTTGTGCATAGCGTACGCGATGCCTGCGCCCGTACCCAACAGGGGCGCCGCGAGGAGGAGGTAGTTCTTCGGGATGCTCTTGCCGGTGAGGCTGTTGTACGCCTTGTTCGCGAGGTACCCCGCGCCCATACCCGCAGCGGTGCCGGCGCCGTACGCCAGGGCGCCGCCTCCGATGATCTTCCCGAGCTCGAGGTACTTCTTCGCGTCGGCGATCTTGAGCAGCTCTTCGGCGAATCCGGGGTACATCACTTCACCTCCGGGTCGGTGTACGTCGTGCCGTAGAGAGAGAAGATCTTCGGGATCTCCTCGTCCTCGAAGTTCGAGAGGTTGTGCGGGTTGGTGAAGTTCCGCGGCGGCGAGAGCCAGAGGTCCTTGAGCGCTTCACCCATGTTGAGCGGGATGTTGTACTCGACGTCGCTCTGAGGGATGCGATGGAGCTGGAGCTCGTAGTGAACCGGCGACCGGACCTGCTCAGTCTGGTTCACCGCGACGACGCGCCAACGGATATTCTCCGCTTCGATGAGGAGGTCGCGCGGCTTCACGTTGCCGATGTTCACGATGCGCGCGCTCGTGTTGAGCTGCTGCGTCGTACCGACCGGCGTGACGATTTCCCTCTTCGTGTCCTGCGCATCGATCTGCGCGAAGACCTCGATCGGGTGGAGGTAGCCGCGGGTGAAGCCCGTGTCAAAGCAGAGCGTGCATCCCGAGCGCGTACGCTTCTGCAACGTCTGGTGCCAGCAAGTGCAGCGCTGTCCGAACGTGCGGACGGGAAGAAGCCAGCAGCGACGCCCAGTGAACTCGCGAAAGAGGAGCGCCATGTGCCGGCGTAGCTCCTTCGCGATGAGGTCGGCTTCCGCCTCCTGCAGCACAGGGCCGTAGTCCTTGAAGTCACCGCTCGGAATATGGGTGACGCGGACGACGTAGTGAAGCGCCCGGAACGCGTTGAACGGCTTCGTGAAGCGATCGTAGAAGATGAAGCGGTCCTGAAAGGGCGACGAGAGCTTGTCCCAAGGGCCCGCCGCGGACTCCGAACGCAAGATCTCGAACTGGTAGTCGAGGACATCCTCCGCGGTGTCCTTGATCTGCCAGGTGATCTCGGTGAAGTCGACGTCGAGCGACCTCACCTTGATGCGCGAGACCTCCAGCATCAGACCTCGAGGGCCCGCGCCGCGTTGTAGAACCGGGCCGCCGCCTTCATGCGCTGGACGTTGTTCTTCCCCGGGAGCACGCGCCCGCGAGCCGCGTCGAGCCGATCGAGCGCGCGCATCGCGTGCGCCCGGAGCGGAGCGTTCTCGGGGAGCGGCGGCTTCGGCATGACGGAGTACTGCGTCGGGTTCTCGGCCTTCCCGATCGCGCCGCGCGCCCTGTCCGCAAGGCTCTTCACGTAGCTGGCGGTGGCATCGGTGAAGCTCTTGCCGCGCGGGCCCGACATCCGCATCCCGATACCTTTCGCGGCGGCGCCGGCCCCGGCGCCGAGACCTGCGCCCACGAGCGCACCGCCGAGACGGTTGTCCTTGCCACCGGCGAGCGCGCCGACACCCGCGCCGATGCCGGCGCCGACGAGCTTCGGGTTCGCCTTCGCGATCGAGAGCGCGGCGTTCAGCATGTTCGAGCCGAGCTTGTCCATGAGGTCGGACAGGTGGACGCCCTGCCGCGCGAGCGCGAGCCCCTTGCCCGCCTTGGCGAAGGAGAGCTTCTGCGGCTCGGCGTCAGGCCCGGCGTCGCCAGGCGCGCCGGCACCTTGGGCCTCGTCGTTCGGGACAACCGCCATCGGCTGCTCGGGACCTTTCGTCGGCGCCACAGAGCCGTCGCGCTGCGCCGCGACGAGGTCGAGGTCGAGCATCTTCTTCTGGAGGCGGATCTGGTCGCGCGCCCGGTAGATCGCGTCGCTCTGCTCGTGCTGCGCGGTCTGGGCGACCTCCAACTCGAGCTCGGCCTTCTCGAGCGCGAGCGCCTGGTCGAAGAAGGGCGTGCCCTTGTACTTCTCGAGCCAGGTCCGGTCTTCTTCGTCGGGCGAGCACTCGGCGAACGATAGCTTCGCCTCCCCGGACGCGAGCTTGCGGAGGTCCTCCTCCGGCAGCGTGGAGAGGACGTTCGCGAGCTTCACACTCTCCGACTGACGGAGCTCGTGGTCGTAGGCAACGGTGAGAAAGGCGTCGAGCATGGTCATCCTCGGATGGTGTGGGCGAGTTCACGGATTATCGGGCCGGCCAGCGAGCCGGCCCGGGCGCCGAGCGCGGCGCCGAGAGCGATGGCCGCAGTCGGGTGCTTCTGCGCGAGCTCGCCGGCGGCGAGGCGCATCTTCGCCTGCGCGATGTTGAGGGCGTTGCCGAAGCTGCCCGATCCGGACTGCTCGGCGGCCTCGAGCTTCTGCACCTTGCTCCGGAGCTTGTCGTTCGAGGCCCCACGCAACCGGTTCTCGATCGCTGTGACGCCGGCGCCGATACCGGCGCCGACGAGTCCGCCGATGAGCCGATCGCGCAAGGCGGCCTCTTTGTACTCCGGCGTCTCGCCGGGAGCGGACTCCGAGTACGCGATCTCCGCCACCGGCGAAGAAGAGGGGTCGCTCGCAGTCGGGCTCGCGCCGGGGCCATCCTTGCCCGGCGTAGAAGAGCCCGGCGGGGTGCCGGCGTCGCCGCTCGCCGCCGGCGTCCCTGCCTGGTTCTCTCCCGGGTCCTGACCGCCCATGAGCGCCTGTTCCTGAGCCTGCTGATCGGCCGCAGCCTGATACGCAGAGCCACCCGCCTCCATCGTCGTCGACGGCGGGAGCTGGGTGTTCACGATCCCCATGAGCTGCTGCTTCAGCCTCTGCATCGCGTCGCGCATCTGCGTCGTGAGCTGCTGCTGCTGCAGTGTCTCGTTCGAAGCCGCGAGCGACTGCTGCATCGCAGCCGCCGCCGCGGCGTTCGCCGCGTTGACCTGCTGCATCGCCTGCTCCTGGATCTGCTGCGCCTGGGCGAGAGCCTGCTGGTTCATCTCCGAACTCATGGCGACCTGCTCCTGGAGCTGCTGGACCTGCTGCTCTGCCGCCTGAAGGCGCTGCATCGCCTCGATGAAGCGCTCGCGGTAGTACATTCTCTCCGCGGCATCCTGCGCCTGCTGCGCGGCGCTTTCCTCGGCGAGGTAGGTCTCGAGCTCGTTGGCCTCTTCACCCCCGGGCACCGGCGGCGCGCTGCCCATCTCGGAAAGCGCGCGCTTGAACCGCTCGGCGAGCTTGGTGTGCTGGCCGGCGGCGGGGCCGGAAAGCGGGGGAGGGGGAGGGGGAGGCGGCAGGACCTTGCCCTGGGCCGCGTCGGGCAACCCCTCCGACTTCTTCTCCTTAAGAGGGCCCTTCGCCTTTCGACGAGCCCTCTGTAGGGCCGCGAGCGCGGCGATGGTGCCCACGCCGATCGCGGCGGGGCCGGTGCCGGGGCCGAGGGGGCCCTTGGGGCCGAGGAAGGCCTTCGCCTTTCGACCAACCCTCCGTACCTTTCGACCAGCCCTCAGTGCCATGATCGCGGCGTAGTCAGCCGAGTTCCGCACCGCGTTCCGCATGGAGGTGCTGAAGGTCTTCTTACCGGGCTGCATCGCCCGAAGCTCCCGAAGGAGGTCCTCGGCCGTAGGCCCCTTGGAAGGCCTCTTGGCCGCCGCTTCCTTGAGGTTCCCCTCGAGGTCCATCTCGGGGACGAAGACCGTAGGCGACTTTGAGGCGAGCGCGAGCTTCATCGCCGCGCCGTGGTAGCGGAGCGTGTCGGGGTGGAAGCGCTCGACGCGGGCGGAGGCCTTCTTCTCCTTGTCGGGCGCAGCAGCCGTATTCGCCTTGCCCTCGGACTTCTTCTTGTGGTGAACGGCGTGCGCCGCGTGCGCGCCGCCTATCGCACCGCCGACGGCGCCGAGCGCTGCCAGGAGAGCCTTCTCTCGCGGGGACATCGAGCCGCCGAGCGCCTTCGCGCCGTAGATGGTGCCGCCAGTCAGGGCGCCGAGCGCGGCGCCGCGAAGTGCCGGATGCTTCTCATCCCCTTCGGTCATGAGGCCGCCGGCGAGCGCGCCGTAGCCGGAACCGGGGAGCGGGTTCAAGAAGCCGTGGCCGAGCGCGTAGGGCTGAACCTCCTCGAACGAGGCGGCCGTCTTGCCCTCCGGAGCGGCCTCCGGGGTGACCACCGCTTCCTCGGCGGCCCCCGCCTGGGGGTCGACCACCGCCGAGGGCGTGCCCGCCGTCGCCGCGGTCTCCGCGTGGGGGAGGAGCTGCCAGAGCTCGTCGAGGTGCTCCTGTTCCTTCGTGAGGTACTCCTCGATCTTGAAGCGCGTCGGGTTGTCCTCGCCGACGAGCTTCCGGAGATGCTGCCAGTTCGCGATGCCCTCCTGCTCCATCTGGATCATCGTCTTGATGATCTCGACGGGGTCAGAGCTCGGCGGGGGCGCGGGAATGTCCGGGACTTCGACCGCGCCCCCGAGAACGCTCATCCGCCGGAGGAGGAACTCCGCGTGCTCGATCTCGTGGTGGGCGTGGTGGAGGAGCTCCTGCGCGATCGAGTGGTGCGCGAGGTCCCGCAACGACTGCGAGTACACGATGTACGCGTAGTGCGTCTTGAGCTCGTTCTGCACCATGAGCGCCATGTGCTCGAGGACTTCCTCGATGGGGGCAGCGAACTGCCCCTCGAGCACGCCCGTCTCGTCTGGAGCCGCGGTCTTCAGCTTCAGGAAGAAGGCAGCGGCCTCGTGAAGCGGGATACCGTTCTCGATTTTGAACACGGTGCTCATCATTCTCCTCCCTAGACGGGCTCCTCGACGATAACCGCGATCTGCGTGCCGACGCCGAACGCTTGAACGAGGCAGGGCGCCGACGTGCCGGGCGCGCCGTACACCAGGGTCTTGCCGCCGCCCTCGTCGCTGAAGCCGAGGAGGGCGTGCCCCTTCGGATCGCCCGGTTCAGCGAGCTCGACGCCAGCGGCAGTGACCGAGGTGAAGGCGATGCCACGGTCCACCTGCGTGACGAGGAGGCCGCTGACGGCGCCCTCGAGCTGAGACTTGATCTCGGCGAAGGTGAGGCCGCCGTCGGCGCGATCGCCCTCGACGAAGGTGTACTCCACCGCGGCAGGCTGGACGAACTTCACCTTCGTCCCAACGAGCCCGTAGACGACCGGCGGGAGCGGCTTGCCCACCAGAGTCCCCGCGAGGAACCGGTTCATCTCGTCGAGGCTGTTGAACCTGTAGGTCTTGAGCGCCATGGGTCAGTTCTTCTCCGTCAGCTCAGTGGCACCAGAAAGATCAATATGCTGCGTACGTGGAATTCACCGCCCAGTACTCACTCGACACGCCCATGTTCGACGACCCCAGAATACCCTCGATGTTGAGAGCGACCTTCACCCTCTGCTTCATCTGGTCGGTGGTCGCCTTGAAGTACTGAAGCCATCGCATCAGTTCCGGCGCCTTGTCGTTGACGCCGACGGTGATGCCGCCGTTCGAGTAGTTGATGTGGTTCCGCACCTGTAGCATCGCGACCGATTCGAGGATCGAGATGACCGTCATGCGGAGCATGAGGTTGTGCTGGTTCCTGTAGAGCAGGTCGTCGAGGGTGAACGTCGTGAAGGGCGGCGTGCCGTTGAAATCGGCGAGGGCGTCCATGATGGCCCAGGCGATCTGCCGGTCCGTCGATTCGACGCCCGCGATGAGCCGGTTCAGCTCAGGGAAGTCGCGCAAGAAGAGGCGGACCAACTGAACGAAGTCCCTGGTCGTCTGCGACACACCTGGCAATCCCTGAATCATCGCGGGCTCCTCTCGCTCAGCGGTTCTTCTTCGACTTGTCCTTCTTCGACGAGCTCTTCGCCTCGGAGGACTTCTCCTCCGCCTGGGCGACGGCCTCGGTACCCTCCGCGGACTCCTCGCTGGACTTCTCCAGGCCGGCGAGGGTCTCGAGCGGCTGGCCCACGGGGAGAACGACGTCGGCGGCGGGGTCTCCGAGCTCGAGAAGCCCCGGAGCGGGGTCGGAGGCCTCGGGCGGAAGAACCGGGTTGTCCGTCGCGGCAACGGGCGGCTCGACCGGCATCGTGAACTCCTTCGGCGGGGCGACCTCGCGCGGGTGGACATTCATGTTGTGGCCGGTGGGCTTGTCGTTGCTCGCGCTATCGAGCGGAGGCTCGGGGCGCGGGTTCGGAAGAGGAACCGACGGAGCCGCCGGAAAGCGGTCGTCGTAGAGGTTCACGACGCGATCATCCATCGTCGTGACGTAGAGGATGCCCTCCTTCTCCTTCGTGCGGAACTCCTCGATGTGCTGCTTGAGCTGCTCGAGGCTGATCTGGACGGGGCGACCGCGCACGAGACGGCGCGTGCCGTTCATGATGAACTGCTTCAGCCCGCCATGCGTGGGCCGCTCTGCGCGCTGGAGACGCGTCGCGGTATCGCGCGCGCCGTTGTGGACCTTGAAGTTCATACTCGGCTCTCCTGGTGGTGAAAAGTCGAAGGGCGCCGGCGCGTTACCAGCACCGACGCCCTTCGATGATTCGCCGGGTGGTCTATCCCGGTCAGTAGGTGTTGACCTGCGGGAACTTGAGGCCGGCGTCCACGCGGTTGTTCACCGCGCCGATGGCCTCCTCGGAGACCGGGATGAAGTTCTCGAGGAGCGCGTCCGCGTTCGTCGCCGGGTTGGCGTCGGCGGAGTAGAGCTCCAACTTGCGGCAAGCCGCGATGTTGATGATCCCCATGCCGATGTCCTCCCAGGCCTGGAACGTGATGAGGTTCGCGATCTTGTCGATGTAGAACTTCGTCGCGTTCAAGACATAGAACTTCCCGAAGAACTCCGGCTTCGTGAAGCAGTACACGTTGCCCGGACGGAGGATGTCCGTCTTGATGGTGCGGACGTACGGCCGGCCCATCAGGGTGTTGTACTTGTAGCCGTCGACGGCCGTCTCCGACTGGAGGCGATCGCCGAAGTCCTCGACCGTCCACTGGAGAAGGTCGTCCCAGTCGACCTCCGTCATCAAGAGACGCTCCGCCCGGAGGCGGTTGCCGTCGAGCATCTTGAAGAGCCGGACGATGTCCGGGCGCTGGACGGGGCGAACAACCGCGTCGTTGGTCGTCGCGGTGCGAGCGAGCTCTCCCTTCGCGACCGAGAACTCGACCGGCGGGGAGCCACCCTGGATCGCCGTGGCGTTGAGCGCCGTCGGCGTACCGCCGTTCGCCTCCACCTGGAGCGCCTGGACGGCCGCCTCCACGTGGATGATGAACTCGCGGTCCTCGACCTCCTGGATGTCCTTCACCGAGTTCTCCTCGATGATCTTGGTGATGGGCATCTCGTAGGCGAGAAGCTCCTGCTCCGTCTTCTGGAAGATCTCGCTCGCGATCGTGAAGAACGCGATCTCGGCCTTCGGGCCGCGGATGAAGCGGGCCTTCGGCTGGCCGCGGAAGGTGACGCTCATTGCGCGCGAGCGGGGCTCGACGTCGACGATCTTCACCAGGGTGTCGTGGTTGACCGACCGCTGGCAATCGGCGCGGGTAACCTGTTCCGGCGGCAGGATCTTGCGGGCGAAGGAGACCTCGCGCAGGCGGTCGCGGATGTACGCGCCGCCGTACTCGGCGATCTTTTCCTTGCCCTCGGCCGACCCGAGCTTGGTCGCGAAGAGGTCGTTCAGAACACGGGGGGAAACCATGTGTTGTTCTCCTTCTTCTTCCTTCTGGTTCTTGCTCGGGTTGCCTCAGGTCGTGCCGTTCTGAACGGCCCAGCCCGAGATGAACCGGAGCCGGCCGCCGTTGGAAGCGGGGAGACGAGTGACGTAACCGACGATCGGGACGTTCGAGGTGAACGCCCGGCCGACGAGACCGGAGTAGTTGCGACTGCCGAGGGTGATCGTCATAACGCTCAGCGGCTGGAGCATCGTGTTGATGGCCGCGTTGCCGGAGCCGTTGATGTTCGCGGCAACGTCGAAGATGCGCGTCTCGAACTCGTACTGACCGAGCAGGAGGATGGGCATCTTGCGCTCCGCCATCGCCTGGACGTCGTAACGCCCACGCTCGGCGAAGAGGGGGAACGAAAGCGTCGTCGCCGCGTCGCCGAGGATCGTCACGTCCGTCGCGCGCACGAGCTTGCCGCTGGAGTTGAACGTCACCCACTCGCCGTCCACGAGGCAGACCGCGTTGTCGGGGCTCGCCAGGGTGGGGTCGGCCAGGGGGACGTCACGCCGGTGGATCGACTCGATGGGCGACACCGGCTCGAAGTTGACCTTCTGCACCGTAGACATGTGGTTGTTCTCCTATTCCTTCGTTGCTGCTGACGCAGGTCGGGACGGCGTCAGCCGATGCCGCCCAGGATGAATCGTTCGAACTCCGACGGACCGCCGGAGGTGTGTCCCTCGTCGCTCGTGAGGTGGGCGATCTTCTGGCCCATGTTCGGGCCCACGAGATCGACCGCCTCCGCGATCTTCTCGAGGCGACCGCTTGCGGCGGCCTTCTCGAGCTGATCGACGAGATCCTTGATAGGGACGTCGAGGCTGATGCCCTTCTCGTGCATCGCATGCGCGACCTTCTCGGCCTCTTCCCGCTGCATGCGCGCCTGGGCCTCCTTCTTCCAGAAGTCCCGCTCCGCCGCGAGCTTGCGGAGGGTTTCGGGGACCTGGGAGAGGACCAACTGCACCTGCTCTGCGCTCAACTTCTTCATGGGCTCAGCCCGCCTTCTTGGCGGTAGACTCCGCCATCTTCTTGAGGAGGGCCCGCGCCGCGGCCGTCTTGACCTGGCCGGCGGACGAGATCTTCACGCCGGCCTCGCCCGTGTGAGCGAACGCCTTCTGGAGCGTGTTGTCCGTCGCCGACGTGAGCGCGGGCTCGTTGAAGTACTTCTTGAGCTCCGCCTTGCGGGGAGCGTACGCCGTGCCCTTCTTGTAGTCCTTCGCCGACTCGTTCGAGTGGACGAGGGAGCGGGGACCCTGCGGGGCGCCGGCGGCGGGCTGACCGCCGGGCTCCTCGGACGCCGACGTCTCCGGGGGGACCGCGGCGCCGGCGGAGATCTTCGCCGGGTTGATCGCGTCCTCGGCGACCTTCGTGGACGCGAGGAAGTAGTCGACGAGCGTGGCGGGGGCCGAGGCTTCCTTCTTGTCGTCATCCTTCTTCACGAACGGGGGCGCCTTCTTGCCGTCGTCCTTCTTCGGCGAGCACTCGGCTGCCTTCACGCCGGCGAGCTTCGCGAGCCGCGCGCGCGTGATGTCGGTGACGCCCGCCGTCTTGCCCTTGCCGCCACTGAGCGCGGTGGTCTGGGTGCCGGGGACATGGTGGTGCGCCGTGTTCTCCATCTGGGTCGCGGCGCCGGCGACGGCCTTCTGGGTGCCGGGGTGCTGCGGGGGCTGGGCGTGGCCCTTCCCCTGGCCCGACGGCGTGAAGACCTGGGTCTGGCTCTGCTGCGACGCGCTCACGCCGTCGGGCGGAACCGCGGAGTTCGAGGCCGCCTTCACGATCTCGGGAAGCGCGTACTCGACGGCGTTCGCGAGCTTGATCGCGAACTCCGTGGAGACGGTCTCCTCGTCGAGGGCAGCGGGGGCAGAAGCTTCCTTGGCGGTGCCCTCCGAGAGGCCCACCTGACGCGCACCCTCGGCCGCGATCGCGGCGGCGCGAGCGTCCTTGGAAAGCGCCTCCTTGACGAGGTCCTGGATGAGGGGGCGGGACGTCATGTTCATGTTCGGGTTCCTTGGGGCGAGACGTCGGAATCTGAAGCGGTGAGGGGCCGGACCCCGGAAGGAGTCCGGCCCGGATGGATTCAGCTCTCCCAGGTGACCGGGTAGCCCGCCGCCTCGAGGTACTCGAGCGCGCGGACGTTGATGGCGCTGTCGACGTCGACCGCCGCGGCGACCTTCTCGCTCTCGCCGAGCAGGTCGAGGGTGTGGACCGCGGCGACCTTCTCGGCCGCCTGGTCCGGGTCCCAGCCTGCCTCGGCTGCCTTCTCGACCGCCGCCACGAGCGCGAGCTCGTCGATGGCGCTCGACTCCTTCTTCCGGCCTGCGTACGCCGCCGCGCCGCCGCCCGCACCGACCGCGGCCAAGCCGGCGCCGACGCGAGCCGCCGTGCGCTTGGCCGCGGCGTTGCGGATACGCTTGGCGTTGTCGTACGCCTTCTGGAGGCGCGCGACATCGTCGCCTTTGCCGACATGCCTGGCGAGCTCCTCGGTCTTGGCGAAGCGCCGCATCTTGCCGTGCATGTCCTTGACGAGCTTCACGTCGTCGACGGCCCTCCGGCCCTGGTTCTTCAGGAAGCCGATGGCCTTGCCCACGGCCCCCCTGACGCCGGCCTCCTTGGCATCGTCGACCTCCGGGATTTCGCCCGGGTCCATCTCGGCCTCGGCCGAGGCCTCCTTGGAGATCTCGCGGAGCTCGGCGACGAGCGAGTGCGCCATGACCTTACCGAGGAAAGTCGCCTCGGCCATCTTGGCCATGGCTTCCTTCTTCTCGGCAAGCTCCTTGGCCGCCTCTTCCTTCTTGTCGTCCTTGTCGTCCTCGTCCTCCTTGTCATCCTCGCCCGCGGTCTTCTCGGAGCCGTCGAACGTGGCGTTCCAGAGGGTGGCGATCTGGTCCTCGGAGAGCTTGTCGAGGTCAATGCCGTTGTCCGCCGCGAGCTTGCAGAAAAGCTCCATCTGGGCGGTCTTCTCCGCCTCGGCGTCGGGGGCATCCGTCGTGTCGTTGACGAAAGCGGTCTTGGTGTTGCCGAAGTACTCGGCGAGGAACTGGTCCATGGCCATGGTCTTGTCCTGTTCTAGATGGGGGTTCGGTCACGTGTTCCTCGAGGGGAATCCCCTCTCCACGCCGGCTCTCGCCTGTTTGGTATCGGGTTCGGCCTGCTCGTCAATGAAGGCCCGATTGAGGTACTCCACCGAGAGCGGACTGAAGATTTCTTCTGGGCTCGCACTGGAAAGCTTACGGAACTCGGACGCCGAAGAGGAAGAGACCCCCTTCAACAAGTCCTGCGTGTGAGCTGTTAGTTCCATGAGCTGATCGCGGTACGAGTTGTACGCAGCACCAATCTTACGCAGCAGATCAGAAGAAAGGGAAGAACACCCCCTCTTCTCCTTGGGCGTTGAAGTGATGCCCCAGAGCAGCCGACGCTCGAGGGCTGGAGCGATGGCAGACCGCTCCATCAAGAAGGGCAGGAGCAGTCGAACAAGAGCGAGGATGAAGTCCTTCGAATCGAGCTTCAACGGCGCTCGCTCGTGCGTCTTCGGGAACACCTCGCCCAGCATGTCGAGCTCGTCGGCGACGTCGGGAGCACCGAGCTGCACGAGGATGATGCGCTGGAACTCGCGCGGTCGAAGAACGATGCCGAGGCCGCCCGTCGACGCAAGAGCGCCCTTCAAGTCGCCCCGGCCCATCAGGTTCAAGAGGTCCCGGGGTAGATCCTGCTCGGCCGCGTTGAGCGCTGGGATCGCCTTGCCCGCGAACTGCGAGGGGATGACGTCCTTGATGATCTCGCTCTTCTTCGCCTTCGCGTTCTTCCCGAAGGCGGCCTCGAAGACGAGGTCCTCGAGCGCAGACGCAGTCTTCACCTGCGACGGCTCTTCGCTGTAGCCGAGCTTCTCGGCCATCTCGGCGCTCGGGCCAATGTCCCAGAAGGCGCTCGGACCGGCGATCTTCATCATCGTCTTAGCCGTCTTGTCGGCGCCGATGAAGACGAACGAGATGTCGAAGAAGCGCGGGTAGTCGTTGTAGACGAAGACCTTCCTGCCGTCGGGCAGAATGCGGTTCATCTGCTTCTTGGCGTGGTCGCAGTAATCTACGCGCGTGATGGAGAGACCACGGATCTTGTGCTTGTTCTTGTGGAAGGCGAGGACGGCTTCGCCCGGGTGCTTATGCTTCTTCGGGTCGAACGTCGCCTGCGCCTCGCGATAGAGCTTCCAGTCGAGGCAGATCGCGCAGGTGTCGTACGGAACTTTGCAGTTGTGCGAAGCGATGCCATCGACCAGATAGCTGTGATCTTCTTCGACCTCGAGGTTGTAGACGGGAAGGCTGACCACTTCGAGGGGAGTGACGGAGCGAATAGGGACAGCGAAGTACTGACCAAACTGCTTGCGGAGGACTTTCGTCTTCTTGGGCAGATGGGGAGTCACCTTGGCGCACACGTCGAGGAAGAGCTGCGCCCACTGCGCACCGACATGAACGACATACTCTTCCGTTGGGCGGTTGTTGAAGCCGCCCCCCGCACGATGACGCAGAACATTCACAGAGGCGGGGATTCCCAAGCGCTGGAGAAGCACCACGATCTGGGAACTCAACGCGCGAGACGCCGTGGAGAACTTCAGTGCATGCTTCGCGTAACAACCGTCCCCATTCGCGTAAGCTCCCAGAAACTGCCGCTGGAGCTCTACGTCCCACCGAACGAGTGAATGACTGAGACGCTTATCTTTTGCGTGTGACCCGCAGTGCTCGAGACAGAAAGCGGCCAGCTCCGCGTCCGTCACGCGAATATGCACAGCATGCTCGCTACGCGCGTGAGGGCGCTGCGTGGGCGGATGACGGCACCCAAGGCGTTGCAACAGCGCGGGAAGCTCCGTGACGGCGGGGTTCGACTTGTTCACGCACCACTCAACGCCAACAAGCGCACCGTTGTCGCGAAGAACGTAGCCGTCTGCAAGGTAGTACCCAAGCAGACGTGCGTGGTCCGCCGTGACCCCCTCTGGAGTTTCGGTCTCCGACAGGACAGTCTCGAACAAGTGGTCCCCGGGAACGAGCTGCTCTGCGTCGACCCAATCGGGCGTCTGCATAAGTTCTGCGCGCCACTTTCGTTCGGAAGAGAACTGCGACGCGGTCTTGACGGACTCGTGAGGCGCCGCAAACCACGGATGCTGCCGCGTGCAGAGGATGCTTTCATGCGACTCTGCCTGAAGCAGGTAAGCCGTGCCGGAGTAGGCCCGCGTGAAGACCTCCGTGACACGACGTGCACGTCCCAGGTGGGTCAACACGAGGTCCCCCACACGCACATCCCGGATCGGCTTCGTAGATCCGTCTGCCATGACAATGGGGGTATCCCCCTTGACACAGCCCATCGACACGTCCGGGAACATGCCGGCGATGAGCTTGTCCCAGACCTGCGCGCCGCCGTACTGAAGGCACTTGTCCTTGTCGCAGCGGGTGACGAGCTCGACGCGCTTCATCCTGTCGTTCCACGCCGCGAGCTCCACCTCACCGAACGCGCGGGACGCGTCCTTGTTCCGGTGGTGGGCGTACGGGTGGGCGAAGTAGAACGTCGGGAAGCCGTACGGCCAATCCTTCGCGCGGATCTTGTCGATAACCGGGTTGCCGTCCCACCTGTCGGGGCGGTGAATGAGCGCCGCCTCGGGGAAGTAGTCGCCGTTGATGTTCGAGCCGAAGTACTCGCCAGCCCCCATCGCGTTGACGAGGTTGTAGACGGCATCCGGGCGGGGCCGGAGGCTGTCGATGTACCGGACGACTTCGGGCAGCAGGGAGCTGGCGGTCTTCTCCAGCGCCCCGTCTGTGGTGCGGTTGAAAAGCGGGACAACGGTGGGCCCCGCTTCCGTCTCCCCTCGAAAGAAGCTGACCTTCAGCACGGGATTACTGCTGCCCGCCGGCCGGGCCGCCCTGCCGCCGTCCGAAGTGAGAGCGCGGCCGCCATCCGAAGTGAGAGCGCGCGACCGGGCCGTCCTGCTGCTGCTGCTGCTGCTGCTGCTGTACAGAGTGAGAGCGCGCGCCCGGACCGCCCTGCTGCTGCCGCTGTACGAAGTGAGAGCGCGCGACCGCGCTCGCGTCGTCCGC
>CALFEQ010000012.1 GCA_937949945.1 uncultured Myxococcales bacterium
CGAGAAAACGGCGGCGGAGCGCCGTTACCCAGTTACGGCTCGGGAACTCTGGAGCCCGAAGGCTCGCGCGAGGAGGAGACGCTCACCTTCGTCGTGAAGAACATGCAGGTGTCATTCGCCGGGATGGTCGCCGAGGAGCTCTTCTTCGGCGCCGCCGACGAGTCGGGCTTGGGCCCGGACTACGCCGCCATCAACTTGTGCGCCGAAGTCGTGTGCCAGCCCGATCCCCAGGAGCTGGACGAGAAGAACCTCGATGCGCCACCGGGAGCGACGTACGAACAGTGTCTGAAGCTCGCCCAGGAGAAGCTGAAGACGCTGCCGAAGTGGGAGGAGGACTACTTTAAGGACTGGGTTCAACATCGAACGCGCAAGCTGCTCAGGAACCGTCGCGATCTCGTGGACGCCCTCGCCACCGAGCTGATCGCCAAGCGGCGGCTCTCGGCCCAGGAGATCGTGCGGCTCATCACCTCGGCGATGGCAACCTGCCGGACTCGCGGGAGTCGTAAGGGGGGTGATCGATGACCACGCAGAAAGCGAAGGGCCTGCTGATGCGCTCGCAGGCCGCCGAGCTTCTGGGATCTCGGTCGCGCAGTGGGATCGGCTCGTGCGAGAGAAGAACGTGCAGCCGGACGGAGAGGCCAAGAACCCGATGTACAGATCGGGGCCGCCGATGCGCTTGTACTCTCGTCAGACGGTCGCGCGCTTGAAGCGCACCGCGATGGTTCGAAAGATGGCCGCGAGCGCCAAGGCTCGTGGAGTCGACACGACGGCACGGCGCGGCGAGCTCGATCGGCCGATGTCTGCGGAGCAGAGGTGGCATGAGCGGCGCGCCCGGCAGTTGGAGCGGGAGCGTCGGTGGGCGCGCGAAGAAGAATGGGAACGTCAAGATGTCGACCATGATGACCGGCCGGTGACCACCTCTTCGCCGAAGCCGGGAGCACGCGAAGGATCGAGCTTATCGACGAGCTCTGGCACAAGGCCCAAGCGAGGACGTAGCTCACCGGCCACGGACGGCGAGTGGCCCGCCTCGGGCATCACGGGACGGTGGTCATGGGAGCTAGAAAAAGGATGGGCACGTGCCCACCCTTCTCCCGCGGCGCAGAGCCAGTCACTCGCACCCGCTCGCTGGATAGGTCTTCTCGCAGCGCTCGTAGCAGTCGAGAGACTCGTCGAAGTCGCCCGCGGGCATGCCGAGCTCGTCCTTCGGCTGCTTGGCGTCGCAGATGCGCATGCAGCGCTGTTGGTTCGCGAGCGCCGCTTTGCATCTGGCTTCGGCCGCCTTCCCCGCTAGCTGCTCGGCGACCTTCAACCGCGACACGGTAGACGCGAGCGCTGAGCAGGCAGGCGCCGGCTTGCCGCCGAGGCGACGTGCGAGGATGCAGAGCCCGACAGGGACCTCGGCCTCGCTCGACGTCTTCGGGCTCTTCATCTTCGCCGCCGTGATCTCGGCGTTCTTGAGGAGCGCGGTCCGTGCCTCGTCGGTGAGATCGACTTCCGGCGTCGGCATCGTCTTGCCTTTCTCGAGAGGCTCGGCACCGAGCGCGTCGAGGACGTCATCGCCGACGTCGGTTGCGCGCGTGAGCGCGCCCCAGGCCGCTGCGGAGCTCGCCACGGCATCGAGGTACACGCGGCGCGTTGCCGGTCCGCAGGGGAGCGACTTCATCCCTCCAAGATCCTTTGGCTCGAGGGATCGATCGGCGATGCGAGCGGCCAGGTCCGCCGCCTCTTCTCCGGAGGCGTACGCGTTGTCGCCACCAGGGATCCCCTTCACCACGAGTGCTCGGTCCTCCGCGGGGAACGTGCGGCTCTGGAGGTGTGCCGCCACCTCCGTACAACGCTTCCGGTACTCCTCGGCGGCCTTCTTCAAACGGCTTTCCTCGCATCCCAAGCGGCGCGCATGGGCCTGGCCTGTCCACTGCGGCTCAAGGGTATCGAGCTCGGCCGCGGTCAGCTTCTCCCATCGCTCGACGAACTCGCAGTCGCTGGTGCTGGCGGATAGCGTCTTCTCCGCCTGACTCTTCCGGATGGCTCGAAGCCCGCCGCTGCCGAGCGCGGCGATCGTGCACGCGCAGACCGTCGCGATCATCGTGCGCCAGAACCATGGCCGAACTCTGGCCTCAGCAAGGAGCTCTTTCGACGTCTTCGTCCGCAGCCTGGCCGACGAAGTCGCGGCGATCGCGAGGGCGGCGCCGGCGGCCCAGATGAAGAGGAGGAAGACCGTGCCGGCCTTGAGGACCACCTGATGAAGCACGGCCCAGATCGGAGGCACAACGACGAGCGCGACGAGGAGCGACCGCGTCGGCGGAGCCCCGACGACGATCCCGGCGTGGGCGAGCACTTGGTCGACAGGAAGCCAAGGGCCGTCTGGGGCGACCTGCACCGTAGCCGTCGGTGGAATCTGCGCCGCCCTTCGCGCCGCGGCGATCTCGTTGAGCGAGACTACGCGCGGCGGGTACGGTGGCACGGCGAGGAGCACTTGCGTGGACGGATGAAGGCCGTTCATGCTGGTGACTCCTGCGTCAGTTCCCGGTGCACTTGATGCGGATGCACCTGTCGATGCACGCGGGCTGCTTCGGTCGCTCGGTCATCGAGCAGAAGCCGTTCTTCAAGTCGCGGCAGAAGCCCAGGCACTCCTGGTGCTCTTTCGCGGCCTGCGCCTTCTCCTCTCGGACCGTCGTGGCGCACTCGGTCTTGCACGCTGCGATGGCCTTCGCGACGGCGTCGTCGGAGATCGTCGAGCCGGCCGGCTTGGTGAGCTCGCAGTTCTTCGGTCCAGCCTTGTCGAGGTTCTCGACGCAAGACGCGTGAGCGTTCTGGAAGGCCTTCTTGAACCCCTGCTCCGCTGCGGCTGCGCATGCATCGATGCACAACTTCCGCTCGTCGTCGGAGAGCCCGGGAAGCTCGGCGCACTTGGTGCTCGTCGCGCGCCAGTTCTCCGAACACTCGAGCTCGACGGGAGCGAACCGCCGGGCGAGAACGGCCTTGCGATTCTCGACATCCTTGGCCGCTTCTCCCGCCTGCCGCTTCGCGTCGAGCTCGGCTCGCTGCCGCTTCCACCACTCGTTCACGACGAGCAGGTACTTGGCATGACAGAGTCCCTTGTCGGCGACCCCATCGATGCGCTGCGCCAGCGCGGATCGGGCGCGGGGGATCCCAGCTACGGGGCTGCCCCTGTCGTCGAACTTGGTCACGAAGAGCCGGTACGCGAACTTCAGATCGTCACGGCTCGCATCCGACGGTGAGCCGAGCGCCTTCCGAAAGTGCTCGAGCCCCTTCTTGCCCGACTCACGCCGACGCTGATACTGGACGTCGTCTTCGTCGTTGCGGATCGGATCGTTCGCCTGCTCGGACAGGATGGTCTCGATGGCGGTCTCGCAGGGCGGCCGTGATGCCATGACCGCGGCGACGTCGTACTTCGCGGCGTGGCCCTCGAGCGCGGCGACCGTTGCGTTCAACGACTCCGTGAAGACGTTGTCCGTCGCGCTCACCAGCTTCGGGTCGAGGACGACGCGATCGTACTCGCCGGAGATCAGAGAGCGGTACGAGGTCAACTCTCGCTCGCTGACCGGCCGCAGCTCACTCGCCCCGCGCTTGGTCGCAGTTGGTGCCGATTCTCCGCTGGCGACGCGCGGCGTGGGCGTCCTGGACACCGCGTTCCGGCTGCCGGGCGTCGGCGCAGCTTGAGGGCCGGTTGTGCCCCCCGTACGAACCTCCGTGTGAACCTCGCAGCCGATGGCGAACCCCAGAGCGAGTCCGACCGCGAACAGAACACGACCCTTTCCCCTCATCGCACTTTCCTCCTGTCCCCGACGGTGACCGCCAGGCGAAACGATACACGAAGTCATAGTCACGTGTGTATCCGCTGCTTGAGGAGGCGGCCTTCCACGGGTGACGGCGCCGAGCCAAGCTCGCGCGCATGAGCACGAGACTGAGCGCAGCGAAGTGGGCGGAGCTGGTTGCGGCGTGGGAGTCGAGCGGAAGCTCGGCTCGGTCGTTCGCCGAGGAGCGTGGAATCGCGGAGGCGTCGCTCCGGTGGTGGAAGTCCGAGTTGGCGCGTCGCGCCCGGCACGAGCCTGCACGTCGCTCGCCTGAACCTCGGGAGCGCGGGGCGCGCCCGGTCGCTCTCGCACGCGTCGTTCGCACCAGACCGAGCGCTCCGGCGGCTCCCTCGGAGCTCGTCGTCGTGGTCGGAGCAGCGCGGATCGCGGTGCAGCGCGACTTCGACGCGGCGCACCTTCGCGCCGTGGTTCGCGCTCTTCGGGAGGCGACATGATCCCGAGCGGCGTCGAGATCTACGTCGCGCTCGAGCCCGTCGACATGCGGCTCTCCTTCGATCGGCTCGCCGGGCTCGCGCACGAGCAGACCGGCTACGACGCGCGGAGCGGTGCTCTCTTCATCTTCTTCGGAAGGCGGCGCGACTCGCTCAAGATCCTGTTCTTCGACGGCTCCGGGATGGCGATCTTCTACAAGAGGCTCGACCGCCACACGTTCAAGATCCCCGAGGCGGCGAGCGCAGACGCTCGTTACGTGGAGGTAGACGACGCTGCCCTCGAGGCGCTCCTCGATGGAGTCGACATCGAGTCACCGGTCAACGCTCGCTCGCGACCGAAGACGCACTGACGCGCGTCGCACAAGGTACGATCGATTCGCGCGCCCGACGCGCATCGTCCTCGACCGAGGCGATCGCGTGAGGTAAGGACAACTCGTGCCCGTCGAGAGCGCGCCGCAGACCGAGCTGGAGGCGGCGCTTCGGCGAGTCGCCGAGCTCGAGGCGGTGGTCTCGTCGATGACGACGGAGCTGAAGACGGTTCGCGCCGAGCGCGACAAGCTTCGGCGCGCCTACGAGCAGCTCAAGGCCCATCTCGAGCTGCTTCGACGTCGCATCTTCGTCGCGAAGGCGGAGCGGATCGACACCTCGCAGCTGGAGATGGAGTTCGCGGAGACGACCGCGAAGCTCGAGAAGCTCGCGAAGGAGCTCGGCGAAGACTCTGACGGTGCCTCGGACGACGGCGCCGAGTCGAGGTCGAGCGACGACGGGAGGCCCTCGGGCAAGCGGACGTCGAAGGGGAGCGGTCGTCCGAATCTGCGCGCGCTCGGCTTGCCGGAGGAGCGCGTCGAGATCTTGGACGACGAGCTCGAGGGGAAGGCGGAGCGTATCGGCTTCGAGGAGACCTACCTGCTCGGTCGCCGACGCGTGGGCACGTTCGTCGTCGTGCTCGCGCGCGCAACCTACAAGACGACGGCGGAGGACGGCAGCGCGGAGCTCGTCACCGTCGACAAGCCGAAAGAGATCTACGAGCGCGGGATGCTCGCGCCCTCGTTCATCGCGTACCTGCTGACGAAGAAGTTCCGTTGGGGGATGCCGTTCCACCGGCTCGCCCTCGAGCTCGCGTCGGAGGGCGTCTCGCTCGACGACAGCACGATGTGCCGCTACGCCGAGCACGTCGGCGCGACGCTCGGCTGCGTGGTCGACGCGATGGCGACCGAGGCCAAGCAGAAGGCGTTCTGCCTCTCGACCGACGCGACCGGCGCCGCGATACAGCCCGTGCGGATCCCCGGCGGCCCCCGGCAAGCCTGCGCGAAGGGGCACTTCTTCGTCGTGCTCGCCGACAAGGACCACGTCTTCTTCGAGTACCAGCCGAAGCACACGAGCGAGGCCGTGTGCTCGATGTTCCGGGGCTTCAAGGGCTACATCCAGGCCGACGCCCACTGCGTCTACGACGCCCTCTTCCGCGGCGATGCCGTCGCCGAAGGCGAGAAGCCTCCCGACGAGGTCGCGTGCTGGTCGCACTGCCGGAGGAAATTCTGGGAGGCGGCCATCACCACCAAGGATCCCACCGCTCGGGAGGCGCTCCTCCGGATCCGGATGCTCTTCAAGCTCGAAGAAGATTGGGCCGATCTCGCGCCGAAGCAGCGGCACGATCGCCGGCAACGGGTCACGCGCCCGATGCTCGACGACTTCTTCGCTTGGGCCGAGGGCGTCTTCGCTCGCGTGCGGGACGTGCGCGGCCCCGTCGCGACGGCGTTCGGCTACGCCATCCGCCAGCGTGAGGCTCTTCGCCGGTTCCTCGATGACGGTCGACTCCGCCTCGAGAACAACGCCGCCGAGCGCGCCTTGAGGTCCTCCATCGCGATCGGACGCAAGGCGTGGCTCTTCTTCGGCTCCGACGACCACGCTCAGTCCGCCGCGAACCTGTTCTCGCTCATCGCCTCCTGCCAGCTGCACCACCTCGACGCCGAGGCCTACCTCGCCGACGTCATCCGCGTCCTGCCGTACTGGCCCCGCGATCGGTACCTCGAGCTCGCCCCGAAGTACTGGGCTGCGACGCGTGCTCGCCTCGACGCGCGGCAGCTCGAACGCCCGCTCGGCCCCATCACCGTGCCGCCGCCGGCCTCGGAACAG
>CALFEQ010000013.1 GCA_937949945.1 uncultured Myxococcales bacterium
CCCCCCCACCATGTCGACCCCGCAGGATGCTCCGAAGCGCAGGAAGGAGAAGGCTCGCCGCACCAAGAAGCTCGCGGAGTGGCGCGAGAAGAAGGCGCGGGCCCAGGCCTCCGGCGACAAGGCCGAGAAGAAGTAGCTCCGCTCGATCGTCTCGCTCACGGACGGGTGGGCTCGGGAACGGCGCCTTCTACGGCTCCGCCGTTGGGGCGGCCCGTGTGTGCTCGCGTTGGTACAACGGTGAAAGGTGCCGTAGTCTCGAGATCCCAGATGGTCACGTACGAGGTCACGCAGGCGCTGCTCACCGTCGGCACCATCTATCACGTGCGCAAGCCGCGCGAGGAGGAGGTGCTGTACACGGTGACCGGCGTCCTGATGAGCCCGACACCGAGCTTTCGCCTGGTCGAGGGCGCCGACGGCAAGGAGATCGGCGCTCTCATGGGGAACTTCATCAAGACGCGGTACGAGATCCACGTCGACTCGAAGGTGGTGGCCTCGCTCGTCTTCCCCGCGGTGGCGTTCAAGAAGACGCTGACGTTGACGGTCGGTAGCGACGTCTACGAAGCCGACGGCGGCGTGTTCCGCGGCGTGTTCCAGTGCAAGAAGGACGACGCGGTGATGCTGGAGATCCGAAAGGAGCTCTCCATCCGCGACACCTTCTCCGTGAAGATGACCGACGGGATCCCGTTGCAGGTCGGGCTGCTCTCGGCCGTCGCGATCCACTCGCGGTTCTACGAGATGGTCTGAGCGGACGCACAAAGCGAAACGCGCCCGGACTCGAGGTCCAGGCGCGTCGTTCTCCGGGGCGACCCTCGGAGCGCTCAGCGGCGGCGCTTCTTCTTCGGCGTGTGACGCACGGTCGCCGTCGCGTCGCGGGACGTCTCGCGCTTGGCCTTCTGGAGCTTCGGGGTCTCGAGCTTCTCGACGGGGACGACGCCCATCGCCGGCGCCGTCTTCGCGACGATGCTCGTCGACGCCGACGCCTTGCTGCTGCTCGACGTGTCGCTCGAGGAGAAGGCCGTCGCGACGAGCGCGGCGAGACAGAAGGCGACGCAGCCACCGAGCGCGGCCTTCACCACCTTGCGGAACCGCGCGCGCCGCTCGACGACGGTAGGCTCCATCTTCTTGCTCAGGATCGGGTCCGACGGGACCACGATGCTCTCCCACGTCATGCGGAACGGACCGAGCTCGGCGGCGCGCTGAAGCAGGTCCTGACGGGACGGCGCGCTGTCCTCGTACGTCGCGTCCTCGACCGACATGTGCATGTCGGCGGGCGGCGTCGCGAGGAACGGGTTGGCGGCGGGATCCGCCGGCGAGAGGGAGGTGGAGGGGTGCGCCTGGAAGTTCGAGGAGTGTCCCACGCCCGTCTCACTCGCAAGCTCCACGCCATCTCCGGGCGCGGTTGCCGAGCCCGCCAATGCATCGGCATTTCTCGAAAATGTTCGGTCGCGCAGAACGGCGGACAGCCGTCAGGGGTGGATCGTCCGTCCTTCAGATCGAGCCAAGCACACCACCAGGTTGATGCCTGGGAGACTCGGCGCACATGTGAGCGTCGACGGGGTGTCGCCTACTTGGAGCGTGCTCGAGCGCGATCCAAGGGGTGCAAAGACCCCAACGTCAGCCCAAGACTGAGGGGCGGCGCGCTCGCCCGGCGCCGAGCGCGTGCTTCACTGCTCCGCGTCGACCCACGCCTTGATGCCGAGGATGATCGGATCGTCGTCGGCGATCGGCTTCATCGGGTGAAGCTGGTTGCCTTTGCCCGTGGGGTTCAGGAGGATGACGCTCTTCGAGCGGTCCTTGACGTCGATCCACTGCTTCGCTTCCGCGCACGCAGCAGCCGGATCGGTCGCCGCCGCGCGGAGGTCCATGGCGTTCACCGCCGGGCTGGGCGCCTCGTCGGGCGGGGGCTCCTTCGCATGGCAGCCGAGGCAGGAGCTCTTGCCGAGCGGTTGCGAATCGGGATCGACGCCGTCGTCGGGCAGGACGTCGACCGGCATCCCCATGGCGGGGAGCGCCTTCTCCTTGAAGACGTCGAGGGCGGTGCAGCCCCTCGCGACCGCTTGACCCGGTGTCGTCTCGATCTTGTTGAACGCGATCTTCAGGCGGCCGGCGGGGTCCCAGCGCAAGAGGATCATCTTGCCCGCGTAGAAGTCCACGGTCGCGCCCGCGGGCACCGTCAGCTCGCCCTTGAAGCCGTTCACGTCGGGATCGGCCTTCACCTTCCCGCTGCGCGGCAGGACGACGAAGAACGGCGAGTCGATCGTGACGTTCGCGTTTTGGGGCGCCACGAACTTGATCGCCGACAGCGTCAGCGTTCCGTTCAGCTCCGTGGCGAGGAAGGTGATGCGCGCGTCGATGAGCCCCGACGCGACCACGTCGAGCGGGATGCTGTTGAAGCCGTTGCGGACGGTGAATCCGCCGGTGTTCGGCAGGGGAGGGCCGGGCATCTCCGCGGTGATCCAGTCGGAGACGCGGCGGAAGAGATCGTTCGGCGCCTCGGAGAGCGCGGGTCCGGCGTGGCGGACCTGCGTGAGCAAGATGCTGTCGCCGACCTCCTGCGTCGCGGGGAGAACGCCGCGGTACTTCCGGATGGTGACGTAAGGGTCGGGGCCGCCGAGCCACGTCGGCGCTTGCTGGTAGCTTCCACGCACGTGGCACGTGCCGTTCGGGCCGCCGCACGTGGCGATCAGATCGGCCTGGAGCGCGCGGAAGAGCGGCTCGGGATTGGGCCCACCGCTGGAGCTTCCGTCCGAGCCGGCATCGTCGCCGCAAGCGAAGATTCCGAAGCCCACCAACGCGACGGCGCCGACCCCCACGGCCGCACGCTCTCGCAAAGCCAGCATGATGTCGAGATCGTGCTCCCCTCGGGGACCGGTTGCAAGTCGGCCGTGTCCGGGGGGTTCCTGCCGCGCTCAGCGGGTCGACGCCCAGTCCAGGCTCGGGGCGGACGGCGCGAGACATATCGCGCCGACGGTCGCGAGGAGCACGAAGACGGCGAGGCCGATCCACGCCGCGCGGAGCACGTCGGCGCGATCCCACTCGAAGAACGAAAAGAGCGCCCGGACGCGGCGACCGACGATCGCCGCACGGACGAACGGATCGGGATGGCGGAGAACGGCGCCGCCATCGTCGTAGGTCTCCTCGAG
Organism: uncultured Myxococcales bacterium; assembly: GCA_937949945.1. GTDB lineage: Bacteria > Myxococcota_A > Polyangia > Polyangiales > Polyangiaceae > Labilithrix. The sequence continues at coordinate 3,144 of CALFEQ010000013.1, forward strand.
GGTCGCGGTGGCGGTCCAGAGCTGCCTGAGCTCCTCGTACGCCGCCATCACCCGGTGATGGAGGCGCGCCCAGAGACCCGCAGGCGGCGGCATCACGGCCGCGGCATCGTGCGGAAGATACGCGACCGGCCCGAGCACGGGCTGTTCGAGCACGATGACCTGGCTCGCCGGGGCCTCGGCCAGCTCGTCACCGCTCGCGACGACCGTGTCGGCGAAAGCGAAGTCCTCGGCGATCCCGCTCGAGACGAGCGTGGCGTCCTGTCCGTAGCTCGGATGGGCGTAGGGAGCCTCGTAACCGGACATCGCTTCGCCATCGCTTCCAGCAAGCGACGAGCCACGTGCGTACGGGCTCGCCCACCGCCCCGACACATGCGGCATCTCCGCGGTTTCCCTAGCGACGGATGCGATGGCACGGCCTCCCACCCCGACCGTCACCCCCCGTGATGGATCGATCGTTCCCCAGGTCCGCCCGCCCACGATCGAGAACGCGTTCCGCGCGGGCTGAAAAACGACTCGATTCCTGATCTTGTCGTGAGACGTGCACGGGCATACGCACTGCTAGAGTGCTGCCGATGACCGGCGGTCGGGCGGGGATGTCCAGCTTCGTTGGGCGTCTCGGGCTCCTCGCGGCCCTCTTCGTCACCGGATGTGGGGCCGTGTCGAGCGAGCCGCGTGCGCTCGACCGCAAAGCACGGAGCGAGGTCTCGAGCGCGAAGGAGACCGCCCGATCCGACGACGACGGGCAGGGCGACGACCGGAAGAGCATCGGCTTCGTCGCCGCGGCGCTCGGCGCCTCTGCCGCGGAGGTCGCTCAGGGAAGGTGCCGGCCGGGGATGGTCGACATCGAGGGTCGCTTCTGCATCGACCGCTACGAGGCCAGCCTCGTCGAGGTCCTTCCGAACGGCGAGGAGAGGCCCTTCTCGCCGTTCGAGACTCCCAAGAATCGGCACGTCCGCGCCGTCAGCCGGCCGAACGTGTACCCGCAGGGGTACATCAGCGCGACGCTGGCGGAGCGGGCGTGCGCGGCGTCGGGCAAGCGTCTCTGCCGGGTCGACGAGTGGCAAAAGGCGTGTCGTGGTCCGGAGAACAGGAAGTACGGCTACGGCGACGAGCGCGAGCCCGGCCGCTGCAACGACAAGGGGCGCAATCCCGTCGTGGCGCTCTTCGGGTGGCGGTACGACGCGACCACGATGAACCAGCCGAAGCTCAATCAGCTTCCGGGCACGCTCGCGAAGACGGGCGAGCACGCGGACTGCTCGAACGAGTACGGCGTCTACGACATGGTCGGCAACCTCCACGAGTGGGTGGCCGATCCGAACGGAACCTTCTACGGCGGCTACTACCAGGACGTGGCGAGCGTCGGCCACGGCGAAGGCTGCGACTACCACACGACTGCGCACGAGGCGCGCTACCACGATTACTCGACCGGGTTCCGCTGCTGCGCCGACCCGCTCGGGACCGAGCACGAGGTGGCCGTCTCTCCGCCCGCGCCGACGCCGAAGGTGAGCGCGAAGCCGGTGAAGGCGAAGGGGAAGGCGAAGAAGACGAAGGCGAAGCCCAAGTCGAAGCCGAAGAAGGCCCGGGGATCCAAGCGGCGGAAGTGATCGGCGCGGCGGTCCTCGTCGGCGACGCCAACAAGTTGGCCCGCCGTCGAGGGTCGACTCACGATCGCGCACATGCCGCACCTCGAAGCGAGCGAAGCCGCACTCCGTCCGCTCCGTTTTGTCCGCAAGAACGAGCGGCGCGAGGTGCGGAGGGCCATCACGCTGTCTTGTCAGGTCGTGCGCGAGCGCGACTTCCGTCTCGTCGCCGACCAGGCGCTCGACGTCTCGCCGGACGGGATGCTCGTCGCGACCGACGCCGACCTCGAGGTCGGCGAGAACGTCTTCGTGTCGTTTCGAGCGACGGACCTCGGGATCTGGTTCGACAGCGAAGCCACCGTCGCGCGCGTCATCCACGGACGGCGGCCCGGAGACAAGGGCAGGGGGGTCGCCTTGCAGTTCTCGACGTTGCCGCGCGTGAAGCGCTTCATCCTGCGCGGCCACCTCCGCCGTGTGCCTCCCCCCGTGCCGCGCCGACCGCAGCGCATCGATTGGACCGCGACCATCCGGAGCATCCAGGCATGAACGCCCCGTCCGTCTCGTCTACACCGCTCGATCTCGCGTGGTCATGGAACGTCACGTTCGAGTCGCGACGTGGCGCGTGCCGTCGCGAGGTCGTTCTGCCTTGCCAGGCCGTCCGCGAGCGTGACTTCGTGCTGGTCGCCGATCGGACGCTCGACATCTCGACCGACGGCCTGCTCCTCCCGCTCCGCCGTCGCGTGCTGACGGGGGAGTCGCTCATCGTCTCGTTCGCCATCCCCGGCATGTGGATCGATGCCGAAGCGACGGTCGCGCGCGTCATCCACGGCAGGCGCCCCGGCGACGACGGGCTCGCGATCGGCGTGGTCTTCGACCGGATCTCGCCTTCGGCACGTGCGGCGCTCGCGGCGTTCCTCCACGGTCGGCGTACGCCTCTTCCGCGTCGTGGCCCGCTGGCGCGTCTGCGCCGCGGCGAGGGCCTCCCTCAGCTCGCCGACGCTGCGCTCATGCAGCAACCGTTGCTGCCCGAGCCCGAGCTCCTCGTCGATCCTGCGGACGTCCTCGACGACGACGAGGACGACGGCGTGGACGGCCTCGGTGTTCTTCGCGCGGTCGTCGGCGCGTGGCAGAGCCTCGAGTCGTCCTTCGCGTCCCGCGTGAGCGACCAAGCCGCCGAGTGATGCGGCCGGTGATGCTCGGCGCGAGCGATCGAGCGCCGGCGCCGGCGTAGAAGCAACGAGGCGAGCCATCGATGGCTCGCCTCGTCGCGTTCGTCGCGCCGACAAAATGCGGCAACGCCGCGCCCTTGGGGGAGGGGGCGGCGTTGCGGGACACGCCTTTCGGCGCGCTTTCAGCGGATGACGATCTCGCCGGCGCTCGAGCCACCGCAGCCGGAGCAGCTGCCGTAGTCGATGTTGTCGTCCGGCTGGCCACCGCCGCACTGCGGACCCGAGCAGCCATCGGGCTCGGGCGGGCAGATGTCGGGGTTGTCGCTCGGGCCGGTGCAGACCTCGCCGTCGCCGTCGCCGTCGCTCGGGATGCCGCCGGAGCCGGAGCTGCCGCCCGAGGAGCCGGAGCTGCCCGACGAGCCAGCGCCGCCCGACGAGCCGCCGGCGCCGGAGGAGCCGGAGCTGCCGGAGGAGCCGGAGCTACCCGAGGAGCCCGAGCTGCCGGACGAGCCACCGCTGCCGGAGCTGCCGTCGCCCGAGGAGCCGGAGCTGCCCGAGGAGCCGGAGCTGCCGGAGCTACCCGAGGAGCCGGAGCTGCCGGAGCTGCCCGAGGAGCCCGAGCTGCCCGACGAGCCCGAGGAGCCGGAGGAGCCGGAGCTACCCGAGGAGCCGGAGCTGCCGGAGCTGCCCGAGGAGCCCGAGCTGCCCGACGACGAGCCGTCGCTGCCCGAGCTGCCCGAGGAGCCCGAGCTGCCCGACGAGCCGCCGCTGCCGGAGCTACCCGAGGAGCCCGAGCTGCCCGAGGAGCCGGAGCTGCCCGACGACGAGCCGTCGCTGCCGGAGCTGCCCGACGACGAGCCGTCGCTGCCGCCCGCGCCGCCGCCGTCGCCCCAGTCGTAGCCGCCGCCGTCGTCGCAGGTGCCGCTCGAGCCGTCGTCACCGCCGGAGCTGCTCGCGCCCGAGCTGCCCGACGAGCCGGAGCTGCCGGACGAGCCGGAGGAGCCGGAGCTGCCCGAGCTGCCGTCACCCGACGAGCCCGAGCTGCCCGACGACGAGCCGCCCGAGGACGAACCGCCGGACGACGAGCCGCCCGAGGACGAGCCGCCCGACGAGCTCGTGCCGGTGCCCTTGTCCTCGCAGCCCGGCTTCGGGGGCGGCGTGCCGTAGGCGCGCGTCACGAGGTCGACGTTCTTCTTCGAGCCGCAGGCGATCTTCGGCGAGAGCCACTCGACGAGGTCGTTCGTGCGGGCGATGTAGAGCTTGCCGGTCTCCATACCGCGACCGGTCACGACGCCGATGATCTCGTTCCGGTCGTTGAGGACCGCGCCGCCCGTGTCGAGCGTCTCACCCTTCGGAATGTCGGTGACGTACGCGTACGGGAACGTCTTGAACTTGGCGAGCGTGGTCTCGAGCAGCTGGAAGCCGCCGCCCGTGCCACGGATGCGGGTGCCCTTGTCGCCCGTGCGGACCTTGTCCGTCGCGAGCTTCGGGTACGCGGCGAGCTGGATCGGACGGTCCAGGTAGATGACGCCGACGTCGTGCTTGCGCGGGTGCGACTTGGTGCTGTTGTAGTTCATCCAGTCGTACGTGACGCCGCGCACGCCGTTCACGCGCGTCTTGCCGTCCGCCGACGTGATCGTCCAGCGCGCCTTGCCCGCGATCAGGTGGCCCGCGGTGAGCACGACGCGAGGCCCGAGGAGGATTCCGGAGCCTTCGCCGACGCGCGTACCGTTCTCGTCGTGGACGATGATCGAGACGTTTGCGGACTCGATCGTCTCGAGCGAGGTCGGCTCCGGTTTCTCATCAGCACTGCTACAGCCCGCAAGCGAGCCAAGGCTACTGACGAGGATGGCGGCAACTGCTGCTCCGAGAACCCGGGATCCGATCATGACTGAACCTCCGCTTCGACAGGGCTCCAACGCAAGCGCCCCAATCCGCTTCGCTGCTCTACCTGTCGGGCACCCACTACCTCTGCACATGGCCTGCCAAGCCCGACCGATCCCGAGAATAGGTGAATTGCCGAGATTTCGTAGGGTGGGACATTGGCGCCTTGCTCCTGTCGGGCCGCACCCTGGATCATCGTTTTCCCCCCCAGAAGGTCCATGCCCTGTCGATGTGCATTGACGCTGGATTACAGCGCTTTTGGAGATCTTTAGCGTCGGCGTTCGCGGTGTCTCACAATCGATCGGGTGCTGCCTTCGAGGCGCAGTCACGACGTCGTCTGCCTTCGCAGAGCATCACTCGCTCGAGCACGGCGTCGAACGTGCACGCGTCGGTGAACAAAGAAGTTGTGGGACGCCGGCGCGAAGGGCGAAGGTTGGGGACAGAGGGAGCTTGTCATGCGGAAGGGACTGGCGTTCGTTTCGGTCGGCTTGACGGTCAGCGTGGTCCTGTTGGCGGTCGCGGCGTGTGAGGACTCGAAAAGCAGCGAGTTCCCGTCGGGGGGAGACGACGCGTCCTTCGACACGGGCCCGGGCTTCCGACTCGACGGCTCGCCCGACGGGAAGGAGCCGATCGTCTGCAACCCCTCGCTCCCCACGCAGTTCAAGGGCGAGTGGAAGCCGCCGACGAAGAAGCAGGGCGCCTGCACGCAAGAAGACCTCGCCGGCTACTACGACAACTGCCTGCCCGATCCGAGCCAGCAGAAGTGCACGGACTGGATCGCCGCTCACCAGGCGTGCGCCGACTGCATCGCTCCCGAGGACAAGACCGGTCCCATCCAACACCACCTCCACGATCCGCCGTTCTACGGCCTGAACCAAGGCGGCTGCGTCGCTCTCGTCCAGAACGCGCTCGGCGAGGATCAGTGCGGAGCGGCCTTCGAGATCGCCAGCCAGTGCCGGCGTCTCTCTTGTGACGACTGCCTGACGCGCGGCGGCGAGTTCGGCAACGGCCCGAACGAGTGCAACGTCCCCGATCAGCAGGAAAAGCCGACGACCTTCATCTGCTGCCAGGTCAAGGCGGCGAACACCGGCTGCAAGCGGTTCGAGGACGAGCAGGACCGGGTATGCGTCGGCTACCGCGACCCCGACGGGGGAGCGCCGCAGTGCTTCCGCATGAACAACGAGCCGGACCGCGAGCTCTATCTGCGCGTGATGGGGATCTTCTGCGGGCCCTGACGGCCTGACGGACCGCCGGCGAGCGCGCGAGGGAGCGCGCTCGTCGGGCCGTCACCAGTCGGCGATCGCGCCGCCCCACGTGAAGCCGGAGCCGAAGGCGACCATCGCGATCTTCATGCCCCGGCGCAGCTTGCCGGCCTGCTCGGCCTCCGCGAGCAGGATCGGGATGGTGGCGGCCGTCGTGTTCCCGTAGCGCTGGATGTTCGAGACGATCTTGTCGTCCGGGATCCCGAGCTGCTCCTGGATGAACTGGTTGATGCGCAGGTTCGCCTGGTGGAAGAAGAAAAGGTCGACGTCCTGGCCCGTGCAGCCGGCGTCGAGGCAGACCTCCATGAGCACGGTGATCATCCGCTCGACCGCGTTCTTGAAGACGAGCTTCCCCTCCATGTGAGCCCACATGTCGGCGGGATCGACCTGTCCCCAGCCGCGCTCGTCCTGAGGGATGAAGGGGCGGCGCCGGATGTCCCAGACGCGCTGACAGAGCGCATCGGCGAAGCGGCCGTCGGCGCCGAGCTTCCAGTTGCGGATGCCGCGATCCTCGTCGGTCGCGCTGACGATGACGGCGCCCGCGCCGTCACCGAAGAGAGAGGCGACGGTGCGCCCGCGCGTCGTGAGATCGATCGCGGCCGAGTGGATCTCCGCGCCGACGACGAGCACGTGCTTGCAGGCGCCCGAGCGGACCATCGAGGTGGCCGTGGCGAGGGCGTAGAGGAAGCCGGAGCACTGGTTGCGGACGTCGAGGGCCGGGACGAACTTCGCGTTCGGGCCGTCGCACAGCCCGAGCTTCTTCTGGAGGTAGACGCCCGAGCCCGGGAAGCAGTGCTCTGGGGAGAGGGTCGCGAAGATGATCATGTCGAGATCGGTCTTCGCGATGCCGGCACGCGCGATCGCCGCCTCGGCCGCGTGCAGGGCGAGGTCGCTCGTCCCGACGCCCTCGTCGGCGAACCTGCGCTCTTCGATCCCCGTCCGCTTCTGGATCCACTCGTGGGTCGTGTCGATCCCGTAGACGGTCCTCAGGTCCTCGTTGGTCACGCGACGTGGCGGTACGTAAAAGCCGGTGCCGGAGATGTATGCGTTGGGCACGAGGAACGCTCCTGAGGTTGGTGAGCGCCGCCCGAGCCGAAGTGCTGCGATCCCGGGGCGACGAGTGGCGGACAATATAGAAGCGGGCGTCGTTGAGCGGCAATGTGGGTCCTCGCTGCGAACGCTCGACGTTGGGGCGAGGGCCGATCGTTTCTTGCTACCATCGGCTCATGCTTCGACGCCTTGCCCATGGCGCGTGTGCGCCTGCCCTGATGATGATGATCGCCGCCGTGACCGGCGCCTGCTCGTCCTCCGACGGGGAAGAACCGAAGGACGAAGGCATCGTCGGTGACATTCGGCAGAGCCAAACCTGGACGAACGGGACCAAGCTCGGCGGCATCATCCGAATCTTCGAGGGCGTGACGGTCGAGATCGAGCCGGGCGCGAGGATCGAATGCACCGAGGCCGTCCAGATTCAGGTCGGCGGCACGCTGCGCGTGAAGTCGCCCGGGCAGCGCGCGACGATCACGTGCCCGCGCTGGCGCGGGATCCTGGTCGCCGCCAACGGCGAGGTCGAGCTCGAGGGCGTCGATCTCGAGAACCCCGAGACCGGCGTCGAGACGACGAGGGGCGCCAAGCCGACGAAGATCACGGACTCGAGCATCACGAACTCGACGTGGCCGATTCGCGTCGGCGCCGAGACGACGATGGAAGCGACGCGCGTTCGCATCACGACGCCGACGACGCTCGGAGCCTTCGAGGTCAGCGTGAGCGAGGTCTTCGGGACCTTCATCGGCAAGTACATCGAGTACGAAGCCAACGGAAACGAAGGCTTCATGGCGATGCGCGACGGCGTCATCGACCTCGAGGACTCGACGCTGAAGGGAACGAACGCCTTCGATCTCGTCTCTTCCTACGGCGGCAAGTCCGTCAAAGTCCGCTACTCGACGATGACGGGCGCGCACTGCGGCCTGCACATCGCGGAGTCGAAGGACGCGGACAAGGTGCCGACGAAGTCGTTCGAGATCGACCACGTCACGAGCGAGAACAACATCTACGGAATCACCATCTACGCGGCGAGCGACGAAGGCCCGCACGTGGTGAAGAACTCGAACTTCCAGGGCACGGGCGCGTGGCTCGACCTCCAGGGCGACCACGGCCCGATCACGTTCGAGAACATCTACTACGACAAGGACAACCGCATCGTCGTCGACACGCCCCCCGTGTCGGTCCAGCAGGCTCCGGCGCGCATCGAGAACGCGAAGCCGCGCTGACGATCAGGCTCCAGGCTCCAGGGACGCGAGCCGAACGAGCCCGAACGGACCTCGGTCTCGACCGCTCGTCGAGGTGGAGCTCTCGAGCCTGAAGCTTCGGGGCGGTCTGGCTACGCTCGAGACTTCGTTGGTCATCGAGCGCGCGGCAGGTCCTCTTCCTGGAGCCTGGAGCCTGGAGCCTTTTTTGGCCCTCCACTCCCGCCTCATTACGCTTTGGAGGCGATGGAGGTGGATGTGGTCAGCCTCGCGTCCGAGTTTCCGAACGACAACCCGGCCCTTCACCAGGGCACGATTTGGGTCTGCTTCGAGCCGACCGCGCCGGCGCAGCCATGTCGCGCGGAACGCGTGGTCGCGGAAGGGGAGGCGGTCGTTCGAGGGACCGAGCCGACGGCCGAGAGCGAGACCACGCTCGAAACCTCCAACTCTGCGGTGGAGCCGAGCTTCGAAGCGAAGGGGCAGGCCGACGAAGCGCCGCCTCCGGGCGAAGAGCTCGTCGTCCCGCTCGAAGGGCAGACGGCCGAGGCGCCGCCCGTCGTCGAGAGCGAGGCGGCGCCGAGCTTGGAGGTGGCGGCGAGCGCGGAGGCGCCGGCGGGCGACCGCGCGCTCGGCGGCGACGACGCGTCGACGACGCTCGACGCGACCGTGCCGGTCGACGAGGCACCGGCGACCGAGGTCGACCTGTCGTTGGCCGTCGCGATGGCGGACGGCGACGATGCGCCGTCGACGAAGCTCGTCTGCTCGGTCGCGCTGCTCGAGCCGAGCGGTGCCGAGGCGACCGCCGACGTGGCGGCGGCGGGCGAGGTGACGTCCGCGCTCGAGGAGCTCGAGGAGGAGGACGGGATCGCGATCGTGGTCGAGGAGCTCGACCCGATCGAGACGAGCCTCGAAGGGCTCGCCGAGCTCGGGGCCGGCGAGAGCCGGGACGAGATCGTTCCTCCGCTCGAGAGCGCGGTCGTGCTCGCGGGCGAGGGCGCGAGGATTTCCGAGCGGGCCCAGGCGAGCGACGTCGCGCCCGCCGAGCCGGAGCCGGCCGGGGTCGCTCCCGTGTTCGAGACGATTCCGCCGGAGGAGAGCGCGGCCGCGCGGATCGACTCCTCGGCGCTTCCGCCCGCGCCGGACGATCCGTTCACGGTGCTCGTTTGCACTCTCGCCGACGTCGCCATCCAAGCGGGCGCGCCGCGGGTGGCCGCCATCCTCCCGGGGCTCCTCTTCGATGGACGGCTGCCGGAGCCGCTCGACGCCGATCTGGCGGAGGCGCTTCGGCAGGCCGGGCTCTTGGAGGGGAACGGCGTCGCGCAGAGCTTCGTCGCCACGGCGAGCGCGTGGCGCGCGATCCTGCGCGGTACGAGTGACGATTTCGGGGCGTGCGGAGCCGCGATGCTCGACGAGTGGGCGTCCGATCTGCTCGCGCGGCTCGTCGGCGCGCCGGCCAGCGCGCCGACCTTCCGTCAGGAGCTGCGCACGCGCGGTGTGGCAGCCTTCGGGCTGGTCGAGGTCGCCGCGTAGGCGATCGGCCTCGTCAGACCGTGGCGTTCTCGGGACGCGGCGGCTTGTCCGCGAACTTGTAGTCGAGCGACTCCGAGACGTCCGTGACCTGGAGGTCGTAGGCGCCGAGGCGGGCCGTCAGGAAGCGCTCCACCTCCGTCGGGTCGAAGTCGCGGCACGAGTAGACGTCCATCACGAAGAACGGCCGGAGGGGCCACGTGTGGATCGAGCAGTGGGAGGTCGACAGGACGCAGACGCCCGTCACGCCACCCTCGTCCTCGAACGGCTCCTTGCCGAGCTTCGCGATCTCGGTCTCGACTTCGTACATGTGGGCCTTGCCGAGGAGGCGCATCCCGAGCACGTCGATGAGATCGACGAGCATCTGCTCGATCGTCTTCGCATCACCCAGTCGGCTCGGGGAGCCGCGCCCAAGAACCTTGATGTGTCGCCCGTGCTTCATTTCTGAGGCCGGCGCTTCTACTGCACTGCGACGGCGATGCAAGTGACATTTCACGTCCTCGTCACGTTGTCTTCGCGCGAGGCGGCTGTGGAGACGGCTGTGGAGAGCGCGGGCGTCGGCGCGGCCGTGGCGGAAGCTACTTCGCGAGGAGCTTACGCAAGCGAGGCGTGATGTTCGCGACGGCGCCTTCGCCTTTGACGCCGCCCTCGAAGCGCCGGTCGGACGCGCGCCCGTCCTCGGCGGGCACGACGAAGAGCGGGATCAACCGCGAGGTGTAGCCGGCGGCCGTGATGCGGTCGCGGTCCTCGTCGAGGTCGAACTCGAGGAGCGTGAGGGTCGGGAACTCGTCGTCGAGCTCGCCTCGCTCGGCCGCCTTGTGGAAGCGCTGGCAGGGCTCGCACCACTTCGCGCCGACGTAGACGACCAGATCGCGCCCGTCGGCGGCTGCCTTCTCGCGCTCCGCGCGGACGAGCTTCGCGACGTCCTCGCCGGGCTCCGCCTTCACGAAGCGGATGCCGCGCGCGAGCACGAGAGGGCTGCTCGGGGCGCTGCCTCCCTGCGCAGTCGACTTCGCAGAGGCCGTCGCCTCGGGCGCCGGCTGCGGCGGCTGGCTCGACTCGGAGCGGCTGCAGCCCAGGCTCGACCACGCGATGGCGCAAGCTCCTGCCCAACGAACGAGAGGGTGACCCACGGACGCGATTCTACTCCAGCGCCTTGTCGGCCCGGAGCGTCGCGTCGGGCGGCGCGGCCGGGTGCTCCATGGGACACCAGCCCGCGCGCCGCCGAGCGGCGGGCGGTGAGGCGGGCAGGTCAGGCCGGAGGCTCGAAGCGACCGCTGGCGATCTCCTCCCAGGTCGGCGGCGTCTCGCTCGTCGAGGTGTGGACCACTCGGACGCGGAGGACCATGCGCTCGACCGGCGACGTGTAGCCTTGCTTCCTGCCGCTCGTGAACATCGCCTCCATGCCGGGGAGCGGGAGCGGGTAGCTGAACCTCACCGTGCTCCCCTCGCGGAGGCGGCCGCCGCCGAGCCGCGCGCCGAGCATCTCGTGGCCCACCTCGAGGCGCCCGCTCGCACGATCGAGGATCTCGAAGCAGCGGAACGTCGAATCGAGGCCGTAGACGCGGTGCTTGGTCCAGACCTCGGCGGCGCGCCAAGGCTTGCGCTCGTCCGACGGGCGGAGTCGGTCGTCGACGACGAGGACCTCGATGCCGTTGCCGGTCGTAGGCGGCGGCGCGACCGCGCGCGCCTGCGCGTTCGGGACGGGCGAGGGCTCGGCCATCGATCCCAGCGGTCGCGTGCGACGGAAATCGACGACGGGCTCTCTCTCCCATCGCTCGCTTGCCGGTGCGTCGGAGGTCTGAG
>CALFEQ010000014.1 GCA_937949945.1 uncultured Myxococcales bacterium
GTCGTCGCGCGACCTCCGAGAACGATGTCGTCTCGTAGACGTCGCGCACGACAGCGAGGCGGGACGGCGAGAGCACGCGTTCGAGTGCGCTCAAGTCGACCTCCGGTCGCGTCGCCAGGTACGTCAGGCGCGTGCGCGCCCGCCGGACGAGGTAGCTCACCACCTGCTGACTCCGTACGCCGAGCAGCTCCGCGATCTCCACCTGCGGCATCGGAGGGTAGCCGAGCAACCCGAGATGCAGAGCAAACGCGACGGCTTCGTGTGTCGGTATGCTCCCAAGGAACGCGTGCAGTCTCTCGCGCTCGAGCGCTCGAACTATGGCGGCGTGCTCGTCCGCGTCGTCGTCATCCTCGCTGGCTTCCTGCGCCTCGATCAAAAGCTCTTCGGGCGTGCGGACGTCGCGCACCTCCGGCATCCACTCGCACTCATGCAGCGGCAGGAACGGTCCGCCGTGCGCCCTCGTCGTTGCAACGGTCATGGGAAAGCCTTCGCCACGGCTGCAAGGGCCTCGGGGTACGGCGCCAGAGCGTCGACGATGCGTTGCACGCACCGACGGAACTCGGGATGGGCGGCGATCCGCTGCATTGTGATCGCACTCTCTCCGCTCGCACGCGCGAGCGCGACTTGGGCGTCCGACAGCTTCTTCAGGATCTCCGCCCGCTTCCCGGGCTCCAACGTGTTGTCGCTCTCGAGACGCGCGAGGTCCCGGCGGATCATCCTGTTGAGCCGCTCGGCGTTCCGCGCGAGGGTGGCCGTTTCGTCGTCCGAAGCTGCGTCGGCCGTTGTGTTCCACGTGTCCTCGTCGGCCACCTCCGACGTATCCGCCACCGACGTGGCCACCGACGTGGCAGGCGCCGCCGCCCGTGTCGAGCGCCTCTCGGGTTGTTCCGGCTCGTCCCACGCGTCGACCGGGATGCCGTAGAAGTCTCGCAGCTTCTCGCGAGCCTCGACGTTCGGCTTCCGCTCGCCAGTGCGCCAGTAGCCGGCCAGTGAAGCGGACACGCCGACGCGCTCGGCCACCTCGCGCTTCGAGTCGGACTTGGTCCGAAGAAGCTGCGCCCCCCTGTTCGGGCGCTTGCACGTCGTCGTCTTCGTCGTCGCCTTCGTCTTCGTCATCGTCATCCCTTCCGACTGGTGTGGCCGGCTCCGTGCGAACCTTCCGCGCACAAAAAGTCGAGGCTCCCCGCCATCCGGCCCCCCCCGGGTCTTACTGTCAGGGGGGTGGGTTCCACGGCGGACAGGTCGCCGCCGATAGCGCTTCGGGGCGCCGTTCATCCGTCGCCGTCGCCCTCCAGCAGGTCGGCGAACGCGTGCTCGTAGTCGTCGCAGGTCTCAGCGCCGAGGATGCCGAGGTTGCCGAGCGTGTTCGTTACTCCGTGCTCGGATTTGTCACTGCCATTTTCCGCGCGATGGGTTGGAACATGGTCGGCATGGTCGGCATGGTCGGCACCCACGACGCGCCAGCGGATGGCTCCCTTACGGTCCGGCTCGCCGTCGACCATCCGGCCACCGATGACCCTCCGCTTCATGGCCCGGAGCTTGGCCCCCAGCTTGACGTGGCTTGGCGGCATCCCGGGCTTGGTGGGCACGAGCGTCTCGATCGCCTCGCGCATGTCGTCGTATCCGTCCGGGTTCGCATGGCCGCGGAGACGCTCGGGCGGATAGAGGACCTCGATCGCGCGCTTGGCCGTCAGGCCTTCGGGGACGTCCTTCGTCAGCCGAGCCCACCCGTCCAAGAGCGCGCGAACTGCAAGCTTGGTCGCGTCGGCTGCGCTCGAGAGTCCCTCCCGGGTCGCCTGCGGATCCGGCAGGTCGACGAAGGCCACGGCGGCCGCGACGACCGCGGACCACGACTCGAACGAGCCCCACGACCGGACGCCTCCGGGCGGTCGACCGGCGACGGCATGCGCCCGGAGGATCGTCAACGCGGCGCGCACGAGCCGTGGGCGCTCACGGGACACCCATTCGAGCAGCGGGTGATGCTTCCAGCCGGTACGGTTTTCGGGGTCCTCGACGCGCGACTCGAGGCGAATGTGCAGCGTGCGCCGCGCGAGGTCGCCGCCGAGCGTGAGATTGTTCCCGGTCGCGACCCACACCGTCAGGTTGTCGACCGTGACGCTGGCGTTCTTGCCCAGCAGCCGATCGCGCCAAACCGTGGCGGTGAGGGCCGCGTCGAGCGACGGCAGCGCAATCTCATCCGCGATGTTGTCGAGCACGGCGAGCCGCTCGCCTTCGAGCAAGAGGGCCGTGATGCGCTTCCTACATTCGTCGTCGTCGGTGGGGAGCGGCGTCTTCGTAGCATCGCGTCCCATCGCAATCCGTGCGGTCGCGTCGACCAGGCGACCTTTGCCGGTGCCGGGCGCCGTCGCGTCGACGGCGACGAACGGCACGCACCCCTCAATCGCTGGCCTCGCAAAGAGCATGAGCAAGAAGGCCAGCCACGCAGCACGATGAACGTCCGAAGCAAACGGAAAGTCGCACACGACGTCGAGGAGCTCGTCGCGCGCCGCGATCGCATCGTCCTTCGTCGGACGCTCCGGCACGTCAGGGAACTCGTCGCTCGGCTCCAGGTAGTAGCCCGTCGCGGGGTCGTATCCCGGCGTTTGGATGATCGTGCCGTCCGGACGCAAGGCCGGCGCTTCGAGGATGGCGCGGATCGGGCGTATGCCGTCCCACGCACCGCGAGCCGCGAGCGCAGCGATCACCGCGTTGCTGGGGAGCGCCGGCACCCAACGGTGTTCGCGCTTGTCGTACTTCACGAACGCTTGTACTCGCGTCAGCGTCTCGAGCAGCGTCGCCGGAGACATGGCCATGACCGTCGGCGCCCCCGGCGGCCGAACGACATTCGGCGGCGGCGTACCATCGCGCACGACGCGCACTAGCTCTCGCCCTCGGACGAAGACGTCCTCGCAGCGAGCGAGCACACCCACGCATTCGTCGACGATACGGTGGATGTCGGTGCCGAGCATGATCACGCCCGGTTCCGGGGCATCGGCTCGCCGTCGCGCACGCGCTCGCGGCGAGCGCAGCGGGACGACGTTGTCGAGCTCGTCGTCCACGCCGTCGCCGAAGAACTCGGGGGGCGGCATCTCGTCGCTGGCACTCATGCGAGGACCTCGCTCCCCCGTGGCGGCATGACGACGTGCGCCCCGACGGATCGAGCGGCGAGCGCGAGCCGGATGCGCGTGATCGTGCGCGGAGCCACTCGCTGCCTCGAGATCGCTCGACGTAGATCGCGGACGTCGATGCCGAGCTCGCGAGCGAGGGCGTACTGACCCCGCCAGCCGACGCGCCCGCGCAGGAGCGCAGCGAGCTCGGACACCTCCTGCGGTGCGAGTCGGCGGACATACTCGGCGGCGGTGCTCATGCGGACCTCTTCGTCGCGCGGTACCCGCTCGCCGCGATCCACGCGTCGAGATCGATCACGGGCGCGGGCGGCGGTGGCGCCGCCACCTGCTGCGGTGCCCTCTGTGCGCGCGCCGCGAGCCACGCCTCGTACTGCTCGCGCGTGACAGTCCACACGACGCCGCGCCCGCGCTTGCCGCCGGTGCGCGTCCCGCCCATCTCGCCCGCGTGCTCTCGGAGCCAGCGGCGAGAGCGCCCCGGCGGGAGAGGCCCGCCCGGGGCGGTAGTGTAGATCGTCGCCCGCTCGGGAGGCGGCGCGGCCTCCTCGAGCTCGGCAAGTTTCGTGAGCGTGGCGGCGAGCTCCCGCAGCAGCGCCGCACGCGATGTCCGTGCGTGGCACATCCGTCGTCCCCGTCCTCGTGCTCGTGAGGGGTCGGTGGGGTCACTCCGCGCTCGGCGGCCGCTCGACAGCGACGCCGAGCTCCGAGAGCGCAGCGAGCACCCGATCGCGGACCATGCCTGCACGGATCGCTTCCGGCCCCTCACGGAGGGCTCGGTCGAGCGTGCGTGGGGCGATCTGATGGCGGGCGGCCACCTCGCGGCGGCGCGCCAGAGGGAGGTCACTAGGTCGCGTCGTCATGAGGCACTGGGTACCGTGACGAGCCGCGACGCGCTCGCGCCGACCAAAGGCGGTTTTTGTTTTGGTCGGCGCTTGACTTTTCAGTCGTCGTCTTCCTGCGACAACGCTTTTTGCCACTGCTCTTCGAAGCGCTTGCGATCTCTTCTCGTGTTTTCCAGCGCCAGCTTGATCGTCTCTTGGCGGCAGCCCCAGGCTCGCAGCACCGGCCCGAGCGGGTCAGTCTGGTTCTCGGCGCACTGACGAAGTGCCTCGGTGACCTTCTCCTCGCGCTCGTTGTCCGGCTCCCCGTCGATGGGGAACGCACCCGGAAACTGCGCGAGAGTGAGAAGCACCGGACGGACGAGATCGTCCACCCGCCTCGTGTCGGGCAGGTCACGACGCGGCTCGCGTCGAGCTCGCACCTCGAGAGCGCATCGGGCGTCAAACGCTCGCCGGGCAAGTATGCGGTGAGCCTCGGCGGAGTGCGTCATGGTCGTGAGCTTCCGCGCCACCGACCGCAGTTCTTCGACGGCTTCGTCACCCCACGTGGCCGTATCCGTGTACACCTGCACGAGAGCCCTGAGCACGTCCGCCACCGCTTTCTGGGGCTCCGTGCAAGCGAGGGACTCCCACCGCAATGCAGCGTGCTCCAAGACCTCGCCGAGCTCTGCAATCTCACGCACGCGGGCCAGCGTGCGGTCCGTTGCGAGCTCGAGCATCCGAGAAAACTCTCGGTCCCGATCGTTCCTGGTTGTTGCGGCCTTCGACGCCTTCTTTTGTGTCGACGTTTCCTTCGGCACGCCGTCCCCCGTGTCCGTCGCGCCCGCCGGTCTGGTCCACCGCGCGGGCGCTCGTCTTTCTGAGCCTACCCCTTCCCTCTCCGCGCTTCGAGGCGCACGACAGGCGCGGGCTTCGGCTTCGCTTCGAGGATGTCCAGGAGCGCCCTCGCACGCGCGACGTCGCCCACGTCGACGGCGGCCTTGATGGCGACGCGAAGCGCCTCGTCGGGGTCGATCCGTTGCGGTTCCGGTGTCGACCTGGCGTCCAAAACCGTCGACTGCTCCGGCGACTCGTCGGACGCGGAAGGTCCGAATTTTCCGGTGTTTCCGGCGTCTTCGGTCGCCGCGTCGCGTGCACTCTCGCCTGGTTTCGACTCCCTCCTCCGGCACTGATGTTCGCAGGCCTTCGGCCTGCTCACGCTGAGTCGGTCGTCTGTCGTTCCTGTACTCCGTCCACTGCGTGGACTCCGTACAGGAACGAGCGACTCCCTCCTCCGGCACTGATGTTCGCAGGCCTTCGGCCTGCTCACGCTGAGTCGGTCGTCTGTCGTTCCTGTACTCCGTCCACTGCGTGGACTCCGTACAGGAACGAGCGACTCCCTCCTCCGGCACTGATGTTCGCAG
>CALFEQ010000015.1 GCA_937949945.1 uncultured Myxococcales bacterium
CCGGCGCGCTTGCGTCGGTCACCCCGTCTTCCGGAGGTGTCGCGTTTCCTCCATCGGGCGGGCCGCCGCTGCTGTAACCGGTGAAGGATCCCAACGAGCACGCCAGCGAGCACGATGCCATCGCCACCGCTGCTCTGCGAGGGAGGGCCATGATCCCGAGGCTACTCGGTTCCCCCTCGGCTTGCGACGGTGTGCGACGCGCCGACTTTTCACGTGCCGGGCAGGCGGCCGTAGGTCGGTGTGCTCGCGGCGGTCGTCGTCGGGCGCGCCGCGGGCTTCGCGGCGGGCTTGGCCTTCTTCGGCTCGGGTCGCTTCGGCGTCGCGGCCTTGGCTTTCGCCTTGGCTTTGCCCTTGGCGTTCGTCTTCGTGGCCTTCGCCGGCGGACGTCGCGGCGTCCGTGCGGGGGCGCCCTTCGCGGCGGCCGTCCTCGGCGCGATCGACGGAGTCGAGCCGTGCTTCGAAGGCTGCGTGCCAACCTCCGTCGCGGTCGAAGGATCGGCTGCGGCCATCGCAGCCGCCGCGGGCATCGACGGCTGGAGCTTCGCGACCCAGCGAACCGTCGCGAAGATCCCTGCACCCATGAGGACGCTGAGCAGCGCGACGATGGCGATCTCGCGCTTCCTCTTCGTCTTGCGCGGGCTCCACGTGGGGCGGTCCTGATCGTCCTCTCGCAGTGTCTCGACGCCCTCGTCTGCGGGCGCGACTCGTTCGTGCGCCTCGGGATTTTCCTGCGGTTCGACGGGCGCCGCGACGGCGTCAGGTGCAGCGGGCGAAGGCTGCACGAGGGTGGCGGTCTCTTCGTCGAGACCGGCGGCTGCGCCGAGCGTCGTCCACTCGAAGGCGCCCGGAGCACGCACGGGCGTCGAAGCATCGATCCAGCCCTGCTGGAAGGCTGCATCGATCTGGTCGATCGTCATCTTGGTCGCGCCGGTCGCGAGGTAGACGTCCCAGAGCCCGCCCGTCGTCGCGTGGTCCGTCGTCGCGCTGCTCATGTCTTCACCCCTTCTCCTCACTCCCGTCCAGGAGGAAGCATTCTCCGCGCCGCCTGCGATCGGCGTGCGTTCGGCGGACCACTTGCGTGTTCTTCCGAGCAACACGCGCATTGCGCGGCGCGCAACGCGCGTCATGAGCGCGCAGCGCATGAGTCATCGAGGCAGCTCGTGATGCCCGTTGGACGAAGCGGCGCGCGAAACGCTCGGAGCGGAAAGTTCTTCGACCTCGCTCCGCAGCGAGCTTCTCTTGCCGAGGACCGAGGACCGAGCGGCGCGCGCGAGCGCGTCGCTCATCCGTACCAAGCCGCCTTCGCCGACCACTCCGCGCAGCGAAGGCATTGGGCGGCGAGCCATTGGTGGCTGCATGCCGGGCAGCGGCCGGAGGTGTCGAACAGGTGCCAGAGGTGGCTGCACACGCACTGCCAGCGATCGGCCTTGCGCGGACGCCAACGGCAACGAGGACACCGGATGCGACCTTCGCGACGGTCGATCGCGCCGTCGTGCGCGAGGCCGACGATGTCCTCGAGATCCCCTCGGCGGAACGAACCTCCGTCCACGAGGATTTCGTAGCAGTCGGCCCTCGTGCGATCGAGTCGTGCGACGGCCGCCCGAACGGCTGAGCCAGCCTCGCGATGCTACGGGGCGCCTTGCTCGCGTATCCTGCGGGCCATGCACCGCTCGATCTTGCTCTTCGTCTCGTCGTGTGTGGTTGCTTGCGCCTCGAGCCCTCCGCGTGACGCGACTCCGGCAGAGGTCGCGACGAACGAGCCGACCGCGTCTGCCGGATCGACTGCGCCCGCGGAGACGTCGGCTGCGAGCGCGCCGGCGGCCGCCACGCCGAAGACCGGCGGCGACGGCGGCTCGGCCTCGAGCGCCACGGGGAAGCCGTCCGTCGTCTTGACGAAGCTCTCGAGCTCCGAGCCCGACTGCGGGCTCGACGCGGAGGGACGCGTCTGGCGGTGGACCACGGGCCACCTCGTGCAGGATGCGCCGAGCATCAAAGGGGCGAAGGCGATCTCGTGCTCGGCGACGCACTCCTGCGTCGTCGCCGAGGACGACGGCGTGATGTGCTGGGGCGAGAACATGTACGGCGCCCTCGGCGACGGGACGGAGAACAAGTCGGAGACCCCGGTGAAGGTCGTCGGGCTCTCGTCGGTCGCGGAGGTCTTCGCGGACTTCGGGCGCACGTGCGCGCGCACGACGAACGGAGACGTCTACTGCTGGGGCGACCGCGAGTACGGAAAGGCGGGCGACGGTTACCTCGACGACAAGGCGCGCGCGAAGCCCCTCGCGGGCAAACCGCTCATCACCGGCGCGACCTCGATCGGCGTCGGCATGATCCACGGCTGCGCGACGCACGCGGACGGGACGATGACGTGCTGGGGACAGTGCCGCCTCGGCGCCTGCGGTCTGCCGCCGAGGCCTCCGTGGATCCCGAAGCCGATGAAGGCGCCGAAGGTCAAGAACGCCGCGAGTGTCTTCGCGGGCGAGGGCGCGACGTGCGCGATCGACAAGGAGGGCGGCGTCTCGTGCTGGGGAATCTCGCAGTACGGCATCCTCGGCGAGACGGTCACGTCGACGAAGCCGCACCCGGATCCGGTGAAGATCAGCCTGCCGGGCCCGGCGGCCGAGGTCGCGGTCGGCGTCGGAGGCCACGCGTGCGCGCGGCTGACGACCGGCGCCGTGTACTGCTGGGGGCGCAACGCGCACGGTCAGCTCGGTGACGGCAGCACGAACGATCGCAAGGCGGCGGCGCAGGTGAAGGGCATCGAGAAGGCGACGCAGATCGCCGCGGGGAAGGAGACGACGTGTGCGCTCGTCGAGGGCGGTCGCCTCTTCTGTTGGGGCAAGGAGCGCCTCGCGAAGAAACCCGGCGGCGCGCTCGAGGACGCCCTCGAGCCAGTGGAGATCACCGTCGCGCCGGCCAAGGCTTCGGCGAAGAAGTAGGCGCCCGTGTCGAGCCAGGACATGCGCGACGCGCGCGAGGAGGCCATCGAACGCACGGCGCTCCGGTACGCGAGCGCGACGAAGCGGCACGGCACCCGTCACTACGTCGTCGGAAAGCTGCGGCGCGATCCGGCCACGCGTGCGATCGCGGACCTTGCGCCGCTCGGCGACGTGCTCGACATCGGCTGCGGGCGCGGGCAGCTCGACGTGTTCCTCCTCGAATGCGGCGCAGCGCGCTCCGTCCGCGGCTTCGACTGGGACGCCGAGAAGGTCGCGCTCGCCCAGCGCGCGGCCCAGGGGCTCCCGGCGACCTTCGACGTCGGCGACGCCACGAGCGCGGAGCTCTCGCCCGCGGACACGGTCCTGCTCGTCGACGTCCTCCACTACGTCGACGTCGATGCGCAGGACGCGCTGCTCCACGCGGCCGCCGGCATGGTGCGCCCCGGAGGTCGTCTCGTCATTCGGGAGGCCACGCGAGGGCAGGGCTGGCGCTCGTTCGTGACGGAGTCGGTGGAGCGCTTCTCGCGGCTCGTGCGCTTCAACCTCGGATCGCGGATCGCGATCCGCGACGTCGCGCGCGAGATCGTCCCGGCGCTCGAGGCGCGCTCGATGACGTGCACCGTCGCACCGTGTTGGGACGGGACGCCGTTCGCGAACGTGCTCGTCGTGGCGACGCGCGCGCCCGCGGGGTGATAACGTCGTCGCATGGCGACTCGTCGTTCGTTCGTCGTCGCCGCCGGAGCCACGTTCGTGTGCGCATGCGGCGCGTCGACCTCGTCTTCTCGCTCCGCCGCGCCGGCGGAGCTCGGCTCCCGAAGCGCACCCGCCTCGGACGTGAGCGCCTCTGGGGCTCCGGCCGCGCCGACGCCGGCGCACGTCGCGCTCGAGGACGCGGAGATCCTCGAGCGCGTGAAGGCGGACTTCGCCGAGTGCTACGTACGCGGGAAGAAGTCGACGCCGCAGATGATGAGCGGGAAGGTGACGTGGCTCGCCTCCGTGGACGCGTCCGGCCGGCCGACGTGCGTCGTTCCCCTCGACGACACGGGCCTCACGCAAGAGGTCGAGGACTGCATGAGCGCGCGGCTCGAGCGCGAGCGCTTCACTCCGGGCGCGCCGTGGTCCTTCGAGCTGCCCATCGTGGCGAGCGACGACGGCGTACGCCTCGGGCGCGAGACGACGGGGCCCGTCATCGAGGACGTCTCCGAGCACGGCCTGCCGGACGCGTCGGAGGTCATCTCGTCGCTCCTTCCGAAGCTCACCGACTGCGTCCAGCCGCTCGACAAGAGCAAGGAGCTTCGCGTGATTCACGTCGGCGCGCGCGTCGGCGCGGACGGGACCGTCACGTGTGCGCTGGCGACCGCGACGAGTAGCTCCGTCCCCGAGGAAGTCCGCGACTGCACGGAGGCGGTGCTGAAGGAGGCGCGCTTCAAGGCTCCGCGCTCGGGCGTGGGGCTCGTGTCGATCCCGATCAAGGTGTTCTGAGCCGTCGACACGAAAATTCGTGAGCTCGAGGTCTCGAGATTTCGAGAGTCGCAATTTCTTGCGACCGCGAAGTCGGCGTAACGACCTCGAACCGGGATAGCTCTTCCGTGGCATGCGTCGTGCGAAGAGCGCGCGTCGATGCGCGCCACCGAACGTTCCTTCCGAATCGCCGTCTTCCTCCCCATCGCTTCGCTCCTGCTCGTCTCCGCCGCTTGCTCGGAGGAGACGACGACCGGCGGCGCCGCCCCGACGTGCGGGAACGGCGTGCTCGACCCGGACGAGGAATGCGAAGGCTTCGATCTCCGAGGTCAGACCTGCGACGCGCTCGGTCTCGCCGTCGGTCAGCTACGGTGCACCTCCGACTGCAAGCTCGATACGTCGGGATGCGGAGGTCTCTGCGGAGACGGCATCGTACAGCCCGGCGAGGTCTGCGACGGCACGAACCTGAACGGCGCGACCTGCGCCTCCCTCTTCGGAGAGGACACCGAGGGCACGCTCGGCTGCTCGACGGACTGTCGCTCGCTGCTCACCGAAGGCTGTCGCGGCAAAGCCCCGCTCGGCGCGCTCACCGCGTGCGAGCCCGGGGTGAGCACGTGCCCGGCGCCCACCCAGTGCGTCCCGACGGCTGCCGGCGCCTTCTGCATCGAGCCGTGCGATCTCACGGCCGCCGGCGCGTGCGGACCGGATCGCTACTGCGAGGACGTCGGCGGCGTCGGCGCGTGCGCGAGCGTCCCGACGTCGGGCATGGCGTGCACCGAGCGCAGCGGCTGCCGAGGCGCGGAGAGCTGCATCCCGACGTTCAGCGGCTCGAAGGGCACGATCTCGACGTGCGGCGTGCCTTGCCCCGCGAGCGAAGTCGGGAAGGGCCAGGGCTCCTGCCCGGCGGGCGAGAGCTGCGTCGCCGTCGCCGGCGGTCCGCTCGAGATCAGCACGACGCCGTGCACCACGGCGACGGAGGAGACCGATTGCGACGTCGCGGCGGGCTACCGCTGCGAGGGCGTCGACGTCGGCGGTGTGCCCGCGATGCGCTGCGCGCGGCCGTACGGGCAGTGCGCGCCCGTCACGCCGCTCTACCGCTTCGACGGAAGCCAGGTGCCGGACACGCTGCTCTGCGATCGCGAGCAGCCGACGCGCGGTCGCGCGAAGTGCGGCCTCGTCTCGTCGAGGCCTCTACGGAACCCCGCGCGCGTCGAGTGCGTGGAGCACTTCCCCGGCCTCACCGCGCTCGGCGTGTGCGTCGCGTTCTGTGACGGTGTGGTGCTCGGTGGCTCCGCTGCCTCCGCGCCGCCGCCCGACGGCGAGTGCGGAGAGGGCGCGACGTGCAGGGTCCCCGACGCGCCGGAGTTCTTCGTTCCTCAAGCGGACGTCGCCGTTGCGTGCACCGAGGAGGATCGCTCGGCCTGCGCGCCGGACTTCGATCGGTGCCTGGATCTCGGACGCGGCCTCGAGTGTGCGCGCGCCGTGCGGATCTGCGTTCCCAACTGAGTCGAGAGGCGGAACCGATGAAGGAGGAGAACGTGAAGAAGCCGCTCGTCAGGACGACCGTGTTCCGTCGCAGCAGGCCTCGCAGCGTGCTCGGCGCCGCCTCGACGCTCGTGCTCGTGAGCTCGGCGGCGGCGTTCGCCGCGCCGACCAACACGCCCCTCAAGATCGCAGGCTCTCCGGAGGCGAGCGTGAAGTGTCCGGTCCCGACGCTCGCGCAGTGCCAGGACCCGAACTACCTCGACAACGATCGCTGCGGGCAGCTCCAGGCCGCGAACAAGTGGACGTGCGCGACGCTCATCGACCAGGCGATGAAGCAGAAGAAGGCCGAGCAGGGCGAGGTCCTGAGCACGGTCCCCTTCAACTTCGACGCCGAGGGCGTGGGTAGGGTCGTCAAAGCCCCGCCCGACCCTCCGAGCGCCAAGCAGTACGTCCCCGACCTCTACTCGTTCACGAGCCAGCAGGCGGCCCGCGACTACGAGGTCGTGGCCACCGGCACCCTCACCACGAACAAGTACAGCGAGTGGGCGGCGAACAAGAACGTCGTCGAGACGTGCGAGGAGTACGCCTACGAGAAGTTCTTGGACATCACCGAGTTCACCCGGCGCGCCGCCGCGATCCGAGAGGACTACTTCGCGCAGGTCGCGCTCGCGTACGGCCCGGGCAACGACCCGGCGTCGATCGGCACGCGCCACCTCACGTCTCCGCTCCTCAGGGGGAGGGACGGCCGCGTGTTCGGTTCGATGCTCGAGGGCACGCGGCCCAAGAACGGGTTCTTCCAGATCCCGGCCCACCCGTCGCTTCGTGGCCTGCCCCCGGTGACGAGCGGCCCGAACCTCGTCTGGGCGCTCGCGAAGGCCGGCGCGGGTCCCTACCTCGCCAAGATCTACGGGCAGGAGGGGACCGTCGACAACTCGTGGGCCCAGCACAAGAAGTACGCGCAGGCCCTGATCTACGTCCCGCCGTCGACGCCCCCGAACCAGATCGCGCTGCCGCCGCAGCCGGACGATCCGGGCGGCTTCAAGGCCCTGATGGGGACCATCTCGAACGAGGCCGGGCCGAAGGCGAAGCGCAAGCGCCTCGCGAAGGAGCTCGACGAGCTCTACGACCTCCAGCTCAAGTTCCGGGCGCTCTTCGACGACTGGGCTCGTCTCGACAAGCGCTACGAAGGCAGCGGCTGGTCGATCGACGAGCTCGCTCCGGGCGACGGCGGCGGCAACGGACCGAACATCGGTTGGCTGAAGGCGGCGGAGTCGCAGTCGCCGCCGAACGACAAGGCCGCGCCGAAGCAGACGGGCGTCGTCGTGGTCAAGGACATCGCGATCGAGAATCCCGAGACCGTCGCGCGCAAGAGGGTCCTCGCGGACATGGTCGCCCTGATGGAGAAGGCCGACGCCGAGGGCTGCTTCGAGACCGGCATCACGCCGTGCGACTGGTCTCCGAAGCTCTTCGCGTGGGCCGTCCGCAACACGTTCACCGACGAGCAGGACGCCGCGTTCGAGGCGTGCCAGGCCTTCACGAAGGGATCGATCGCGAACGTCAAGAACCTGTACGTCCCGTTCGTCGACGATCCGGCCTATCCGCAGTTCCGGTGCGTCATCGAGTCCGGCTCCACGATCACGGCGAAGCAGCTCGAAGACATGATGGTGAAGGTCGACGAGTGCCGTCAGAAGCGGGCCGACTACCTGGTGCAGAAGGCGGCCGACGAGGCGAAGGCCCAGGCCGAGAAGGAGAGGGAGGAGGCCAAGGCGCGCGTCGCGAAGATCCCCGAGCTCTTCGACAAGTCGACCGGCGGGTACAAGAAGCCGGGCATCACGAAGAGCCGCGACGAGTCGATGGGCGGCGACAAGTTCGCCATGGGCTACAGCTACGACTTCGGCTTCCTCTTCGACGCGAAGCACGAGGTCTGCAAGCTGCAGCTCGAGACGCGCGGCGCGTTCAACGCGTACGCGAAGGTCTTCGGCAAGCGCTACGACATCATCGACGCGCTCGCGTCGTTCTCGACGGAGGAGCGCGAGGTCAAGGTCTACGCCAAGGTCGCGGGCAAGAACCTGTTCACCCCGGTCGACGAGGAGTGGAAGGACTACGAGCAGAAGTTCGAGTGGAACATGACGAAGTCGGTCGGCTCCGGAAAGAAGTCGGTGCCGATCGTCTCGACGCGGTTCATCGTCGTCGTGATCCCCGTCAAGCTCGAGGCCGGTGTCGCGGGCGAGGCGGGCCTCAACCTCGGGCTCGGGGTCGAGGCGCACGGCTTCGACAACGACGGCTGCCCGAGTGCGCGCATCAACGGGATCGCCGAGCCATACGTCGACATCGACGGCTACCTCGAAGCGGGCGTCGACGCCTTCGTCGCGTCCGTCGGTCTCCGAGGCAGCCTCACGATCGTGCGCGCGAGCCTGCCGTTCGAGGCGGGCGTCGGCGTGGAGATGCTCGAGAAGGCGGGCGGCCCGCTCGATCCGTCGCGGTTCCAGTTCTTCGCCGACACGCGCATGAACCTGAAGCTGACCACGCTCTCCGGCGCGGTCAGCGTCTACGGCCAGCTGGGTTGGTGCCCGTTCTGCGTCCGCGGCGAGAAGGAGCTCTTCTCGTTCGATGGGCCTTCGTGGAACACGACGCTGTTCGACCAGAAGTACAAGGTCAACCTGAAGGACCTCGGGATCGCGCTCGGGCTCGAGCAGTGAGGGCGAGGCGGACGATGCTTGCAGCGACGAAGAAGAAGCTCGCCGCGGCGGGTATCCTCGCGATCGCGGCGTCGGCAGCCGCCTTCGCGCTCTCGCGCGGCGGTGACACGAAGGACGCGTCGGAGGCGTCGCGCACCGGCGCGGCGGGCTCGGCGCGCGACCCGAGGTCCCTCGCGTTCGCGTTCACGCCCGACACGACGTACACCTACGCGCTCCGATACTCGAGCAAGACGAAGGTGGTCCCTCGCTTCGGCCCGGCCGGCGTGACCGTCGACGGGCCGACGCCGGACGCCGTCGCCGGCGACATGGAGCTCGAGGGGACGCTCGCCGTCCACGCGTACCCGGCGAAGGACGGGGAGGGGACGCTGCTCGGTTTCTCCCTCGCCGACTGCAGCGGCCACCTCCGCCTCGGCGACCAGAGCGCGTGGCCCGCGGAGGGATGCCGGGCCGTGTTCGACGGTAGGGAGCTCCTCGTACGCGTCGACGATCTCGGAAAGGTCACGAGCGTCTACGCGGCGGAGGGCGGAGCGAGCATGTTCGACCATACGATGCGCGTGATCGTGCAGGAGATGCAGGTCCGCCTGAGCGGCGTCGCCGGCACGAGCGCGTGGGTCGAGGCCGAGCCGCTCCCGCAAGGCACCGCGGAGAGCCTCTACCGGCTCGTGTCCCAGGATGGCTCGCGCGCGGAGATCGAGCGCACCCGAGGCCGTTACCTGACGCTCTCGGTGGCGGCGATGGTCGAAGACGCGGACCTCGCCCAGAACGCGTCCGCGCGCCACCGCATCGTGATCGCGGACGGTGTCGTCGAGCGCATCTCCGGCGACGAGAAGCTCGAGGCGACGGTCGGGAAGGCGCCTCTGCTCGAGTCGGCGACGCAGCTCGAGGTCTCCCTTCGCAGCCGCACCGCCGACGAGCGCCCGCGTCCGGAGATCGCGCGCTGGACGAAGCACGCGCTCGAGGACGTGCCCGACTCGCGAACGCTCCGCGAGCGGCTGCTCGAGCAGCGCGCGGCCGGTCTGACCTGGGAGGAGGCGCTCGCCACGATCGCGGAGTACGCGGAGGCCGGCTCGCTCCCCGATCACAATCGGTTCCTCTGGAGGGTGACCGCGCTCCTCGAGCTCGAGCCGAAGCGCGCATGGGATCTCGTCCCTCTCTTCGAGGAGGGACGTCCCGGCGGAAGGCTGCGCGGGCTCGTGCTCGATCTCCTGGCGAGCGCCGGCACCGCCGAGGCCCAGAAGGTCATGCGCAAGCTGCTCTCGGGGCCGCAGGCGAGGAACGATCCTCGCTACGTCCACCTCCTCCAGCGCATGGGGTTCATCGAGGCGCCCGATCGCGAGTCGATCGCGTTCGTGAAGTCGCGATGGACGGAGGCGACGGCGAACCGGAACGAGAACGAGCGATTCGCCGCCGCGCACGCGCTCGGGAGCATGGCCGACCACGCGAGGCGAGAGGGCGACGAGGAGGCGGCGCGCGAGATCGTCGACGATCTGACACGTGCGCTGCGCTACGCCCTGCCGGACGAGACGGCGCTCTTCATCCATGCGCTCGCGAACGCCGACAGCCCGGCCGCCGTGCCCACGCTCGTCGGCTACGCGAGGAGCCCCGATCCCGCCGTCCGCGAGGCCGTCGCCGACGCGCTCGACGAGCCCCAGACGCCGGAGGCGCTCGCTGCCCTCCTCGAGCTCGCGGCCGATCCCGAGCGCTCGGTCCAGCGCGCCGCGCTCAAGTCGCTGCGCCGCTACACGCTCACGGGGCCGGTCATCCTCCACCTCGCCCGGATCGCGCAGGCCGGCCGGTTCCGTCCGGAGAACGTGCGCTTCGTCATCGATCTCGTGAAGACCTACCGTTTCACCTTCCCGCGCGAGATGGAGGCGCTCCTCCGGGCGCTCCTCGCCGGCCCGATCGACGACGACCTCGTCCGCGCGGCCGCGCAGCAGCTCCTCGACGCCGCGTGACCTCCGCATCGGGCGGAGGTCGCCCCGCCGTCGAGGGTAAGATGATGCTCGATGAGCGGCGAGGACGACGAGCTGAGCAGGCTGCGCCGGCGCGTCGCGGAGCTGGAGGCCCGCGTCGCGCGCGACGAAGCACGCTTCCAGGCGATCCTCGCCAACATCCCCGCCGTCCTCTACGTCAAGGACGCGGAGGGGCGGTACGAGTACGGAAGCCGCTACTGCTTCGAGCTGCTGGGCATCCGTCCCGAGGACGCGATCGGGCGGACGTCCCTCGAAGCGATCCCCGGCGAGCTCGGCGAGCGCTTCGCGAACAGCGATCGTCGCGTCCTCGCCGGCGAACGCGTCGAGAACGAGTCCTACGCCGTCCCTCTGCCCGGGGGTCCACGCCACTTCCTCGGCGTGCGGTTCCCGCTGCAGGGGCCGGACGGCGAGGTCCAAGGGCTCTGCGGCTTCGCCGTCGACGTCACCGCGCGGATCGAGCTCGAACGCGAGCTCCAGCGTCTGGTCATCACCGATCCGCTCACGGGCGTCGGCAACCGCCGTCGGTTCGATCAGGTGCTCGCCGCGGAGCTCGCGCGTTCGGCGCGCAGCGGCGAGCCGCTCTCGCTCGTCCTCTGCGACGTCGATCACTTCAAGCGCTTCAACGATCGCTACGGCCACCCCGCCGGCGACGCGTGCCTCGCCGCGGTCGCGAACGCCGCGAGCAGCGTGGCCCAGAGGCCGGGCGACCTCGTCGCGCGCTACGGCGGCGAGGAGTTCGCGCTCGTCCTGTCGAACACGCCGAAGGAAGGCGCGATGCGCGTGGCGGAACGCCTGCGCGAAGCGGTGCGTGCGCTCGCGATCCCGCACGAGGACAACGACGGGCGAGGCGTCGTCACGGTGAGCGTGGGCGCCGCGAGCCTCGTCGGCACGTGGACCGCGGCCGACGCGCTGCGGCTCGCCGACGAAGCGCTCTACGACGCGAAGAGGCAGGGGCGCGATCGCGTCGTCGCCGTCGCGGCGGAGAACCCGCTTCGGCGCTCGGACGCCTCCGATCCGGCCCCCGTCGCGCGACACGGGACGGACGAGTCGTGACCACGCAGAGCGCGACGTGCGCCGGCGCAACTCCCTACGGCCGCTTGCACGCCGCAGGCGTCGCGTTCTTCGTCTTCTTCGGGATGCGTTTCGCCAAAGCTGCAACGCGTGCTTGCACGTCCTCGCGGCACGCCGGATCCACCGAGTAGAAGTAGGCCGTGTCGGGCGAGTAGCCGACTCCCGAGCTCTCCGTGCATGCGCTGAAGAAGAGGAGCTTGCCCGTGGGCCTCGGCGGGGCGTCCGCCTCGGCGCCCTCCGTGAGGACCAAGCGCTCGGGGCCCGTGCCGACGAACCACTCGAGCACGCGTACCTCGTAGCGGTGCTTCACGAGGCCCTTGCCGCCGAGGTCGGTCTTCGACGCGCTCACGACCTCCGCGAGCCCGGTGATGGCCGTCTCGGCGAGGTTGCGCTCGAGCCAGTCGTCTTCGGGGAGCGCTTCCGCGCACGGTGAGGCAGATGGCGCCGCAGGCGTGGCCGCCGCGCCGGAGGTGGCGTCGGTCGCCGACGGCGGCTGGGCGGGTGCGGGCGCGGCGGAGGCCGGAGCGGACGAGGTCATCGGCGCGGACACCGCGGATACCTGCGGCGCCGGCGTCGCCTCTCTCGCGCATCCGAGCACGAGCACGCCGGAGAGACCCGCGCCGGCGAGAGCGTGAGGAGTGAGTCTCATCGCGCCATCATGCACGACCGCGCCGTATGCCCTCAAGGTCGCGCTCACGCTGCTCGAGACGCGCGCGCCCGCGCGCCCGAGCGCGTGCGTCGGCCTCCCCTCGCACGTCGATTCAGGACGCTTTGCGCGAGGTCTTGACCTCGAAGTACGGGATCTGTGGCACGACGTCCTTGCTCTTGCATCGCGGGCACTCGATGCCGCGTTCCTTCACGACGGTGTCGTATTCGTCGACGTGCATCGTTCGTTCGATGGGCTCGCCGCACGAGCGGCAGCGGAACTCATACGTGGGCATGGTCGATCCTCGACACCGGACGTGCACCTACTGAACCAAGGGCGAAACGCTGCCGATCGGATCGTCACGTCATCGCCGAGCCGCCGTCCTGCGAGTTGTAGAAGGCGGCCACCAGCCCGTCCGTGCCTCCCACCTCGGCCGCGAGCGTCTCGTACGTCCGCCAGCGCGCTCCACCGTAGCTCGACGTCCCCGGCCGATGCGCGACGAAGGCGTTGAACGCCAGGACGGCGCCGTCCTCTCGCAGGACCGTGATGCCGTCCGCGCGGAGCATACCCTCGATCAGACCAGCGAGCGCCTGGACGGCGGCGCGAGACGACTCGTCTCGCCGCTCGAGGTAAGCGCGCACGTGGGCCGGCACGTCGATGGGCGGCGAGAGGTGCGACGCATCGGGAAAGCGCGCGTGAAGGTCGCGCTCGCTCCGCACGACGGCGACGAGGACTCCGTGCGGCATCCGCAGCGCGTCGCCGAGGACGCGTCGCCAGAAGACGCGGACCGCGGAACGGACGCTCGCATCCTCGAGCGAGCCGCCGAGTCGGGTGACCATGCGATCGACGACCATCGGTCCGAGCTGCGCCTCGACCCGCGCGCCCGAGAGGTAGACGTGGCGGAATGCGCTCTCGCTCGCGCGGAGCTCGATGACGTTCTCTTCCAGCGGGGCGATCCCGATGAGAGGCGTGGCCGCCGGGCGCTCCATCGCACGTAGCCGATCCATCGAGCTCGGATGCAGGACGAACGGATCGGTGCGGAAGAGTCCGTAAGCGAACGAGCTCGAATCTTCTCCGATGCAGAGGAGCACCGACCAGCCCGCGCAGCTCAGCGGTGCGGTGCGCTTCAAGGCGTAACGCGCCCCGGACGGGTCGAGGCTGGCGCGTCCGAGCATCAGAGGATCGATGCCGCCGAGGCGCTTCACGGCTGCGTTCACGTTCCGGCAGAGGAAGACCTCGGGAAAGAGCGGAGTGCCCTCCTCGCGGTAGGTCGAGAGCTCGATCACGACCTCGCCGATGAGATCGACGGCGCTGCCGAAGTCGAGCCTTTCGGAGCGAAGGAACTCTTCGATCTCGGCGGCGAACAGATGACGGAACGTAATCGCGCGCTCGCGAGCTCGAGCCTCGTCGGCGTGAAGTCGAAGTCGAAGAGCGTGCATCCGCGAGAACCTACCGCGCCGAGCACACCTGTGACGGCGCGCACCGCTTTCGATGCACGCATCCGGTCCGCTCGGCGTCGACGTCCTCGCGCGACCGACGATGAGCTATGCGCGCTCTCGAGTCGGTGGCGGGCGACGCGGACGCGCATCAGGCGCGAGCGCCCGAAGCGCCCGTGGCCGCGGTGTCCGGCGGCGGGGGCGTCGCTCGAGCGCTCCGCCCTCTCGTTCGATGCGGAGCCCTACCGCCTTTGCGCCCCGCCTCGCGTGCTTCCTCGGTCGTGAAGCGATGCGCGGTACCGCGTGCGTGCGCCGCGATCCCACCCTTGCGCGCGAGCGCGCGTACGACGGAGCGGTCCATCGCGGCGAAACCGCGGCGCTTCTTCGGCGCCGGTGCCGGAGCGGGGATCGTGTCGGCCGTCTCCTCGGTGGTGGTCTCCTTCTCTTTCTCTTCTTC
Source organism: uncultured Myxococcales bacterium (assembly GCA_937949945.1). Lineage (GTDB taxonomy): Bacteria > Myxococcota_A > Polyangia > Polyangiales > Polyangiaceae > Labilithrix. The sequence goes on from CALFEQ010000015.1 coordinate 14,168, forward strand.
CTGGATGAACGGTTGCGCTGTCATGCGTGACCTCCACGAGCGCACCGAGCAAGGGTCGAGCCGCACCTCGGGGTGGGCCTCCGATTGCAACGCGCCCGAGCTCTTTCGGGCGGATCGACGGCCTGGCCTCCGCCGCCGACGAAGTGGATGCGCCGGGGCGCAGAGCTTGCGCCTCGCCGCTCGCGCCCATGGGCGCGCCCCGTCCGTCGATCCACCCGGCTCATCGCCCTTTCGACGCGCCGGGGCCTTCAAGGCGCCGGAGGACGAGACGCGCCCCACGCGGCGCGCTCCTCACGCTCCGCGCTCGCGCGCTCGAGGAGCTCGACGACGTCATCATCCGTCGTCGGCGTGAAGTCTTCGTACCAGAGGCCGACGGCGTAGAAGATCTCCTGCGGGTAGGGACACACGATCGCGTCGACGATGGGAGCGAGCTCGTCGAGCGAATCGGAGGCGGCCACGGGGACGGCGAGCACGATCTTGCTCGCGCCGCGAAGGCGCAACGCCTGTACTGCCGCTCGCGCGGTGCCTCCGGTCGCGATTCCGTCGTCGACGACGATCACCGTGCGGCCGCGGATGTCGACCGGCGGTCTCCCGCGGCGGAACCGGCGCACGCGCTCGTCCACCTCGCGTCGTTTCTGCGCGACGAGCTGCGCGAGCTCGACATCCGACACGCCGACCATGCGCTGCGCGCGACGGTCGACGTAGACCACGCCTTCCTCGGAGACGGCGCCGATGCCGAGCTCGGGCTGGATCGGGGCGCCGATCTTGCGCACGACGCACACGTCGAGCGGCGCGTCGAGCTCGCGAGCGACCTCGTACGCGACGGGCACTCCGCCTCGCGGAAGCCCGAGCACCACCGGGCTCTCGTCGCGATAAGCGCCGAGCCGAGCCGCGAGCTGACGGCCTGCGTCGGTGCGGTCCTCGAACAACCTTCGAGGGAACATGACCATCCGCGTTTCAACATCGGTGCCGGCGCGATCGTCGCGCGCTCGCGCATGGCCGACCACGATGCCACGCTGGCACGTCGCCTGCTCGATCCGCGGGGGATGAGCTGGTCACGCCATCGCTTCGGCGAGCACACGGGCGAGGTCGAGATGAAGGTGGAGGCCGACAGTCTCCCGGCGCTCTTCGAGGAGGCCGCGCGGGGGCTGGCGGACCTCCAGGCCGAAGACACGAGCGGACCGCCCACGAGGCCGGAGGAGCGCATCACGTTGAGGTCGTCGGATCGCGAGGCCCTCCTCGTCGATTGGCTCAACGAGCTCCTTTGGCGCGGTGAGGTCAACAAGTGCGTCTACGCCGACGTGAAGGTCGACCGGGTCGACGACCACGAGCTCGATGCCGTCGTCCGTGGGCGCGAGCCCCGCGCGCCGCGCACGGCCGTGAAGGCGGCGACGTGGCACGGGCTCCGCATCCTCCCGCGTGACGGCGCCATCGAGGCGACCGTCGTGCTCGACGTTTGAGCGGCGCATTTGAGCGACGCAGGAAGGCGAGGGAGGGGCACGCATGGCGTGGGTCGACCGCTTCACGAAGGTGAGCGAAGCGATCTGGGAAGCGAGCGTCGCCGCTCGCGCCGGCATGCGCGTGCCCGCGCGCATCGTGGCGGACGAGGTGCTGCTCAAGCAGATCGGGAGAGACCGGAGCATCGAGCAGCTCATGAACGTCGCGACGCTGCCGGGCCTGGTGGGCGCCGTCGTCGGGATGCCCGACATGCACGAAGGCTACGGCTTCCCGGTGGGCGGCGTGGCGGCGATGTCCCTCGTCGACGGCGTCATCTCGCCCGGCGGCATCGGCTTCGACATCAACTGCGGCGTTCGCCTCCTGACGACGGGCCTCGAGCAGGACGATCTCGACGTGGAGCCCGTGCTCCACGAGCTGATGAGACGCATCCCCGCCGGCTACGGTCACGGCGGACGGCTCGAGCTGTCGGACGACGAGCTCGATCGCGTCCTCGAAGGCGGCGCGCCCGAGGTCGTTCGTCGGTTTCGCCTCGGAGAGCCGGACGACGTCGAGCGCGTGGAGGGAGGCGGCCGTCTCGCGGGGGCGCGCGCCGTGGCGGTCTCGGAGCGAGCCAAGCAGCGCGGGCGCGACCAGCTCGGTACGCTCGGCGGCGGAAACCACTTCCTCGAGATCCAGCGCGTACAGGCCGTCTTCGATGCCGAGGCGGCGCGCGCGTTCGGGCTCCGGCTCGGCGGCGTCACCGTCCTGATCCACACCGGCTCACGCGGCCTCGGTCATCAGGTGTGCACGGATCACGTCCGCGCCATGGTCGCGTCGCTCGCGAGGTACGGGCTCACGCTTCCGGATCGCCAGCTCGCGTGCGCTCCGTTCGCCTCGCCGGAGGGTGAGTCGTACTTCGCGGCGATGTGCGCCGCGGCCAACTTCGCGTTCGCGAACCGCCAGGTGCTCACGCACCGCGTGCGCGAGGTGCTCGCACGCACGGCACCGAAGGCCGTCGTGCGCGTCGTCTACGACGTGGCCCACAACATCGCGAAGATCGAGGAGCACGGCGGCCAGCGTGTCTGCGTCCACCGGAAGGGCGCGACCCGAGCCTTCGGACGAGGCGATCCCGACGTGCCCGAGCCGTATCGCGCGATTGGCCAGCCCGTGCTCATCCCGGGCAGCATGGGCACGGCGTCGTTCGTCCTCGCGGGCAACGGCGCGAGCGCCGTCTCGTTCGCGAGCGCGTGCCACGGCGCCGGTCGCGCGATGAGCCGCACCGCCGCGAAGGCGCAGGTCCGAGGCGGCGAGCTGCGCAAGGAGCTCGCGGGGCGTGGGATCGTGGTGCGGTGTCCGTCGAACGCGGAGCTCGCCGAGGAGGCGCCCGTCGCGTACAAGGACGTCGAGCGCGTCGTCGACGTCGTCCAGCGCGCCGGCCTCGCGCGCAAAGTCGCACGCCTCGTCCCGCTCGGCGTCCTCAAGGGCTGAGGCACGGAGGTCCTCGCCGCTCGCGTGCCGGTGCCAGGGCCGAGCCGGTATACTGCGCGCGTCATGTCGACGACCACGGCGCCGCTCGCAGGCAAGGTCGCCGAGGTCTGCACCACGTTCCTCGCGCTCGGCGTGCGATCGTTCGGCGGACCCGTCGCGCACATCGGGTATCTGCGTGCCGAGTGCGTCGAGAAGCGCCGATGGCTCGACGACGACGAGTACGCCGACATCGTCGCGCTGAGCCAGTTCCTTCCGGGACCGGCGAGCAGCCAGGTGGCGTTCGCGCTCGGGATGAAGCGCGCCGGGTTGCTCGGGGCCATCGGCGGCTCGCTGTGCTTCCTCTTCCCGTCCGCCGCGCTCATGATCGCGTTCGCCTACGGCGTCGCCGCGCTCGGTGATCTCAGCGGCGCGGGATGGCTCCACGGGCTCAAGCTCGCGGCGGTGGCGGTCGTCGCTCAGGCGGTCTGGGTGATGGGCTCGAGGCTCTGTCCCGACCGGGCACGCCTGACCATCGCGCTCGCGGCGGCGGCGGTGACGCTCGTCGTCTCCGGATGGATCGGCCAGATGGCCGTCATCGTCGGCGGCGCCGCGATCGGCTTCTGGCTCTATCGCGGCCTGCCCGCGCCGAAGTCGGACGTCGTCGAACGGCCGCGCGGGCACCTCGCGGCCGTCGGCGCGTTGCTCGCGTACGGCCTCTTGCTGTTCGTGCCGCGGATCCTCGCTGCGGCGACCGGATCGAAGAGCGTCGTGCTCTTCGACGCGTTCTACCGCGCCGGGGCGCTCGTCTTCGGCGGTGCGCACGTCGTGCTCCCGCTCCTGCGCGAGGCGATCGTCCCGCGCGGATTCACGAGCGACGACGTCTTCCTCGCCGGATACGGCGCGGCGCAGGCGTTGCCCGGTCCGATGTTCAGCTTCGCGGGTTATCTCGGCGCGTCGATCCAAGGCGGCCCGCATGCGTGGATGACCGGCGTGCTCTGCGTGTTCGCCGTCTACCTTCCATGCTGGTTGCTCATCGCCGGCGCGTTGCCGTTCTGGCACCAGCTCCGGGCGAAGGCTTGGATGCAGGCCGCCATGCGCGGCGCGAACGCGGCGGTCGTCGGCATCCTCCTCTCGGCGCTCTACACGCCGGTGATCACCGAGGGCGTCAGGGACGCGCGCGACGTCGCGACGGCCATGATCGCGTTCGGCATGCTCGAGGCGTGGAAGGTCCCTCCGTGGGCCGTCGTCATCGCGAGCGCCGCGGTCGGCCAGTGGCTCCTCCGCTGACGCGTCACGCGCGAGCGCCGGACGGGCTCGCGAAACCCTTCAATGAACCGCCGGCGGCGGCGCCTCCGGTGCGGCGCCCGCCTCCGCCGGGACGCCGAGCGCTTCGGCGAGCACCTCGTCGACGGACTCGACGAGGACGAAGCGACACGCGCGACGGACCTCCTCGGGCACCTCGTCGAGATCGCCTTCGTTCCGCTTCGGGAGGATCACGGTGCCGAGGCCCGCGCGGTGCGCGGCGAGCACCTTCTCCTTGATGCCGCCGACGGGCAGGACCTTCCCTCGGAGCGTGATCTCGCCCGTCATCGCGACGTCCGGGTTCACGGGGCGGCCGAGCGCATGGGACGCGAGCGCGACGAGCATCGTGACTCCGGCGGACGGTCCGTCCTTGGGGATCGCGCCGGCCGGCACGTGCACGTGGACGATGCGTCGCTCGTTCATCTCCGCGACGTCGATGCCGAGACGCTCGGCGTTCGCGCGGAGGTACGTGAGCGCGGCCTGCGCGGACTCGCGCATGACGTTGCCGAGCATGCCGGTCAGTATGAGCTTGTCTTCGGTGCCGCGGACCATCGTGGCCTCGACGAACAGGACGTCGCCGCCTGCCGGCGTCCACGACAGGCCGGTCGCCACTCCGGGGCGATCGATGCGCTCGGCCACCTCGTCGTAGAAGCGCCGCGGACCGAGGTAGTCCGGCAGATCCTCCGGCCCGACGTGGATCGGCGTCGGCGCCTTCTCCATGATGCGCCGCGCCGCTTTGCGGCAGACGGTGCCGATGGCTCGCTCGAGGTTGCGGACGCCGGCCTCGCGCGTCCAACCGCGGACGATCGCCACGATCGTCTCCTCGGGGAGCTCGAGCTCGCCTTCGCGAAGGCCGTTCGCGAGCCGCTGGTCGGGCAACAGGTACCGCGTCGCGATCTGGAGCTTCTCCTGCTCCGTGTATCCGGAGAGCGTGAGCACCTCCATGCGGTCGAGCAGCGGCGCGGGGATCGTGTCCGTCGTGTTGGCGGTGCAGATGAAGAGCACGTGCGACAGGTCGAACGGGACGCCGAGGTACGTGTCCACGAACGAGTGGTTCTGCGCCGGGTCGAGCAGCTCGAGGAGCGCGGCGGACGGGTCTCCGTGGAAGCCCGCACCGAGCTTGTCGATCTCGTCGAGCATGAAGACGGGATCGGCGGTGCCGGCGCGCGCGAGCGCTTGCACGATCCTCCCGGGCATCGCGCCGATGTACGTGCGCCGGTGGCCGCGGATCTCGGCCTCGTCGTGGACTCCGCCGAGGCTCTGACGCACGAAGGCACGACCGAGCGCGCGCGCGATCGACTGTCCGAGCGACGTCTTGCCGACGCCGGGCGGACCCAAGAAGCAGAGGATCGGCTCGGTGCGGACCTCCTTCGTCTTTCCTTCGCCGCGGTCGGCGCCGAGCTCCGCGCTGCGCTCCTCGCGCAGGTGCTTCACCGCGAGGTAGTCGAGGATGCGGTCCTTGATCTTGTCGAGGTCGTAGTGGTCCTCGTCGAGCACCGCACGCGCGCGCTCGACGTCGATGCGCTCGCCGGTGACCTTGCCCCACGGCATCTTGATGAGCCACTCGAGGTACGTCCGGATGATGCCGTGCTCCGGAGAGGCCTCGGAGGTGCGCTCGAGCCGTTCGAGCTCGCGGATCGCTTCCTTCCGCGCCTCGTCCGGGAGGGGCAGCTTCTCGAGCTGCTCGCGAAGCTCGCGTGCCGCCGCGCGCCCCGGATCGAGCTCTCCGAGCTCGCGCTGGATCGACTCCATGTGCTTGCGCAAGATGTGCTCGCGCTGCGCCTTCGTCATCTCGAGGGCCGTCTCGGAGGTGATCCGCTGGATCATCTCGCGTACGGCGATCTCGTGCTGCAGCACCTCGATGAGCTTCCGCAGCTTCGCGGACGGAGCGTCGAGCTCGAGGATCTCCTGCCGGACGGCCATCGACAGCGGCAGGGTCGTGGCGATCAGGTAGGCGAGCTGCCGTGGATCGGTCGTCTTCTCGGCGACGCTCGCGAGATCGTCGGATAGCTCGGGAGCCGTACGGACGAGCGAGGTGAAGAGCTCGGTCGCCTTGCGCGTGACCGCCTCGATCTCGACACCTTGCTCCTGAATGTCCCGCGCGCGCTCGACGCGAGCGACGAGGAACGGCTCGGTCTGCACGTAGTCGATCGTTCGGATGCGAACGAGGCCCTGTACGGCGAGGCGTATCGTCTTGTCGTCGCGCCCGAGCTCGTGGATGAGGGCCATCGTGCCGACGCGGTACAGCTCCTCCGGCGGCGCCGGCACGGTCTCCGCGTTCTTCTGCGCGATGAGCGCGGCGAGTCGGTTCCCGCGCAGCACGTGGTTGACGAGCTCGATCGATCGCGGCTGCCCCACGAGGATGGGCGCTGCCATCTCGGGATACAGGACCGTGTCACGCAACGGCAGGACCGGCAGCGCGTCCGGTATGGTGATGACCTCGGGCTTTTGCTCGGCCATGACGCGGGCCTCGGCCGATGGTGGTTGCAACCGAGGTGCCGCATGTCATGGGCTCGACGCGTGTGCGGCGGGTCGGATCGCTCGCGCAAGCGCAAGGCGCCGCACAACGCCGTCGCGGACCCCGGATCGACTCGTTTGGCTCCGGCCGATCCGGCTCGCTCCAGGTGACGAGATGCGCAACTCTCCCATCTATCGAGAATCGCGCCAAAAAACGGATCCCTGCGCAACCCGGCATCGTGTCCGACCTTGGCGCACATGCTGCTACTGGCGTGGGTGAGATGCGGGTGGGCGGTCGAGGGTCGATCCTTCCGGTGCCGGATCTCCACGCTCGATGCGTGGGAGCGGTCGAGGAAGCTCCATGGTTCGGAGACGACGGGCAGTCGCTCCGTGCGCTCTGCGGACGAGTCGCTGCGAGCGAGCGCGCGGTGAGCGACGAGGCTCGCGAGGACGTGCCCGCCTACGCCGAAGACTTCGCGCACGGCGATGCGCCGGCGCCAATGGTCGATTGGCTCGGTTCCTAGCTTCCGCTTTCAGGGCTCGGTTCTAGCTTCGCTTTTTCAGATCGCTTTCAGATTCCTTGTGGCATCGCTTTGCGGTCCGGCGCTGCGGCCGGGCGCCGACCGCTCGGGGGAGCAGGGAGGGAAGGAACGTCGGCGCTCTGCGTAAGACCACGTGCCGACCCCTGTTCACCACGTTCCCTCGTCCTTGGGGTGACATGCTCCGCTTCGCAAAAGCGTCCTTCTCGTTCCCGCTGCTTGCGCTCGGCTTGGTGCTTGGTTGCAACGACGCCACCGTCGACGGCGACGTGGCGCAGGGAAAGCTTCTTCCGAACGAAAACATCCGCGATCCCCGGCACGACAACGCCGCGTACCGGAGGATCGCGGAGTACTTCGCGGACGCCGGCTTCGATCTGAGCGTCGACCTCGACGGCTTCGAGCCGGCCTGGCCGCTCGCCGACACGAAGAGGGCCGTGCTCAATCGCGTCGGCACGCCGGTCATCTATTCGAGCTTCGGCTACGTCCACCTCGGGTTCGACGTCGTCCGCTCGAGCTCCGCCGTGAGCAGGGACGTGCTCGCGCCGCACGACGGGCTCGCCGTCGCGTTCGACTGGAACGGGAACCGGATCACCTCGGCGATCGATCCCTACTCGACGATCGTCGCCATCTACGATCCCGGCTCGCACGTCATCACGACGATGATGCACGTCGCGCCGCTCCCGGCGATCGTGTCTGCGACGGGCCCGGTCTCCGTCTCCAAGGGCTCGGCCATCGGCACCCTCGCCTGGGCTCCTCTCCCGGACGGAAACGGTTCGCGCCTGGCGAACACCGAGGTGCTCTTCATCGACGGCGCGAACCAGAGGCTGCTCGATCCAGCCCGTCTGTTCTCCGACTACGCCGACTCGGTGGAGCCCACCCTCAGGAGGGTCTACCTCGCAGACGGCGAGCGCAAGACCGGAGAGCAGTTCCGCAACGGCGAGGTCGACGTCGTGGTCGAGGCCTACGATCGCGACGACGACTCGAAGCGGAACCTCGAGGTCTCGGCGATCGCGTTCACCATCAAGGATCAGGACGGAAACCTCATCGCGGAGCAGCCGCGCTGCGAGCTCTTGCACCTGTACGACGACCTCTCGGAGTCGGGGTCTTTCTCGGCGACGGGCCTCGTCGACTTCGGGTCTGCGATCGCGGCGGGACAGAAGCGCGGAGCCTGGCCGGACAGCGACCTCGACAACCCTTCCCGGACCTTCCGTTACTCGCTCACGCGACTCGCCGTCGACGAGCAAGGGCGCTGCACGCTGAAAGGGGAGGAGGAGGGCGTCCTCGACGTCGCGAACGAGGTCCTGAAGCTCGACGTCTCGGTGACGCTCTGGGACGCGAAGGACAACAAGACCGAGAAATCGGTCGTGCTCGATCGCGTGCCGGGCTCGCAGGTCTTCACCGTCGCAGGGACGATCACCGGCCTGCGTGGCGAGATCGTGCTCCAGAACAACAGCGGCGACGATCTGAAGCTCACCGAGGACGGATCGTTCCTCTTCTCCAAGCCCGTCGGGCAGGGCAAGTCGTACAAGGTCACGATCAAGAAGCAGCCGGCGAACCAGACCTGCCAGGTGACGAACGGCAGCGGGACGATCTCCGGCCACGTCACGGACGTCCTCGTCACGTGCGAGACGAACACCCGCACCATCGGCGGAAAGGTGACCGGTCTCGCGGGCGGTCGGGTGGTGCTGCAGAACAACGGCGGCGACGACCTCGAGGTCACGGCGGACGGGAACTTCACGTTCCCGACCAAGGTCGAGCAAGGAACGACCTACGAGGTGACCGTCCTCGTCCACCCGAAGGGGCGGGTCTGCACCGTCCAGCGGGGCAGCGGCACCGTGGGCGCGACGAACGTCACCAGCGTGGCGGTCAAATGCGAGCCCGCACCCGAGCCCGAGCCCGAGCCGAAGAAGTGAGACGCGCCCTCCGCGACGTCCGGCGTGCTCGAACCGAAGGTCGTCGATGCTATCTCAGCGCCACGCGTAGACGTTGAGCCAGGACCTCGGCGGTCCGACCGCGACGAGGTCGGGGTATCGATTCGGGTCGAGCGGTCCCGTGCAGAGGAACCGACCGCGGGCTCGCGGCGGGGCGTGCCGCCCGCGGTCGAGCAGGCCGTCCATGAACGTCGTCAACGTGCTGCCGGTGAACGGCAAGTACATGAACACGACGTCCGCGTCCTCGAACGGGAGCTCGCGCGCGTCGCCACGACGAAAGGTCGCCGCCTCGCCGATGCCGAGGTCGCGACACCCGGCCTCTGCGAGCTGGACGAGCGCAGCGTCGCGCTCGATGCCGTGGCTCGTCGCGCCGGCGAGCAGCGCCGCCAGCATCACGACCTTGCCCGCCCCGGATCCGACGTCGAGGAGCCGATCGTTCGGCCCCAGACGCGTGACGTCGAGCGCGTGGACGATCTCGTCGTAGCCGCTCGGCTGGTACGCGACGAGCTCCCGCGGCGGCCTCTCCTCGTCGAGGGGTGGATAGGCGATCCCGAGCACCTCTTCGACGAAGTGATCGCGCTCGAGCGAGGGGATCGCATCGAAGCGCCTCCTCAGCGACACGCCGCGGAGCGAGCCCGCGGCGATGCTCGCGCGGATCTCCGCGTGGCTCTCGAGCGCCGCGGCCCGGACCGCAACGTGCAGGTCGCAGAGCTCGGCGCGCTCGGCCGGCGTGCTCGCGCGCGACCAACGCATGCGGATCAGCGCATCGACGAAGGCGCGGTCGCCTCCGTCGCCGCGCTCGACGAGCGCGCGCATCGCATCGATGTCGAGCTCGCCGTCGTTTCGCCGGTCGACCTCCCCAGGCGAAGCCGATCCCCCCTCACGTCGCGCCACACCCCTCGGTACGACGTGACCCCGCGAGCGTCAACCTGCGGAGGCGTGCGCCGCGTCACGGGAGCTCCACGCGTTCGCCGTCGTGCGAGCGGCCTCGTTTGGACACGAACAGCCAGAGCTCGCCCCTCGCGGGTTCGGCCCAGAGGCGCACGTTGACGAGACAGGCGCCCGAGTGATGAGGGAACACGAATCGCATCACCTCGTCGACCGGCTCGTCGGATCTCGCGCGTTCGGCCGCGGCGACGAAGTCCTTCACGAGCACGCACGGCGCGATGTCGGCGAAGCGGCGGCCGAGGACCTGTTCGCGTTCGAGGCCGGCGGCGGTCGCCTCGAACGCGTTGTACGTGATGATTCTCCCCTCACGGTCGAGGCGGATCACCCCGAACGGGAGCGCGTCGATCTCCTCCGACGCCATTCTCGCGACCCGATCGAGGTCTTCGGCCGAGAGCGAGCGCACGTCACCCGGCACCGGCGGACCTCGGCGGAGGCCGACCTCGACGGCGTGCGCGAGCTGGGGAAGCCGTACGACGTCGATCGGCTTCTGCAGACAGGCGATCGCGCCCGCGGAGAACGCCTCCCTTCGCCAGCCGTTCGGACGGGCCGAGACGACGACGACCGGCGCGTCGCCGATGTCGCGGAGGACGCGCTCGACGCCGAGCCCGGACAGCTCGTGGACCTCGACGTCGAGGATCGCGAGCCCGAACTCCTCCCGCGAGGCCATCATCAGCGCTTCGACGCCGTTCGGCGTCCACTCGACGGTATGCGCGTCGAGCTCCAGCATCTCGCGCTCGAGAAGAGCGAGGTTCGGGTCGTCCTCGAGGAGAAGGATGCGAAGAGGCATACCGGGGACCTGCACGAGCCGTGCGAGGTCCCCTGCCTCACGCGATGACGCGAGCTCGTCGCTCTCCGTGGCTCGAGCGTGACGGGCCGTTCAGAGAGTCGGGCTCGTCTTCTTCCAGGCGTCGAGCTCGGAGATGCGTCCGAGCCACGCGTCGAGGTTCGGAAACTCGGCGAGCGGGAGCTCGGCCTGCCGCGCGTAGCCCAGCGTCGACGCGAGCGTGAGATCGGCGAGGGTGAGCGCGTCGCCGACGACGTACTTCCGTCCGTCGAGACGCTTGTCGAGGACGGCGGCGAAGCGCCGGAAGGTGACGAGCCCGTCGGCGATCTTCGCTGCGTCGGGCTCGCCCATTCCGAACAGCTTCTTGATCAGCTTCTCGAAGACGATCGAGGCGACGTTCGGCGAGAAGTGCGACGCATCCCAGAACTGCCACCGCGTCACGTCCGCGCGGGCCGCCTCGTCGCGCGGGAGGAGCCCCGACTCCGGCTTCTTCGACGCGAGGTACTGCATGATGGCGCGCGACTCGGTCAGCACGAAGTCGCCGTCCACGAGCGTCGGCACCGCGCCGTTCGGGTTCAGCGCGAGGTACTCGGGCGTCTTGTGCTCACCCTTCCTGAGATCGAGCTCCTGCTCCTCGAGCTCGATCCCGAGGACGGCTGCGGTCAGCCGTACACGCCGGACGTTGGGGGAGAGCTTGTTCATGTAGAGCTTCATCGAATCCTCCGGGGAGCACGCGATCGATGCCGCGACGTCGCGCTCCGTTGCGCGCAGCGTACGGAGTCCGGAGCGCGGAGGCGAGGGCGGGCACACCCGTTCTCGCCCACGCGCTACGACGCGAGCCCGCTCGCCGCGAGATGTGCTCGCGCGTGCTCGAGGGCGGCGTCGTTCTTCGTGCGGAGCGCCCACTCCGCGGCGAGCGCAGGAAACGCCGCCCACCGCTCGGCGGCGTGGGCGGCGAGACCAGGCCAGACCTTGCCTCCGGCGCGCTCGAATCTCGGTAGCAAGCGGGCGAGCGCTTCCGCGCCGAAGCAGCCGTAGAACATCGCCAGATCGATCGACGGATCGCTCACCTGGGCCTCGGTCCAGTCGAGCACGCCCGTGAGCGACCCGTCCGGTGCGAGGAGCATGTGCCCCGGGTGGAGATCCCCGTGCACGAGCGCGACGTGCGTCGGCCAGAGCGCTTCGTTCGACAGCCACTTCTGCCAGCGGCTCCAGACCGCCTCGCTCGGAGCGAGCACCTTGCGGGTCGCTTCCATCGCGGCCGCGACCATCGCGCGCGCGCGAGCGACGGTGCGGACCGGGACGCCGGCGCGCGCCGCCTCCTCCGGACCGATGGCTTGCAGCGACGCGAGCATCTCCGCGTAGGAATCGAGGAACGTGTCGGGCACGGCCGCCGGATCGATCACGTTCCACGTCGTTCCGTCCGGCCCCACCGTGACGGCCGGCGTCCCGTCGAGCCGCGGGTACGCGATCACGTCGTCCGTGTGGACCCGCCACTCGGGGACGCGAACCGGGAGCCGTGGCGCGACGAGCCGGAGCACGCGCGCCTCGACCCGAGCCGACTCGACGACGTCGGGCCGCCGCGGCGTGCGGACGATCCACTGCGTCCCGTCTTCGTCCTTGCCGTGCACGACGCGGAAGTCGAGCCCCGTCTGGTCGAAGTCCGCGCTGGTGCTCGTGAGGCGAAGCCCGTGCGCGCGCGCCGCTTCGAGGAGGGCGGTCGCGGATTGGATGCCAAAAGGAAGATTCGATTCGGGGGAAGATTCGAGCATCACGAGGTCTCCTTCGCTCGGGACGAGCCATGGGAAGCCCCGCGAGAAACGTCCGAGACGGCCGGGCGGCCGAGAGCATCGCCACGACGCGTCCTCGAGAGCCGTCACGCGCGGGCACTTCCGCGAACCAGGACACGGAAAGCCGACACGGACGACAGCACCGTGACGATCCCGGCGGCCGCACGACGAGCATCATGCTCGTGCGCGCACCACGCACGCCGCCTCGGCGCGCTCATCGGCGCGCGCGAGCGGATCGCACACGGGCTGTCGGCTCAGCGGAGGCGCATCGACGGCATGGCGCTACCTTGGCACCTGGGCAAGGCTCGCGCAACCGCGAAGCTGACACTCGGGTGTCAAGAAACGCTGGCGCAGTCGGCGGCTAGCTGGTCTTCGTGATCTCGCAGCCGAAGAAGTAGCCCGGGGTCGTGAACTCGAGGGCGACGCTCTGGTTGATCGTCGTGCCGGCTCCGGTGCGGAAGGCGTAGATGAAGTGACCGTCTTCGGGGGAGACCGCCTGCGAGACCGTGGAGCCCGACCGCGAGAACTTGATGGCGCCTCCAGTCATGGTCACGGAGCGACAGTCCACGAAGTAGAGCGAGTTCCCCTGAGCCGGGAAATCGAGAAGAAGGACACCCTGCGGGACGTGATTCAGAACGGTGAAGGGGTTTTCGGGAATCGCCAAGTTGAAGATGGACGACCCGGTGCGCTGCGGAGGGGCCGCATCGATCCCGAAGAGACCGTCCGGGAACTCGCCGTCGGGGCCGCGGTAGATGGACGCGCCGACGCGGCTGATCCGTGCATTACCGCTGACGGGTGCGGCGGGCGTGAGCTTGATGAAGGGAGGCGGCGGCGGGACGCTCAGCGTCGGGAGGTTGGCGCGACGGAGCGCGGTGTTGAAGCTGTTGGATCGCTTCGCCCCCAGAGCCGGCGGCGCCTTGATCGTCGTCGCCTGCGCCTTGGTCATCGGCGCTGCGGCAGGGGGCTTCAGCGTCGGGGGCTGCGCGAACGCCGAGGTGGCCGCGAGCGACAGGCACACGAGTACGGACCAGCGGATCTTCATCTTTCAGCCTCCTCAGCCTCGCCAGCGTCGGGCTCTCGGACACGTTCGACGACGGGGGCCCCGACGCGAGTCAACCGAGCGTATCACCCGAACGGAGACGGCGGGCGGCGTCGAGGATCATGCGGGCCGCCGGCGCCAATCGATGCGCCCGATCGTCCAGGCACCGTCCGTGCCGCGGGTGATCTCGATCGTGTAGTCGGCGCCCCGGCCTCCGACCCACGCGACACCACCGCGCTCGCCCAGCAACGCCGCGTAGACCGTCTTCGTGAACGCATCGTGCCCGTGCCGCTCCTCCGCGCGAGCGACGGCGAGGAGCTCCTCCTCCGTGAAGTTGCTCTCCGGCGCGAGGTGGCGTCGAACGGGCGCGAGCTCCTTGCGTTCGACCGCGGTCATCAAGGCGCGAGCGACGCGCTCGAGCGCGCGCGCCGACTCGGCCTCGTCCTCCCGCGCGACCCAGAGGATGCGCCAGCTCACCGTGGCGTCTTCGCCTCTGCGATCGGGATCCGGCACCAACTTCAGGACGCCGCGATGCGCGCACGAGGCGGACGCGCTCGTGTTCGGACCGGCGGCGGCGTCGAACTTCATACCGAGCTTCTCGACGATCTGTGCGGCGCCGAAGTCCCAGAAGATCTCCTGCGAGGTGTACTCCTGCCGGCCGAGCTCTCCCTGGATCTCCTGCTCGATCCGGAACGTGAAGAAGAAGCTGTTGTGCCGCTTGCCCGTGCTCCGGACGCCGGCGCAGCTCACCAGCACCTCGACGCCGGGCAGCTCCGTCGCGTCGTCGTTCGTGGTTTTCATCGTGGGGCTCGTGGCGGGCGCGCTCGCGTCCTGGAGCGTGACGGCGGGCGCGGACGGGGTCTTGGTCGTGCCCGCTCGGTCGCAGCCCGCCACGAGGATGCACACGACGAGAGCGCCGAGCCGGCGGAGCGGCTGGAGGGAACTCTTGGTGCAATACATGACTCGCGCCTGCGCCCCGGCCTCGCGACCCGACCGCCCCTCCATCCTAGCCACGATCGAGCAGGCTTCTCTGGGCGATGTCCGAGATTGGTGCGGAACACGAACGCCAACGCGTCGCATTCAGCAAGCGGCCGAGGTCGCGCAGCGTGTGCTGAACCATCACCAGCGCCGTGAGGCGCTGAACATCGCCGTCATGCACCGACGGCGCGCTCACCGACACAGGTTGTCGACGCACTGCTTGCCGCTCGGGCAGGCACCGAGATCGACGTCGACCGCGAGCGGGTCTTTGATGATGCCGCAGAGACCGTCGCCGGTGTCGCGTGCTTGCGGCGGACGTCATCCATCGTGAGCGGCGACGAGTCGCGCGTCTTCAACCTTCGTGTCGCGTTGCCGCTCGCGGAGGAGGCGCGGCCGCTCCGTGCGGAGAGCTTCGACTCGCTCACTCACAGGGTGTCCTCGAGCAAGCGGTCGTGGACCGGCCGCGAGCCGCCTGGGGCGATCACGATCTCGAACCTGACCGACGACCGATTCTCGTTCGCGCTGACGGCCAGGCTGACCGCCGAAGGCGGCGACGCGACCGGCAGCGTCGACGTGACCGGCAGCGGAGAGATCGAGCTGCCCTGAAGGCTCGGACGTCACGATCGGTCGGGCGCACGATGCGCCGACGGCATGCGGGCGGACGCAGCCTCATTGGCACGTCCGCAGCCCGTACGCCGTGCCGGTGCAGGTGCGGCCGCCCGAGCAGGTCTCGGTCCACTCGCAGACCTCGACGGTCCCCTGAAGGCAGCCGTCGAGCATGCAGCTGGTTCCGCCGGAGTGGGCGCAGCAAACACCGGCGTCGCAGTCCTCGGGACCGTCGCAGAAGAGCGGGAGCTCGATCGCCGGGCAGGGCGTCGCCATCCCGGCGCAGACGCCATGCTGCGTCGCGGAGTTGTAGCAGCACTTCGAGATCGACAGGTCGCACTGCTCCTCGGCGCTGCCCCTGCAGAGCACGAAGCCCGGGATCCCTTCGTTGGTCGTGCCGCCGTCGTCGTGGCCGCCGTCGTCGTGGCCGCCGTCGTCGGTGATGCCGCCGTCGTCGGTGATGCCGCCGTCGTCGAAGCTACCGTCGTGCGTCGAGCCGTCTTCGGGATCGCCCGCGTCGTTCGGAGCGGCGTCCTCGCCCGGACCGGCGTCGTCGGTGGGCGCGGCGTCCGGACGCGAGATCGGAGCGCCGCCGTCGCCATCGAGCTCGCCTTCGAGGACGCACGTATCGCCGGTCGTGCAGTCGACCTGCGCGCCGACGCACTGGCCGAGGGCGTTGCAGGTCGTGTCCGCGTCGCACGGGACGTCCTTGCACTGCGCGTAGAGCATCACGGGGAGGCGCAGGCGTTCGTGCGGTGAGTAGCGCAGCCGTCGCCGCGCGACGATGCACCCCGCATAGTTCGGCGGCGTACAAGCCTCCGTGTCCCGATCGACGCCGAGGACGATCTTGACGGACAGCTCCGCCGTGTCGCTGGTGGCGGGCACGACCGTGAGCGACCCGACGAATCCGTCTTCCGCCCACAGCTCGCGCGTGTCCGTGGTCGGCTCGGCGGTCTCCGTCTCTCCCGGGCGGCCGACCGTGAAGCTCACGACGAGGCCGGGGCGGTAGGGCACGTTCGTTCGGGCCTCGACGCTCACCTGCGTGGGCTCGCGACAGCTTCCCATCGCGAGCGCGACGGCGACCAGGCTCGCACCGACGATCGCCGACCGCTTCCGCATGACGCCGATGCTACACGGTCTCGGCGAGCGTGTGCGGAGTCGATCTTCGCCCGCCGTCTCGCGGGGGAGGCGCGGAGCGCTCGGTCTCAGGGAGCCGGGGCCGCCGCGTCCGGCGAGAGGAGGTCCGGAGGAGCGTTCGAATCGGGAATGGCGACCCCGACGCATTGCGAGCTCTCGCAGCGCTGCCCTGCCGGGCAGTCTACGACGATCGTGTTGCCGCGCTCGTCTGCGAAGCAGCCACGGACGGAGGCGCCGAGCATCGCGCGCACGTCGGAGGGGGTGACGGCGAACGGATCGGTGCACATCCCGGCGTGCTCGCCGCCGCCACACTCGAGGCCGGGGGCGCAGCCGCCGCAATCGACGACTCCGGAGCAGCCGTCGTAGCGCAGGCCGCAGGCGCCCGGCGGGCAGAGCACGTCACGTGGCGTCGGCACGCACTCGCCCTTGGCGGCGTCACGGCATTGATTGTTTTCCAGACCTCGCCGGCCGAGCACGTCCCGCAGCTCCGGACGCCCTGCTCGGTCACGAGAGGACCGCAAGCGCGCTCGAGCTCCGAGCACTCCGGCTCGTGGACGTAGTCGGCCACGAGCGTTCGGATGTCCTGCCGGGTCAGCGTCTCCAGCGGGCCTTCCGCGACGTGCAGATCTTCGCCGACGAGCTCGAGCTCGAAGATCTGCATCCGCGTCGGCGAGCTCGACTCGTCGCCGCGCGCTCGCGCGTCGAGGTACCCACGGCGATCCCATTGGACGAGGATCGCCGCTTTGCGGTCTCCGAGGGCCACGTCGAGATCGAACGGCGCCACTGCCTCGCCCGGTCGGCGCACGGATGCGCGCTTGGCGACGTGCCCGGCCTCGTCGACGAGCAGGATCTCGAGCGTCCAGCCCGAGCGATCGACCTCGAAGAGGATCTTCGGTCCGAGGCTGCCGCAGCGGCGTGCGCGAGAAGAAACTGCATGCCGTTCGGGCACTGCGGGTTGTCGACGTCGCAGGTGTCCCCTTCGGCCATGCCGGCCATGTGCACGCAGCCGTACTCCGTGCGATGCCCCTCGCATCGACCGTTGACGCACATCGGGTACGAGCGCATCGGGTGGATCGAGAGGAAGCAGTACGAGGCCGGACCGCAGTCGTACCAATCGACGCATTCGGTTCCGGGTTCTTCTGTCTCGTCATCCGTCTCGGTCGCGAGCGAAGTGCGTGAGACGTTCTCGTTCGATCGTGCCGAGGTCTCGTCGGGCCGCGCCTCGTCCGGTCGTTGTGACGTCACGCTTGGAGCGCGACGAGGGCGCCGAGCGTGCGGCCCACCGAGGCGGGCCCCTCACTCGCGCACCCTCTCCGGACGGCGCAGGGGGTCGACGAGCACGGCGCGAAAAAGTTCAGAGTCACGGATCAGCACGCGGCGTTGCGCAGGTCGTCGCGCATCGTGGGGCCGAAGACCGGATCGGATCTTCGATCCACGTGCGTGCACATGGCCTCGAAATCGTTCGTGAGCGCCGTTTCGACTCCATCGAGAGCCATCGCGAAAGCGCGGGCCTGACGCGGCGAATTGCCGCCGGTGCGGAGCATGCAGTGGTTTCGAGCGCATGGCGCTGGATCGTCGCTTCCCCGCGCTGGTTGCTGGACTGCTTTTCTCGTCGCTCGCCGGATGCGGGGACGCCGACCTCGGCGCGATGGCCGAGCGCACCGTGCCCAGAGGAGTCGCCGATGGCGAGGAAGATTCCGGCGGCGACGGACCCTCCGACGTCGATCCATTCGACGGCGATGACGGCGAAGACGACGACACGGACGCGCCGGGCTTGGAAGCTGGCGGCTACGGCGCGGCGGGCCCCGTGATCGACGGAGAGGGCGCTCCCGACGAGGAGGAGCTCACTCCGAAGGCCGCACCGAAGCCGCTCGAGCCGTTCCGGGTGATGACCTACAACGTCCGGCGCCCGACGACGGACGATACGGGCATCTACGCGTGGAGCAAGCGCAAGGCCGCCGTCATCGCGCGCATCCTCGCCAACAATCCGGACATCGTCGGCGTCCAGGAGGCGTCGAACGGGGCGGACAAGGACCTCATCGCCGGTCTCACGGGCGACGACAAGCCGTACGCGGTGTTCCGTCCGAGCCTATCGGGCAGCCCGAAGCTCGTCTTCTACAAGAAGACGCGGTTCGTCTTCGACGCCGACACCGGCATGGGCAACGTGGCGTTGCCGAACCCGTACGCCGAGACCCACGAGTGCCATTCGAACGCGAAGGGACGCAAGGCGGCTTGGGTCGGCCTCCGCGAAAAGGACTCGCAGAAGGTCTTTTTCGTCGTGAACGCGCACATCACGCATGGCGCGAAGTGCTCCGAGGGCCGGAAGAAGCAAGTGGAGGCGATCAAGAAGCTCGTCGAGACCAACGGCAAAGGGCTCGCCAAGATCGTGATGGGCGACTTCAACACCGATCCTCAGTCCACGTCGACGAAGGGCGAGACGACCATCTCCATCCTGGAGAAGATCGGTCTGAAGAAGACCGCGACCTTCAGCGGAACGACCACGAAGACGCAAGCGACGTTCAACAGCGACTGGAAGAAGAAGGGCTGGAAGAGCTCGACGCGCCTCGACTACATCTTCCACTCCGGAGGCGACATCACGTCGACGTCGCCGACCATCGACCGAACGACGGTCAACGGCATCACGCCGTCGGACCACTACGCGGTGCTGGCGACGATCCGCGCCGCGAACTAGCCGACCGTAGCTCAGCCGTGACGAGGGCGCGCCGACGTGCGAGACCTCGGCGCCGACCTGTAGTAGCGATCCGCGCTCATGATCGCGCAAAGGCCTCTCGTCCTCCTCTTCGTCGGCGTGCTCACTGCTTGCGGCGCGGCGAGCGCCGGCACCACGTCGACGTCCAGCGTCGAAGCGAACCGTCCGATGGCCGGTACGGGTCCGAGCGAGGGGAGGGAGGCACGCGGCGCGACCGGCGCGCAGTGGGACACGGCACGGGGCGGCCGCCTCTTCGACAACTGGAGGAAGGAGCTGAAGTCCTCGTTCGTGCCCGACGCCAAGAACACGCCCGGCGTCGCCGACGGGAGCGGCGGCCCGTCGAACGACGGCACGCTCCGACTCGCGTCGGGAGAGCCCGTTCTCAACGACGCGGGGCACGACTACCGCTTGAAGAACTGGTTCGGTTGGGACCTCCGCGGCAAGGCCGGCATGTACGGACCTTCCCACATGAACAAGAAGACGGCGCTCGACGTCGACCTGTTCACGTGGACGGGATCGGTGGCCGAGCTCGCCGATCGCCTGGAGCGCGGCGAGGGACCGGTCCCTGCGCTCGGGCCGGTGATGCCGCGCGCGGAGCTCGAGGCGCTCGCGGCGTTCATCGTGGCTCAGCGCGACGGCACGCTGCCGACGGCGAGCTCCGTGCTCACGCTCACCTCGCCCGAGGCGAAGGACTACGCGCTCAAGCCGGGCGGAGACGCCGAGCGCGGCAAGCGCCTCATCGCCGAGCGATGTGCCGGCTGCCATGGCTCCGACGGCACCGACATCCTCATCGACGACGGCGAGTTCTCGCTCGGCTCGCACGCGCGCCAGAAGGCGTACGAGGACTGGTTCAAGATCCTGAACGGCCAGCCAGGGACGGCGATGGGACGGCAAGTCCGTGGCAATACCGCGCAGGAGATGGCCCAGGAGCTGCTCGACATCCTGACGGCGCTCTGCGACCGGAAGGCGTTCCCGCTCGGCAAGGCGAAGGGCAAGGACGTCGAGGACGGCGATCCGCGCTGCGGGCCGGCGCTTCGCTGAGCTCCCCGAGCCCATGTGCACGAGCCTTTGCGGTACCGGTCGACGCATGAGCGTCTTCGCGCGCCTCACGCCGGACGGCCTTCAGCTCGCCGGCGCGACCGCCGCGACCGACGATCTTGCGGACCAGTCGTATCAAGCCGCGGCCACGACCACGCGCTACGCGGTCGTCTGTCGAAAGACGGAAGGAGCGGTCCGCGACCATGTCGCCGTCGATGTCGTGTACGGGGTGTGCCGCTGAGGCGGTGCGGGAGGACGTCTTGCTGACCGTGGTCGCTCACGATGACCCTGGCTTGCTCGTTCTCCTGAACGCGTACTTCGACGAGCTACGTGAGCGGCTCGGCTCGTTCGAGGCACCCACGGTCGAGGAGCTCCGGGCCGATGCCGCGAGGGGAGTCGTGCTGGTCGTCTACGAGGACGGAGCCCCTGTCGCCTGCGGCTCGCTCCGCGTCCTCGACGAAGCCACCGCGGAGGTGAAACGCATGTTCGTCGCGCCGAAGGCGAGGGGCCGTGGTCATGCACGTCGAATCCTCCGCGCGCTGGAAGATCACGCCCGCACCGTCGGCTGCTCGCGCGTCGTGCTCGACACTGCTGCGCCTCTGACGGAGGCGGCGAGCTTGTACCTCCGGGAGGGCTACGTCGAGATCGAGCGGTACAACGACAACCCGTACGCGGCGCGCTGGTTCGAGAAGGTGCTCTGAAGGGAGGCTCCAGGCTCCAGGCTCCAGGCTCCAGTGGGGCTCGACCCATCGCATCTGTCTGGGTGAAGCAACCTCGTCCACCAACGCCGCTGAGCGGTGCGATGGACCTGAGCCCCGCTCGGGTCAGAGGTGGAGGCGCCGAGAATCGAGCAGATGAGCGGCACGAGTTCTCGCGCTCGAGCGAGAACAGAGGTGGAGGCGCCTGGAATCGACTCGCACTGCACGGAGTCCGCGGAGCGGACGGAGTGCAGTGCGAGCAGATGAGCGGCGCAATGGACCTGAGCTCCGCTCAGGTCAGAGGTGGAGGCGCCTGGAATCGACTCGCACTGCACGGAGTCCGCGGAGCGGACGGAGTGCAGTGCGAGCAGATGAGCGGCGCAATGGACCTGAGCTCCAGAGTTCCCGAGCCGTAACTGGGTAACGGCGCTCCGCCGCCGTTTTCT
>CALFEQ010000016.1 GCA_937949945.1 uncultured Myxococcales bacterium
CTGCGGTTTTCGCCTCTTGGGCCCCTACCGCGGAGAGAACCCGTCCCGCCAAGAGTCAGTTTTCGGTCGACGCTGCAACCACACTGCAACGAACGTCCGTCAGGTCGTCGAGCAGCCGCACAGCGTCCCGACTTACTTCCGGCGCGAGATGCGCGTAGCGCATCGTCATCGTGATCGTCGAATGACCCAGGAGCTCCTGGATGACCTTGAGCGTTGCGCCGCGCATGGCGAGGTGACTCGCGAACGTATGGCGCAACGTGTGCCAGCCGACTGAGCGAGCGATCCCCGCGCGTTTCACCGCGTGGGCCAGCGGGTTCTTCAGCTCGCTGTCGGTCAGCATCTGGCCATCCATCTTGCAGAACACGTACGGTCCTCGGAGATGACGGTGCGCCTTGAGAGGAAAGTTGGGCATCGCGCGAGGATCGCGCGGCCATCACGACGGCGCTCGGCGTGGCGCAGGTGCGGTCCACCGGACGCTCACCGCCTTGGGCGGCTGCCGAGCGCCGCCCGTCCGCTCGAAGCCGGAGAAACGTCACGCCGCGGTGGCGGCGAGCAGCGCCTTGACACGCGCGGCGAAGGCGCGCGGGTGGGTGAGGTTTCCATTGTGAGCGCCCGGGAACCGGGCCACCGGCACACCGAGTGCGGCGCCGAGCAGTTCCGCGCATCGGTGATCGAACATCGCCGGATCGGTGGCCACCCCGGCCGCCGGGATGACCGTCGCGGTGACTGCGGCGAGGTCCGCCGCCGTCAGGTCGTTGGCCAGCAACGCCGCACAGTCCTTGGTGAAAAACCAGTCGAAGTTCGCCGCGCGGTGTGGCGCGGTCGGCGGCTGCGGGGTGAGGTCCGGCTCGCGGTCCTGTCTGGCCGGGTCGATACCCAGCAAGTCCATTAGCAGGGGCACCACGGCCTGCCATCCCGACACACGGTGAACCCGTCGCAGCTCATCAAGTTTCGCCACCACCTCGGCACGCTCGTCGGCAGGCAGCAAACCCAGCACGGACGGCTCGTGCGCGATCAACGTGCGAACGCGGTCCGGGAAGTCGACGACCAGCCGCAACGCGATCATCGCGCCGAAGCTGCAGCCGAGCATGAGCGCGGGCTCATCGGTCACGGCCGCGAGCACCGCGGCGGCATCGGCCGCGTGGTCGGCCACCGTCACCGGGCGGCGGGGATCGTCGACCACGCTGCGGGACAGGCCGCGGCGGTCGTAGGTGACGACCGTGAACGCATCCGCCAGATGTCGCACCAGGTCCACGCTCCGGTCGGCATCACCCTCGCCGCTCTGCGTGATCAGCAGGACCGGACCCGATCCTTCGACGCGGTAGTAGAGCTTCGCGTTATCGACCTCGATCCACATGACGTCTCCAATCCATCGGTATAGATGCATCTAAATCGATGCATCTGAATGGATGTAAAGTCCAGGGTGTGAACGGAGTGGAGTTGTTCCTGCTCGGCAGGGCGCTGATGAAGCTCGGCGAGGACGCCTTGCCCACCGAGGGCCTCGGCCCACAGCCGGGGAGCACCCGAATGGTCCTGATCGTGCTGGTGGACCTGATCGAACACGGGGAGAGCACGGTCGGCGAGATCGTCCGGCGCACCGGCCTGCCGCAAAGCCAGGTGTCGACGGCCGTCGCCCGGCTGCGCGCCGCCGGTCGCGTCGACACCACACCCGACCCGGCCGATCGCAGGCGCTCGCTCATCCGGCTCGAGGCCGAGCCGTCACCCCGCGCGCGCGCCGTCGCGGCCAGCTCGATCGACGACACGCTCGCGAAGGCGCTGGGCACCGACGAGGTCGCCGACGTGGTGCGGACGTTGGAATACCTGGCCGACAAGCTGATCGGACCGCTCCGGCAGGCTGCTCACCGTGACCACCGAAGCCAGCATGCCGGTGAGCTCCGGTCGCACGCGCGGGATCGCGCTCGTCGTCCTCGCCGCGCTAGGTCTCGGTAGTTCGGGACCCGCTGCGCGCGACCAGGTCCCGCTGCTGTTCGCCCACGGCGTCGGTCGTGGTCGGCGAGCAAGGTGGGTGGCGGCAGCTCGTAATCGCCGCACGGACGACGTGGAAGAGGGCCCGATGCCGGGTCAAGCGCGCGGGCGAACCGCCTGCTGCACCCTGAACCGCTCGGTGGAGACGTGGCGCGCGCGACCGTCGCTCGGCGCTGATGGGCTATCCCCAAAGGTGCCCAAAGAGCAATCTTGCTCATTGAGCAAGTTTGCGCTAGACCTCGACCGTGAACCGCACCACCCAAGCGGAGCCGCCGCCAGCCGCTCTCGGCCTTCGCGAGCGGAAGAAGCGCGCCCTGCGCGGCGAGCTCAGCTTGGCAGCGCTGCGTCTCGCGAAGCAGCGCGGTCTGGAGAACGTACGGACCGAGGACATCGTGGCCGCGGTCGGTGTCTCGCGGCGAACGTTCAGCAACTACTTCGCGAACAAGTACGAGGCGATCGCGGACCGGCTCGTGGAGCGCGCACAGCAGTCGGCGGACGTGCTCCGCGCGCGGCCTCGTGGCGAGACGTTGTGGCAAGCGCTCACCGTCGCGTTGCTCGCGCCGTACGAGGCCTTGGTCATCAACGACGCTGCCGAGAGTCGCGAGGCGACGCTGCTGCTGTTCGAGGAGCCCTCCCTGCGAGCGGCGCTGTGGAAGGGACACTTCACGGCGCAGCAGGCGCTCGCGCAGGCGATCGCCGAGCGCATCGGGCTCGACCCCGAACGCGAGATCTTTCCCTCGCTCGTGGCCGCGACCGCCATCGCTGCGGTCATGACCGTCTTGGAGCGATGGCTGCGGATGAAGAGGCCGCCGCCACTGCTCCCGATGATGCGCGAGGCGCTGGGGCTGCTCGAGCGCGGCCTCCCCGAGCCGGCTCGCCGAAAGCGAACGAAGCGCTGAGGAGGCTCACGTGAAGCCCGGAACAGAGAGCCAGACCGCTGTGATGGTCGCCGCCGCGCGAGCGGCCGCCCACGGCAGGACCGAGGTCGCCGCGTTCACCGATCCGACCGCGCTCGCGATGCTGCCCGCGGACGTTCGTCGCCGCATCGAGCAGTACCGCGCAGGAGTGCCTCCGAAGGGGCTCCGCTCCCGCGTGCGGCGACGCCTCCTCGAGGGGCGAGTGAAGATGATGGTGCCTCGCACCGTCGCGATCGACCAAGTGATTCGAGAAACCGCGTCGCCTCAGCTCGTCATTCTCGGCGCGGGTCTCGATGGCCGCGCCTGGCGGATGGCGGAGCTCGCCGACACGATCGTGTTCGAGGTCGATCACCCCGACTCGCAGCGCCGCAAGCGCGAGCGTACCGCCTCACTACAACCCGCAGCGCGCGAGATTCGCTTCGTGCCGGTCGACTTCGCGCGCGATCGCCTCGACGACGCGCTTGCCGCCGCCGGTCACGATCCCACGCGCGCGACGACCTGGGTCTGGGAGGGCGTCGTCATGTATCTCGAGCGCGCCGACATCGAGGCGACGCTTGGGGTGATCCAGGCGCGCTCGGCGGCCGGGAGCCACCTCGTCATCCTGTACACCTCTCCCTCGTTGATCCGGACCGTGGCCGGGTTCGTCCTCGGCCTGATCGGCGAGCCATGGTCGCGCGCCTCACGGCGCGCTCCGGCATTCTGCCGGCCCCTGTCATCCCTGTACTCGTCCGCCTCCGCGGACTGCGTCCGCTCCGCTGCGGACTCGTACAGCACGGCAGGGTCAATCGCGAGATCGCCGTCGGTCGTGTACGGCGTGACGGCGAGGTCGGCGTCATCGACGCGGAGGTAGACGGCCTGCGCGCCGACGAGGACGATCGCGTCACGATGGTGGCCGATGACCGTCTCTCCGCTCGCGACCTGATCGATTGGATGAAGACGAACGAAGACAGGTGGCGACGATGAGCGAGTTCGACGAGCTGTGCGTCATGGCCCGGCGAGTGCTGCTCGATGCGCTCGATGCGCTTAGGGTTAGAGCATGAAGCTCGGCGTCTACACGGGCTCGCTCGTGGCCCCAGCCATCGGTGCCCATTCCTCGGAGCCGGCACCGGTGGCCTCGGCCCATCGCGTCGGTGGACGCGATGATCGGTGCCGTCCACGAGCATCTGCGCGCGTCCTCACCGGACGAGCGCGAAATCCTGGCGAAGCTCGTCTTCGTCGTCCTCCGACCCGAGGACGCTCGCGTCGTCGAGCTCGGCGCGGCCAAGTACGGCTTCCCCATCGAGCGGATCGCACCGTGACCGCGCACGCGACGGACGCCCCCGGCATCTGTCGCGGGACGCTGCGAATCCGAGAGGGAGTCCCGCCTCGCCGAACGGAACCTGCTGGATTCGCAAGCGTTCGCATTTTCGGACCGTGCGATCGGCGAGAGCTCGTCTCGCCGAGAGCGCTGCGAACGGCTTAGCGAACGGCTCCGAACGCGGAGCCATGCTCGGGGACCTTCGGTCCCCTCGCCGTATCTGCCGGGCTCTGTCACCCCTTCACTCGTCCGGCTCCGCGGACTCCGTCCGCTCCGCTTCGGACTCGTCCACGAGTGAGCGAGTCCAGCAGCTGGAGCCATGCTCGGGGACCTCCGGTCCCCTTCGCCGCGTCTGCCGGCCCCTGTCACTCCTGCACTCGTCCGGCTCCGCGGACTCCGTCCGCTCCGCTTCGGACTCGTCCACGAGTGAGCGAGTCCAAACAGGTAATGGCTTGGCCGGGTCGGTGACGTGACCGCGTTCCGCGCGCAATCGACGGCTGCGGCCGGGGACTGCTGCCGACTGCGGCTCACGGCACGCCGAAGAACGATCTCTGGAGGAAGCGCAGCCCGTCCAGAATCTGCTCGACGCGAGCGTCCGAGAGCGACCCGATCCGCTCGCCCAAGCGTGCCTTCTCGACCGAATCGAGCTGCGACACGACGACGACGCTCTGCTTGGGCAGGTTCCCTTCGCCTGGGTCGAGCAGCACGTTGCCGGGTTCATGCGCCTTCGCGAGGTTCGTCGTCAGCGCGCACACGACCACCGTCGAGATACGCGAATGGTTGAACACGTCGTCCTGCACGACCACGTGCGGGTGCGCGTAGCTCGCCTCCGGCGCGCGAGAAGCGTCTGGTGCGATCCAGAAGATGTCGCCCCGGTGAATCGTCTGCGCGCGCTTCGCCTGCACCCGCGCAGGGTACCGGCGCGTGTCGAACGGCACAACGCGGCCTGACGTGACGAGGTGCCGTTCGACTTCGAGCGGAGGCGGCGATCCCCGCCTCGCTGCACCGAGACGGGAATCTCGGCCGGAATGGCCACCCCATGGGAAGGCGCGGAGGTGCCAGCATCACTCGAGCGCCTCTGGTGGCTCCTCGCGCCACTGCCCGCCATCGCAGTCGGGCTCGTGGTCGCTCGGGCGCACGGCGTTTCGTGGAGGTCGTACGCCCCGAACGTCGGGGCAGCCCTCGTCGGGAGCGTCGCCTTCCATGTCGTCCAGCAGTGCCAACCGAAGCACTCGCGTGGATGCCGGGAGTCACGTCGGCGGCGATCTCCGTCTCGCCGAAGGGCCTCGCCCGCGGCCAGAACCGCCCGTTCGCGCTGATGTTCGGCAAGGCCGGCGAGCCGTACCGAACGGCTTCAACGAGTGCATCGGTGCGCGCAAGCCGTTCGAAACGTGCATCCCCGGCGGCACCAAGCAGTACCGGCGCGCGTGCAGCGCGACGAGCCCGTGCGGGCCGGACTACGTGTGCATGGCCGTTCCCGGCGCTCCGCCCGGCATCGGCGCCTGCATGCCGGCCTACTTCATCTTCCAGGCGCGCGTCGGCGGTCACCTCGTCGGCCCCTGACGCCGCAGGGAGCTGGCCGCATCCGATGCATCAGGGCGTCCCGAGCGTCGGCTCCGTGCCGGGTCGCGCTTCGTGCCCCCTCTCGAAGCGAGCGAGGTCGATCGGGACCAGGGCGGTCGCGCGCATGAGCCTCGCTTCGGCGACCGCGAGCTGCCGCTCGAGCTCGAGCTCTTGCGCGCGTGCCTCCCACATCGTGCGGTATGCGTCGAACAGCTCCGCGATCGAGAACTTCGCCGCCTGGTACGAGACCTCGGCGCGCCTCAAGAGCTCGGCGTTCGAGGGCAGCGCCGAATCCCGATGATCACGAAGCGCGACGCGCGCCGCTTCACGCGCCGAGGACGCGCCTCGGACCTCGGCCTCGATGCGAGCCTCCAGCGCGCTCGCGGCGAGCTCGCTCGCCTGTGCCTGCAAGAGCGCACGACCGACCTCCCCCTGGTTGCGATCGAACAGCGGAAGCGGCATCGAGATCCCGGCCGACCCCAGGACGCCGTACGCCCTCTGCACGGCGTAGATTCCGGCGAAGACGCTCGGTGTGGGAATGCTCTCCTTTCGATGACGCTCCGCCGCGCGGTTCGAGGCAACGACGTTTCGGCGCAGCAGCGCGAGATCCGGCCGCCGCTCGAGCGCGACGCGCACGAGCGTGCGCTCGTCCTCCGGCCCGCGGAAGCGGGCGAGACCGTCCTTCGTGATCCGAACGCGCGTGAGCGTCGGGACGGCCATGAGCGCGTGCAGGTGCGCCTCGGCCTGGGCGCGCTCGGTCATGGCGGTCTGCATGCTCGCCCGCATGGTGGTCTCCGCCGTCGTCACGCGGAGCACGTCGTAGGCGTCGTTGGCACCGGCTTGCGCGCGTGCCTCGACGAGCCGGCGCAGCCGTGAGAGCTCCGCGAGGTTTCTCTCGTACACCTGCACGCGCGCGTCGGCGAACGCGACGTCGACCATCGCAGCGTGGAGATCGGAGATGCGCTCCCATAGCATCTGCAAGACGGCCACCTCGGCCACCGAGACGAGGGCTTCGGCGGCGCGTCTCCGCGCCGGCATCTGTCCGAAGATCGGCAGCGGTACGGTGAGCTGTCCCTGGACGCCGGTCTCGCCGTCCGGCGAGACGCCGCTCAAGAGGAAGAGGCCGCTCACGGACACCTCGGGGTTCGGCAGGAGCTCGGCCGTGACGACCTCGAAGCGCGCCGCGCCGACCTGTGCTCGCCACGCGGCGACCTCGGAGCTCGAGCGCAGCCACCGTTCGACGAGCTTCACCTCCTCGACGATGGGCGCGTCGTCCGGTGCGCTCAACGTGGTCTCGGCGCTGGTCGGACGTGTCCACTGCATGACGATCGCGACGATCGAGAACACGGGCGCGAGAAACCTCTTCTTCATGCCGTCCTCGCTTCGGCCTTCGAGGGGATGCTCGCGACGAGCTTGTAGAGCATCGGCAGGACCACCAAAGACGACGCCAGCGACGCCGATAGACCTCCCACGACGACGATCGCGAGCGGCTTCTGGGAGTCGGAGCCGATGGCCGTGCTGAGCGCCGCCGGCACCAGACCGAGCGTCGCGACGAGCGCGGCCATGACGATCGGCCGGAGGCACGTGCGCACCGCGTCGAGCAGAGCCTCGTCGAGCGGCGCCCCCGTCGCGCGCAGCTCGCCGACGCGCGTGAGGAGGATGACGCCCGTCTGCACGGAGACGCCGAAGAGCGCCAGGAAGCCGACGCCCGCGGACACCGAGAAGTTCGTGTCCGTCAGGCGGAGCGCCGCGAGCCCACCGCACGGGGCGATGACGAGCACGCCGACGAGGACCACGAGCGCGTCGCGCAAGCTCCTGAAGTTCGCGAGCAAGAGGACGAAGATGCCGACGATGGTGAGCGGGATGATGATGGTGAGGCGCTCCTTTGCGCGCCGCGCGCTCTCGAACTCGCCTCCCCATTGCACGGCGTACCCCGGCGGGACGTGGACGTTCGCCGCCACCTTCGCCTGCGCCTCGTCGACGGTCGAGCCCAGGTCTCGGCCGCGGACGCCGAATCGGATCGCGATGTACCGCCGGCCGTTCTCGCGGAAGATGCGCGACGCACCGCCGATGATGTTGACGTCGGCGACATGGGCCAGCGGAACGAGCCGCCCACCGGGGAGCGGGACGAGTAGTTCCCGGAGGGCCTCTGGATCGCTTCGGTGCTCACGGTCGTACCGCACGACGAGCTCGTGCCGCCGTTCTCCTTCGACGATGTCCGTGACGACCTGCCCGCCGACGCCGTGCTCGACGACGTTCTCCACGTCGGCGACGCTGAGGCCGAATCGCTCCGCGCGCTCGCGCGCGATCTCGACGTTCACGTTCGTCTGTCCGAGCTCGCGCACGACGGTGAGGTCGACGACGCCCGGTACGGTCTGGATGTTCTGCGCCACCCGATTGGCGATGTCCTCGAGCGCGTGCAGGTCGTCGCCGAAGATCTTGACGGCGAGCTGCCCCTTCACACCCGTGAGCGCCTCCTCGACGTTGTCGGAGATCGGTTGAGAGAACGCGAAAGACACACCGGGGATCACGCTCAAGTCACGGTTCAGCGCCGTGATCAGCGCCTCCTTGCTCCCGCCGAACTCTGCGCGCCAATGGCGTCGATCGCGCAGAACGAGCAGGATCTCCGCGTTGTAGAAGCCCGTCGGGTCGGTCCCGTCGTCGGGCCTCCCGATGTGCACGGCGACCGTGGCGACCTCGGGGTAGCGTCCGATGATCTCGCGGATGCCCGTGATGTCTCGCTCGTCCGTGTGAACGCCGTCGACGATGGCCTGCGCTTCTTGGAGCGATATGTTCGTAGGCATCGTCGCGCGCACCCAGATGGCGCCTTCGTCGAGGTGCGGGAGGAACTCGCTTCCGAGCCCGCGAACGAGCAGCACGTCGCCAACGAGCACTGCCCCGGCGAAGACGAGGACGAGGGCTGGTCGTCGCAAGAGGCGGCGGAGCAGCCACTCGTAGAGACGCCACGTCCACCGAAGGAGCAGGCTCTCTCGCTCTCGCATGCGCCCGCGGAACGCGTAGGTCGCGAGCACTGGGGCGACCGTCACCGAGACGACGAGCGCACCGACGAGCGCGAAGGCGACCGTCCACGCCATCGGCCGGAAGAGCTTCCCCTCGACACGCTCCAGCGAGAAGATCGGGAGGTACGACAGGACGATCGTGCTCATCGCGAACACGACCGGGCGCGCGACCTGTCGGCTCGCGGCGCGCACGATGCTGCGGAGATCGTAGCGCTCGCCCCGCTTGTGCGCCGTGACGACGTGCCGAAACACGTTCTCGACCATCACGATGGCGCCATCGACGAGCATGCCGAAGTCGAGGGCGCCCATCGAGAGGAGATTCGCCGGGATCTCCACGGCATCCAGGCAGACGAAGGCGAAGAGCAGGGCGAGCGGGATCGTCACCGCTGCGACGAGCGCCGCGCGCACGTTCCCGATGAAAGCGAACAGCACGAGGGTGATGAGCAGCATCCCCTCGCCGAGGTTGCGGAGCACCGTGCGCGTCGTGGTCTCGATGAGGTGCGCGCGATCGTAGTAGGGCGCGATCTTCACACCGCGAGGCAACACGCGCGCGTTGATGTCGTCGATGGCCGCGTGGAGTGCCGCGAGGGTCGCGTCGGCTTGTTCCCCTTTGCGCAGAAGCACGGTCGCCGCGACGACGTCGTCTTCGTGATCGACGCTCACGCGACCGAGCCGGGTGCGGTGACCGACCTCGACTCGGGCGACCTGCCGTACACGGATCGGCACGCCTTGGCGAAGGCCGATCGCGACATCGGCGATCTGCGCAGCCGAGAGGAGGCCGATGCCACGAACGTTGAGCTCGGTACGGCCGAATGGAACGGTGCCTCCGCCGGCGTTGCCGTTCGCGTCGGCGAGCGCCCGCGCGACGTCGTCGAACGTCAGGCCGTACGCTGCGAGCAGCGTCGGATCGACGAGCACCTGATACTGTTTCGTGGCCCCGCCGAAGCTGACGACGTCGGCCACGCCTGGCACGGCGAGCAGCTCGCGCTCGACGACGTACTCTTGGAGATCCTTGAGCTCGGAGAGAGGGCGTGCCGGCTCGGCGAGGTCCTCATCGGTGCACGAGGAGACTCGCGTCGTGGCGCAATTGACGAGTCGATACCGGAGCACCTCCCCGACGGGGCTCGCGAGCGGACCGAGCGAGAGGCTCGTGCCGGGAGGCAGCGCGATCTTCGAGAGGCGCTCCGAGACCTGTTGTCGAGCGAAGTAGCTGTCGGTGCCGTCCTCGAACAGGAGCGTGACGACGCTCAGCCCGGCCACGGACGTCGAACGAAGAGCCGTCTTCCGCGGCACGCCGTTCATCACGCGCTCCGTCGGGATCGTGATCTCTCGTTCGATCTCCTCGGCCGCGTGGCCGGGCCACTGCGTGATGATCTGGACCCACGTGTCCGCTACGTCGGGGTACGCCTCGATGGGGAGCCTGCAATAGCTACGAATCCCGAGCCCGACGAGGACGAGCGTGAGCACGAGGACGACGCCGCGGCGCGCGAGCGCGTACTCGACGATCTTCGAGATCATCGGAGCGCCTCGTTCACCTCCACGTCGAGCAGGATCGCCCCCTCGGTGACGACCTCTTCACCGGGAACGAGCCCGGATGTGACGAGCGCGTGCTGCCCGTACTGCTCGCCTACCTGCACTTCGCGCTCGGCGAAGGATCCGTCCCTCTGGCGGACGAACACGAAGAACCGATCGCGTCGCGCGAGGAGCGCGCTCGTCGGGATCTCGGCGCCCTGCGAGGCGCCGCCGCGCACGAAGACGCGTGCCGACATCCCTGGCCTGAGCGCACCATCCGGGTTCGGGAGCTCGACGCGCGCGACCGCCGCGCGCGTGACCGGATCGATGACGCTCGAGAGGTGCGTCACCTTCCCGGAGAAGGTTCGACCCTTGAGCGCGAAGAGCTCGACGGTCGCGTCCGCACCGACCGTGACCGCTCCCAGATCCTGCTCGAAGACGTCCGCGATGACCCATACGGTCGACAGGTCGCCGACGGTGAGCAGCGGCTTGTCCGTTCCGGGGCTCACCTGTGCACCTACCGCCACGTTGCGCTCGATGACCTCGCCGTCGATGGGGGAGCGGAGCACGTAATCGGCCACGCCCCCGGGGCTACCGAGCGCGCGCAGTGCGGCCGTCGCGCGAGCCTCCTCGCTCGTGGCCTGTGCGAGCGCGGCCTCGGCCTGTTGCAGCTCGGCCTCGGTGCCGGCGCCGTCTCGCTGCAGAACCTGCGCGCGCGCCACGGCGTGCTCGGCGAGCCGTCGGGCGGCCCGGGCGTGTGCGACCTGAGCCTGGGCGGTGGCGACGTCCGGGGCGTGGATGGTGAGCAGCGGATCGTTGCGCTTCACCATGTCGCCGGGCACGACGCGGACGGAGGTCACCCTGCCGGCGACGGCCGGTCCGAGCTCGGCGACGCGGCGCGGATCGAAGGTGACCCGCCCTGCGAACGACCGCACGTGCGCGGAGGGAGCCCGAGCGGCCTGAACGCGTACGTAGGCGGCGCTCGCGTCGGACAGGACGACCGATCGATCTGCGCGGAGCGTGACCTCGGGCGCGGCTGAGCTCTCGTCTCTGCCTCTGCATCCCGCTGCGGCCAAGAGCGCGAGCACGACCGTTGCGCGGCGAACGTGCATCTCGGCGAACTGTAGGCAGCGCTCGCGCGAGAAGCCTGAAGCGGAGGTGAAGAGTTCTTCATCTTCCGGTAGAGCCTGCGATGCGCCGGACGAGAGCGCTTATGCTCCCCGGCATGAAGCTCCTCGTCGTCGAGGACAACCCGAAACTGTCGAGCTTCCTCTTTCGCGCGCTGAGCGAGGAGGGCCACGTCGTCGACCAAGTCGGCGACGGGGCGACCGCGCTCGTCCAGATGGAGCACGTCGCGTACGACGCCGTCATCCTGGACTGGATGCTCCCAGGGCTCGACGGGCTCGCCGTCTGTCGGACCGCGCGCTCTCGCGGCCTCACGACCCCGATTCTGATCCTCACCGCCCGTGGCGAGGTCAGCGAGAAGATCCTCGGGCTCGACGCCGGCGCGGACGACTACCTCGCCAAGCCGTTCGACCTCGGCGAGCTGCTCGCGCGCGTGCGTGCGCTCGGTCGCCGCGCGGGGGTGCCGTCCACGATCCACTTCGGGCCTCTGACGATCGACCTCATCGCGCGGCGCGCGACGATCGACGGCCGCGTCATCGATCTGACCTCGCGAGAGCTGGCGCTCCTCGCCTACCTCGCGCGGCACGCCGGCCGTGCCGTGAGTCGATCGGAGCTGCTGCAGAAGGTCTGGTCCACCAGCTTCGACACGTCGTCGAACGTCGTCGAGGTGCACATCCGCAACCTCCGCGAGAAGCTGGGTGAGCACGGCTCGCTCATCGAG
>CALFEQ010000017.1 GCA_937949945.1 uncultured Myxococcales bacterium
TCGGCGCGGGCATCGTGACGAAGGTGATCGAATAAGGCTCCAGGCTCCGGGCTCCGGGCTCCAGGGAGAGAAGACCCTGGAGCCCAGGCCCGGCCTCGAAGCCTCCCGAAGACATAGAGAGAGCCCAGCCCGGCGCGTCGAGCTGTCAGGAATCATCCTGGATCCTTCCGCCTGGAGCCTGGAGCCTCCGAAACGAGTCCAGCAGTCTCGGCAAGAGGTAACGTAAATGGCTTCCGCCACCACGATCCGCATCCGCCTCCGGGCATTCGATCACCAGCTCCTCGACAAGTCGGCGAACGACATCGTCGAGACCGCGAAGCGTACCGGCGCGCGCGTGGCGGGTCCCATCCCGCTCCCGACGCACATCTCGCGCTACACGGTCCTTCGCGGACCGCACGTCGACAAGAAGTCGCGCGAGCAGTTCGAGATCCGGACCCACAAGCGCCTGCTCGACATCCTCGAGCCGACGCAGCAGACGCTGGACGCGCTCATGAAGCTCGACCTGTCTGCGGGCGTCGACGTCGAGATCAAGTCGCCGCGCTGAGCCGGCTCCGCGAACGCACGAGGTTTCTCATGGCAACCGTTGATGTCTACAACCTGAAGCGCGAGAAGGTCGGCACCCTCGAGCTCGCGGACGAGGTCTTCGCCACGGAGGTGAAGGAGCACCTCTTCTACGAGGTCGTGAAGGCGCAGCTCGCGAGCAAGCGCCAGGGCACGGCCAGCGCGAAGAACCGTGCAGCCGTCTCGGGCAGCACGAAGAAGCTCTACAAACAGAAGGGCACCGGCCGCGCGCGTCACGGCTCGATCCGTGCGCCGGTGTTCGTCGGTGGCGGTCAGGCGCACCCGCCGCGTCCCCGTGACTGGAGCTACCGGCCGCCGCGCCAGGTGCGCATCGGCGCGCTCCGCTCCGCGCTCTCGAAGTTCCACAAGGAGGGCCGCCTCCTCGTGGTCGACCGCTTCGAGCTCCCCGAGATCAAGACGAAGGGCGTGCTCCAGGCGCTCAACACGCTCAAGGCCGAGCGCCACACGCTCATCGTCGACGATGCGTCGAACGAGAAGCTTCGCCTCTCGATCCGCAACCTCGCCGATCACCAGTTCTTGCCCCCCGAGGGCGTGAACGTCTACGACCTCCTCCGCCACGACACGCTCGTCCTCTCGAAGGACGCGGCGAAGGCGCTCGAGTCCCGCTGCCTCGGCAAGGGCGCGCCGGAGAAGGCTGCTTCGAAGAAGGCTGGTGCGCAATGACACCCGAGTCCATCATCCGAAGGCCGATCTTCCTCACGGAGAAGAGCACGAACCTCCGTAACAAGAATCAGGTCGTGTTCGAGGTTCTCCGGAACGCGAACAAGGTCCAGATCAAGGAAGCGGTCACGAAGCTCTTCAACGTGAAGGTGAAGAGCGTCAACACGATGATCTATCGCGGCAAAGACCGGCGGATGGGCCGCGGCTACGCCAAGTTGCAGAACTGGAAGAAGGCGGTCGTGACGCTCGCGGAAGGCGAGAACATCGACTTCTTCGCAGAGTCCAGCGAGAGCTGAGACCGCGGGAGCGAACCATGGGCATCAAGAACTACAAGCCGACGTCGCCCGCCCGTCGTTTCTACTCGGGCTACGACTTCAAGGAGCTCACCCCCGGCAAGAAGCCCGAGAAGCGGCTTCTCGAGCACCAGACCTCCACCGGCGGACGCAACGCGCACGGCCGCATCACCTGCCGCTTCCGCGGCGGCGGCCACAAGCAGCGCTACCGCATCATCGACTGGCGCCGTGACAAGATCGGCGTCCCGGCGACGGTCGCGTCCATCGAGTACGACCCGAACCGCACGGCGCGCATCGCGCTCCTCCACTACGTCGACGGCGAGAAGCGTTACATCCTCGCGCCCGACGGGCTGAAGGTCGGCGACCAGGTCATCTCGAGCCGCCACGCCGACATCAAGCCGGGCAACTCGATGCCGCTGCGTCACATGCCGCTCGGCACGACGATCCACAACATCGAGATGCGCAAGGGCAAGGGCGCGCAGCTCGTCCGCGCGGCGGGCTCCGCCGCCGCCCTCATGGCGAAGGACGGCGACTACGCGCAGATCCGCATGCCGTCCGGCGAGGTCCGCAAGATCCACCTCGACTGCCGCGCCACCGTCGGCCAGGTGTCGAACATCGATCACGCGAACATCTCGCTCGGCAAGGCCGGTCGCTCGCGCTGGCTCGGGCGTCGTCCGCACAACCGCGGCGTCACGATGAACCCGGTCGATCACCCGATGGGTGGTGGCGAGGGTCGTACGTCCGGCGGTCGTCACCCGTGCTCGCCGTGGGGTCAGCTCAGCAAGGGGCTGAAGACCCGCAACAACAAGCGCACCGACGCGATGATCGTGAAGCGTCGCGGCCAGAAGGGCTAAGAGGTAGACATGCCGCGTTCAATCAAGAAGGGTCCGTTCGTCGACGGTCACCTCATGGAGAAGATCGCCGCCGCGCAGGCGACGCAGTCCAAGAAGGTGATCAAGACCTGGTCTCGCCGCAGCACGATCGTGCCGGAGGCCGTCGGTCTCACCTTCGCGGTCCACAACGGCCGCAAGTTCGTCCCGGTGTTCGTCACGGAGAACATGGTCGGGCACAAGCTCGGCGAGTTCGCGCCGACCCGCACCTTCCACGGGCACTCGGGCGACAAGAAGGCGAAGGTCGCCGGCAAGAAGTAAGCTGGTCCTTCAGCGTCTCGCGAGAGGCTCTCGATCCGTTCGGGTCGGGAGCCTTCGTGTTTTTCGGGAGGGCGATCGTCGAGGCGAAGGACCGGCGAACAAGAGCTCACCCCTCCCGCTCGGGCTCGAGCTCAGGGAAGCACCGGCGACAGCACCGGCAGGTGGCGGAGCGGCTGTGCTCGGAAGCTGACGATCGACGCCGCTTCCGCGAGGTCCAGCGTGAAGGCTCGACGAGCGCGAGCGTAGTCACCGTCGTCGTTCTTCATGCGGAGCAGCGTCGACGGGTGGTAGGTCGCCACGACGCGCGGCGCCCACGGCGTACCGTCGAGCAGGACGCCGTGCTCCTTGGTGAGCCTGAACTTCCGGCCGAGGAAGAAGCGAGCCGCGACGGAGCCGAGGCAGACGATGACCTGAGGCGCGACGATCCTCACCTCGGCCTCGAGCCAGCCGCGGCAGGCGTGGAGCTCGAACGCGGTCGGCCTCGCGTGCACGCGCCGCTGGCCATGCTGCTCCCACTTCGAGTGCTTGAGCACGTTCGTCAGGTAGACCTGATCGCGCGGGATCTCGGCCTCCTCGAGCGCAGCGTCCAGCAGGGATCCGGCAGGACCGGCGAACGGTCTGCCGGCGCTGTCCGCGCCGTCGCCGGGTTGGTCCCCCACCAGCATCATCTTTGCAGGCGTGGGGCCTTCGCCGAGCACGGCGCGTGTGGCGCACGCGTACAGTGCGCAAGCTCGGCATCGCTGGACGGCGACGGAGAGCTCGTCGTGACCTGCTTCCGGCGGCACGTACGCGAGAGAAGGCGACGCGTCGCCTCGAACCCTCTCTGCCATGCGATGGCGCCGCGCAAGAAGCATGCGCGAAGATCGCGCTGGTGCTCTTCGTCCGAGGTGCGGCGACGATCGCTCGTTCGAGCGAGAACGACGGCGTTCTCGGTGCTCGCGCTATCGATACCTCTCCCGCGGACGCGACACGTCACGAGACCCACGTCACGCCACACTCGTCGCGCGTGCGTGCAGCAGCACGGCGCAGGCATCGCCACGGTCGGTGTCGCCTCGACGAAGGCGAGGGAGCGTCCCGGCCGCGCCGACAAGCGCGAGGCGACGCCGGTCAGTCGAAGTCCGCCATCTGCGAGGCTTCGAACTGTCTCGTGAAGTTGCCGTTCCCGAGCTGACCGAAGGCGTTCGACCCCCAGCAGAAGGCGCGGTCGTCCGTCGTGAGCGCGCACGCGCGATCGCCGCCCGTGTACACGGAGCTCGCCGACGGGACTCCGACGACCGGTGTCGGTGTCGGCACCGGTGAAAGCACGGCTCCGTCCGGTTGCTTGCCGATGCCGAGCTGGCCCTCGACGCCTCGGCCCCAACAGACGACGGTCCCGCCCTTCTTCACGGCACAAGCGTGCTCGAAACCCGCCCATATCCAGATCGCATCGCCGAGCGAGGGCACGAGGATCGGCGACGGGTTCGGGGCGGGGTTGGGGCTTCCGTTGCCGAGCTGTCCTTCGGCGTTGCTCCCCCAGCAGTACACGCGGCCGCCGCGCTCGCGTGCGCACGAGAAGCGCGCGGCGCTCGCCACC
The DNA here is from genome assembly GCA_937949945.1 of uncultured Myxococcales bacterium. GTDB lineage: Bacteria > Myxococcota_A > Polyangia > Polyangiales > Polyangiaceae > Labilithrix. The sequence goes on from CALFEQ010000017.1 coordinate 4,260, forward strand.
TGCACGATGTCGCTCAGTCCGGACAGCTTCGTCGGGAGGCTCGCGTTCGTCGTGGACCCGATCCCGAGCTGTCCGTCCGCGTTCGCTCCCCAGCACATCACGTCGCCGTTCACGAGGACCGCGCACGTGTGATCGCGTCCCGCGGCGAGAGAGGCGACGTCCGAGAGCTGCTTCACCGGCGCCGGGACCGACCGCTCCTCGGTCGTGTCGTCGCCGAGCTGGCCGGCGCTGTTGGCTCCCCAGCACGCGACGGTTCGATCCTTTCGGAGCGCGCACGAGAACAAGGTGCCGCCGACGACCTGCACGGCGTCGTCGATGCCGACGACGGGCGTGGGCTTCGACGATTTCGTCTCCGTCGATCCGGTGCCGAGCTGACCCGAAGCGTTGTTGCCCCAACAGAGGACCTGCCCGGTCTGCCGCACGACGCACGTGTGCGAGTTGCCTGCGCCGATGGAGACGGCGTCGTCGATCCCGGGGACGCGGACCGGCGTGTTCGATCGCGTGAGCCGTCCTTCCGCGTCGAAGGCGAGCCCGTCGCCGAGCTGTCCGTAGCTGTTGTCTCCCCAGCAGTAGACCGCACCCGACGGGCGGCGCGCGCAGCCGTGCAAGAACCCGAGGGCGAACCAGGGCTTCTCCTCCGGCGGCGGCGCCTCCGCGTCTTCCGTCGGCAACACCGGATCGTCGTCGGGGGGCTTCGAGGCGGCGTCGCGTCTGTCGTTCCCCTCCTCTTGGCGGAGGGTCACGTCGGTGACACCGATGATGGCGTTGCAGGCGGCGAGGGCTCCTGCCGTCGCCGCCATGCCGAGGACGAGCTGCCAACGCCGGGGGGCTCTCACGCGCAACACTTTTTTCTATCACATGCCCCTCGACCGCTCGTTTTTCCGGGCGAAAGAGGGGGAGGCGGCGTCGGTTTCGCGGCGTTTTCCGGCCATCGAGAGGCGCCGACCATCCCGACCGACGGTCTCCGCGACGGTCCGGCTCGGGCGGCCGGCGGAGTGACCGGATCGCACGAGCCCCTTCCGGCGGCGGGCAAGGCCCACTATAAGGCGAGAGAGATGACCGCAGCGCGCGCGGCCGAAGGCGGTCGAGGTAAACGCCCGGCTGATGACAGGCCTGGCCTCGTCATGCTCCACGGCTTCGCGCTCGACGCGCGGATGTGGAAGCGACAGGTCGAGGCTTTCAGCCCGATGTATCGGGTGGTGACGCTCGACCTGCCGGGGTTCGGCCCGCAGGCGCGCGAGGTCGGGCAGGTCGAGCCGGCCTCGGAGGTCTGCCGCGCGATGGACGTCGCGCGTCTCGATCGCGTGCACATCATCGCCGCCTCGTACGGCGCTGCGGTCGCCGTCGACTTCGCGTTCTATCGTCCCGAGCGGGTCGCCTCCCTGGTCCTCGCGGCTCCGATGCTGCTCGGCCGCCGCATGGGCATCGAGTCGTGGCAACGCTGCGTCGCGCTCGCGAACGAGGGGGATGCAGCGACGGCCGCCGAGGTCTGGCTGGACGATCCTCTCTTCGAGTCGCTCCGTCACGAGGAGGACCTCTTCGAGGAGGTCCGCCAAATCGTGCTCGACTACGGCGGCTACCACTGGACCGGCAAGGTCACCTCTTCCTGGGTGGAGCCGGACCCGTTCTCCCGGCTGAAGGAGCTCGACATCCCGACGCTCGTGATCTCCGGGGAGCAGGACCTGCCCAGCTTCATGTTGATGGCCGAGGCCTACGCCAAGGCGATGCCCCGGTGCCGCCGGGAGATCATCCAGGGCGTCGGGCACCACGTCAGCCTCGAAGCTCCCGAGATCTTCAATGATCTCGTGATGTCGTTCCTCAAGTCGGTGCGCTGACCGCCCGGCCCCGACCGCCCGGCCGACCCACCCGCCGGTGGCGCCTGCCCGTCCGGTTGGCGCCGACGAGGGCGCCGAGGAGCTTGTCGCGGCGCGGGTTTGGAGTAGAAAAACCCGCTCCGGCGGACGCGTGCTGCAAACTCCCCCGCCAAATCGCTTGCGAAAGGCGGAGATCTGGGTATTGTGCGCGTCCTTCCTCCCCCCTGGGGGAGGCGGAGTTCGGGGAAACCCGAACGTTCTCCAATCGCTAGCCGGCCGTAACGGCTCCCGGGAAAAGCGCCGGAAGACGGCGCACCGGCAGTACGACGGAGGATGGTGGTTGGTCAGGCAGCCGGGACTCTGACCGGCGGAAGGTCCAAGACATGGTTTCGAAGGCGATCGCCCGCTTCACGCGGATCAGCCCCCGCAAGGCTCGTGTCGTTGTCAATCTCGTCCGCGGCCGTCAGGCCGGTGAGGCGCTCCAGCTCCTCGAGTTCACGAAGAAGGCCGGCGCGCCCATTCTGAAGAAGCTCATCGAGAGCGCCGTGGCCAACGCGCGCACGACGAGCCCGGGCGTCGACCTCGACTCGCTCTTCATCGAGACCGCCTTCGTCGACAAGGCTCCGAACAAGCACATGCGCCGCTGGCGTCCGCGCGCGATGGGTCGCGCGACGCGCATCCAGAAGGGCATGAGCCACATCACGATTCACCTCGGGACCAGGTAAGCGTTCTCGAACCGCTCACACAGAGACCAAGGCAAACAGATGGGTCAGAAAGTTCATCCCTACGGCTTCCGCCTCGGCGTCATCAAGACGTGGAACAGCAAGTGGTTCGAGGACAAGAGCTACGCGAAGTGGCTCCACGAGGACATGCGCATCAAGCGCGCCGTGAAGGACTACCTCATGAACGCGAACATCGCGTCCGTCGAGGTGGAGCGCGCCGCGAACAAGGCGAAGGTCATCGTCTACACGGCGCGTCCTGGGATGGTCATCGGCAAGGGCGGTAAGGGCATCGAGACCCTCAAGTCCGGCAACCTCAAGACGGCGGCGAAGGGCGAGGCGCTCTTCCCCGGCGTCCAGTCCTTCACGGACAACGAGGTCTTCATCGACGTTCAGGAGATCCGCAAGGCGGAGACGAGCGCGCAGCTCGTCGCCGAGAACGTCGCGATGCAGCTCGAGCGCCGCGTCGCCTTCCGCCGCGCGATGAAGAAGGCCCTCTCGACGGCGATGAAGTTCGGCGCGAAGGGCATCCGCATCCGCTGCTCGGGTCGCCTCGGTGGCAGCGAGATGAGCCGCACCGAGACCTACCGCGAAGGCCGCGTCCCGCTGCACACGCTGCGCGCGGACATCGAGTTCGGTCAGGCGGAGGCCCGCACGAAGTACGGAATCATCGGCGTCAAGTGCTGGGTGTTCAAGGGCGAGGTCCTCGCCCGCCGCCAGCGCCGTCCGCAGATCGCGGGGACCTGAGATCAGGCTCCGGGCTCCAGGCTCCAGGCTCCAGCGATGGACGCCGGGAGCTCGAGTCGCGGAGCTGGAAGACTAGAGAACACGAAGGTTGGAGATCGAGTAGCGGCGAGAGACGACGGAGTGAAGGGAAGAGCCGAATCTTCCTGGAGCCCGGAGCCTGGAGCCTGGAGCCTCTGAGATGCTTTCCCCCAAGCGAACCAAGTTCCGCAAGATGCAGAAGGGCCGCAACAAGGGCACGGCTTACCGTGGCTGCGATGTGTCCTTCGGCGACTATGCGATGCAGGCCATCGAGCCGGGGCGCCTGACGGCGCGTCAGATCGAGGCGGCGCGTATGGCCATCACCCGCCACGTGAAGCGTGTCGGCAAGCTCTGGATCCGCATCTTCCCGCACCGGCCCGTCACGAAGAAGCCGCTCGAGGTTCGTATGGGTGGCGGTAAGGGCGGTGTCGAGGAGTGGGCGGCCGACATCCAGCCGGGCCGCGTCATGTACGAGATCGCGGGTGTCGACGAGAAGACTGCGCGCGAGGCGTTCCGTCTCGCCGGGCACAAGCTGCCCATCGCCTACAAGTTCCTCGTCCGCGGGAGCATCCAATGAAGGCCAAGGATCTGCGTGAGCGCACGGTGGAAGATCTTCGCGAGCTCGAGAAGAGCCTCACGCGAGAGACCTTCACCCTCCGTTTCAAGAACTTCACCAATCGGCTCGACGACACGAGCGCGATCCGGAAGACGCGGCGCGATCTCGCCCGCGTGAAGACCATCCTCGCGGAGCGCGCGAGGGCCGAGAAGCAGGCCTCCACCACGAAGAGCGAGGCGAAGTGAGCCATGGCGAACGCTGACGAGAAGGCTGCCGTCCCCGCAGCGCAGAAGAGCACGAAGACTGTCGCGGTCCAGAAGGCCGGACGGGGCTTCCGCCGCAAGATGATCGGCAAGGTCATCAAGGCGAAGATGCAGAAGACCGTCGTGGTCGAGTGCGTCACGTCCACCCGTGACCAGCTCTACGGCAAGTACGTGAAGCGGCGGACCCGCTACAAGGCGCACGACGAGCAGAACCAGTACAAGGTGGGTGACGTCGTCGAGATCGAGGAGCACCGCCCGATCTCGCGTCACAAGCGCTTCATGGTGGTGCGCCTCGTCAAGAAGTTCGTCGAAGAGCCCGTTGTGGCAGAGGCCGCAGCAGGAGCGGAGTGAGGTTAGGTCGTCATGATCCAGATGCGCACAATGCTGGAGGTCGCCGACAACTCCGGCGCGCGACGCGTCCAGTGCATCAAGGTCCTCGGCGGCTCGCGCCGTCGCTACGCCCGCCTCGGTGACGTCATCGTCGTCTCCATCAAGGAGGCGATGCCGGGCACGAAGGTGAAGAAGGGCGACACCGCGAAGGCCGTCGTCGTTCGCACGAAGGACGACACCCAGCGCTCGGACGGCAGCGTGATCCGCTTCGACGAGAACAGCGCCGTCCTCATCAACAACCAGCACGAGCCGATCGGCACCCGCATCTTCGGGCCGGTCGCGCGCGAGCTCCGCAGCAAGAAGTTCATGAAGATCATCTCGCTCGCTCCGGAGGTGCTCTGATGAGTCTGCAGCGTCTTCAGAAGGGCGACGAGGTGATCGTCATCTCGGGGAAGGACAAGGGGAAGAAGGGCAAGATCCTCCGCCTCCTCAAGGAGGAGGACCGCGTGGTCGTCGAGGGCGTCAACCTCGTGAAGCGCCACATGCGCCCGAACCCCCGCATGCAGCAGGGCGGGATCCTCGAGCGCGAGGCGCCCATCGCCGCGTGCAAGGTGATGCTCGTCGACCCGAAGACGGGCAAGCCCACCCGCATTCGTACGAAGATCGGCGAGAACGGCGTGAAGGTCCGCGTCGCCGTCAAGAGCGGCGAGGAGATCCCGTCGCCGCGCAAGGCCGCCGCGAAGTGAGGTAGGCGACCGGTTTACTGCCGAGGACTCGAGTCATGGCTGACGAGCAGAAGAAAGAAAAGAAGCCGAAGAAGGGCAAGGAAGAGAGCGGCGGCGGTGGCTCCGCCGCGATCATGCCGAAGGCCGTCTCCAACACCCAGGCCGTCCCGGCCCGGTTCGCGGCGAAGTACGCGAAGGAGGTGGTGCCCGCGCTCGTGAAGCAGTTCGGGTACAAGAACCCGATGGAGGTCCCGAAGCTCCAGAAGATCGTCATCAACATGGGCCTCGGGCAGGCCGTGACGAACCCGAAGATCATCGACTCGGCAGTGGAGGAGCTCCGTGCGATCACCGGCCAGAAGCCGGTCGTCACGCGCGCCAAGAAGGCGATCGCGAGCTTCAAGCTGCGTGAGGGCGTTCCGATCGGCGCGATGGTCACGCTGCGGCGCGAGCGGATGTGGGAGTTCTTCGATCGCCTCGTCACCGTCGCTCTCCCGCGCACGCGTGACTTCCGCGGCGTGTCGCGCCGCGCGTTCGACGGGAAGGGCAACTACACGCTCGGGCTGAAGGAGCAGATCATCTTCCCCGAGATCAACTACGACCGCATCGACGTCATCAAGGGGATGAACATCTCCTTCGTGACGACGGCCAAGACCGACGAAGAGGGGCGCGCGCTCCTCCAGCACATGGGCATGCCGTTCCGGCCCGCCTGAGAGCGAACAGAAGAAGAGAGACCAAGATGGCGCGTGCTTGTCAGTTTGCGAAGCTCAATCGCCCCCCGAAGTTCCAGGTGCGTCACCGGAACCGCTGCAAGGTCTGCGGTCGTGGACGTGGCTACTACCGCAAGTTCGAGCTCTGCCGCGTTTGCCTGCGGACGTTTGCGCTTCGCGGCGAAATCCCGGGTGTGATCAAAGCGAGCTGGTGAGGGGAACTGGACCATGATGACCGATCCCATTGCCGACATGCTCACGCGGATCCGCAACGCCGCCATGGCGCGTCACGACCGCGTGGAGATGCCTCACTCGAAGCTCAAGAAGCACATTGCCGACGTTCTCAAGGCCGAGGGCTACGTCGATGACGTCCGCGAGAGCGAGGGCAAGGGTGGCAAGAAGACGCTCACGCTGATCCTTCGCTACGGACGTGGCAAGGACTGCGCGATCGACGGCCTGCGCCGCGTGTCGGCGCCCGGCCGCCGTGTCTACGTCCGCCACGACCGCATTCCGCGCGTCCGAAGCGGCATGGGCATCTCGATCCTGTCGACCTCGCGCGGCGTCATGACGGACCGTCAGGCCCGCGAGCAGAAGATCGGCGGCGAGCTCCTCTGCGAGGTCTGGTGAACGCCATGGCGAATCAAGTTACGAGCGCGAACAACGCCGAGCCGCTGCGCCAGTCGCGCGTCGGTAAGCGGCCGATCCCCCTGCCGAAGGGCGTCACGGTGGCCGTCAAGGACGGGAAGATCGAGGTCAAGGGCCCGAAGGGGCAGCTCACCCGTCCGGCCATTCCGAACGTGAGCATCAAGACGGAGAACGATCAGCTCTTCGTCGTGCCCACGATCCCCGGGCGCGACGGTGCGCGCTTCCAGGGCCTCGCGCGCTCGATCATCAACGGCATGGTCGAGGGCACGTCCAAGGGCTACACGCGCACGCTCCAGCTCGTCGGCACCGGTTACCGTGCCGAGGTGAAGGGCAAGACGCTGAACCTCTCGCTCGGCTTCTCGCACCCCGTCAACTTCCCCATCCCGGACGGCATCTCCGTCCAGATCCCGGCGGACTCGAAGGGCACGCTCATCGTGCTCTCGGGCATCGACAAGGAGCAGATGGGCCAGACGGCTGCGAAGATCCGCAGCTTCCGTCCGCCGGAGCCCTACGGCGGCAAGGGCGTCCGCTACCAGGGTGAGAAGGTCCGCGAGAAGGCCGGCAAGGCCGCCTCGAAGGGCGGAAAGTAGTTCTCGAGGAGTCTGGTCGTCATGGGTCTCAGAATCGAAGGTCGCGAGCGACGCAAGCTCCGCATCCGCCGCAAGATCAACGGGACGCCCGAGCGTCCGCGCCTCTCCGTCTTCCGCAGCCTCAAGCACATCTACGCGCAGGTCGTCGACGACACCGTCGGCAAGACGCTCGCGCACTGCTCGACGCTGTCGAAGGACGTCAAGCCTCAGCTCGGCGAGGCGACGAAGAGCGACGCCGCGAAGCTCGTCGGCAAGACGATCGCTGCTCAGCTCAAGGCGAAGGGCATCACGAAGGTGGTCTTCGACCGCAACGGCTACCTCTACCACGGTCGCATCAAGGCCCTCGCCGAGGGCGCACGCGAAGGGGGCCTCGAGTTCTGATTTTTCGGACCTCGGTCCTCGGAAGAGACAGAGAGAACCTCAGTCTTCAGGAAGAGAACAGCCAAAGGCTTCAGAAGAACGAGTACCTCAACGACACAGCGTCCGACCTCCTCCGTCCTCTCGCTGAGGACCGAGGACTGAGGACTGAGGACTCGTACCCGAAGGTACGCAATGGCCATCGAGCAGATTGACGAAGACAAGCTCAAGGAGCGCATCATCCACATCAACCGCGTCGCCAAGGTCGTGAAGGGCGGCCGGCGGTTCTCGTTCGCGGCGCTCGTCGTCGTGGGCGACGAGGCGGGGCACGTGGGTGTGGGCCTCGGCAAGGCGAACGAGGTCCCGGAGGCGATCCGCAAGGGCAACGATCAGGCTCGGAAGAACCTCTTCAAGGTCCCGCTCGACGGCAACACGATTCCGCACGAGGCATTCGGGCACTTCGGTGCGGGCAAGGTGTTCCTCCGGCCGGCGTCCGCGGGTACGGGCGTCATCGCCGGCGGCGCCGTCCGCGCCGTCGTCGAGAGCGCGGGTATCCACGACATCCTGACCAAGTGCCTCGGTAGCGCGAACCCGCACAACGTCGTCCGCGCGACCGTCCACGCCCTGCGCCAGCTCAAGAGCGTGGACCAAATTGCGGCCAAGCGCAGGAAGCAACCGGCCGACGTGATTGCTCCCATCACCAGGAAGAAGTCGGCGAACGCCGGCAAGACCGAGAAGGCGTCATGAAGACCAAGCTCCGCGTCAAGCAAGTCCGTAGCTGCATCGGCGTCGACTGGCGTGCCCGGCAGAACCTGAAGGGCCTCGGCCTCGGCCGGATCGGCAAGACCGTGGAGGTGGCGAACACGCCGTCGTTCCGCGGCGCGATCCGGAAGGTCCTCCACCTCGTCACCGTCGAGGAGATCTGAGCCATGGCGGACACTCTCAGCAAGCTCGCCAAGCCGGAAGGCGCGACCAAGAACAAGATCCGCAAGGGGCGCGGCGTCGGCTCCGGCATCGGCAAGACCGCCGGCCGCGGTCAGAAGGGTCAGTACGCGCGTCGCGGCACGTTCAAGCCGTCGTTCGAGGGCGGTCAGACCCCGCTCGCGCGGCGCCTTCCGAAGCGCGGCTTCACCAAGCATCGTCCGGCCGTGGTCGCCGAGATCAACGTCGGTCAGCTCGAGGCGTTCGAGGCGGGCGCGACCGTCGACGAGCGTGCGCTCCGTGACCGTGGCCTCGTGAAGGGCCGTATCGATCGCATCAAGGTGCTCGGTAACGGCGAGCTGACGAAGAGCATCACCGTCACGGCGCACTCCTTCTCCAAGAGCGCGCAGGAGAAGATCGCCAAGGCGGGGGGCAAGGCGGTTCTCGTCGCGCAAGCTCCCGCCGCGGTGGCGGAGTAAGTAGTTTTGAGCGTCCTCGCCGGTTTCGCGAACATCAACAAGGTGCCGGAGCTCCGGCGCCGCGTTCTTTTCACGCTCGCGATACTCGCGGTGTATCGCATCGGAGCGTTCGTCACGATCCCCGGCGTCGACCGGAACGTGATGAAGGCCGTCGTGAGCAAGGGAGGAGGCCTCCTCGGCTTCTTCGACATGTTCTCGGGCGGCGCGCTCTCGAACCTGTCGATCTTCGCGATCGGCATCATGCCGTACGTGAGCGCGAGCATCGTGCTCCAGCTGCTCACGATGGTCTTCCAGCCGCTCGCCGAGCTCCGCAAGGAGGGCGAGCAGGGGCAGCGGAAGATCAACCAGTACACGCGCTACGGCACCGTCGCGCTGTCGCTCTTCCAGAGCTTCGGCATCGCGATGAGCCTCGAAGCGCTGAACAACCAGGACACGGTGGGTGCGACCGGCGACGTCGTCATCCACGCGGGCTGGGGGTTCCGCTTCATGACGATGATCACGCTCACGACCGGCACGTGCTTCATCATGTGGCTGGGTGAGCAGATCACGGAGCGCGGCATCGGCAACGGCATCTCGCTCCTCATCTTCGCGGGCATCGTCACCGACATCCCGGGCGGGGTGTTCAGCTACTTCCAGACCCACAAGGGGTCGATCCAGCCGCTGAACCTCTTCCTGGTCGGCGTCATCATCCTCGCGACGGTCGCCACGATCGTGTTCTTCGAGCGCGGCCAGCGGCGCATCCCCATCTACTACGCGCGCCGCACCGTCGGCCGCCGCATCTACGGCGGGCAGACGGCGCACCTGCCGCTCAAGGTGAACACGAGCGGCACCATCCCGCCGATCTTCGCGAGCTCGCTGCTCATGTTCCCGGCCACCCTGGCGAACTTCAAGGTGCCGGGGATGGCGCAGCTCCAGGCGAGCCTCGATCGCGGCGACTGGCTGTTCAACCTCTTCTACGTCGCGCTCATCATCTTCTTCTGCTTCTTCTACACGGCCGTCACGTTCCAGGCGGTGGACGTCGCCGACAACCTGAAGAAGCAGCAGGCGTTCATCCCGTCGATTCGTCAGGGCAAACAGACGGCCGAGTACATCGACAAGGTGCTCACGCGCATCACGATGGGCGGAGCGCTCTACGTCGCCGCGGTCTGCGTCATCCCGACGATCGTCAGCGAGTACTTCAAGGTCCCGTTCCGCTGGGGCGGCACCTCGATCATGATCGTCGTCGGCGTCGCGCTCGACACGGTCTCGCAGATCGAGGCGCACCTCATCACGAGGAACTACGAGGGCCTGTCGGGCGGCGGCGGACGCGCGACGCGCATCCGCGGCAGGAGGGACTTGGCGTGAGCGTCAGGCTCCAGGCTCGAGGCTCCAGGCTCCAGGGAAGAGAGGCCTTCTCTTCCCTGGCGCCCTGCCGTCCTCGGAACGCATCGGCCTCGCTCTCGTTCATCAACCGCACGAGCTCCACTCCTTCTGGAGCCTGGAGCCCGGAGCCCGGAGCCTCCCAATGAGACTCGTCTTCGTCGGACCGCCCGGGGCCGGCAAGGGCACCCAGGCGAAGGTCATCATCGATAAGTACGGGATCCCGCAGATTTCGACGGGGGACATGCTCCGTGCGGCCAAGAAGGAAGGCCGCCTTCCGCAGGACCTCGTTCAGAAGATGGACGCGGGCGGCCTCGTCCCCGACGAGGTCGTCATCGATCTGATCCGCCAGCGAATCGAGCAGGACGACGCCAAAAAGGGCTTCCTTCTCGATGGGTTCCCGCGGACGGTCCCGCAGGCCGAGGCCCTCGACAAGCTCCTGGCGAGCAAGGGTCAGAAGCTCGACGTCGTCATCGCCCTGGTCGTGGACAAGGAGCTCCTCGTGGAACGGGCGGTGCTGCGTCGCACGGACAAACGCACTGGACAGATTTACCACTTGAAGTATAACCCGCCGCCCCCCGATGCCGAACTCGAGCACCGGGCGGACGACCACGAGGACAAGGTTCGTAACCGGATCGACGTTTACGAGCGGATGACGGCCGACCTCCTGCCCTACTACGAGAAGGCGGGTCTCCTCGAGAAGGTGGACGGGGTCGGCAGCGTGGAAGAGGTGACGCAGCGGGTCCTCGCTGCGATCGAGAAGAGGAAGCAGTAACGAACCGGAGTTTTCCCGCGCGAGCGCGGGCTTGAAGGAGAGGCGAAGGGATCTTGATGAGCGAGCGTCGTGAGCGGAAAGAGCCGAAGGGCGACAAGCTCGAGTTCGATGGTGTCGTCCAAGAGGCGTTGCCGAACGCGATGTTCCGCGTCAAATGCGACAACGGCTTGGTCGTCCTCGCGACGATCAGCGGGAGGATGAGGCAGTTTTACATCCGCATTCTCCCGGGCGACCGCGTCACCGTCGAGGTGAGCCCCTACGATCCCAGCCGCGGACGCATCACCTACCGTCACAAGTGAGAGAAAGGCTTCAGGCTCCGGGCTCCAGGCTCCAGTCAGAAAAGTAGAGAAGGCGTCATGAAGGTCCGTCCGTCCGTCAAGAAGGTGTGCGACAAGTGCAAGATCGTTCGGCGCAAGGGCGTCGTTCGTGTGATCTGCGAGAACCCGCGCCACAAGCAGCGGCAGGGCTGAGTCGCGCAGCGATCCCCGAGGACCGTAGGACCGAGGACTGAACAATGGCTCGTATCGCAGGCGTCGACCTCCCCAAGCACAAGCAGGTTGCCTACTCCCTCCCGTACCTCTACGGCGTCGGGCGCACGCTCGCTCGGGAGATCTGCAAGAAGGCGAACATTCCCCCGGAGAAGAAGACCGAGGAGCTCACCGAGGCGGAGATCAAGCGCATCCGCGAGCTGCTCGAGACCGAGTACCGGGTCGAGGGCGACCTCCGTCGCGAGGTGCAGATGAACATCAAGCGCCTCATGGACCTCGGCTGCTACCGCGGGCTTCGTCACCGCAAGGGCCTTCCGGTCCACGGTCAGCGCACGCACACGAACGCGCGCACGAGGAAGGGGCCGCGCAAGGGCATCCTCTCGCGCGGCGGCCGCAAGGCTTGATGCAGGCATCACCGGAGTAACGAAACATCATGGCAAGCACGAAGACCCAGACGAGCGCTGCCGCCGGCTCCGCGAAGGGCAAGCCCGGCAAGAAGAAGGTCAAGAAGAACATCGCGACCGGCATCGCCTGCATCCAGTCGACGTTCAACAACACGGTCGTCACGATCACGGACGTGAACGGCAACACCGTCGCGTGGTCGAGCGCGGGCGCTCGCGGCTTCAAGGGCTCGCGCAAGTCGACGCCGTTCGCCGCGCAGCTCGCCGCCGAAGAGGCGTGCCGCAAGGCGATGGAGCACGGCATGCGCTCGGTGGCCGTCTTCGTGAAGGGCCCGGGCGCCGGCCGCGAGAGCGCGCTCCGCGCCCTCCAGACGGCGGGCTTCAAGGTGACGCTGATCCGCGACGTCACCCCCGTCCCGCACAACGGCTGCCGCCCGCCGAAGCGCCGCCGCGTCTGACGCGTCGACCTCGCGTCCGCGCTCGCGGCACGCAAGAGAGCGCCGCTCCCTCGCGAGGGGGCGGCGTTTTGCATTTCAGTCATCGGTCCTCAGCCTCGCGGTCCTGAGAACCGGCCACGGCTCCTGTAGAAGGCGGGCTCTACGGAACGACGAGGTCTCGTGCGAGTAGCGCGAAGTCGTGCTCGTGCGTGCTTGGTCTCGCCTGGCGGCGGCAGGAACGCGGAACGTGCTGAGGACTGAGGACTCCCAATCGGGTTGCCCCACCGCCCTCCGTCTGCCACGTCTGAGCGGTCCCCATCGCTCAGGAGGCCACACCGCATGCGGAGGTCGATCGCACTGCTGGTCGTCGCGGCTTCGGCGCCGGTCCTCGCGGGCGCCTCGGCGAAGGCGCCGGTCCCGCCGGAGATCGAGCCGAAGCCCGCGCCGACGCTCGATCCGAAGGTCCCTTCGAAGCCGGCGCCGTCGCCGTTCATAGCGACGGCTCGGCGTAGCCTGGCTCCTGCAGCGGCGAGGTACTCGGCCGGCCCGCTCTCCTACGACGTGGAGATCGTCAACCCGCAGAGCACCGAGCTCTCGACGCATCTGCTCGTGGAGCGCCTCGGCGGAGCGGCGTCGCCGGCGAAGGTCGCGCGCGTTCCCGTGAACGTGCCGCCGAACTCACGCGCGTTCGTCACGTTCGCCGACGAGGAAGGCCTCACGGACGGCTGCAACCCGACGTACGACCGGCTCACGCTCGAGATGGGCAGCTCCACGCGGATGCTCAAGATCACCCCGGAGTGCACGTTCGAGATGACGAGCGGAGATTCGAGCGCGTCGTCCTCGGACTCCCGGCTCGAGCAGCGACGAGGGCGCGTCCACTACCACTCGGCGAAGCTCGTAGTGTCGCCGGGGGCGTCGGTCGTTCGTCCCATCTGCGGCGTCCCCATCGCTGCACAGGCGACGGTTCGCAACGACGGCTCGACGACGGCGACGGGCGTCCGGCTCCGCTTCGCCGGCCCGAACGGCCTCGGCCCGCTCGTCCCGCAGTGGGGGCTCGATCTCTTGCCCGGGAAGGAGCGCATCGTGGAGATCCCGAGCTCGCCTTTCGCCGGGCATCCAGGCAGCTACGTGCTCCGGATCGAGGCGAACGGCGCGCCCGTTCATCAGCCGGGCTGGTCGGCGAACGTCACGCGCTCCTGCTCGCTCGACGTCTCCCTCGAGGGGTGAGTGACATCGACGCGAGCGAAGCTGGCCTGCGACGCACCCCGACCTCGAGATCGAACGGCGCGAGCCATCGTGCTTCCAACCACTTCAGTGGTCGCCGAGTTGCCCCCGCCCGACGTCGATGACGGCGATCTCGGGGCGACAGAAGAACCGGATGTGCAGGATGCTCGTGCCGACGCCTCGGCTCACGTAGAGCGACGGGCCGTCGAGCTCGTAGACGCCGGCGACGAAGCGTCCGCTTCCCGCATGGAGCCAGAGCGGACCCACCAAGGTGCATCACTCGGAGCGGCTGCGCGAGCGGCGCTCCGAGCGTCGTGTGCGTGACCTCGACCCATCTCGGCTCGACGACGAAGGCGTCGAACCCGACGACGACCACGACGGCGCCGGCCGCTCGGACGCCCCACCTTCGGAGCGGGTGCAAAGATGGCTCGGTCGGGTCGGCGTCGGGGTCACGCTCTGCCGTATTCAACGGGGTCCACCCAGCCCATCTTCCCGAAGCCGACGACGAACCGAATCGTCTCCACGTCGAGCCGGTAGAACGAGAAGTCGGAGAAGGCGGCCCACTTCGCCGCTCCGGGGTGGCGCGCGAGGTACGCCTCGCGGGCGGACGCGACCTCTTCGTCGGGGACGCGGCGCACCCGTCCGAGCAGCGTGACGCGTGGGCTCGCGAGCGGATCGTTCGACGACGGATCGGCGAACAGGAGCGAGGCCCGCGGGCAGGCCTCGAGGTTCTTCGTGTGCTCCGCGAGCTTCGAGAGCAAGAGCAGGGGGCGGCCGTGTGCGTCGGTCGCGACGGCCACGAGCGAGCCGAAGGGGTAGGGGGCCGACGGATCGTCGCGCGTGAGCGTGGCGAGCGTCGCGGTCGAGCAGCCCTCGACGATCCGGCGCGCGAGCGCTGCATCCTCGGGCTTCATCCGAACCTCCTCGTCTTCACGATGCGCGGCGCCGTGCGCATGGCCACACCATAGCGCGACGACGGTTGACCCTGCGCGCGATCGAGGGTCGCTCGCCGTCGCGCTCGAGCTCGTCGTCACGAGCGCGCGTCTGCGGAGCGCGGGCGTTCCGTGTAAGCTCGACGCATGATTCGCCCGGCGCGGTTCCGCGCGTTGTGTTGCGCCCTCGGTGACGTCGAAGAGCGCCCTCATTTCGATCGCACGGCCTTCCGCACGCCGCGGCGTACCTTCGCGACGCTCGGCCCGAGCGGCGAGGACGTGAACGTCCTCATCCCGCTCGAGCTCCAGGACCTGCTCGTCACGTCGCATCCGTCGGCGTTCGAGCGCATCGACAACGCGTGGGGCGCGCAAGGCTGGACGCGCATGCTCCTCAGGAACGTCGACGAGACGACGTGCCGTGAGGTCCTACGCGAGGCCTACGTGCTCGCCACGCCGGTGCCGAAGGCGAAGCCCGCAGGCGCTCGCGCGAAGGCGAAGCCCACCGCCGCGAAGGGCTCGAAGGGGACGGCAAAGGCCAAGCCCGTCGCGAAAGGCTTGAAGCGGACGGCAAAGGCGAAGTCCGCCGCGAAGGCCTCGAAGGGGACGGCGAAGGCGAAACGCGGACGGTGACTCCGCCTTTCGTCATGTCGGCGGACGGTCCGCATGTCTGCCTCGGAAGCCGATCGGCTCGGCAGGCGCGAGCTGCGGAGCCCGATCACTTCACGCCCGACAGCTTGCAGCCGTTCGTGCAGCCGTCGTCGTTGTTCGTGTTCCCGTCGTCGCACTGCTCGCCGGCTTCGGCCTGGACGATGCCGTCTCCGCAGCGCGGCGCGCGCGCCTTGCAGCCGGGCATGCAGCCGCCGTAGCTGCCGTCGTTCTTGCCGTCGTCGCAGACCTCGTCGCTGGCGACGATGCCGTCGCCGCAGGTCGACGCGCAGGACGAGCGCGGTCGGTCGAAGTCACGTAGCGTGACCTTGAAGTTCGAGCCGCACTGGTTGCGTTCGGCCTGGAACATGACGACCTCGTAGACGCCGCCCTTCACGAGCCCGAGCTGGACGGTGCCCCGCTGCGGCGCGTTCGGCGGCATGTCGGTCTCGAAGGTGGCGCTGCCGTCGGCGGTGTCCGGGCCGTCGCCGTCCGTGTCGGCGTCGAGCTGGAACCAGCCGTGCCTCGCGGTGTGCAGGCCGCCGAGGTCGATCACGAGCTTGCCGTCGACGAAGACCCACGTGTCGTCGTCGCCCGAGAAGTCGAAGCGCTCGCCTCCCTGGTACTCGAACCAGAAGTGCGTCTCCGTCGTCCACGAGACGTTCCGGAGAGGACTGCAGACGCGCTGTTCTTTGCCCGCGGCGACCCAGCCGCCCTCGCCGACGGGATCGAACCAGTCGCGCCCACCGTTCTGCGCCGGGTTCGCGCTGTCCCAGACGTACGATCCATCGGACTGCCGTTCGAGCCGCAGCGTCACGACGGACGCGAGCGACGCGGGGCTCGGCCGGTACCACTGGTCGAAGTTCTCGCGCGTCGAGATGTTCGGGCGCTCCGAGGGGTTGCCCTTGTACAGGTGGCCGGGGTTCTTGGTGCAGTCGCCGTCGGGGCACGCGAGGACCGGCCGCCCGTCCGGGCCGAGGGTCGGCTCGACGATCCCGAGCACGCCGGCGCCCGTGAGCTGGTTGAAGTCCGTATGGGCGACACCCGCGTTGATCGCGTTGCCGACGCCGATGAAGTCGCGCACGAGGACGGGCAGCTCGATCGACTGTGGCGGGTCTCCGACGACGTCGGTGCACGTGAAGCCCTTCTCGACCTTGCAGTCCGACGAGCAGCCGTCGCCCGATCGCGTGTTGCCGTCGTCGCACTCCTCTCCGGTGAAGCGCTGGCCGTCGCCGCAGACGCCTTCGCAGATGCCGTTCGCGCACGAGGGCTCCTTCCGGCACTTGTAGCAGCCGTCGAAGGGCAGGTCGTTGCCGTCCTCGCAGCTCTCGCCGCGCTGCACCTTGCCGTCTCCGCAGGCGACGGGCGTGCACGCGAAGGTCGTCGGATCGCAGTCCCAGCCGGGCAGGATCTTGCAGTCCGCCGAGCAGCCGCCGGCCGTGGCGTCGGGCGCGTCGGGCGGGTGCTCGCAGTCCTCGGCGCCGGCGAGGATGCCGTCGCCGCACTTCGCGGCTTCGCAGGGGAGCCCGGGCGTGGGGCAGACCCAGCCCGGCTCGAGCGTGCACGTCGGCGAGCAGCCGTCGCCCGGATCGGTGTTTCCATCGTCGCACGCCTCCGAAGGCGCGAGGTCTCCGTCGCCGCATCGGCCGGAGGCGCCGCCCTCCTGAGGCGGCCTCTCGCACGGGCCGTCGCAGGTGGTCCCGAACTGCCCGCTGCTAGCGCCTCCGGTGTCGCTCGACTCGCCGCCGCCGACCGCGTCGCCCTCGACTCCGCACTGCGTCGACGACAGCGCGAGGACGAGGACGCTCCCCACGCCGAGCCGACGCACCGAAGGGCGTTCGCTCCCCCCGCTCATGTCACTTCACCCCCGGGCACCGGATGCTTCCCGCGACGGCACTGTTGTTGTCCATCAGGCATTCGTTGATGACGCCGGAGGCCGTGGCTCCTTCGACCTCGACGTAGAAGGCCTCGCCCGCACCCTGCGCGATGGGTACCGCGTGGGTGACGATCTCGCTCGCGCCGGGCAAGAGAGCCTTCGTCGTCGCCTTCTCCGCCAGGAGCGTTCCGCTGGCGTCCTGACCGGCGAAGAAGCGGACCTTCACGCCGGCGGGGACGCCGAGCGCGCCCGCGTTCCGAACGCGCGCGCGGAGCTCGATCGCCGTCGGGCACTGTGCGGTGGAGACCTCGAGATCGACGCGCAGGTCCGGCGCGTTGTAGACGCCCGCGCCCTGCGCCGACACGCGGTAGTTGTTGTTCTCGGCCGCCGTGAAGCTACGCGGCTCGACGGTGGGGATCCTCCCGTCCGCGAGGATGTTCGTGATGTGGTACGCGTGCTGGTTCCAGACCCTGCGCGTGCGCATCCACTTGTCGTGCGCGTCGCCGTAGACGAACACGCCGTGACGGGGCGTCGCCTTCGGCGTTTCCTCCTCGTACCCCGCGCACTTCAGCCCGCCGTGCACGTGGTTGCGGTCGTTCGCGACGATGACGAGCTCGCTGTTGTTGTCGCCGTCGACGTCGACGACGACGGGCATCTCGTGGATCGTCGCGGAGGAGTTCGGGATCCTCTTCAGCTCCTCGCCGTCCGTGCCGCGGTAGATGCGCGAGTAGCACTCGTCGTTGTAGATGACCTCGGCGGAGCCGTCGCCGTCGAAGTCGAAGACGCTCGAGCCGGTCACGTTGGACGAGCCGTCTTGCGTGGCCTTGTCCCACTTGACGGACAGCTTCTGTCCCTTCGGCTTGGAGGGGTCGTATTCGAAGACGGCGTACCGGGTGCCGTTCGCGGCCGCGATCTCCATCACGCCGTCGCTGTCGAAGTCGGCGATCGTCGGCGGGCCGCCACGCCCGGTGCCCGGCATCTTGATCTCGTCGATGAGCTCTCCCGTGATGGCGTTCTGGACGCGCACGTGACCGCCGGACGCGGCGGAGCCCTGCCCGACGACGACGAGCTCGGGCACCCCGTCCCGATCCAGGTCCGCGATCGCGGGATAGCCGTCCGGCAGCTCCGACGATTTGTCCCAGATGACCCTGCCGTCCTTCGCGATGGCGCGGTTGCCCGTCACGAGATGCTGGTCGGTGGTCGCGGGGTCCCCGTCGACGTCGGCGATGATGCTTATCGGCCCGTAGTTGGCGTCGTTGGCGCCCCACTTCTCGCGGCCCGACTCGACGTCGTGCACCAGCTTGCCGGTGTGGTCGAAGATCATGCCGCCCGCGACGACCTCGACCTTGCCGTCGTTGTCCATGTCGGCGAGCGCGACGGCGATGGAGTTGAAGACTCCGTCGTACGGCGTGGTCCCGTCCTTCTGGGTGGAGCGCCAGAGGAACGAGCCGTCGGCGCGGAAGGCGAGGAGGCCGCCCGCACGCTTCGGCACGACGATCTCGATCGTGCCGTCGCCGTCGAGGTCGCCCGCCGCCGGCGTGCCGCGCGGGTTCACGCG
>CALFEQ010000018.1 GCA_937949945.1 uncultured Myxococcales bacterium
CCTGCAGCGCCTTCGGGGAGGCTCCGACGGGCGGCGCGCCGGCCGAGGAACGCGGCGACGCGGGCACCGGCCCGAACGGCGAGGAAGACGGCGGCGCGAACGGTCAGGAGACGGACGCGGGACCGGCCACGTCGGTCGCCCTCCTCGGTGAGTGGAAGAGCGGGCTGGAGGTGACGATCCCTGCCGGGACGAACCGCCTGTTGCTCGTCACGGTGCACATCGAAGACTCCGACGGTTCGGGCAACGGCGCGGAAGTCGAGTCCGTACGGCTCGGCCAGCGACCGCTCGCGCGCGTGCCCGAAGTCGGGCGCGTCGTCGACAGGCAATCGAACAAGCAGAACCTGGTCGAGCTCTGGTACCTGAACGAAACGGGCATCGCCGCGGTCGAAAATGGCGAGATCCAGGTCGGATTGTCTCGAAAACCGGCCGAGACGCCGTTCTACACGCATGCGTTCTTCTCGGGGGTCGACCAACGTATCCCCTTCGGCCCGAGCGCGAAATCGACCGGGGGCAGGCAGCGCGTGACGGTCGGTCCCGTCTTCGCCCAGACGGGCGCCCTGGCCGTCGCCGCATGCGACCTCGGCGACGACGTGAAGGTCGACGTCAAGAACGCATCACGCGGCGTGACCGACGGCGACTCGTCCCACGCAATTCTCACGGCCTTCGCGAACGGCGCCGACGCCGACCTCTCCGTGACGCTCGAGCTCAGCTCGAGGGCGGATCGTCAGGCGACGAGCCTCGTCGTCCTGAACCCCGCCCGGTAGACGCCGGGGCCTCACCCGGGCGGTGGGCAGCGCATCGGGTACCCGTGAGCACGGCGGCGCGGTACGATGACGAGAATGGGGCTCTTTCGGAAGATCACCCGCGACGCGGTGGAGCTGGCGCGCGCGCTCCGCGGCGAGCGTGGCGAGGGCGCGCGGCCGCCGCTCAAGGAGGTCGTGCGGGCCGCGCTCACGCAGGACGGCTACAAGGTCCTGCTGATGAGCCGGATCCGGGAGAGCGCGCGCCGGTGGCACGTCCCGGGCGTGAATCACGCGCTCCGCCTCGCGACGACGGTGCTCTACAGCATCGAGATCGGCAACGACATCGAGCTCGGCGAGGGCGTCAACTTCACGCACACGCTCGGCACCGTGATCGGAGGAACGTCGAAGATCGGCGCGCGCGTGAAGTTCCTGGGCAACAACACGATCGGGACGGCGAAAGACAACGGCTGTCCCGTCATCGAAGACGACGTCGTGATCGGCTGCGGGGCGCGCGTCCTGGGTCCGATCCGCGTCGGTCGCGGCGCCATCATCGGCGCCAACGCCGTGGTGCTCGACGACGTGCCGCCGGGCGCGGTCGTGAGCGGCATCCCGGCGAAGGTCCACGAGCGGCGGACTTCCGGACCGGACGCGAACGCCCCCGGCGCCACGGCACGAAGGACCAACGGGGTCGACTGACACGAGCGAGGGAGCATGAACGCCACTGGGAAGCACGAGGCGGCGTCGGAGGTTCGGGGCATCTCTCCCGGTGACGTCCTCGTCGGGAAGTTTCGCGTGGAGCGCATCGTCGGGCGCGGCGGCATGGGCGTCGTCGTCGAGGCGACGAACATGCAGCTCGATCAGAGAGTCGCCCTGAAGCTCCTCGCATCGGGGGCCGACGATCCCGTGATCGTCGAGCGCTTCGCCCACGAGGCCCGCGCGGCAGCGCGCTTGCGCAGCGAGCACGTCGCACGCGTCTACGACGTCGGACGCGATCCGGTCCGAGGACCGTTCATCGTCATGGAGCTCCTCGAGGGACAGACGCTCGCGGAGGTCCTCTCCACGTCGGGACCGGTCCCGCTGCATCGCGCCGTCGAGTACGTGATCGACGCCTGCGAAGGCCTCGCCGAGGCGCACGCCCGCGGGATCGTGCACCAGGACGTCAAGCCCGGGAACCTGTTCCTCGTCACCGGGAGCGACGGCCGGCCGTGCATCAAGCTCCTCGACTTCGGGATCGCGATGATGCGCTCGAAGGACCAGGAGGGCGCGGCGGTCGACTCGCGATCGGGACCTCGATCCGGGCTCGGGACGCCGGCGTACCTCGCGCCCGAGCAGCTCCGGTGCGCGCCGGTCGATCATCGCGCCGACATCTGGGCGCTGGGATGCGTGCTCTACGAGCTGCTCGTGGGCGAGCGCGCCTTCCGCGCGAAGCGCTTCACCGAGCTCGTGACGCAGATCCTCGAGGTGCCGCCGCATCCCATCCCGGCGGAGCTCGACGTTCCGGTGCCGATCGCGAACGCGATCGAGCGCTGCCTGCAGAAAGACCCGGCGAAGCGGTTCACGAGCACGGCGGCGCTCGCGCTCGCGCTCCTGCCGTTCGCGCGCCGGCGCGCGCATGCGAAGGTCGCGCGTGCCGTCGGGCACGCGAAGACGGGCGGGATCGACCCGCACCTGCAGATGCCGTCCTCGATGCCGCCGCCGCCGTCGAGCGAGCCCGAGATCCCGTCGAGCGCGCTGCGTCCGCCTCGCGTGCCTTCGTTCGTCGAGGTCACGGCGCCGACCGAGCCGGCCCCGGCCCTCGCCGCGGCGACTCCCGCGCCGCCTGCGGAGCAACGCTCGCAGAGCAAGAAGCCCGTCGTGCTCTTCGCGATCGCCGGATTGCTCCTCGCCGCCGCCGGGGTCGCGTTCGTGCTGTCGCGTCCCGAGCGGACGGCCGCGATGCCCGCTCCGTCGCCCGGACCGGAGGCGTCCGCCGCGGCGGCGAGCGAACCGGCTCCGGAGCCCCCGCGTCCCGTCGAGAAGGCGGCGAGCGCCGGCGCGACGGCGGAGGCCACGAGCGAAAGCGCAGCCTCGAGCGCGAGCGCGGAGCCGGCCGGTGCGTCCGCGTCGGCGCACACCGCGAAGCCGGTCGTGGCGAAGCCCCGAGCGCCGAAACCTCGGACGACGGTCGGTCCCTCGTCTTCCGCACACGCGCTGCCGCCGCCCGCTCCCGACGACGACATCCGGCGGAGCCGCTGACGCGCCGTCACGCAGCCCGTCCCTCTCGAGCACGAGGCACACCTTTCGCCACAGTCGTCACGACGGTCCACCCGACGTGCGTTCCGCCGCGGAATCACGCCTGAATTCTCGGGTGACGCCCACTCCTCGAGCGCTCACAACGAACCACCCAGGATTTCGAAGGGGCCTGGCGTCGATCCGCCGGTCGCGAAGGCTCGCGAGTCGATGCGCAATTCGTTCGCGACGACGCGCGATCGACTCGTGACCGATCGCGATCGGAGAAAAGTCGATCGTTCGAAAGATCGAACGTACGCCCGCGACGAACTGCCGCGTGTCGCTGTGTTACGTTGATCGCCGTGACTGGTCACGGCGAGACGGCGGCACCGCAAAGCTTCGAAGACCTCCCCGTCCGCGCCGGTCAGGTGCTCGACGGCAAGTTTCGCGTCGAGAGGATCATTGGCGAGGGCGCGATGGGGCTCGTCGTGGAGGCGACGCACCTCGCGCTCGACGAACGCGTCGCGCTGAAGTTCCTCCGTCGCGAAGCGTTGGCTCGTCCGGAGATCGTCTCTCGGTTCGCGCGCGAGGCGCGCGCGGCGGCGAAGATCAACAACGATCACGTCGCGCGTGTCTTCGACGTCGGCGGGACGGACGACGGCTCGCCGTTCATCGTCATGGAGCTCCTCGTCGGAGAGGATCTCGAGACGATGCTCGCCTCGAGGGGAACGCTCGAGGTCGGCGAGGCCGTCGAGTACGTCATCCAAGCGTGCGAAGGGCTCGCGGCGGCGCACGCGCTCGGGATCATCCACCGCGACATCAAGCCCGGGAACATCTTCGTCACGCAGCAGGCCGGCATTCGGCAGGCGAAGCTGCTCGACTTCGGAATCTCGAAGGCCGGGCTCGGGCACGACTTCCAGAACATCGATGCCCAGTCGTCGGAGACGACCCAGATCATGGGGTCGCCTCACTACATGTCCCCGGAGCAGATCCGGTCGACGAAGGACGTCGACACCCGCGCCGATCTCTGGTCGCTGGGGGTCGTCCTGTTCGAGCTGCTGACGGGCCAGACACCGTTCGAGGGGACGGAGGTGACCGGGATCATCGCTCGCGTCTTGCACGAAGAGCACCGCAAGGTCCGCGAGCTCCGGCCCGACCTCCCCGCCGAGCTCGAGGCCGTCATCGACAAGTGCCTCGCCAAGCATCCGGACGACAGGTTCCAGAACGCGGCGGAGCTCGCCGAGGCGCTCGTGCCGTTCGCGCCGAAGAGGGCGCGCGCGAGCGTCGAGAGGGCGAAGGCCGTGATCACGAGGGCATCCGGCCGCGCATCCCCGCCCGAATCGATCCCGCCTCCGCGGCCTTCCGGATCGGCGCGCGTGAGCAACGCGAGCAGCTACGAAGGTCCGACCCTGACGGCGGCCACGACGAACGTCGTCGTTTCGGCGCCGCCCCAACGGTCGAGCCAGCGCGCCTACGCGTACATGGCGGTCGCCGCCATCGTCCTCGGGCTCGCCGGCGTCACCTACGCGTTCGCGGCCCGGAGAGACGCCGCGAAGGTCGACACGTCGGCGACGATCGCGCCCGCCGCTTCGACGCCGTCGACCGCGCCGGAGGTCACCGTGCCGGTCGTCACGACGCCCTCGAATCCACCGGCCGAGGCGGACGCGAACACACCACCCGTCGCGAGCACACCGGAGGCGCGACCGAGCGCGACGACCGCCGCCGCGACGGCGGTCACGGCGAGGGCGACCGCGCCCAAGCCGCGACCTCAGCGGCCGGTGCGCCCCGCCGCGCCGTCGACGAGCTCGCCGAAACCGCCGGAGCCCGAGATGGACATCCGGCACGAGCGCTGACTCAG
>CALFEQ010000019.1 GCA_937949945.1 uncultured Myxococcales bacterium
AGGCCCCGTCACACCTTCAGGCGCAGGTCAACCGCGGGCTCGGTCGGACAGTTACCTTGCGCCTGACATACGCGATGCCGCGTGTGTTCGAAGTTGGGCTCTGGCTTACAAAGCCAAGATCCTCATTACGTCATCCACGAAGCCGGCGTGAGGATCGGCGTTTTCGGCTGGCGACGCGATCGGACCGCAAACTACTACCTGAAGCAGCGGATCTACGAGATCGCGTCGTAGGTGACCGCCGTGGCGTCGGGTTCTCCAGCAAGCCTCGCAGCCGCGCGGCGAGTCGCTCCGCGAAGCCCGCTGCCTCGGCTTCGCACTCCCAAACGACGAAGACCCGGTACCCCTGTCCGCGGAGTTGTCGAACCGCCTTCGCGTCTCGCGCCTTGTTCGCTTCGAACTTAGCGAGCCAAAACTCACGATTTCTCTTCGGGATGGTGGCACGCACACACCCCCGATGTTGGTGCCAGAAACACCCGTGGACGAAGACGACCCATTTTCCGGTTCTGTTCGCGATGTCGGGAGATCCCGGCAGGTCACGGTTCCTGACGCGGAAACGCAACCCGAGAGCGTGAAGAACCTTTCGAACGAGGAGCTCGGCCGATGTGTCCTTCTGGCGGATCCGACCGAGGCGCTTCGATGTCTCCGGGTCGAGTACGAGCTCGATGTTGCGACGAGCCTCGCTCACGACGTCACGCCGAGACCGCGAGCATTCTCTGGTGGTGGCGTTCGACTCGCTCGATGAAACCTGACGGAAACCGCAGTGAGCTCACTTGAGTGCGAGAAAGAAACCCAGCTGTAGCCCTTGCGGATAGCAGCGCCGCCGGATGAACGAGGAAGTCGGCGAGAGCTTCTCTCGGTCGGCGATCGGGCCACGTCGATAGCGCAACCGCCGCATGACGTCCGTGCCCCACATTCCAAGCCGCGTTCGGCCACGGTTCTCCATCCGACAGAGGAGTTCCCTTCACTTGCGCGCCGATGGGATCGGGCGTGCGGAGACGACGACCAATCCAGGCGGCCACATCCACCGTGACGGCGTTGCCTACCAGCTTCCAGCGGTTCCCTTTGCGAACGACTTTCTCGGCGGGCTCCGTCCATCCGGCGGCAAACCCTTGCATCCGCTCGGCATCGCGAATGTTGGGCGTCACGATCCTCCCAGACGGGAGGATGACGGCCGGTGGCGAAGGAATGCCCACCGCGCTACCTCCCTTGAGAGTTGGCACCGCGTCGACTGCCCATCCGAGGCCTCGTACCCCTTCGGTCCAATAGAAACCGTGAGCGACGCTCCAGGTGGGCGGAAGGTCCTCGGGGTTACCAGCTTCGTCAGCGAAGAGGATCTCGCGGGGATCTCCATCGAGCGACGCCAAGAAGTAGACACGCTCCCGCCGCTGCGGAACGCCGAACGCCCTCGAATCGACGACGCGGTACGCCCAACGATATCCGCGAGCCTCGAAGGCTCGAACGATGACGTCCATCGCCCGCCCCTTCGAGAGCTTCAACATGAAGGGAACGTTCTCCAGGAGAACCCAGGGCACCGGTAGGTCATCGAGAAGACGGAACACTTCGCCCACGAGCCCTGAGCGAGCCCCTTGGATCCCCACGGTCTTGCCCGCTTGCGAGAGGTCCTGACAGGGAAACCCACCGACAACGAGCTCAGTCTCTTTGGGAAGGCGCTTCAACGTCGTGACGTCGTCGTGAAGCGAGACGTCGGGAAAGTGCTCCTTGAGGACCGCCTGTGCGCCGGGGTCGATTTCGACGAACATCAGGGTCTCATGGCCTGCACGGCCCATCCCCAACTCGATCCCACCGATCCCGGCGAAAAGGCCCACGACCTTCAGTGGCTTCTGGGCTCTCGCTCCCGAAGACCTCTTCAAAGGCGGAAAGAGCGGAAGCGTGGCGGCGGTCGGCTTCTTCCCCATGGAGCTGCGACGATACTATCCAGCCGTTCAGTGCCGTCAAGGGCCTCTCGTGCGGGACGAGTGCAGGTTCGTCGTCCGCGACGACGATGCGCTTGGCCGCAACTTGCTCGACACACGGACGGCTCTGCGGGTTCGACGATGACGCCGGGACCGTCGGAACATCTCTCGCTCGTCGCCTCGTGCAAGCTCCACGCGACCTCGCTCCCTACCTCGACGGGCTCTTCAGATCGTCCCGTATGCCAACCGGATCGGCTTCCTCGTACAGCGGTCACCCTAGGCTCCGTCCTGTGCCTGCCCTTTCGTGCCTGCGCGTTCTGTTCTACCCCGTTCGTTCCAACCGTGCCGATACAGGGCGCGCCTCGATTTGACGGGCCGTCGCGTTCGGCCGGAGGATCACCGCGCCACTGAGCAGTCCGAGCCCACATCGCGGCGCCCTCGCTCGGATCGAGCCAGAATGGCCACGACATAGGCTAGGATCGCAAGCTTGATGCAAGGTGACGCGCAAGGACTGATTGCCGAGCTGGAAGGGCGCGCCAACAAGATCGAAGGGCTGAGCACCACCTCCTCCTCGAAGTACAACGAGCTCAAGGCATGGTTGCAGGAGACGTTCGAGGCGCAGACGGCGGTTTGTTATCTCAGCGAGTTCTCGAAGCAATGGATCGCTCGCGTCGGACAGGCGCTCATGGGCATGCCACGCCTGCTGGTCCTACTCGTCGAGGGGCAGACCAAAGCGGAAGCGGTCGAGCGTCTGGAGGCGCTTCATCAGTATGCGACGGGCTTGCACGCGACGATCGTGCTCAATGGCACTGAAGGGGCCTGGAAGTACACGCTTCTCACCGGAACTCCGGGGCGGGCGCTTTACGAGCAACTCGCGTTGAACCTCGAAGCGCGCTCCGTGGGTCCGACCGATGACGCCATCTATCTTTCTGCCTCCTCGGCTTCGCGCCCGGAGACGGTCCGCGACGTCTCGCCGCCCAACTTCCTCGCGCTCGAGAGGACGGAACAGGCCGACCTCCTCTGGGGATACCTCGTAGGCTCCGGGGCGCGCGACTTCGACGAAGCGATTCGCGAGGCCGCGAACATGCTCCGCGATGATGGCTATGTCACGTTCGAACGGCTGCGTCGAGACGGGCCACTCTACTTGGCCATCGAGGAGGCGATCGCGAGCTGCACGCGTCGAGGTGTGCTCTTCGACCGTCCGGCCCGCGGGCAGATCCGTGCGGTGATTCGTGAAGCCGCAGATTTTTCTCGTGATCACTGGCGAGACTGCATCCGGAGAGCGTGTCGCGACAGCTGGATGGATCGCGACGTGTTGGTCCGTGAGGCGGCCGACTGGGCAGTCGAAATCTACGGACTCGACATGCAACGCTTCCGAACGGGCGGAAAGATCGACACCGCCATTCGCAGTGCGCTCAACGGGCTCATTCGCCTTGGGGAAGTCGAGCGCCAGGGAACGCAGCTGGTCCGGAAGGCACAGCCGAGAGTCGTGGAGAACAGCCAGGTTCCGCCCGTGAACGGACCGGTCCCGCTGCAAACCGCCACCGACCGATCCCTGGAAGTTTCGCTCGTGGACGGGATTGCCGAACGAAGCACTCAACCCGTGTGGACATCAGCAACGCTCAGCCCGACGCCTGCCGAGCTCCGCGCGATGGTAGGAGAACTGCCGGGCGAGACTGAAGCCGCCTTCGCGCAACTCCTGGCTGCGAAACTTCACGACGTCGACGAGTTGCGGACTATGGTGAAGCGCCACCTCTCGGAGTTCGAGGAGGCCTTCAAGCATCACGAGTTCTTGGACCTGGATGGTGCCGAGCAGCTAGCCTCCGAGTCGAATGCGCTGCTGGATCGATGGGCCGAGTTCTCCGATGATCAGCGCCGCCTCGCGCAGGCGGCGATCCTGTACTTCGTCGAATCTGACGAGGCGGACGACGACTTCCGGCCCGGCGGTCTGCGTACGGACAAGGCGGTGTTCGCCGCGGTGACCCGCGCACTCGCTACGACTGCTTAAGCGCCATGACGGCTCGTCGGTACTGCGATTGGCAGGCGACCCTCAATTCCTCGTCCGTCATCGTGTCGAACTCGACGAAGTAGCCGAGGCGAAGAAAGGTCTTCACCGCCTCGCGAGCGACGAGCGCGCGCGGAAGGTCCCCACACTTCGTTTCCAAGAGACCTCTGCCGAGCGCAACGGCTACACGTCTCGTCGCCACCGCGCGCGGCCGTTCGACGATGCCGAGGATTTCGTCTTCGGCGAGTTCGTCGAGCAACCAGAATGGGTCCCGACCCGGCGGGGGCGATTCGTCGAGCAGCATCTCGGCTCGCCACCAGGCCCGACCGATCAATGTTCGAAGCCCACGCTGCTTGCCGAGGAAGCGATCCGGCGGTGTCACCTCTCCGTGGAATCGCCAGCGCACGACGTCCGGCAAGAGGACGCAGCCGAAGAAGGACCAAATGCCATCGTTCGATGCCTCGAGGCGCGAAAGCTTCAGCTCCGTGTGTGCAAGCCTCGCAAGCGGCGTATCGATCTCTCCGGGTTTCCTACCTTCGCAAAGCGCCCGAACCTTTTCAGCAAAGCCTTCGAGAAAACTGTGGGACACTTGGTGGCCGCCGGTTGCCGAGAATACTTGCTGCTCGTGATGAGACGACGCCAGCTCTCGTAACTCGTGGATGGGCCTGCTCCCATGAGAGCTGGCCAGCTCGGAAGCGATGCGCAACGGCAGTTGCGGAAAAAGTCGGAACGACATCAGCTCGCCTTCGTGAAAGGCACGACGGCCGCCTGGAGCATCATGTGAAACTCGCCAGCGTGATCACGAAGAAGACTTCGCACCGCCTTCAAAGACATCCCGGGAAACGCCATTCCGATCAGAATCGACACCGCCATGCCGACGGTACCCTCACCGTAATGCCCGCAATTGTCCACGAACTCGTCGCTGTCGAGCGCTGCAATGACGAGCTGCTTCGCCACGTCCAGCATTGCCGCCCGGACCACGAGACTCCGTCTCTCATCGTCCTCGGGCAGGTCGAGCAACCCTTCCATGAGTGGGTTTGTCGCGTTCAGTCGGAGCCGGACCGAACCGAGCAGCGGGCGGTCCCAGTCCTGCGACGGCCAGTCGAGGAACCAGGGCGCGTTCGGCGAGAGCCCCGACCTCTTGAAGTCCGTCCACTCCATCGGGAAGCGGCCACGTGAAGACTCGAGCCGTAGTTCCTGCGAGTCTCTCCATAGCCATGACCCGAGGGTCTGAGCGGCCAGCGTCGACGCCTGCTGACCAGGGCTGACGAGCACCACGCCGACGATCAATTCTACGCTCGATGCAATCATGCTTCCCGGAACGTGCACCGACACGAGGCCTTCGAATCGTGCGGGGGCTCGCAGGTCGCAGCGCCAGGGAAACTGCTTCGCGCGCGCGCTCTCACATTGCCAGCCAGCAACGAGCCGTACGCTTGCATGATTCCCCAACCCGCATTCCGCGCGCAGCGTCTCGGTATCCAGCACGACATTGCGCGATACGTCGATGTCGACGGTGGGGTCCCAAGCCGGGTGCTCCTCTGGCAGCTCGATCTCCTCGTCACCAACGCGCAGGCGCCATGTGCCCAACTGCGCAGGCGCGAGCGCCTGCAGGAATGGAAGTCGGACATCGCTCCTCACGTGGCTTCCCCCCCACGCTCTGCGATCACACTCGCTCCCAGCGCTACGTTCGGTTCCAGTGGAACGAAGAGTGTCCAGACCCCCTCCTGCTTGGGCCCGACCTCCACCGCGTTACCTTCGAAACGCGCTCCGCGCGGCGATAGCCACCACCCCGTGCGTTCCGCAGTGCGTCCTTTCGGCGGCTCGACCTCGCGAGCGCCACCGGCGACGACTGGATAGACATCGGCGTTGAGGCGCGTTCGCTCCGAATCGCTTGCGTGGGTCACTTCGAAGGCGAAGACCACGTACCTACGTCCGTCGACTTCGGTGATGGGACCTTGTTCCGGAACCACAGTCCTCACCCGGGGCTGTTCGCCTCGGGACTTACGGCTCGGCGGCGATCCCTCCGTTCTCGTGCCGCGTCGCGATGCATCGACCGGCGACGTCACCGTGCCACCGGCGAGCAGCCCGAAGTCGCTGGCGAGCTTGGCCAATGGAGAGCCCTGCGCTCCTTCGACCGTCGGACTGTACTTTGCGCTGAAGTTCTTGCATGCCTCGCGGATGTGCTTCAGCGCCGTCCGGACGATCCCGCTCGCACGCTTGTCCGCCACCGAGGACGGCTGCCAGTCGTCATGCGTCGGAGGTTCGGAGCGAGCGAAGGCATCATCGTACTCGGGGTTGCAGCGGAACACGCCGACGAACCCGACCGCGTCGTGGCCGAACCCTCGCCCCGCCTCCAGATACTTCACAATCAGCTCGGGTGTGCGTAGCAGCGCGACGTGCTGTGGGCGCACCTCATGCTCGGGGGCGGTCGGAGAACGCCCTCCCCCGTTCAGGATCAAGGCGCGCTCGAGTGCGAGCGCCCCGACCTTCTCCCGGCGATACGTGATGGGGAGCGCATCCGGTGTCTCCAGTGCGCAGTACGCCCGCCAGAACGCATCGTACGGAGCTGTCTTGGCGGGATCTGGAATGGGGACCTGCACGCCCGCGACGCGAACGCTCAGTGCGATGGGGGGCTGCCCTCCGTCACGGGACTTGAGCTTGGGCCATAGATGCCGAAGGCACGTCGTGCCCAACTCCTTGAGCTCCCCATCATCGAAGGCAGGTGCCAAAATCGCGATCGTCGTGCCGCACTCGTCGCCCACGAAACCACGAAGTCCTAGAGATTTCGCGATGTCGTCGGCAGCGCTGTCGAGAAACGGCTCCACAATCCGGCCGCCGTCCGCGCTGACGCCCCACCAGTGGCGTCCGGTGAACCGAGCCCTCTCGTGCACGAAGTTGTGGGTCAACGCGGCTGCCGTGAGACGCGACTGCAATCTGCCCTTATACCTGCACCGCGTGTAGACCACGATGGTCCTCGCAAGACTTGCAAGATAGAAGGCCGCCTTCCCGTAACCGAAAGTCCCACCGGTCTGCACTCGTCCGGGCGGCTGGCCGATGTTCCGGAGGAAGTCGACGAAGTTTCGTTCCTCGACCGCCGAAGAGTCATCCGCACGTGTCGGTCCATCGAGCCCCGTAGTGCCGCGATCCGACACCGTCAGCACCCGTGGCGCAGGCTCCCGGAGCCAGAGCTTGATGGCCTGAATCGTGTCCACGACCTTGCTCGTGGACACGTATGCCGGCGGAGGCGGCTGCTCGTGAAAGAACATCGCGTAAGCGTCACGCTCCGCGCGAGACAACGTCCAACTGTCGAGCGCATACTGGATGTGCTTTCCGCTACGAGCATCCCAGGAGTTCTGCACCGACTCTCGAATGAGGAGCGTCAGTCGGTCGAGCTCTGGTCTACCGAGTTGGTTCCAGACCCCTTCGGCTACGAGGTTGCCCATCGCACCGAAACGCTCGGACAGCAATGTCGCACGCGCTGCCGTCATGTCGATGGCACCGTCGCGAGAGAGGCGAGAAATGTCCGATTGGAGTCCCCCGTCATCTCCACGAAGCCGGGTGCGTCGAGCGCCACGACGTATCGAAGCCGGTCGACTCCTGCGGGTAGAGGTCCGCGAAGGTGGTCCGGCGTCAGTGCCGGAGCCTGTGGGCTGACGAGGAAGTAACGCGTGCCGCGACTCGTGAAGCGAGTGCGCGACTCACCCAACCGCTGCGCGTCCCAACCGAGTGCCTCGAGGCGCTCGTCCAAGTCCGCACGGCTCACGCCGATTCGTCCGAGTTCCTCGACGAGGTCTTCGAGCGTACGTCCCGCTGCATCCTCGACGATGCGGGTGACGCCGAGAACCAGTTTTTCGTAAGGCGCAGCCCAAAGCTGTTCGAGCCCATGGATCTCCACCTCGGACGTTCGGACGGAAGACGTCTTGAGTTCCAGAGCCAACCGGCCGTTCACGAAGTCTTGCGGCTCTCCGAGGGGCCCCATCCAGGCGAGTACCGCCCGCGGGTTCGTTCGTGCGAGTCCGAGCAATTCACTCAGCTCTCCGAACAAGCCGACGACTGTCGTTTCCTTCGAACGCCCCGCGCGCTCGAACATTCTTTGCCACTCCCGAAGCACCGTGATGGCTTCGTTCGCCGGGTCCGCCGTGCCCCCCACCCGCTCAAGCACGCTGGCCGTGAATCGGCAGAAAACGCCGTACAGATCCGGAGAGGTACAGCGGATCACGAGGTAGTGGCGTGCTTTCGACCGTTCACCGACCGTCCTGGCGACCACCTTCACTGCGCGCGTGGACGAAGCGCGCCCCTCCGGCTTGGCCAGCGATTCGATCACGAGTTCCCGGCACCCTTCTTCGATTCCGAGCAGAAGTCGGGGGTCATCGATGCCGAGGTCGTCTAGCGTCCGTGTGCTCGCTTGCGCCTGGCCCGCCTCCAGGGTACGCCAGGCGTTCTCGAGTTTCTCCTGCATTTTCGTAGTCATCCGTCGTCCACTTCAGTGCCGCCCTCGGCCTCGATGTCCTCTTCCTCCATGTAGTGCGTCGGTTCGGGCAGCTTCACCTGGATGTAGTTTTCGGCGACCCCGCCCCCACCTCGCTTGACGTCGGGGAACGCGAGCGCAATCCCCAGAACATGAGCAGCAGCCTCCAGCTTCTCACGCCCCTTCGTCCCCTGCTTCATCGGCCGGGAATCTTTGTTGATCGGAATCAACAATAGAAGAGGATCACTTCCTACCGGGCGCTTCGGCTGAATCCGCCTATTCTTCTTCAAGTCGCTTTCATCCGTCACGGTGGGAGCCCCTGGAGGGCCTTCGAGATCGATCCCGAAATTGCTCTGGGTGGTGATGGTACCGAGATCCACGCTTTCACAACGATCTCCGTCGGTCAGCTTCGAACGATTGACTGGGAAGACGCGGAGCCCACCAAATTCCGTCTCCGGAGACCCATCCCTACCATCCTTCAATGTCACGACAGCCACCGTCCAATTCGTGAACATTCCGCGCGAGTTCTGCTTCTCGATGTACTTGCGAATAAACTCCCTTCGCAGTTCCAGGTGATCGGGATGTGCCTCGTACTCGTCGAGAAAGGCAAGAATGCTCGACACGGGAACCGACCGAGCGACGAAGTGGGAGTCACCCTTCTTCTCGAACCGGGTCCGCAGCTGCTCGACGAGTGAAACTCCAGCCTTCCAATTCTTCTCGAGCCAACTTGCATCACGCTCGCGGAAGATCGTCGTCTGTCGCGTGAAGCCTGCATAGTCGATCTCTACCGTCACGGCGTGCCGCATTTTCAGCCGAGACGTCACGGTCATGGTGGGATGGGTGCGAATTCTCACCGCGAATTCACGCGGTGTGACGTTCTCTTCTTCGTATCGGGCGATGTCGTTGCGAATCTCTTCCTCCACCGTCGCAAGGGCGTAGAAGTCACTACGCAGTTCGTTGGTCATCCAGAGCCGCGGCAGGTCCTCGTACCCGAACCGGTAACCGAACCAGCGGCCCATCTGGAGCAGCGTGTCGTACGCCGTTGCGGTTCTGACGAAGTAGCTGACGATGAGCCCTTCGAGTGTCAGACCGCGGGACAACGTGTTTCCACCGACCGCGATGTGCACAACATGGTCTTGCACCGTCAGGGCCGCCTCGTCCTTGTACAAGAGGCGGTCGGGGCTCTGCCCATTGTCCAGGACCACCCGGGTTCGATCCAAAAGTTCTTCGAGACGAGACTCGATTTCCTTAAACGAGACCTTCGGAAGTCCGTCGCAAGTCACCTTTGCGTGCTCTTCAGTCCAGAGCTTCTCGAGTACAGCCCTTTCGTCGGGAAGCTTGAGCCTGTTACGAAACTCACCGATCTCGTCGACGATCTTGGCGTGAAGGTCCTCTTGAACATCCACGTTCAACGACGTGTGCACGAGCATGCTTGAGTGCTTCAAGCGTTGACCGCGAACCCAGCGCGCAGCGGCGGCGAGAATGAAATACTTGATGGCGGTCTTCAATGAGGGTGGCACTTGAGCGCGGAAGCCTTTTGCGGCGGTCGCGCTCTGCGGCCGGACCACGGCCACGTCTTCATCGGGTACCTCGCGGAACATGTCGGGCGGCCCCGGCGGCTCTTCGTCGTCAGTCTCCAGCGGCTCGCGGCCGAAGAAGAGTTCCGCACCGAAATATCCGGGTGGTTTCGGCAGAGCGACGATGAAGTCCGACGGATATAGGTCGTCGGCTGCCGGATTCACGAGCACGTTCGCGAACGGTGTTGCCGTGTAGCCGACGTATGCCGATTTCGGGAGCGTCTTCTTGATGCTCAGGATCAGCTTGTTGATCGCCGTTCGCTCCTCATCCGATTTGCCGGTGTTGAGACCGGCCTGGTCGGCCTCGTCATCGATGATCAGCGCGGGACAAGCTTCGAGCACCGCTGGTTGACCCTGGTTCAACCACTTCTCGAGGCGCTTCAAAACGTGTCCGTTCTTTTTGACGACGAGGAGAATGCGCTGACCAGCGGCCTGACTGCTCAGAAACGCGTCCGTGTTAGTGCCTCGCGCACGGAAATCCTCTTGCGGGAGCGTCAGCGTATGCCATTTCTGCTTGACGACTTCGTCCGAATCGATCAGTTCGGCTTGGAGACGAAGTTGCGTTTGACGGCGCAGGGAATTATGTACTCCCGCCAGCACTATGAAGAGGCGGTAACCAACGTCGGCGGCCTTCGCGATGAGAGCGGTGTAGTTCGCGGTCTTGCCACTCTGCACGTAGCCTACGACGAGGCCCTTCGCGTCGACGGTGCCGTACACTGGGGGCAAGCGTTTCATCACGTTCGTCGACTCGCGGTCGAGATCCTCGACCGTCGCCTTGGGCCACTTCTTTCGCTCGAGCAGGTACCGCTTCAACGCGGGCCAGTACTGGTCGTCGTCGCTCGGACCAGAGTACCAGTCGGCAAATCGCCTCGCCTGCAGCGTGGCTCCACCGGGCAAGTCCCGAATGATGCCGACCTTCTTCTCGTAGGCGTACTTCACACGCAGAGCGTCCTTCTCGTTGCCTCGGAAAATCATCACCAGCTGGCGGAAGGCAGCCTCCGGGCCCTGGAGACGCACGGCGTTTTCGAACACCTTCAAGTACGGATCATTGTCCTCGGTCATCATCCTGAACCTCCGCATACACGCTTCAAACGCAGTGCAGCAGGATTGAACGATACTGAACCAGCGTCCGCTCGTCCCGTAGAAGTCGTCTTGCGCGAGCACAGCTCCACGCTGGCAAGTCGGCGTCGGCGTTGCATCGCGGCATGAGCGCCGAAGCTGACGAGCCCCCGACTCGTCGGCGCCGTGTCGCGGCGTACGAGCCACGCCGGGAATACAGCTTGGAGCGAATCAGAGAATCAGAGAGCATCACCTCCCGTGGTCGCAACCAGGCGGGCCGAGGCCGGCACACGCACCGGTGGGAAGTATGAGCGAAGCACGATTCGGCCGTCCTGTATATCACCCCGCGGGCTTACCCTTGGACCCAAGTCGGATAGTCGACTGACCAGATTTCGCCGACTTCCGCAGTCTGAGCGCGGCGGTCAGCTGCGAGAGCCGCTCGAGACCCCGGCCGAGCGTCGTCGCTCCGGGTGGCCCATTCCCTTTCTGGTACGCGCTGTTTCAACCCCGTACTCGACGGGTGCCGGAGGGTGACGCAAGCTC
>CALFEQ010000020.1 GCA_937949945.1 uncultured Myxococcales bacterium
GTCGAGCGCCTCGACGCGCTCTCCGTCGACGGTGACCTCCGCGCCCTCCGGCACCTCGAAGCGGAGCGCGCCCAGATGGGAGCGCGCCTCGGTCCGCCCCGTCTCGACGATGGTCTTCAGCTTCGGCGGCATCTCGCCCACCTCCGCGAGGAACGCGTCGAACGTGCGCGCCGCCTCGAGCCAGCGGCCCGCCTTGAGCGCGCTCTGCGCGAGCATGAGCGTCGTCGCCGGTCGCGGCCTGAGGGCGGACGCCTGGAGGAAGGCGGCGCGCGCCTCCTCGTACCGCCGCTTGTTGTAGAGGCGGACGCCCTCGTCGAAGCGAGCCTTCGCCGCGCGCTCGATCGCCTCGTCGTTCGGCGCTCGGGTCCCCTCGCTCGAGCGCGCGGGGCGTCGCGGCGCGGCCTCTACGGTCGACGCCTGGAGGATGCAAGCGACGGCGGAGAGCGCGAGGAGGCGAGAGGTGCGGGCCATCAGAACGTGTACCTCATGGTCAGGTAGAGGCTCTCGTTGCGACGGTAGTAGCTGCCGAAGGAGCCGCCCCGGCCGTCGACCGCGAGGTAGCCGACGCGAATGGTGAGCGACGGCGACGCCCACCCGATCTCCGGGCGCACGACCCACGCGAAGGGATGCACGCTGACGAGCGAGCGCGCCTCGAAGACGATGCTCTCGAAGAACGTCCAGCGGATGGCGTTCGCGATCGCGACGTTGTTCTCCCTCACGAACAGGAGCGGGCCGTCGTTCGCCTGGTTCGGGGTCGGCACGATCGGTACCTCGGGGCCGAGCAGCCGCATGTACGACGCCTCGAGGACGATCACCTTGCCGAACCCGCGCTGGTACTCGACGCCCGCGACGGCCTGCGCCGTGGGGCGCGCGACCGAGTTGAGGTTGTCCCGCGTGTAGAACGTCATCGCGGTGTCGAACGCCGCGTCGAGGCGCAGCACGAGCGGGCCCGCGGTCGTCGCGAGATCGGCCCCGACGTGGTGCCGCCGCACGGCCTCGACGACGAACGGGCCGCCGTACGCGGCCGACTTCTCCTGCTGGATGGCGTAGATCCTCGCGAAGTGCCCGGGGCCCGATCCCGGCGCGTCGAGCTCCGCGGCGATCTCGGGATCGAGGTACACGTACGGCGAGCGGTCGCGACCGTAGTGGTAGTAGTACGACGCGTCGAAGCTCCCGAAGTGGAAGCGCAACGACGCGCCGATCGACGCGCCGTCGAACGCGGCCTTCGACGCCCGCGCGCGCGCGAGCGCGGCCTCGATCTCGCCGGGGTCGCGGCCCTGGCCGTGCGTGCCGAAGAACTTGCGGACGTGCCGCGGCGCGTCCGGCTGCACGAGCGACCAGTTGTTGCCGTAGATCGACGCGCGATCCGGGACGAAGAACGGCTGCGCGACGACGCCGAGCACCGCGATGCCGAGGTCGAAGTCGGTGCGCGCGGCGAGCGTCGGGATGTGGATCATCTCCGGATCGAGCTGCATCCGGTTGCGCGTGTCGCGCGCGTTGAGCACGTCGTTCGGCGCGAACGCGTCGGAGTTGCCCCAGACGACGCGCTGCTGCCCGATGCGCACGTCGACGCGCTCGCCGTAGAAGCCGAGATAGGCCTCGCGGAGCATCGGCTCGACGAGCACCGAGCGCACCTCGCGCGCGTCGGCCGGCTCGCCCGGACGCCCCTCGAGCATCGCCGCCGTGTACGCGATCGATCCCGAGAGCACGGCCTGGAACGACCTGCCGCGCGAGTAGCGCACGTCCATGTACGCCTGGTTCACGCTCGTCGCGCGCTCGTAACCGACGCGCTCCTCCGTCGGCACCGGCGTGCTGCCGATCATCCGCGGCGCGGCGCCTTCCGGCGACAGGCCGATGGCGAGCGTGGTGCGCGCGAAGCCGCGGACCTCGATCTTGTCGTTCTTCGCCGGCTCCGGCTCCGCGCTCGAGAACGGGCCCGGGCCCGCCTCGTCGTCGATCACCTCGATGATCTCGTCGTCGCCTCCGCCGGTGTCCGTCGCCGGCGAGGAGTCGGGCTCGCCGCCGGCGCCTTGTCCGCCCTCGGGCTGCTCGTCGCGGCGCTCGCCTTCGTCCTTGCGGTCCTCGTCGTCCTCCTCTCGCGTCGTGTCCTGAGCGGCGGCCTCGCGCGGGCACGCGATCGAGCCGGCGAGGGCGAGGGACGCGATCCACGGGGCCGCGCGGCTCGGCCAGCTTCCTCTACCCAGCATCGGTCGCATCTCGCTGATCCGGCCGGAGAGGCGGCGCCCGACGCGACGCCCGCCGAAGAGCGTCGCGTCCGCTCAGCCGAGCGCCCGGCCGCGAAGCGCCGACGAGAGATCGAGCTGCACGAGCGCGCGGATGCCGGGCACCGCGGCGAGCACGAGGAACACGAGCGTCGGGCCGCAGCACACCGACAGATCCGCCGCGCGCAGGTCGAGCGGTATCCAGAACCACGCCTCGGCCATCGGAACCCGCAGCGCGTACGCCGTGGCAGCCCACGTGCCGAGGGATAGCACGATACCCGCCGCCGCGAGCACGCCGACCTCCGTGAGGACGATTCGGGCGATCTCGGTGCCCGCGTAGCCCATCGACCGGAGCGTCGCGTACTCGGTCTCGCGCTCGACGAGCAAAAAGCCGAGGACCCCGAGGAGGAAGAGGAACGCCAAGACGCCGCCGAGGACGACGAACGGGACCACGATGACGTTGAAGGCGGACAGATACGCGAGCGTCGCGCGGGCGTACTCGGTCCGGATCTCGACGCTCGTGACGAGCTCCTCGTCGAGCAGCGCGCTCTTCGGATCGCGCGGCACGTCCTGCGACGGCTCCACGGCGGCGTTCGTGACGCCGGCGGGGAGGGCGCGCGCCGTCGTCTCGTCGATGTCGATGCGCTCGAGCACCTCCGCGGTCGAGGCGGGGCGCGCCGGCTCGGAGTCGTCGGTGCTCGGCGCGGCCTCGCTCGCGGGATGGGCCGCGTGCTCGGTCGCGCCCGTCGAGCGCGCAGGCTCGTCGCCGAACTTCATGTACACGCCGGACACCTTGCCCTCGAGCCCGAAGATGCGCTGCGCCGTCCCGCGCGGCACGATGAGGGTCGAGAGCGCCGCGTCCGTGACGACGCCGACGACGACGAGCTCGTGCTGCACGCCGCGGCGGGTCACCGTCACGACCTCGCCGATGCGCGGAGGCCGGTCGCCGGCGAACGCGGAGTTGAGGAGG
This sequence comes from uncultured Myxococcales bacterium, assembly GCA_937949945.1. Lineage (GTDB taxonomy): Bacteria > Myxococcota_A > Polyangia > Polyangiales > Polyangiaceae > Labilithrix. The sequence goes on from CALFEQ010000020.1 coordinate 3,193, forward strand.
GCCTCGGCCGCGTGATCGTCGGTGAACGGACTGCCGCCCGTGACGCCGAGGCTCACGAGGTCGCTCTTCGCGGGCAGGCCGCGGACGCGCATCTCCTCGACGATGCCGTCGGCTCGACGCACGGACGCGTAGCCTTGGACGTAGCCGTCCCACGCCGCGACGCCCTTGCCCGCCAACAGGTCCTCGACCTGCGCTTCGGCGAGCGGCACCTTGAACGACGCGAGCGCGTCCCAGTGGAGGCGATCGGCTTGGTCCTGCGCCCACGTCTCCCACGAGGCGATCGACGTGAGCAGCCCCGCCGGCAGCGCGACGGCGAGCGCGACGAGCGTCGCCGTCGCGAGCGAGAGGCGCACGCGACGGAAGACGTTGCGGACCGCGTAACGCACGGACGTGCTGCCCGCGAGGAGCCGCTCGACGAACGCCGGCAGCCCGACGAAGCGGACCTCGCCGCCGCCACGGAGCGCGTGCGAAGGACGGAGGCGCAGCACGCCGAGCGTCGCCGGCAGCGCGGAGAGCAGGCCGACGAGCACGCTGCACCCGGCCGCGAGCGCGAGCCAGCCCGGGCACGACGGCATCATCGGCTCCGGGAAGCCCGTGATCGCGGCCGTCGTGCGCGCCACCGCGCGTCCGAAGAAGATCGCTGCAGGGATCCCCGCCGTGCCACCGAGCACTCCGGGGGTGAGCCCGAGGAGGAAGAAGCACCCGGCGAGCTGCGCCGGCGAGAATCCCTGAGCGAGGAGGCAACCGATCTCTCGCCGCCGCTCGGCGACGAGACGGTGCACGGCGATGAACGCGACGATCGACGCCATGAGCGCGACGAGCAGCGCGATCGTCGGAGTGACCGAGCGCGATCCCGAGAGCAGGACGTCGATGAAACGGTGTCCGAACGTCGCGTCCTTCGTCACGACGCGCTCGATCTCGAGCCCGTCGAGCGCCGCGAGCACGGCGCGCGTCGTCGCGCGCGCGTCCGCCTCGGGCGAGAACGAGAAGACGACGTCGTTGTAGAGCTCGTCGGGGAACGTCCGATCGAGCGCCTCGCGCGACGCGTAGACGACCCCGAGCGAGCCCTTGTGCGGGACGAGCAGCTCCGGGTTCGCGGTCGGCACGAGGTACTCGGCGGAGAGGCCGACACCGGCGACCACGAACCTGGAGGAGAAGCGGCGCGGGTTGAGGACGATCTCGTCGCCGATGCCGATGGAGTGCGACGCGGCGAACGAGCGATCGACGATCGCGAGGTCGGGGGCGCCGGGCCGGAGCCAGCGCCCCTCGAGCAGCTCGATGTCGTCGACGGGCGGTCGAGCGGAAGGATCGAGGTACTGGACGACGACGGGCAAAGGCGCGCCGCTCGACTTCTCCATGTAGCCGAGCGAGACGAAGCGCCGGTTCACCGCGGCGACGCCCGGGATGGCCCGGAGCGCCTCGAGCGAGGGCATCTCCTCGCGCGACGCGGGCACGAACTGCACCTCGAGATCGGCGAGGCGAAGCCGCTCGGACCACGTGTCACGCGTGAAGTAGAGGCTCTCCTGGGCGATGTAGCCGCCGCCGAGAGCGGCGGCCTGGAGCGTGAGGATGAGCGCAATGATCGCGAAGCGTCCCTTGGCGTGGAGGAGCTCGCGCCAGACGAAGCGGAGCAGCGTCGTCATCGCCAGTTGCCCGCCGCGCGCAGACCCAGAGCCCGACGAACCGCGATCCCGGACTCGCGGCGGCGGACCGTGAGGATTTCGTCGGCCTCGAGCGCCTCGGGCGAGGGGAGGGCGACGCGGCCGTCGCGCAGGCGAAGGACGTCGTCCGCCCGCGCGGCGAGCTCGTGATCGTGCGTCACCATGATGCAGGTGAGGCCGTTCTCGCGCTGCAGCTCGCGGATGCAGGCGAAGACCAGCGCGCCCGACTCCTCGTCGAGGTTGCCCGTCGGCTCGTCGGCGAGAATGAGCTTCGGCTCGCGCGCGAGCACGCGGGCCACGGCGACCCGCTGCTGCTGGCCACCGGAGAGCTGCGCGGGGAAACGATGCGCGAGGTCGACCATGCCGACGCGCGCGAGCCAATCCATCGCGCGGGCGCGGCGCGCACGGCTCGACAGGCCGAGGAACTCGAGGCCGGACTCGACGTTCTCGACCGCGGTGAGGGTCGGCAGCAGGTTGTAGAACTGGAAGACGAAGCCGACCGAGCGGCGCCGGTACTCCGTCAGCTCGCGAGGCGACGCCGAGAGCAGGTCGAGGCCGTCGACGACGACGCTCCCCGAGTCGCCCTTCTCGAGCGCGCCGAGCACGCTGAGGAGCGTCGTCTTCCCGCAGCCGGACGGCCCGACGATCGCGGTGAACGCACCGCGCGCGAAGCTCGCCGACACCTCGCGAAGGACCGGGGTCGCGAGCGCGCCCTGTCCGTACGTCTTGCACAGCCGATTCACCGCGACGAGCGTGTCCATGGCACCGACCTCTCTCGATTCCGTTCGACGACCTCGAGCGCCCTCGCGCGCTCAGCCCTTCTCGATCGCGCGGACGGAGAAGCTCGCCTCGGGGATGTCGTCGCGACGGTCGATCTTCTCGAGCACGAGCTCGGTGCTGCGTCCCGTCGTGTTGTCGGTCATGCGCGAGCCGGTGATGAACCAGCGCCCGCCGTGGCGCTGGATCTCCTTCGCGACGAGCGTCTTCACCGCCTTGCCCTGCTTGTCGAACATCACCCACTTGAGCGGGACGTAGTTGTCCTTGCGGACCCAGAGGTCGATCCGCCCGTAGACGGCGTCGGGGTTCGTCGGCTTGACCGCGACGTGATAGCAGTCGAACCGCCCGACCTTCTCGTCGGCCTCGAGGCGCGACGTGCTCTGGCGGAGGTCGCGGCCGTCGAGGTCGGCGTACGAGAAGTCCGTCCCCATGAACGAGTCGGCGCGGTTCGAGCCGGCGATGCGGCGTGACCTCTTCAGCTCGGGCGTGTAGAGGAAGCGCTCGTCGTCCGAGCTCGAGCTCTGGATCTGGAGGAACTTCATGCCCGCGACGTCCGCCGGCGCGTGGAAGGTGATGAGGCTCTTGCCGAGCGGCGGGTTGTGGCGGCGGCTCTTCGCCTCGAAGACGAGCGCGCGCGTCTTTCCGGACTTCTCTCGGACGATGGCCTTGGCGCTCACCTCGGCGCCGCTCAGGCCCCACGGATCCTGCTCCACCACCTTCGCGACGATCTGGGAAGCCGTGAGCGCGGGCGCGGCGGCCTTGGTCTCTGCTGCGGCCTCGACCGGCACATGGATGCCGCCGAAGCACGCAGCGGCGATCACGACGAGACGGGTGAGAGCGTGCGAGGTTTTCATTTTCGTAGGCTCCTAGGACAAGACGAAGTCGTCGCGGCCGACGGCTGGCCGCCAAGAGGTGCGGACGGGCACGAGCTCGGAGCTCGGCTCGCCCTCGTTCGCCGCCGACGCCCTCCTCGACGCCGCCGGCGCTGCAACCGTTCATCCCTGGTGCAACGACGATGCCGCCGCGAGGAGCGCGCTCGCGACCGTTTCGCCCGCGCAAGAACCGCGCGCTTTCGACGGAACGTGGGCTTCGCCGCGTTCGAGGAGCGGATCGCTCGGATCTGGATCGTCCGTGCGGCCGACGCCCGACGGTGACGAGGCTGGTCGGGCACGTATCCATTCGAAATCTCCCGCACATCGGGCCGTTCGACGCGGGCGCGGCCGCCCGATCTCTGCACGCGACCGCCTCCGCCCGGATCGCTCACCCACCGCCCGAGGCCGCTCGACCCGCGAGGTCGACCGTTGGTCCGCCTCTTGTACGAAGGCGGGCATGCGCGCCTTCGTGCGAACGAGCGTCCGGCTGATCCTCGCCTCCACGGGGCTGTCCCTCGTCTGGGCGTGCAGCGTCGCCGACATCCCGGGCGTGGGACCGGCGCCTCGAGTGGACGACGCCCCGCTCTCGAGCGCGGCGACCTGCGCGGAGCCTCTCGAAGCGAACGAAATCGACAAGCTCACCGCCTGCGCGTGCAAGAGCGGAGGGCGCGCGCACTGCCTCTCGAAGTCGAAGGTCCCGAACGGGATCCTCGAGCACCTCGAGGGCTGCGACGGTGACGAAGGCGCCTGCGTGCCCGACACCATCCTCCTCGGCAATCCGCCGAAGGCCTGCAAGGACAACGGCGAGGAGGGCCGCTGCCTGAGCGTGTGCGTCAAGACGGTGGCCGAGCTCGGCAGCGTCCTCGGACGCGGAGACGGCGATGCGTGTCCGCCCGACGAGCGCTGCGTGCCCTGCGTCGATCCGACGACCGGCAAGTCCACGGGCATCTGCGAGCTCGACGTGCGCGAGCCGGGGGCGTGCAGCGAGGCGGGCAAGGCGGTCGTCACGAACGAGGGCGAGCCGGTCACGTGCCCGTTCACCGGGAAGCCGATGGACGTGTCGCGGTTCGAAGCGTGCGCGCCCGGCGGCCGCTGCGTGGAGCGCGCGCTCATCGACCGCCTGGTGACGGACGGCAAGAAGAAGGCGGAGCTCGAGAAGCGCCTCTCGCCGTGCGGCGACGCGGGGCTCTGCGTCCCGGAGGAGTACCTGAAGGCCTACGGGCAGCACCTCCCCGCGACGTGCACCTCGTTCGCGGGCATCGAGGGTCGCTGCTTCAGCACGGTCTTCGCGGACGTCGGCGCGCACAAGGACGTCCTCATGCGGGACACCTGCAAGGAGTCCGAGCGCTGCCTTCCGTGCTTCAACCCCGCGACGGGCGAGCCGACGGGCGCGTGCAGCACCGTCTCGTGCGACGCGCCCAAGACAGAGACCGTCCCGCAGCTGAAGGACTGCTGCCGCAAGGCGGGGACGATGCACGGCAAGTGCATCCCGAGCAGCGACATCCCGCAGCAGTTCCACGAGCGTCTCGAGCGCCGCGAGTGCTCGAAGAGCGAGCTCTGCGTCCCGGCGGAGAACCTCGATCCGAACGCGACGCCGCAGACGTGCACGCCGTCCGACGGCGGCAAGGGCGTGTGCGTGAGCGACTGCGTCGACTTCCGTCTGCTCGAGGCGATCTTCCTCCGTCGAGGGAGCTGCCCCGAGGCGCACTCGTGCGTGCCTTGCGTCCACCCGCGGACGGGCGAGCCGACGGGCGCCCCGGGTTGCTGATCAGAGGCTCTTTCCGTCGAAGTCGATGATCGACAAGGTCGAGAGATCCACGCCGTCGAGGCAGCGGACGTTGATCCCGTACATCTCCTTGCCGTCGGGTCCGATGCCCCGGCCGAACGAGGCGATACCGCACCTCGAGCAGAAGAGGTGATGGATGACCTTCTTGTTGAACTGGTAGTCGGTGGTCTTCCCCTCGCCGGACACGAGCTCGAACTTGTCGGGCGAGACGAACGTGAGAAGGTGACCCTTCTTCGTACAGATCGAGCAGTTGCAGCGCATGACCTGCGCGAGGTCCGTGGTCACCTTGAAGCGGACGTCGCCGCAGTGGCATCCCCCTTCGTACGTCTTTGCGTCGGCCATGCGCGACGGACATCACGCACGGCCGGACGCGTCAAGCCTTTGCGAACGGATCAGAAGCCGCGCGGCGGGAGACCTCGGAGGTAGGCGAGGATGCCGGTCTTCTCCTCCTCGGTGAGGTTCCACTTGTGGTTGCCGTTGTTGAGGACGTACTTCTCGTCCTCCCACCTGTACTCGCCCTCGATGATCGCTCCGAGGACCTCGTCGTCGGGGACGATGGCGAGCCAGTACGGCGAGTGGTCCCAGCCGTCGGGCTTCTCGTGGCATCCGGCGCAGGGCTGTCGGTTGCCGGTTCCGCCCGTCTTGTAGCGGGTCTGGCCGACGTTGTAGTCCGCCGCCGTGTACGCACGGACGAAGAGCTCACTCTGGGCGGTCTTGCTCCCGTTGCTGACCTTCACCGTCGTCGTGCCCGGCTTCTTCGTCGTGAGCATCGCGAACTGGAGGTCCGGCACCTCGTCCGGGAACTCCTTCTTCGCCTCGATGTAGTCGGCGGGCGGATCGACGGGCGTGACCTCCGCGATGCTCGGGTCGGCCACCGTCCACGTGAGGTTGCCGGTGAGATCCGTCTCGAGCGGGACCTTGAAGACCTGCGTGCCGTCCGTGTAGCCGGTGTGAATCTCGAACGGCCAGAGGAAGTCCTTCTCCTCCTCCGGAAAGTCGTCGAAGTCGCTCGGGACACCGTCGTTCGGCTCCTCCTCTTCGTCGTCCGCGTCGTCCCCCCCCTTCTTGTTCTTTTCCTTCTCGCTGGTCTTGTCGCTCTTGTCGTTCGAGCTCGTGGCCGCCGGGGTCGAGCAGGCGGCGGCAAGGGCGATGCAAAGGGGCGCGAGGAGGTGCAGGTCGATGCGAAGGCTCATGGCTTCTCCTTCCGAGGGGCCTCGTTTGCTCCCGAGTGCAATGGTGAGGCCATGAGCGCGCGAGTGGGGGCACTTTCGTCCGAGCGCCGAAATCGCCGAGAAAACCGCGTCTCGCCGAGATGCTCGGCGGTCGACGCACGAGCCTCGAGCGGCACGCACCGATTCGGTCGATCCGCGTGCGGAACCCCATGATCGACCGTTTCATGTGGGAGCACGGAGCACTACGTGCGCCGGCCGTGTGTGGCTCGCCGGTAACCGCATGATCATGCGGGTCACGGCCATCGCGGGGAGCGATATCACGGGGTTCGATTGTCGGCGTGCGCTGCGCAGGGGACGCCAGGCCGGACGCCGTCGTCGGGGCTCGTGAACGGGCCGGCGGCGATGCGTACGGAGCGGCTCCTTCCTTCGCGGCGTAGGCCACGAGAGGAGAGCAACATGCAAGGGCAACGGTTTGCCTGGCTTCGGCGCGGGGCGCTGATGGCGGTCGTGGCGGCGCTCGCCTGTGGATGCGCGTCGTCTCCGCGCGTCGTCACGGCGATCACGAGCAGCCGCGACCAGATCAAGTTCCTCTACGTCGAGGGGAGCGAGCAGGGCGTCATCAAGTGCAAGGTCGGCGGCGACGGGTCGCTCACGCAGTGCCGCCAGATGGCGGTCGTCTTGGAAGACTGAGGAGAACGAACATGACGCGGACGCATCGCATCGCCTTCTTCGCGATCACGCTCGCGCTCGGCGCGCTCTCCATGGGCTGCACGAGGCGGACGATCCTCGCCTTCGACGACCACCCGACGCACAGCCTGACGACGCTCCAGGCGTTCCAGTCGAAGTTCTACGTGTTCTGGGGAGACTCGGAGCACCAGTTCTTCTTGTGCACGGACACGGGTGACAAGCTCGTGTGCAAGCGATCGTGCGGTGGCGACACAGACCTCGCCTGCCCGAAGTCGGTCGATACCGGTTACAGCTCGACGAACGTGCGATGAGGCGAGGAGGGAGCGAGACCATGAACTCGAATCGGATCCGATCCGCGGCGTCGCTCACGGGCGCCGGAGTCGTCTTCCTCGCCCTCGCCGGGTGTGGGCAGCCGCCGGCGGTCCTCGTCGGTCACAACTTCGCGGGTGAAGACAAGTCCGTGAAGGTGATGCTGCAGGACGTCGGCGAGACCAACAAGGCGAACAACCAGAAGGTGTTCAACGTGATCATCCGCATCTGTGACGTGAACGCGCAGGCGGAGGCCTCGTGCAAGGACACGCAGGTGCTCGAGAACGTCGTTCCGGGCTCGGTCTACTGAGGAGCGCATCGCCATGACGAATCGACTGCTTTTGGCCGCGTGCGCGACGCTCGCGCTCGGAAGCTTCGGCTGCAGCAACACCGTCCGCTACATGACGGCGACGCACTGGATCACGCCGCCGGGCGGCGCGAACGAATCCGCACCAGCACCGGCGCCGGCCGCGCCCGCGCCCTCCGAGCCTCCAGCGGGCGAAGGTGCGGAGGCGGCGCCGGCGCCCGCGGCCGAACCCGCGCCCGCGCCCGCACCTGCCTCCGCTCCCGCCGGGGCGGGACCGCGCGTGCTCTACGTCACGTACTGGGAGGGGAGCTGCTCGGGCGGCTTCATCGGCATCGGCCGCGGCTGCTCGAAGGGCAACTCGCACGTGAAGCGGTGCACCGTGCAGGCAGACAACAGCCTCGCCTGCGTGGACGAGCAGGACATCGACAAGGCGCTCTCCACCGGCGACTGATCGCCGGCGCGCTCGACGCAGTGGGCGGGCGCCGCAGCGGACCGCCCGCCCGCACGGTCGCGTCGACATGAAGCTCTGGCGTTCGCGCGCCGCACCATGACGGATTCCCTTCCGCATGGACACGGTCGCGGCGAATGCCAGAGTTTCTAGCGTGCCGCGAACGTACACAGGTCCGCTGAAGGCCATCATCCTCGACTGGGCAGGCACGACGATGGACTACGGGTGCTTCGCGCCCGCGGTCGTCTTCGTCGATGTCTTCGAGCGCAAGGGCGTCCCGATCACGATCGAAGAGGCGCGCGCGCCGATGGGCGCCCACAAGAGGGTGCATATCGCAGCCATCTCGAAGCTCCCGTCGGTGGCCGAGCGCTGGAGGGCCAAGTACGGGCGCGACTGCACGGAGGCGGACATCGACGAGATGTTCGCGGACTTCGTCCCGCGCCAGATGGCCTGCCTCGCCGACTACGCGGACCTCGTCCCGGGATGCCTCGAGGCCGTCGCCGCCTTCCGCGCGCGCGGGCTCAAGATCGGCTCCACCACCGGGTACACCACCGAGATGATGGAGCTGCTCCTCGCCGAGGCGAAGAAGCGCGGATACGAGCCGGACTCGAGCGTCTGCGCGAGCCAGGTGCCGTTCGGGCGGCCGGAGCCGTGGATGTGCCTCGAGAACGCGAAGAACCTGCGCGTCTTCCCGCTCGAGGCGATCGTGAAGGTCGGCGACACGCTGCCCGACATCGAGGAGGGGCTCAACGCGGGCATGTGGACCATCGGCCTCGCGAAGACGGGCAACGAGATGGGCCTGTCGCCCGACCAGATCGCGCGGCTCTCTCCCGAGGAGCGCGAGCGGCGCCTCCAGCGGGCGTACGCACGCCTGCGCGCAGCCGGCGCGCACTACGTCGTCGACTCGATCGCCGACGTGCCGCCGATCCTCGACGAGATCGATGCGCGTCTCGCGCGCGGCGAGCGTCCTTGAGGGCGCTCAGCCCGTGTACGACTCGTCCTGCTCGATCCGCGAGAGGACCCAGTCGAAGTCGCCCGTCGTCACCTTCACGCTGCAGTACTTGCAGTGCCCCGCCATGTTGACCTCGAGCGGGGCGCCGCAGTTCGAGCACGCGAGGTCGGTGCGCGTCGGGCCTCTGCGGTTCGTCCCTCGGATGAAGGTCCAGTACTCGCTGTAGGGGCGCGGCTTCGTGCGGCTGCCGGAGACGACGCGTCCGTCGTCGGTGATCGTGTAGTCGAGGCCCGTCGCGAAGAGGCGGACGGTGATGGCGTCGTACCACGCGTCCGAGGAGACCTTCACGAGCTCGAGCTTCGTGATGTGCGCGTTCTCGGTCACGTTGCGGAGGCCCTGCGCGACGTACGCGTTGATCCAGTACTGCTGCGTCGTGAAGAGCGCGTCGCTGAGGAACGGCCGCATCTGCGCGAGGTTGCGCGACGACCATGCGATCTGGAACTGCTGGAACACGAGGCCGACGCGCGCCTGGAACCGAGCGACGTCGAAGGCCGGATCCTTGGCGCGGAGCGCGGCGAGCGCCTGCGGGAGGTTCGGGTCGAAGATCGTCGGATCGTTCGTGCCTCGCTCCTCGACGTTGGCCGTCAGGATGGGCGGGCGCTCCTCGCGGTGGATCACGTGCACGAGCTGGACGGTCCAGTCGAAGGAGCCGTCGTTGACGACGCGCCGGCAGTGCCTGCACGTGCCGCCGAAGAGCGCGTCCTGCGGCGCGCCGCAGCCTGGGCAGCCGAGGACGCGGACGCGGTCCGGAGAGCGCGACCGCGCGGCGGGTCCGCGCGAGAGCGTCCAGCGCTCGACGACGTAACAGCCGCGGCCCGCCTCCGTGTAGTTGCTCTCGAACTCCACGAGGACGCGCGAGCCGATCTGCGGGTTCGCGGCGACCTCGATCGCGCGCATCGCGCCGACGATGACGTCGCCGACGGGGCCGCGCGTCGTCGACTGGAGCGCGTGCGCGGCGGCCGGAGAGAGGTACGCCGACAGGCGATCGAGGGCACCCGCGCCGCGCGCGCGGTGGACCTCGGCGTAGAGCGAGTAGAGGAAGTCTTCGAACACGACGCGCGAGAACGTCGGGTCGATGTTGCGGATGACGTCGAGCGAGGCCTGCGGCCGCTTCACGACGGGCGCGGGCGGCTGCCAGCTCGAGACGTGCCCGCCGACGCTCCAGTCTTTGCCCTTCGGGCGGGTGTTCCTCCAGATGCAGAAGGCGATGAAGGCGATCGTGAGCGGGATGCCGATCACCGGGTGCTCGAAGCACAGCCAAATCAAAAGCTGGATGATCGCGCCGTCGCCGTCTCCACCCCCGCCGCCGCCTCCCGAGGAGCGGCTCCCGCCGGAGTACGAGCTCCCTCCGCCCGGTCGTGCGTCCGCCACGGCCGCGACCAGCACGACCGCGACGAGGACGAGCAGCGCCACCGTCGCGGGGGTGACGAGGACGCGCGCCGATCTGGCTCGCATCACGCTCGCGCGCATGCCGCTCGCCCGCATCACGCGACCCCCATCTCGTCGGGTAGCTCGTTCACGTCGTCCTCGCTTCGCGGCATGGCGCTCGCGAGCGCGGGGCCGATCGACTCGAGGGCGGCGACGAACGCCGAGAAGTCGGGGTCGAGTCGATCGACGGCCTGTTCGAGTCGGGTGATGCAATCGCGGAGCAGGGCAGGGTCGACGCCGACGTCGGGGACGACCGCGACCTTCCGCTCGAACAAGGCGACGAGGACGAGGATGCCGTTTCGCCCGCTCGTGCGTCCGACGCCCATGTCGTGGAACGCGGCGCACGCCGCGCGACGCGTCTCCTCCTGCCGTCTCTTGCTCGGTACGAGCAGGCGCCGGAGCGTGAGCGTGTAGCGGCAGAGGAGGGCGCCCGCGACGAACGCGACGGCGACGTCGACGGGGATCCACGTCGTGGCGAACTCCCGTTCGACGAAGAGGATGAGGGTGAGGACCGCGAGCGCCACGAGCGCGCCGAAGCCGAGATCCGCCCCGAGATAGGACTGCGCGGCTTGCCGGCGTACAGCGACGACGAGCTCGGCCGACGTCTGGCTCTCGACGCGTTCGATGGCCGAGCGCACGGCCGCCCTCGCGGCGTCATCGAAGAAGGCGCGGGTCGACACGGCTTCCGAGGACGAGAGTAAATCGGCGCCTCCTCCGGGGAAACGACTTGTTGCTCGTTGCCGTGGTCGGAGGCGAGCGCTCCGTCGCTCGACGTGCGAAGATCGCCGCGTGGACCCCACGGTCGTGCTGGGCGTGTGCGTGGCGGCGGCGGCGATCGGCCTCCTGTACGTGTCTGCGCGTCGCGCGGTGACGGTCGCCGAGCTCGAGATCGAGTCCGGCGTCGTCCGCGTGGTGCGCGGAGGGATCGCGCCGCCCATCCTCGGCGATCTGCGCGACGTGGCGAGCCGGCCGCCCATCCGCCGCCTTCGCATTCGCATCCTTCGCTCGAGCGGGCGCGCGGAGGTGGTGCTCGTCGGCGAGGTGAGCGAGCAGCAGGCGCAGCGCATTCGCAACGTCATCGGGAGCGTTCCCCTCGCGCGCCTCGCGAACGCGCCGCGCAAGCGATGAGGGCGTGATCCGTCGGACGATCAGATGCCGAGCATGCGACGGATCTCGGCGATCGGCTTGCCGGCGTAGTGCTCGCGCGCGTGCTCGAGCGTCGAGAAGGAGCGCGTCTTCATCCGATCGATGTAGAGCGTGCCGTCGAGGTGATCGACCTCGTGCTGCAGGATGCGCGCGGGCCATCCGCGGACGCGCCACGTCTGGGGCTCGCCGTTCTCGTCGAGGCCGGAGACCTCGACCTCGAGGCTGCGCTCGACGAGGCCGACGAACCCTTTCACGCTGAGGCAGCCCTCGAAGAAGGTGGCCGTCTCGTCCCCGATCGGCTTCAGCACGGGGTTGAAGAAGACGCGCGTGCTGAAGGGGACCCGCTCGCGCTCGCGCAGCTCCGTGGGGGTGAGGTTCTTCTGGAGCTCTTCGCGATCCTCGAGGACGATGACGCGCAGCCCGACGCCGATCTGAGGAGCGGCGAGGCCGACTCCGGGCGCGGCGCGCATCGTCGCGATCATCGTCCGTACGAGCTCCCGCATCTCCGGCGTGCGGATCTCCTCGGGCGAGACCTCCCGAGCCCGAGCGCGTAGGACGGGCGCGCCCGTCTGCACGATGGGCTTCGTATCCGGCGAAGAAGAAGAGGACGGGGGAGAAGCACGCTCTTCGGGCGCCCCCGCGCTCGGGGACGGGGTCGACGCGCGGCTCGAGCAAGCGAGCGTCGCCAGCAGGAGCACATCGAGGGGCCTTCGCATGGGCCCAACATAGCAACGGCCTGAACGACACCGGGGGGATGATCCGGGTCGGCGGGGGCGAGCTTCGCGGATCCGGGCCGACCGCGAGGTAACGATGTGCGCTCGGGTGGGAAGCTGCTCGTTCTTGCGCGAGTTTCCGCGGAATTTCAGCGCGCGGATTTTTCTGCGCGGGCGGTACGCGCGATGCACTTGGGGGCGGTCAGAGGGAGAAAGGACTGGTTCACATGGACTTTCGTATCCGGATGGGCGGTGTGTTGGTCGCGGTGCTTGCGCTGGCGGGTTCCTCTGTCGCCTGCTCGCAACCCGTGATGGAGGAGGGGAAGGGTCACACGACCGCGAAGCTCTTGGCCCCGAAGCCGCTCGTGAAGGTGAAGGCGTCGCCGTCGACCAAAGAGAACGAGGGCATTACGGAGTGGCGCATCTTCCGCGGTCGGAACGACGTCGTGCTCTCGGGTTACGGAAAGAACGGGAAGGTCGTGAAGGGCCTGACGATCGGGTTCCACCAGGACAAGAAGGAAGGTCCCGTCCTGCGCGCGCGCCTCCTCGACGGCTCGCTGTTCGCGATGCGCCACGAGTACGAGGCTGCGAGGACCGTCACGAACAAGGACGTCGACGAGGACTCCGCAAAGTTCCTCTACACGGCGCTCGGTGACATGCGAGCGCTCAAGACCGCCGTGACGAAGAGCCCCTCGCGCTTCCGCACGCTCGACACGAGCGGCCTGTTCGACTGCGGCTCGGGCATCGTGTCGATCCTCACGAGCGCCCTCGAGTGCCTGAAGAACTCGGGCGGCTCCGCGGCCGCGGCCCAGCAGTGCATCGCCGCCGCCCAGAGCGCCGCCGAGCTCGGAGGCCTTTGCACCGGCGGAGTGGACGTGCCGTTCGACCCCACGGCGGGCGGTCTCGATCCGTACGGCGACCTCGGCGCGGGCCTTCCGTACGACCCGTACGATCCGTACGGCAACGCGGGCGCGGGCCTTCCGTACGACCCGTACGATCCGTACGGCAACGCGGGCGCGGGGCTCCCGTACGACCCGTACGATCCGTACGGCAACGCGGGCGCGGGGCTCCCGTACGACCCGTACGATCCGTACGGCAACGCGGGCGCGGGGCTCCCGTACGATCCGTACGGCACTGGCCTCGGCGACTGGGGCGACTGCGACTTCGGCGACATCTTGGGCGGCCTCGGCGGGCTCGGTGGCCTCGGTGATCTCGGGCTCGGATGGGATTGGGGTCTCGACCCGTTCGGTGACGGCATGTCCTGTCCGTCGTGCGCTGCCGCGGGCATGGGCGACATCTGGGCGGATCCCTACAGCGGTCAGGTCGGCTACCCCGGCGACTTCGGCGCCGACGTGTTCGACGGGTTCGGGTTCGGCTTCTGATTGTCTTCCGATGCGTTCGAGGCCTCTCGCTTCGCGGGGGGCCTCGATGCTTTTCGTGCGCTTGCGACAGCCGCGGTCGAGCGGTTCGGGCTCGCCGCGAGGACGAGCGACTGGCACGCCGCTCCGCAGCTCGACACATTTCCGAGGTGTGTCGAGGCGAGCGTCGCGCCTGTCGCTCGGGCTGGCCGGACGCGCATTGCTTCCGCTCTGAGGCGCGGCTTCTCGAGCCGGAGACCTTTCGAGGTGATCCGTCGTCCGATCGCCACGTCTCGGAGCGGTTTCCGAGGCTCGAAAGTCGCCATGGTAAGAGCGAGGGATGAACATCGAGGGGCTCTCACGACTGTCGAACGAGGAGCTCCTCTCGAACCTCGCCGCGGTCGTCGGTGACGGTCGGCGTCTCCTCGCGAAGCTCCTCGCGTACTTGGGTGAGGTGGAAGCACGGGATCTGCACCTCGAAGCAGCCTGCTCCTCCCTGTTCGGCTTCTGTGTCCGCCGGCTCGGGATGAGCGAAGGCGAAGCGTTCCGTCGTCTGATGGCGGCGCGTCTCGCTCGGCGGCTCCCGATCATTCTGGAGATGGTGGCGAGCGGTGAAATCCACCTCTCGGCGCTGGTCCTCTCGAGGGATCACCTGACGCCGGAGAACCACCGCGATCTGCTCGCCGGCGCCTGCAAGAAGACGAAGCGCGAAGTTCAGGAGCTCATCGCTGCGCGCTTCCCGAAGCCGGACGCCCCGACTTCGATCCGCGCGCTCCCGGACACGAGCACGGCGAACGGCCAGGCGGTCCTCGCGATGCCGGATGTGCCAGCGAGCTCCGCGACGAGCGCACCGAAGCGGCGCGTGCCCGAGGACCGAGGACGAGCCTTGGCGGAGCCGCTCTCGCCGACACGCTACAAGCTGCAAGTCACCATCAGCGCGGAGCTGAAGGAAAAGCTCGCGCACGCGACGAATCTGATGATGCACCGCAACCCGACGGGCGATCTCGAGGTGGTCCTCGGGCGCGCCGTCGAACTGCTCATCGCGGAGCTCGAGAAGCAGCGGTTCGGCAAGACGAAGCGTCCACGCAAGGAGGCCGACTCGGCGACGACGAAGAGCACGCGACCGGGGTACGTCACGAACGCGGTTCGCCGCGAGGTGTACGAGCGCGACGGCGGGCAGTGCACCTTCGTCGACGAGATGGTCGACGCTGCACGGCGCGAGCGTTCTTGGAGATCGACCACATCCACGAGAGAGCGCTCGGCGGAAGCGGCGACGCGGAGAACGCGAGACTGTTCTGCGCTGCGCACAACAAGCTGCGCGCCAAGCGGACGTTCGGGAAGGCGTTCGTCGAGAAGCGGATCGAAGGGCGTCGAAGCCGCCGCACGACGACCGAGGCGAATGCGGTTTCGCTTCGCGAGCAGGAGGCCACCCAGGCTTCGCAACGAGATTCCGAGAAGGACGCAGAAACGATGCCCGCACCGCAGCCGCCCGAAGCTCGCCCTTCCACGTCGAACGTGCCGCCGGCGCCGCTCGAACACCACGCTACATCGCAGCAACCGAAGGCCGCGTCGGAGCGCCTGAGCGCGTCGCTCGAGACGATCGCGCGGGCGTTGAAACATGGTGAAGAGCTCTGGGACAGCCCGAGCGACTGGCGCGACGCTCGCTCTCGACACGCCCCAGAAATGTGTCGAGCTGCGGAGCGGCGTGCCAGTCGCTCGTCGTGGCGGAGGGCAAAAAGCCAGAGCCCATCGAACGTGCGCTGGCGCAAGTTCACGAGCCGTGGGCAGACCTCACCGTGACGGATTCCTCGCGAACCGCGCCGCCAGCTCGTCGAGCGCCCGCACGGTCTCGGGCGAGGCTCCCTTCTTCGCTTCCTCGATGAGCGCAGGCGTCTGTGGTGCGTCGACGACCATGAGCGCGTTGTCCGCGGCCGTCCTCGCTTCGCCCTGGCGCTGCACGAAGGCCGTGACGAGCGCGCGGGCGGCGAGCTCGCGGACGCGCGACTCCTCCGCTCGGTCCGTCATGGTCTGCCAGGCCCATGCGTTGCCGGCGCGGCCGAGGGAGCGCGCGGCGACGCGTGCGGTCTCGTCGTCGGTCGCCGTGCGGAGGCGGGCGGCGATCGCCTCGGCCACGCGGGCGCGGCGGCATTCGCCCATTCCGGCGAGGATCGCGCGTGCGCGAGCGCCGGTCGATGCGTCGAGCGCGCGGAGGATGCGGGTCGCGGCCTCGTCCGTGCCGAGGCGGGCGACGGCTTCGGCGGCCGTCCGCGTCGTGTCTTCGTCGGCGCTCGTGTCGTCGAGGATGGCCGTGAGGACGGGGAGGGCGCGTGGATCGCGCAGGAGGCCGACGGCCTCGATGAGATCGCGACGGATCGCCGGGGCGGCCTTCGCGGAGATGCCCTTCGGCGCGTCGAGCGCGAGCATCTCGAGCATCGGCATGAGCGCGCTCGGGCCGAGCTTCGCGAGGTAGAGGGCGATGGGGGCTCGGCGACCACGTGCGCGTGCGTGGGCCGTCTCGGCGCTCGTGATGATTCCTTGCACGGTCACGAACGGGCGGACGTCGACGGCGCGCGCGCGCGCCACCTCGCGGCGCAGCTCGGCCTGCGCGGCTGCCGGGATGCGGACGACCAGCGACTGTGGCTCGGCTGCGGCCGTGTCGGCGGCGGCGATGCTCGCCAGGATGGCGCCGATCGCCACGAGGGCGCGGATGGTTCGGTTGCCGTGCTCGGTGCGGATCCTCGTCGATGTCTTGGTCGAGGTCATCGGCCGCTCTCCCACCACTTCACGTCCGGGATTTCGCGCATCGTGTTCGTCCCGCAATGCACCTCGCCCATTCCGACGTGGTATTCCCAGTCCTCGAGGAAGTCGACCGTGATGCCGAGCTCGGCGAGCGGCTCGGCGATCGCCTTCTTGAAGATGTCCTCGCCGCCGATGACGGGGCCGTGCGGATCGGGCGCGGCGAAGCGCGTGTCCGAGAGGTAGATGCCGTTCACGGTCGCCGGCTGGTAGGCGACGGACTTGCCGTCGTAGGTCGTGTGCAAGAACGGGATGCGGATGATCTCGTCGTCCGTGAGGCCGGTCGCCTTCTTGAGGACCGCGAGCTGGGCGTCGACCTCGACGGCCGCCTCCGCGCTCGCCCGCATCACCTCCGTGTCGGCGAGCACCTGACGGATCGTGACTTGGGCCGAGCGCTCGAGGCCGGTCTCGAAGTCGTACCAGGTCTTTCCGACGAACATGGGCACGTTGCCGCGCCCGGCCTGGACCTGCTCCTCGAGCATCTTGCGCGCGAGCCGCGCGTCGTTGACGAGGACCTTCCAGCCGCGCTTCGTGTTCGCCTTCACGAAGGAGATGGTTTCGTCGACGTGGGCGACGAGCAGCCAGGAGGTGTCGACGTCGATCGGAGGCTGCTGGAGCTGCGCCTCGATCATCGTGGAGAACGACGGGTCGGGGAAGAACGACTTCGTCTTGCCGCGGATGACACGCCCGAGAGGGAAGCTCTCGCCGTCCTTCTCGTACGGCGGCACCGTCTCGAAGTTGCCGAACGAGTTGAGCGTGTCCATGCGGACGTCGTGCTTCCGGTCGAACTGCTGGATGCCGGCGACGTCCTTGCCGCGCATGCGGAAGACGAACTTGCCGGCGGGGCGCAGCGGGGACTTCTCGTCCTCCGGCTCGAACACGTTGGCCGAGCGGTAGTTCACGCGCATGACGTGCTGGGTGCCGCCCGGGCCCGGCATCGACATGAACGCGGGCTCGAAGAAGTCCTGCGTCCACGGATCGTCCGTGTCGATCGTCTGCGGCGCGTCGAGGCCGGCGGCGCTGCACGCCTTGACGAGGTCTCTGCGCATCGCCGCGTTGCCCGGCGTGCGCGTGTTCGAGACCCAGACCTTCTCCGCGGGCAAGAGGTGGTGATACGTCAGCACCGGCGCCACGCGCATGCGGACGGTGTCGGTCGACTCGCCCTTCGACGACGTGACCGTGAACACGACGTCCACGTATCCGTCCCAGGTGTCGAGGTCGCGCACGATGTCCTTCGCCTCGATCGCGAGCTCGATCCCTTCGCGGATCTCGTCCGCGTAGAACTCCGTGTCGTCGTCGAGGGGCGTGAAGTCCGTGGGGCCGGGGCCGCTCCTGTAGAAGAGGCGCACGAACGGCCGTGCCTTCTTCGTCTCGGGCCCGATCGTGAAGTGCCCGATCGCGTCGTCGGGCGTCTTCGGCCACGGACGCGTCTTCAGGCGGGCGAGGTCGAGCGCGTCGTCCTCGCCGTTGACCACTTCGTCGCTCGCGTCGTTGCAGTCGGCGATGGTGACGTCGTCGAGGTTCGACCTGCAGCGCTCGTCGTCGTCGTCGATGTTCGCGAGGAAGATCGCTCCGGTCCTCGCGTTCCATGCCGTCTTGTCCTCGGCGTCCGAGTCGTCGTCGAAGCGGATCTCGCCGTCTCGGTTCGAGTCGGCGCGCAGGTCCGCGAGGACGTCGGGCTCGTCGGCCTCCCGGCCTCCCGAAGAAGAGTAGGAAGTGGAGGAGGTGGTCCCCTCCGCGGCGCACGCCGCGACCATCCCGGCCGCGAGGAGCAGCCACCCACGTGACGTGACCATCGCCGGTCATGCGAGCAACAAACGGGCCGGTCGCTCTGCACCGCCAACGTCGCGAGAACCCGTCCGATCCAGGCACGTCCGCACGCCGGGAATCCAGGTGCGGGGGATCGGATCAACCGTGCGAGATCGTTCCCTTCCTGTCGGGTGCGCCTGCATTTTTCCGCGGCCCACCGTCAATTCTCGAACGGTGGGCGAGCAAATGCTCACGGAGGATGGTGCGTTTGTGCACTCCTCGAGGGGATGGGGGGTGATCTCGCCGATCACGCCTTCCGGTTCGGGTCCTGGCGCTCGAGGACGGCCTCGATGGGCAGGTGGTCCGACGGCTCGGTCTCGCTCGGTAGCGGGGTGTCGTCTTCGACCGGGGGCAGGGGCGTCGGCGTGGACTTGAAGTCCGGCGAGTGGAGGATGAAGTCGATGCGCTTCTTCTTTCCGTTCGCGTTGCACGTGTACGCGTTCGGCAGCGAGGCGTACGCATCGATGAAGCCGCGCTCGAGCGCGAGCGCGACGACGTCGCTGTTCGGCTCCGCGTTGAAGTCGCCGCAGATGATGCGTGGTCCGGTGGGCCACGTCTCGAGCACCTCGCCGAGCTGGATGCGGCCGCGATGCTCCTCCTTCGGAGTGCTCTCCGGCTCCCACTTGAGATGGGTGCTCACGACGCTCACGCCCGCGAAGGTCACGCCGAGCGCGATGTGCGTCGAGTGATCGGTGAACACGTACTCCTTCCACTCGGGCTCCGTCGTGAGCGCGTGCCGCACGAAGATCGCGCAGCCCTCGCCCTTGCCTCGCTTTCTGAAGAGGCGCCCGCTCGACTCCGTCAGTCGCTCCTGGAGGATGTTGAACAACGCCGTGTCGACCTCCTGGAGGCACAGGATGTCGACCTTCGCCATCGAGAGGATGCGCTCGGCCACGGCTCGTCTGCGGCCTGCGCGATCGAGGACACTCTGAGGCGTGTACGGGTAGTACTCACGACGCACGTAGGCATCCGCGAGCACGTTCCACGAGACGACCCGGATAGCCACGCGGCGATTCTCGATAAGATTGCGGCTTCTGGCAATCGTTCTCCGGAGGCGGAGCTTTGCGTCGAGGCGCGAAATGGCGCGCGGTCGCCGTCGCTCGGGACGGCGTTTCTGCGCCCGACGCCGCGGGCTCGGCGTCTTCGTACGTGTTATGATCGAACGTGGAGCCGAGGCGATCATGAAGAGCTGGGGAGGTGTTCGCTCGGGCACGCTCGTGATGTTGTGCGGCGCCGCGCTCGCGGTGGCGTGCGCCGACGTCATCGGCTTCCCCGATCGCCGGCTCGCCGACTCCGACATCGTGCCGTCCGGCCCCGCGAACGGCGCGTTCTCGAAGACCGCGATCGACTTCGGGCTCGTGCCCTGCGGCGGCGAAGCGCCGCCCGATCAGACGCTCACGATCACGAACCTCGGCGCGGAGCCGCTCACGTGGAGCGCCACGCTCTCCGAGACGCCCGAGTTCTCCATCACCGGGCCGGCCGGTGGAACGCTCGGCGGCGGAGAGTCGGCGACCATCACGATCACGGCGACCGCCGTCCCGGCGACGACCGACGCGAATCACACGGCGCAGGCGACGCTCACGATCGAGAGCAACGACGCGAAGAAGCCGAAGACGGAGATCCCGATCAAGCGCGTCGCGGGCGGCGCCAAGCTCGACGTCTTGCCGATCACCGCCGACTTCGGCGAGGCGCCTCTCAACGTCGCCGCGGGGGACGTGCCCATCGTCCTGAAGAACGAGGGCAACCAGCCGGTCACGGTGGAGCTCGCGCAGCCCGAGGACGCGCAGTTCTCGCTCACGTGGAACGGCGCGCCGGCGCCCATCACCGTCGAGCCGGGCGGCACCGTGCCGGGCCTCGTCGCCAAGTTCAAGCCGACGCAGCTCGCGGCGTCGGTCGCCACCGTGCCCATCAAGGCGAACGGCACCGTTTGTGGTGCGAGCGCGTCGACGCTCACGCTGAGCGGCAAGGGGGCGCCGAGCACGGCGAGCGTGCAGCCCGGATCGCTCGACTTCGGCATGGTCGATTGCGGAAAGACCGCCGCGCCGAAGACCGTCAACATCATCAACACGGGGACCGATCCGTTCGACTGGCGAGCCACGCTGACCGGCACCACGCACTACACCCTGAGCGAGACGAGCGGCACGCTCGCCGGCGGCGCCACCAAGCAGATCACGGTCACGCCGAAGCCGATCCCGTCGACGAGCGCCGTCACGCCGAACCTCTACGGCGGCATCCTCACGATCACCACGACCGCTCCGGGTGACGAGCCGCACGTCCTCGAGATCCGCCAGACGGCGTACGGCGCGATCCTCACGCAGTCCGCCGCGTCGGTGAACTTCGGCAGCGTGCGCGTGAACACGACCGCGACGTCGCCGTTCACGGTCGTCAACGCCGGCAACGCTCCCGCGACGGTGTCGTACGCCGTGAACAACGCCGTGTTCAACCTGGCGCCGGCGGCCAACGTGGTGACCGGGGGCGCGACGTATCAGGTCCAGGCTTCGTTCACGCCGCCCGCGGAGTCGACGTACGACGGGACCGCGACGATGTCCGTCACGGACACCGTGCTCTGTGGGCCGCTCCCCGGTCCGCTGACGTTGACCGGCAAGGGCGCGAAGAGCGCGGCGCTGTCGCCGACGAACGTCGACTTCGGCCTCGTCAATTGCAACACGCAGGCGCAGGCGAAGACTGTCACGCTGACGAACACCGGCCTCCTGATGTTCTCTTGGACGGCGTCGGTCGGCACGAGCTACTACACGATCAGCCCGAAGACGGGCGTCCTCGCGCCGGGTGCGTCGGCCACCATCACGATCACGCCGATCCGGATCCCGGCCACGTCGATGACGACCGCGGATCTCTACGCGGACGTGCTGAAGATCGAGACGCTGCCTTCGCTCGAGTCTCCGTACCTCGCCTCGCTGCACATGACCGCGCGTGGCGCGGTCCTCTCGTTCAACCGGACGTCGATCGACTTCGGCGAGGTCAGGGTGGACGACGACGCGACGAGGACCTTCTCCGTGATCAACAGCGGGAACGTCACGGCGAACGTGAGGCTCTCCGCCTCGGGGCAGGGCTTCTCCGTCATTCCCACGAACCGGAACGTGAACGGAGGAGCGTCGTTCACGGCGTCCGCGCGATTCAAGCCGACGTCCGAAGGCCCGAAGACCGGCGCGATCAACCTCTCGACGGAGGCGCCCCTCTGCGGCCCGCTCCCTGCGCCGCTGGAGCTGAAGGGCTCCGGGAAGAGGCGGCAGGGCGGGGGCGACGACTAGTCGTCGAGCGCGCCACGCTCAGAAGCGACCGCCGAGGGTGAGCCCGCCTCCGCCGCGCAATGGGTGGGCGCCGAGCGCGACGGGGCGTTCGCGGCCGCTCGGTGCCGTGAGGAGGAGGATCAAGCCGCCCGCGGCGAGCGCGCCTCCGGCGATGAAGGAGATCGTCGAGATGGTCGCGGCTCGGCGGCCTTCCTCGTCGAGCCGCATTCCCTCGGCGTCGCACTCCGTCCCGTTGCGGCAATGCTCGCTCGCCTGCTCGTTCTTGCTCGCAGCCTGCAGGCCGAACACCGTGCCCGCGGCGAGGCCGCCGACGCCGAGGCCCGTGACGACGAGCCCGAGGATGCGCTGCCCGCCGCCGCGAGCGCGGAGGCGGACGCGCTCGAGCACGGGGATCTTGAGCGTGCGGATCACCGGCCGCGTGTCGACCTGCACCGTCTGCGAGAACGGCTCGTGATCGGGGGCGGTGGCTCGGATGACGTGGGTGCCGGGATCGATCGGCGCCGCGACGCCCCACTCCTCGCGGGTCACGGGGCGATCGTCGAGGGTGACGGTGAGGCCCTCGACGGGCTTCGGCACGACGATCGTGAGGCGCGCGAGCTTGGACTCGAGCTTGTCGGCCGCTTCGTTCGCGCGCTGCACCGCTTCTTGTTTGCCCGCCGCCGTCGCTCGGATCGCGGCCTCCTTGTAGGTCACCCACGCGCTCGCGACCTGGCCGTTCAGCTCGTAGCACTCGGCGAGCGCGAACAGCGTGCCCCCGTTCGGCGACAGCTCGTTGCTCCGCGCGAGCTTCGGGCACGCCTCGTCGTATCGACCCTGCTCCATCAGGGCGACGCCCTCGTCGAAGAGGGCCGAGGCCGTGCCGGTGGTCGACGCTTGCTGCGCCTGAGCTCGCGGTGCCAGCGCCATCACCGCGACGGCGGCTGCGCTCCAGACGAAACGGCGCACCACTCGCCGTGAACGAGCCTCGAAGGAAGCCATGAGACGCGTCGATCTTACCAGTCCGTGCGCTGATGTTTCTTCACCGTCGTCGGCTCCGGCGCGGGCGGCGGAGGAGGCGGCGGCTGGACGGGCGTAGGCTCCGGTTCGGGCGCGGCGCTCGGCGTCTTGGCCCCCTTCGTCCGCTTGGGCCGGGCCTTCTTGCCGGCGCCGGCCTCGCTCGCGGTCGCCGCGTCTGCGCGCGACGTCGGGTGCGGTGGAGTCGAGGCGATCGAAGGTGCGGCCGACGGAACGACCTCCGTGGCGGTCGGGGCCGGCGATGGCGGGATCACGAGGAGCGTCCCGGTCGCGGCCGGCGTGGGGGCGACCGCCACGGGCGCCGCCGTCGTCGCGATCGGCACCGACGTGGTCGTGGTCGGCGGCAGCGGCGTCGCGGCCGGCGTCGATACGGGCATCGGGTCCGCGGGCGAGAGGAAGCGGAACAGCATGAAGGCCCCGAAGCCGCCGCCGAGGATCGCGAACACGGTGACCGCGACCTTCGTGAGGGTGCTCGGCCTTCGGCGGCCATCGAGGACGTAGGTCTCGTCGTGCGCCCTCGAGACGGGCGCCGGCGTCGGAATGACGAGATGGCCGCTGCTGGGCGGCGGGCTGCTGGGGACCGAGACCTGGACCGACTCCCACGAAGGGAGCGTCGACATGCTCGGCTTCACGCCGAGGCTCTGGAGCGCGAGGGCGAACGCGCCGACGGTCACCCAGCGCTTCTTCAAGTCCTTCTCGAGGCACTTCGCGATGATCTCGTTGAGGCCCAGCGGCGCGTTGGGCAGATACGTCTCGAGGCGCGGCGCCGGCTTCTCGAGGATCTTCGAGAACGTCTCGCCGATGTTCTCGGACGCGAACGGCGCGTGGCCGGTGACGAGCTCGAAGAGGATCGCGCCGAGCGCCCAGATGTCCGTCCTCGCATCGACGTTCTTCGTCGAGCGGATCTGCTCCGGCGACATGTACGCCGGCGAGCCCATCACGGTGCACTCTTCGGTCAACGAGCGGCGCGACCCGGACGGTCTGTCCTGGTGCCTCGATTGGAAGGCGACCTTGGAGATCCCGAAGTCGAGCACCTTGATGAGCGGCGTGCCGTCGCGGCGATGCGTGAGGAACAGGTTCGCCGGCTTGAGGTCACGATGGACGATGCCGAGCTTGTGCGCCTCCGCGATCGCGTCGCACGCCTGGAGGACGTAGTCGATCGCCAGATGAGGGCGCAGCGCGCCTTCGCGCTCGAGGACCGTGGCGAGATCGCTGCCCTCGAGCAGCTCCATGACGATGTACGGCAGGCCGGAGGGGAGGCGCCCGACGTCGAGCACCTTCGCGACGTGGTCGCTCTTCAAGCTCACCGCCGCGCGGGCCTCGGTGATGAACCGCTCGACGCTCTCGGGCGTCATCCGGACGGCTCGCATCACCTTGAGCGCGACACGCTGCCCGAGCTCGAGGTGCGTCGCGGCCGCGACGACGGCCATGCCTCCGATCCCGAGGATGCGATCGACCTTGTACTTGCCCACGACGGCGCCGATCGCGATGGGCATGCCCTCTCCCGGCGCGAGGCCGGCGTCGGATGCGGAGGAGCGATCGGGCCGAGAGGCCTGCACGATCAAAGAGTAGGGCAAGCGAACACAGAAGGAAAACCGCCGAGATGTTCGCGTTTTCCGTCGAAAGCGAAGGGGCGTGCCGGACGCGGAGGTTCGGGCGCTCGTACCATTGTGCACCACCGGTCGCGCGTGGTTGCATGACCGGACGGGGGCACGGTCAGGGGCTCGCAAAGAAGCACGAGGGGAACTTTTGGCCGCGCCGTTCGTCGCAAGTGGACGCCCGCCTTCCTGCGGGCGCCCGACGTCGGAGATTGCGGACAGAGGACCAAGCTCATGCACGAAAAGACCCTGCTCTACGGCGCTCTCGGATTCACGGCCATCGCCGCGATCGTCGGCGTCTACAAGGCGAAATCGGACGCTTCGACGATGGCGATCACGCCTGTCTCGGTCGTCGACCAGAAGGGCGTCCAGCAGGCGGAGGTGCCCGTGCGCCTCACCGCCTCCGACGGGACGGGCCTCGAGCTCGTCGCGCTCCGCGCCGAGGCGGTCGTCGAGGATCCCCTCGCGCTGACCGAGCTGCACCTCACGTTCGAGAACCCCGAGGATCGGGTGCTCGAAGGCACGTTCCGCATCACGCTGCCGCAGGGCGCGTCGCTGAGCCGGTTCGCGATGAAGGTCGGCGACGCGTGGCAGGAAGGCGAGGTCGTCGAGAAGCAGGCCGCACGTCGGGCCTACGAGGACTTCCTCCATCGCAAGCAGGATCCCGCGCTGATGGAGCAAGGCGCCGGCAACGAGTTCTCCGCGCGCGTGTTCCCGATCCCCGCACGAGGCAAGAAGGAGATCATCGTCACGTATTCGCAGGCCGTGGAGGCCGGCGAGCCGTACGTCCTCCCGCTCCGCGGCCTGCCGCGTCTCGGGACGCTCGACGTGAACGTGCACGTGGCCGGCACGAAGGGCGCCGAGGCGGACGGCAGGACGAACGCGCTCTACGGAATCCACCAGCGGAACGTCACGCCGGCGTCGGACTTCGTCGTCGACGGCAAGCGGATCCCGCGCAGTCCCGGCCTCCGCAGCGGGGAGCTCGCGATCGCGCGCGTCATCCCGTTCGCCTCGTCGCGGCCGGAGCCGCTGAATCACGCGATCGTCCTCGTCGACACGAGCGCGTCGCGTGCCCTCGGCATCGCCGACCAAGCGCGCGCGGTGCGCGACGTCCTCGCGAAGCTGCCGCCGGACACGACCGTCCACGTCGCCTGCTTCGATCAGAACGTGGAGCCCGTCTTCGACGGCAGAGCCGGCGACTTCGGCGACGAGCAGGTCGCCGCGATCATCGAGCGCGGCGCGCTCGGCGCATCGAACTTCGAGGAGGCGCTCGACTGGGCCGCGGAGCAGGCGAAGAAGACGAAGGCGACGCGCCTCGTCTTCGTCACGGACGGCGTCGCGACGGCCGGCGAGACGGACGCGCAGAAGCTGAGGCTCAAGGTGGAGTCCTTGCGCGAGGCCGGCATCACGCGAATGGATGCGCTCGCGATCGGAGGCATCCGTGACGACGGCTTCTTGCGCACGGTCACGCGCGGCGTGCTCGATCGCGACGGCGTCGTGCTCGACACGAAGCTCGGCGCGGACGCGCTCGCGCGGCGGCTCCAAGAGGCGACGAGCTCCGGCGTCCCCGTGAAGGTCGAGGGCGCGCGCTGGTACTGGCCGCAGAGTCTCGACGGGCTCCAGACCGGCGACGAGGTGCTCGTCTACGCCGAGCTCGACGGCGAGCGGCCGATGAAGATCGACGTCGGCGGTCAGACCTTCGCGCCGGACCTTCGCACGATCGACCGCCCGCTCGTCGAGCGCGCGTGGGCGCAGGCGAAGATCCAGAGCCTCATCGAGGCGCCGACAAGCTCCGAGGCGGAGACGAAGCGGCAGATCGTGGCGCTGTCGACGCGCCATCGCGTGCTCTCGCCGCACACCGCACTGCTCGTGCTCGAGACGGACTGGGATTACCGGCGCTTCGGGATCGATCGCACGGCCAAGGTCGACATCCTCGCCGTGCGCGACGGGCGCGTCGCCGTCGTCCAGAGCGGGCGTCAGTGGGGCGACGATACCGAACGCAAGCTCGAGGAGGCTCCGAGCTTCGGCCTGGTGGGCAGGATGCCCCCGTCCGACGACTCCGCCAACGAGCCCCCCGGCCGCTGGGAGGAATCGATCCCCGAAGGATTCGGGGCCGAGAGCTTGGGCCTCTCCGGCGTAGGCCAGGGCGGGGGCGGCCGTGGCGACGGCCCCGGCGCGGGCGGGGCGAGTCGTGGCCGCGCCGCCGCCGAGAGAGCGGCCGATGCCGAAGAGGAGTCGGCTCGTGTACGTCCGGCTCCGAGGGCCATGGAGCCCGAGCCGCCCGCGCAGCGCCCGGCGAGGCGGGTGCCTCCGCCTCCCGCTCCTCCGCCGCCTCCGCCCGGCGGCTCCGCCGCCATCGGCGTCGTCCGACCGGGCACGCTTTCCATCGAGAGCGGCATCTCCGCCGACCAAGTCCAGAGCGTCGTCCGCGGCGCCGTTCCCCGCCTCCGTGCCTGCTATCAGACGGAGCTCGACTCCCATTCGTCGACGAGCGGTCGGCTCTCGATCTCCTTCGTGGTGGCCGCCGACGGCAGCGTGAAGTCGGCGAGCGTCGCAACGCCCGGCAGCCTCACCTTCAGGGAGTGCGTCGAGTCCGTCGCGAAGTCGCTCCGCTTCCCGGTGCCCGTCGTGAACGACGCGCGGTTCTCGCAGACGTTCGATCTCGTCGGCGGCGGGTCCGGCAGCGGCGGCGACGACTCGCTCGCGAACATCCCGAAGGCGCTGCCCTACGAGGGGCGGTTCAAGATCGTGATGGACGCGCTCCGGGCCGGCGACAAGGACCGCGCGCTGAAGGAGGCGCGCCTCTGGCACGCCGAGCAGCCGGGTGACGTGCTCTCGCTCGTCGCGCTCGGCGAAGCGTACGAGGCTCGCTCCGATCTCAAGGCGGCCGCTCGCGCGTACGGTTCCATCCTCGAGCTCTTCTCGTTCCGCGCCGACTCGCGCCGCTTCGCAGGGGAGCGCCTCGAGCGCCTCGACGATCCGCGCGCGCTCGCGCTCGCCGTCGACACGTACGCGAAGGCGGCCGAGCAGCGGCCCGACCACCCCGCGAGCCATCGCCTCTACGCGTTCGCTCTTCTCAAGAAGGGCGAGTACGAGAAGGCGTTCGAGGCCATCAAGAAGGGCGCGACGCGCACGTATCCGTCGGGCCGCTTCCGCGGCGTCGATCGCATCCTCAAGGAGGACATGGGCCTCGTCGCCGCCGCATGGACGCGGGCCGAGCCCGCCCGCGCGGGGGAGATCCAGACGAAGCTCACCCAGGCCGGCGGCGTGGCGGAGAACGGCCCGAGCCTGCGGTTCGTCCTCGTCTGGGAGACCGACGCGAACGACGTCGACTTCCACATCCACGACGGCAAGGGCGGGCACGCCTACTACGCACAGAGACGCCTGCCGTCCGGCGGCGAGCTCTACGCCGACGTGACGACGGGCTACGGGCCCGAGTGCTTCACGATCCGAGGCCCGCGCGAACAGCGCGCCTACCCGTACACGCTCCAGGCGCACTACTACTCGCGTGGGCCGATGGGCTACGGGATGGGCAAGCTCCAGGTCATCGAGCACGACGGCAAGGGGAACCTGTCGTTCGACGAGCGCCCGTTCGTCGTCATGGTCGACCGCGCCTACGTCGACATGGGCAAGGTCGAGAAGACGACGAAGCTCGTCGCCGCCAAGTAGGCGAGGGGAGCGGTCCGTCCGCTCCCTCCTTCGCGTCTCTTCTCTCCGCGCGCTACTGCTGGAGCTGAGGCTCCGTCGGCGCCGGCAGCGGGGCGAGGGGAGGCAGCGGCGGAGGCTCGGTGCTGGTCGGCTTCGGCGCGAGCATGATCTCCGCGGCGCGCCTCGCCCCAGGGGAGAGCCCGCCGTCCCACGGAGGCTCTTCGGAGGAGGACGACTCGCTCGTCTCCGCGGGCCGATACGACACGCGCGTCGACACCGGCGGGCGGCTCGTCTTCTCCGCAGCGGAAGCGTCCTCGGCCGTCGTGTCCGTCTCCGTGCCCGCGGACGCGTCGAGGTCCTCGGTGGCCGTGATCGCGCTCGCGTCTGCCGACGGCTCGGCCGCCGAGGAGGCGGTCGTCGTCGGCGGCGTGGAAGAAGCGGCGCTCGGCGCGGCGGACGTCAGCGGCTCGATCACGGCGGCCGCGGTGGCCGCCGGCGTGACGGAGCCTCCTTCGCCGCGCGGCCAGAGGATCCATGCGCCTGCGCCGACGACGGCGAGCCCTGCGAGCCAGAAACCGAGCCCGCTCCGGCGGCGCTGCTCTTCGAGCTGTGCGGTGAGCGTCGTGGTGCTCGGTGTGCGCGTCGCCGCGCTCGACACGTTCCGGTGACCGTCGCTGTCGAGGCCCTCCGTGCGGTCCTCGGGATCGGCGGCGGGCTTGGCTTCCGCCTCGTCGGTGCGCTTGCGCGTGAGCGGCAGGGCCGCTTCACCGTCGGGGGCACGCGGAGACACCTCGGTGGGATCGAAGGCGATGTCCCCGGCGTCGAGCGAGGGCGCGGCGGCTGCGCGCGTCTCGGCGGCCTCCATCGCGGCGGCGATCGTCTTCGCGCGCTTGGCGGCGAGCTCCGGGAGGTTCGTGCGGACGAACTCGGCGACGTCCTCGTTCTCGGCCGGCAGCTCGAGCTCGTGGATCGCGGCCTCGATCGCGCGTCGCATCGCGGCGCAGCTCTCGAAGCGAGCCTCGGGATCCTTGGCGATCGCGCGCGTGAGGATGCGCTCGATCTGCGGCGGAAGCGCGACGTCGAACCGCGGGAGCGGATCGTCGCTCATGAGCCGCTTGATGACGTCGAGGTCGTCTTCCTCGTGGTACGGCACGTGGCCCGAGACGAGCTCGTAGAGGCACATGCCGGCGGCCCACACGTCGGCGCGGTGGTCGATGCGCCTTCCGCCCACCTGCTCGGGGGCCATGTAGCGAATCTTTCCCTTCACGACGCCGGACTCCGTCTCGGCGGCGCGCCGGTTCTTCGCCTTCACGAGGCCGAAGTCGATGACCTTCGCGGTGCCGGCCGTCGTGAGCAGGATGTTCTGCGGCGAGACGTCCCGGTGGATGACGCCGAGCAGCTCGCCGTTCTCGTCCTTGAGCTGGTGGGCGGCGTGGAGACCGGCGCACGTCTCGGCGACGATTCGCAGCGAGACGCCGGGCGGGAGCGGCGATCCCCGCTTGAGCGCGAGGCGGTTCACCTTCGCCACGGAGTCGCCGTCGACGTACTCCATGACGATGTAGAGGATGTCGTCCTGCTCGCCGAGCTCGAGGATCTGAGCGACGTTCGGGTGGATGATGCGCGAGGCGATGCGCGCCTCGTCGAGGAACATCTCCTGGAAGTTCGGGTCGGAGATGAGCTCCGTCTTGATCGTCTTGATCGCGAAGAGCTTCTCGAACCCCCGCTTCCCGCGGAGCCGGGCGAGCCACACGCTCGCCATGCCGCCCGACGCGATGGGGCAGAGCAGCTCGTAGCGGTCGAGCCGGTAGCCGGGGGCGAGCGTGCTCTCCGGGGATTCCATGGAGCTTGACCATGATAGCCGTGCTCGGCCGATCGGCGATCGTTCTTGTCCGGGCGTGTCATGCACGCCCCGAATAGGCCGAGCCCAGCCGCAACCTGCGACATCGGCACGGGCAGGCGAGCTTCAGCGCTCGACGTGCCTTGCGCGAACCATCGGCGGCTTGGCACGGGCATCGTCGTTCGCGACGCGTACGCGCGGCAGGGCGCTCCAAGCCACGTCGTAGACCTGACCGGGATTCCAGAGGAGCCATCCTTTGCCGCCCGCACGGTCGCTCGTGCGGATCTCCTCTTGGATGTAGGCGGGGCCGTAGTTCGACGCCCCGTGGCGCATCGCCTGGAGCCAAGGGCGAATCTTCGCGCTCCTTTCCAGGTCGAGGCCGCGCGCCTCCATCTGCGCGAGCATGTGCTTCACGCCGAGGCCGACGAGCTCCGGATGGTCGGCCGGCTCTTCGCGGCCCATGAAGCCGGGATCGAAGTGGGACGGGTAGACCATCGCGCTCAGGAACTCGGCGTGCTTGGCGAGCTCGGCGGGGTCCTGACCGAGGTTCTGCATGTCGACGGGCTTGCCGAACGCGATCACGCCGAAGACGTCGATCGACAGCGGCACGCCGCGCGAGCGCGTGAGCGCGTGGACGCGCTCGACGAAGCGGGTGATGACCTCGATCTTCGCCCTCGGGTTCTTCCGCGTGTCGAGGCCGAAGTCGATGTTCTTCATCCCGATGACGGGGAAGCGCACGTAGTCGAGCTGGACCTCGTCGACGCCCATGTCGATCACCTCGCGGACGAGGTCGAGGACGTACCCTTGCGCGCGCTCGTTCCGCGGGTCGAGCCAGCCGTTGCGATAGACGTGGCCGGAGATGCCGCGGATCGCCATGCTCGGATGCGCCTTCGCCATCAGGGCGTCGTTGAAGCACGAGATGCGCGCGATGACGCGGATGCCCCGCTCGTGCGCGAAGCGCACCGCGCGCTCGTACGAACGCATCGGCGGCTTGTCGGCGGCGCCGCTCTCGACCGCCAGCGGGACCTTCGACGGGTAGGTGAGCGGCCCGTCGTAGTCCTTCACGTCGAGGACGATCGCGTTCATGCCGTGCGCGACGACGCGGTCGAGGAGCTTCGGATACGCGCGCGAGCCCGCCGTCGTCCCGCGGACGTAGACGCCCTTCAGAATGCCGTCCGCGGGCAGCCCGATGCGCGCGGCCGCTCCGGTCTTCGGCGCCTCCGGGAGGATGCTCGGGATCCGTACGCGGAGCCCTGGGACCGGGCCGCGCTTCGACTCGGGGAGGTTCTCGTGGACGATGGCCTTCGCGAGATCGAGCGCGTCGTAGATGCTCGTGAAATCGAGGTACGCGTCGGCGATCGACTGCCAGGTCTCTCCTTCGCGGACTGTGTGGACGACCTCGCTGCCCACGACCGCGCCGCCCGGCGGCAGCCGCCCGCGCAGCCAACGCAGAGGAACGTGCGCCTGCTTCGGCTCGGCGCGCGGTCGCGGCGCCTGCGCGGCCGCCGGCGCGCGATGCGTCACGCGCACCGCCCGCGGCCGCGCCCCCATCGCGGATCCGGCGATGGTCGCGCCGAACACGCTCACGAAGAGAACGGTCAGCGCCGTCCGCGCCGCCCGCGAACGAGCACGAAAGAAGCCAAGGCCAGCGCGATGGCCCGAGTCGAGGCGATCGAGCTTCACAAAACGAAGTGGACGACGGTCGCTCTCGCCGAGCCAAATTCTCGGCAGCTCGGATCACCCGAGCGCCTGACAATCCGCCGGACGCGGCCGAGCTTGGCGAGAAGGCCAATCCGAGCCATGACGAAACCGCTGAGGACCGAGGACCGAGGACTGACGTGCCCGTTCGCACGAAGCGCTGGAACGATCCCCCGGAGCCCGAGGACGGCTATCGCCTCCTCGTCTGCCGCTACCGCCCGCGGAACGTGCGCCGCGAGGACGAGCCGTGGGACGCTTGGTGCCAGGCGCTCGCGCCGAGCGTCGAGCTGCTCGCGGCCGCGTACGGCAAGAATGGGGCGCCGCCGATCCCCTTCGAGGAGTACGAGCGGCGCTTCCTCGAGGAGATGCGCCGGCAGCGCTACTGGATCGAGAGCTTCGCCGCGCGCGTGCGTGCCGGCGAGACGATCACGCTGCTCTGCTCGTCGGCGTGCACGGACGCCGCCCGCTGTCACCGCACCCTCGTGAAGAAGCTCATCGAGGAGGCGGCCTTTCCCCCGCCGCCGCCCCCGAGCGGACCGAAGGTCGTTCGGCGGCGGTCCTGACCGAGCTCGGCCGCGAGAGTTGTCGCGAACCGCCGTTGTGACTAAGGACGACCCCGATGGGATCCATCTCCTATCGCGAGGCTGGAGTCGACATCGACGCGGGCGACGAGCTCGTCGAGCGGATCAAGCCGTTCGCGAAGATGACGCGCATCCCCGAGGTGCTCGCGGACGTGGGCGGCTTCGCCGGCCTCTGCGCCGTGCCGTCCGGGATCGAGGATCCGGTGCTCGTCAGCGGCACCGACGGCGTCGGCACGAAGCTGAAGGTGGCGTTCCTCACGGGCGTCCACGACACGATCGGCTTCGACCTCGTCGGCATGTGCGTCAACGACGTGGTCACCACGGGGGCGCGCCCGCTCTTCTTCCTCGACTACTTCGCCACGGGCAAGCTCGAGGTCGGCGTCGCCGAGAAGGTGGTCAAGGGCATCGCCGAGGCCTGCCGCGAGGCGGGCTGCGCGCTGCTCGGAGGCGAGACGGCGGAGCTGCCCGGGATGTACGCCGAGGGCGAATACGACCTCGCCGGGTTCGCCGTCGGCGTCGTCTCGCGATCGAAGATCGTCGACGGCAAGCGCGTCGTCGCAGGGGACAAGGTCATCGGCCTCGCGTCGAGCGGGCTCCACTCGAACGGCTACTCGCTCGCGCGGCGCGTCCTGTTCGATGCGATGAAGCTCGGGCACGCGGACCGGCCGGCGCGCCTCGAGGGCAAGACCGTCGGCGAGGCCCTGCTCGCGCCGACGCGCCTCTACGCGCGGCACGTCCAGGCCGTGCTCGCGGCGGGCGTGGACGTCCGGGCGATGAGCCACATCACCGGCGGCGGTCTCCCCGGCAACCTGCCGCGCGTGCTGCCCGACGGGCTCGGGGTCCGACTCCAGGGAGGGTGGCGGCGCCCGCCGATCGTCGAGCTCATCGCGGAGAAGGTGGAAGAGGCGGAGCTCCGGCGCGTGTTCAACCTCGGCGTGGGCTTCGTCTTCGTGGTCGCGCGCGAGCACGAGCAGCGCGCGCGCGAGGCGCTCGTGGCGCTGGGCGAGCAGCCGATCGATCTCGGCGAGATCGTCTCCGTGCCCGAAGGGACCGATTTCGAGGCGAGGGTGATCTTCCCGTGAGCAAGAAGCCGTTCGTCCTCGGTGTGCTCGTCTCGGGTACGGGCACCAACCTCCAGGCCATCCTCGACGCCGTCGCCGCAGGAAGGCTCCAGGCGAAGGTCGGCGTGGTGATCTCGAACGTCGCCACGGCGAAGGCGCTCGATCGCGCGAAGGCCGCGCGCGTCCCCGCGATCGTCGTCGACCACAAGGCGTTCCCCTCGCGCGAGGCGTTCGACGCGGCCGTCGTCGAGGTCCTGAAGGCGCACGACGTCGACCTCGTCGTGCTCGCGGGCTTCATGCGGATCGTCACCCCGACGCTCCTCGACGCGTTCCCGAACCGCGTCGTGAACGTCCACCCTGCGCTCCTGCCGGCGTTCCCGGGCGTGCGCGCGCAGAAGCAGGCGCTCGACTACGGCGTCGCGATCTCCGGGTGCACGGTGCACTTCGTCGACGCAGGCATGGACACCGGGCCGATCATCGCGCAGGCCGCGGTCCCCGTGCTCGACGACGACGACGAGGCGAGCCTCTCGGCGCGCATCCTCGAGAAGGAGCACGAGCTGCTCCCCACGGCGCTCCAGTGGATCGTGGAGGGGCGCGTCACGATCGAGCAGCCCGAGGGCAAGCGGCCGCGCGCGCGCGTTCGGCCTGCGAGCGAAGTCGGGAGGTCATGAGCTCGTCGTCGAAGCACTACGACGTCGTCGTGCTCGGCTGCGGCATCGGGGCGCTCGCCGCGGCGGCGCTCCTTGCGCGGCGTTCGTGGCGCGTGCTCGTGCTCGGGCACGGCTACCGCCGGTCGACGTACGGCTTCGACGGCCACGTCCTCGCGCGGCGTCCGTTCACGTTCCTGTCCGCGTCCTCGCCGGCGTGGGGGCGCGTCCTCGTGGAGCTCGCGCAGTCGCAGACGTTCCGGCGCAGGCTCTCCGCGCTCGATCCGATGCTCCAGGTGCTCGGGCCCGACATGCGGCTCGATCTGCCGCCCGACACGCAGCTCTTCGCGCGCGAGATCGATCGCGAGTTCCCGGCCGTGCGACGCGTCGTCGACGATCTGTACGCCGAGCTCGCGCGCACGAACGCCGCCGCCGACGCCGCCTTCGAGCGCGACGCGGTCTGGCCTCCGGGCACGTTCTGGGAGCGGCGCGAGACGTCGCGCGCGCTCGCGACGTTGCCATGGCTCGACGGGTCGGACTTCCTCGCGGAGTTCCCGCGCGACCACGCGTTCCGCGAGGTCGTGATCGCGCCCGCGCGCTTCGCGTGCGACCTCGTCGACAACGTCCCGGCGTTCGCGCTCGCGCGGCTGCACGGCGCGTGGACGCGCGGGGTGAGCCGTCTCGCCGGCGGCGAAGACGAGCTCGTCGACTTCCTGCTCGATCGCGTGCGGGCGCACGGCGGCGACACGCGCATCGCCGATCGCGCGAGCGAGCTCGTCCACAAGGGCGGCAAGGTCCGTGGCGTCGTCGTCGACGGAGACGACGCGCCCGTCGGCGTGGGCTTCGTCGTCTCGGACATGCCCAGCGTCCGCCTGCTCGAGCTCGCCCGCTCGTTCGTGCCGAGCCGCAACGACAAGGATCCGGTGGTCGAGCCCGCCGGCGGTCGCTTCGTCGTCTCGCTGGTCGTGCGCCCGGAAGGCGTGCCGAAGCAGCTCGCCACGGAGGCGTTCCTCCTCCCGAAGACCGGCCCCGCCGTCCACCTCCAGAAGGCTCCGGGAGGGGCCGGCGACGCGACCCTGCTCGTGGCCGAGGCGCTCGTCACGCACGGCGAGACACCCGGCCCGAAGCAGATGCGGACGGAGATCCTCCGCACGGTGATGGACTTCTTGCCGTTCGTCGAGCGGCACCTCTTGCTCTGCGACTCGCCGCACGACGGGCTTCCGCTCTGGGACTTCCGCGACGAGAACGCGGTCGACGCGGTCAACGTCGGCGACAAGCGCTGGGGCCTCCGCGCGCTGCTCGTCGATCGCGCGCGCCTTCGCGCGACCGGCGGCTCGCTCGAGCCCGAGCCGATGGTCCCGCGCTTCCGCGTGAGGCCGCCTCACCTGGAGGGCCTCGCGGGCGAGCACGTTCGCACGCCGCTCGGGAACGTGTTCGTCACCGGCCGGAGCGTGCTTCCCGCGCTCGGGCAGGAGGGCGAGCTGCTCGCGGCGTGGGGCGTCGCGCGGATCATCACCCGCACGGATCGTCGCAAAGAGAAGATGCTCCGCGAGATGTGGAGCAAGGTGGAGCTCTCGTGACTCGACGCGTCCGTGCGTTCCGGCTCGTGATCGCCGTCGCGGCGGGCGCGACGCTCGTGGCGTGCGAGAGCTCGGAGCGTCGCGACGCCGAGAGCGTGCTCGCCGCGATCGGTCGCTTTCGCACGGCCGACAACGCGGCGATCCCAGCCGCCGTCGACGCGCTGAAGGCGACGCCGTGCACCGCGCCCGACGCGTGTCGAACGCGCGACGCTTGCCTCGCCGCCGGCGAGCCGACCGCGAAGGCGCTCCGTCTCAAGGCGGAGGTGGAGCGAGGGCTCGACGCGCTCGAGAAGGGCACGCTCGCGAAGGACTCGCCCGAGGCGCAGGACATGCCGAGGAAGCTCGAAGAGGCCGAGGAGCTGTTGAACGAGGGGCGCGCTGCGCTCGCCGAGTGCGACGAGCAGGTGCGCGCGCTCAAGAGGAAGCATCGGATCTGAGGCTCCAGGCTCCAGGCTCCGGGCTCCAGGGATCGAGGGCTCCGGGCTCCTGGGGATCACGGCCACGTCGGGGCCGTGGTCGGGCCGCCTGGTGCCGGCCACGCGCCGCCTTGCATCGCGGGGGCGGTCGTCGGCGGGCCGCCCATGAAGCCCGGGGTCACCGGCGTACCGAGCGAGGTGCCTGCAGGTCCGAACGGCGTCGTGCCGGGGACCGTGCCCGGCGTCGCCGTGCCTGCGCCGGGCATGCCGGGCTCGACGAACGGCACGGCTCCGGCCGTCGCCGGCGGCGGGGACGTGGTCGCGGGCGCAATTGGCGTGGGGACGGGCACCGGCACGATCACGATCGCTCCGGGCGCCGCCGAAGGCTGCATCGGCTCCGGCGCGCCTTCTCCTGGCTCCGCTGGTTCTCCCGGCGGAGCGAGCGGTGGCGGCGAAGGCGGCGCGGGAGCGCCGAGGCCGAAGGTTCGCTCGGTCGTGAACGGGCCCGCGCCGGCGTTGGGATCCGTCGGGAAGATGCTCGCTGCGAACGGCGGCGGATCGGTGATGAACGGACCCG
Organism: uncultured Myxococcales bacterium; assembly: GCA_937949945.1. Taxonomy (GTDB): domain Bacteria; phylum Myxococcota_A; class Polyangia; order Polyangiales; family Polyangiaceae; genus Labilithrix. Next base: position 39,400 of record CALFEQ010000020.1, read on the forward strand.
CGCCGACGTCGGGATCGGGCGGCGGCATCGCGCTCGCCGCCCACGGCGGCGCCTCGGTCAAGAACGGACCCGCGCCCGCGGACATCGGCGGCGAGAGCGGGTTCGAGCCGACCGGCGGCGATGGCTCGGCAGCCGGCGCCGGCGACGGCTCGGCCGGAGGAGCGGCCGGCTCGCGCGCGGCGACCTCGGGCGGTGCGCTCTCCTCGGGCTCCTCGAGCGGCTCGGGCGGGGGCGGCTCCTCTCGGGCGACGGTCTCGTCGGCCTTCTCTTCCTCCTCCGGCGCCTCGGCGTCTCCTGTCGTCGTTGCGCGAGGCGGCGTCTGGTTCGGGGCAGGCGATGCCGGCGCCCGTGCGTCCGCGTTCGCGGCCATCGCGGGCGCGACGAAGCTGCTCGGCGCGACCGCGTCGCGGTCGCGCTCGACGAAGCACGAGCCGAAGACGATCGCCGACAGCGCCGCCCCGAGCGCGGCGCCGCCGAACGCGGCCACGGCGGAGCTGGTCCACGCGCGCTTCGTCCTCGGTTGCATGCGGACGGAAGCTGCATCGCGCGTTCCACCGTCACAAAAGGGCACGCGGCCCCCTCGATGAGAGGGCCGCGTGCGTGGGGGCTATGGATGAGCGTGGAGCTACTTCTTGTCGCGCTCGAGGATCGTGAACGCCACGCGGCGGTTGTTCGCGCGCCCGGCGTCCGTCTCGTTGCTGTCGATCGGCTGCTCGTGACCGAAGCCTTGAGCGACGAGGCGCTTCTTGTCGATCCCGTGGGCGACGAGCCACTTCAGGACCGCGTCCGCGCGCCGCTGGCTGAGCCTCTTGTTGTAGTCGGGCTTGCCGATGTTGTCGGTGTGGCCCTCGACGCGCACCTTCTTGATCTCCGGGTGCTCGTCGAGCACTTGCTTCACCGCGCCGAGGATCGTGTCCGACTCCGGAAGGAGCTCGGCGCTGTCGAACTTGAACTTCACCTCCTGGTTGATCTTGATCTCCTTCTCGGTGACCTCGACCAGGGGGCATCCGTTCTTCTTCGGATCGGGGTCGCGCACGCCGGGCACGTCGGGGCACGCGTCCTCGGGGTCGACGATGCCGTCGCCGTCGCGATCGGGCGGGCATCCGTTCTTCTTCGGATCGGGATCCCTCACGCCCGGAACGTCGGGGCAGGCGTCCTCGTCGTCGGGGATGCCGTCGTCGTCACGATCGGGCGGGCACCCGTTCTTCTTCGGATCGGAGTGCTTGACGCCCGGGACGTCGGGGCATGCGTCGAGCTTGTCGATGACACCGTCCTTGTCGCGATCCGGGCATCCGTTCGTCGACGGATCGTCGGTGCGCGGGCCGGGCTCGGCGGGGCAGGCGTCCTCGGAGTCGATGATGCCGTCGCCGTCGGTGTCGGGCGGCGCCGGAGGACAGCCGTTCTTCTTCGGATCGGGATCGGGCACGCCCGCGACGTCGGGGCAGGCGTCCTCGTCGTCGGGGATGCCGTCCTTGTCGCGATCGGGCCGCTCGTAGGCGGGCACCCACGCGACCGAGAGCAGCCCGCGGAGCTGCGGAGCGCCGTACCCGCGCGTGAGGCCGCCGCCCACGCCGGCGCCGATGCGGAAGTCGGCGATGTCGTAGTGCGCGCCGAAGAGCCACTCGGCCGGTGTGCCGCGCGTCTTGAAGAACGAGCGGGAGTCCGTGAAGACGCTCGAGGCGAAGACCTCGGGGCCGATGACGAGCTTTCCGTCGAGCGTCTTCAGGCCGACGCCGGCGGCGCCGAGCAGCTCGCTTCCGAGCGGGCTGCCGGCGTACGCGTCGTCGCGCGGGCGATAGGAGAGGGCGAGCCTCGCCGCGTAGGTGAGGGGCCCGATGTCACCGGCGGCCATGACCTGCGGAGCGATGCGCGCCGAGCCGTCGCCCGTGAACTGCGACCGCTGTCCGGTGGGGAGCCATGCGCGGATGCCGCCGGCGAGCGTGAAGACGCCGCCGTACGTACCGAGGATACGAACGTCGGCCGCGAGGCGGACGTCGCCGATCGCCGGCTTGTCCGCCGCCTTCAAGGTCTCGTCGACGCCGTTCACGTTGATCGTCGTCGTCTCGCCGTCCTGGTAGAGCGCGACCGGCAGGTTGAGGCCGAACCGGAAGCGATCCGCGAGGACGAGCGCGCCGCCGACGTGCCCGAAGAGCTGGTGCCGGACGATGGCGCTCCGTTCGTTGCCGGCGAGGTCGTAGGCGACGAGCGGCTTGTAGCCGTAGTCGAGCGTCAGTCCTGCCGAGGGTCGGAGGTCACCGCGGAAGTCGAGCGTATCGTTCACGAAGAACTGGCTGCCGCGCTCGGCCGGCTCGAATCGGTCGAGTGCGAAGCCCGTGCGTTGTGCTTTCGCCGACCCCGACCACAGGCCGACGCAGGCGAATGCGCACGCGCCAAGAGACAAGGCAACGATTCTTTTCATTTCATTCTCACCCTCGATCAGGACTCACGCTGCATGCTTTCCCGAGCGCGGCGCTGACGCCTGCGCACCAGCAAGAGCGCACCACACGCCGCTCCCATCACCGCGAACGGAGAGGCTGCCGACGAGACCGTCGTGTTGCACGCGCAGCCGCCCCCCTCGACGATTCCGCTCAAGTCCGAGAAGTTCCCGGGGCCGCCGAAGCCGCCGTCGACCCCGTAGCCACCGAAGCCGCCGTCGCCGTCCGGCTGGCACTGCCCGATGTCGCTGCCGTCCACCGGGACGCACTCCTGGCCAGACGGGCACTTGCCGCCCTCGCCCGCGTCGGCGGATCCGCCGCCCGGCCGGCAACCCGGCACGCACGTGTTCGTCGTGCCGTCGCAGACCTCACCGAGCTTGCAGTCTTCGTCGCCGTCGCACGTGCTCGTGCAGACGCCGTCCTTGCACTGCTCGCTCTGGCACTGCTCGTTCGACGTGCACGGCTCGCCGTCGGGCAGGCCGCACTGGCCGTCCTTGCAGATCTCGCTCTGGCACTGCTCGTTCGTGGTGCACGGCTCGCCGTTCGGCAGGCCGCACCGGCCGTCCTTGCAGATCTCGCTGCGGCACTGCTCGTTCGACGTGCAGGGGCCGCCGTTCGGCTGGCCGCAGACGCCGTCCACGCAGATCTCGCTGCGGCACTGCTCGTCGGTGGTGCACGGCTCGCCGTTGGGCAACCCGCAGCGTCCGTCGTTCGGATGACAGATGTCCGAGCGGCAGTCACCGGCGGCGCCGCAGGGAGAGCCGTTCTTCAGTCCGCAGAGGTCGTCGTCCTCCTCGCACTTCCCCGAGAGGCAGACGCGCTGCCCGTTCGGAGGCGTGCACTCACCGTCGATCGGCGAGTGTCCCGGGAGGGGCTGTCCGTTCGGCGTCTTGGGCGTGCAGACGAGCTTGGCGTCGGCGGACCGAGGCGAGCACCACTCCGTCGGCTTGCAGTCCTCGTCCTTCGTGCACTCGACGCCGCACGAGCCCGTCTCGACGTTGCAGATCGGTCCTCCGTGCGTGCCGGTCGCGCAGTCCGCGTTCGACGTGCACTTCCCACACGAGCCGTCCGAGAAGCAGTGCGGGGCGGCGGCGAGCTGGCACGCTTGCACGGCGCCCGAGCCGAAGTCGCCGTTGCATGCCGTGCAGGAGCCGTCGGGCAGACAGACCGGCGCCGTCGAGGTCGGCGCCGCCCCCGTCGACGTCGGCGGACACGCGCGCGGCGTGCCGCCTCCGAACGGGCCGTCGCACTTGCCGCACTCACCGGTGCCGGGCACGCAGACGGGCGTCGGATTCATGCATGCGCCGGGGGTCCCCGGCGTTGCGTTCGGGAGGCAGAAGCCGCCGCTGGGCGGGTTGTACGTCTCGCCGGCGCCTCCGTTCTGCGCGCCGTTCGAGCTGTCGTTGCCCGCGTTGCCGGGCGCCACGACGATCTTGCACTTGTCCGTCTTGCTTGCGGCCTGGAAGAGGACGCGCCCGCCGCCGCCGCCGCCACCCGCGCCGAAGACGTCGAGGCCGAGGACCTGAGCGTTGCCGCCGTCGCCGCCGGCGCTCCCGATGACGTCGCAGTCGAGCTCGCCCGCGAGGCGCACGACGACCGTGCCTCCCGCTCCGCCGCCTCCCGAACCTTCGCTCGCGATGCCGGTGGGAAGGCCGATGATGCCGGAGTTCTCGCCGTGGCCGCCGTTCGCCTGGATGCTGCCGTTGCCGGTCAGCGACTGCCCGCGGATGTAGACGACGCCGCCGCCGAAGCCGCCGAAGCTCACCTGGCTGAAGAGCCCGACGATGTGTCGTCCGGCGCCGCCGCCTCCGCCCATCGTCAGGTGCGTCGCGACGTCGTAGTCGATTCCGACACCGCCGAGCCCGCCGGCGCCGAGGTTCAGGATTGTGCCGCTCCCGTTGCCGCCGTTGCCGCGGTTCGCCCCGCCGCCGCCGCCGGCCTCGACGCAGTTTCCACCGCCGCCGGCCATCGAGACGTTGCCTTTTCCGCCGGACTTCGCCGTGTACGCCGAGTGCACGACGCCCTGGCCCTTCGGCGAGTACGGGTTCAGTAGCTGCGTCGGGTCCCCGGTCAGGACGGTGTTGCTGCAGAGAAGACCGACCGCGTTGAGGAGCCGTGGCTCCGGAATGCCGCCGTGGAAGCCGCGGGCGTTCGCGTGGATGAGCCCGTTGTTCGTGATCGCGCCGGTCGCCAGGAAGATGGCGATACCGCCTGCCCAAGGCTTCGTCGGATCGGGCTTCGCGGGGTTGCCGCCGATCTCCTGCCAAGCCGTCGCTTGGATGCTCGCGCCCGCGGGGATCGTCACGGTCGTGTACTCGGGGACCTTCACCACCTGCGAGACGAGCTTCGTGAACCCGCGCACGAGCGGCTTCGTGAGCGTGAGCGTCGAGCCGGAGACGTTCGCGATGCGCGCGAACTCGTACGTGCCGACGAGACCCGCCTCGTTCGTGGGACCGGAGGTCGTCGCGAGCGCGGTCGCGAGGTTGAGCCGCTTCGACTGATTGCCGACCGGCGCCTCGGAGGCGGCGACGCCCGTCGCGCGCCAGACGAGGATGAGGTCGCCCGGTGCGAAGCCGTCGGGATTGCCGATGACGGAGCTGATCTCGATCGTCGTCGCGCCTGGCGCGACGTCGCTCATGATCGAGGCGTACGAATTGATGGTCTCGTTCCCGACGACCGTCTTGGGGCCGTGGTGCCCGTCACCGAGGCCGAAGTTGTCGACCTCGGCTCGTGCGGCCGATGGCTGCACGACGGTCGCCGCGAGCGCGAACAACGCGGTCACCCCCAGACGGAGAAGCGTCCTCGGACGAAGCTGCATTCTTTCCTCCCGACGTCCCTCCGGCATCCGGCCCGCCCCTCGGTTCTCGGCGCGGAGAGAAACCATCTCGAAACGGATAATACAAAGCGCGGCCGTTGTATTCAAAATTCCTCTTTTTCGCGCCTTTCCCTGTGTACGCAAGAACTGCTCGGATATAAACAGTTGAAATTATTGATGAATTTTGCTGCGTAGCGCGGTCGCGCGAATGTGTACCGGTCGGGCGCGGGCGCTCTCGACCTCCGCTCCGGTCGGGGACCGACGCTCCGGCTGAGCGTCGGGACGCCCGAGCCCAATCGGTTTCCGGTTCGGTGCGTCCGTGGTAAGCCCGCGACCACGCATGTTCGACGCGATCGCGAAAGGTTTCCGGCAGGCGAAGAACCGCCTCGCCGGGCTGACGGAGCTCACCGAGCAGAACATCGAAACCGCGCTGCGGGAGGTGCGGCTCAGCCTGCTCGAGGCGGACGTCGAGCTCGGCGTGGTCAAGGCCTTCCTCGCGCGCGTGAAGGAGAAGGCGCTCGGCGAGGTCGTTCGCATCAAGGCGAAGGGTCGCGACGGTCAGACGATGACCGTCTCGGCCGGCGATCAGTTCACGAAGATCTGTTACGACGAGCTCGTCGCCTTCATGACGGCCGAGGGCGACGCGCTGACGTTCGCCGAGAAGGGGCCGACCGGCATCATGATGGTCGGGCTCCAGGGCTCGGGAAAGACGACGACCTGCGCGAAGCTCGCGCGCTACCTCCAGAAGGAGAAGCGCAAGCCGCTCCTCGTCGCCGCGGACATGCAGCGCCCCGCGGCCGTCGAGCAGCTCCAGGTGCTCGGCAAGAGCATCGACGTGCCGGTCTTCAACATCCCCGGCGCGTCACCGGTCGAGATTTGCGAGAAGGCCAAGGCCGAGGCGAAGAAGCTCGGCTGCGACGTCATCATCTACGACACCGCCGGCCGCCTCGCGATCGACGAGAAGCTCATGCAGGAGCTCGCCGACATCAAGGAGAAGGCGCAGCCGGAGAACATCCTGCTCGTCATCGACGCGATGATCGGTCAGGACGCGGTCAAGGTCTCGAAGGGCTTCCACGACCGCCTCTCGCTCACGGGCGTCGTGCTCACGAAGCTCGACGGCGACGCGCGCGGCGGCGCCGCCCTCAGCGTGAAGGAGGTCACGGGCGCGCCCGTCCGCTTCGCCGGTGTCGGCGAGAGCATCGACAAGTTCGAGGAGTTCCGCCCCGAGGGCATGGCGAGCCGCGTCCTCGGCATGGGCGACGTCGTCGGCCTCATGAAGGACTTCCAGGAGGTCATCGACGAGCAGGAGGCCGCCGAGAAGGCCATGAAGCTCCTCCAGGGCGACTTCACCCTGGACGACTTCCTCGAGCAGGTCCGGATGATCCAGAGGATGGGGAGCCTCAAGGACATCGTCGGGAAGATCCCGGGGATGGATCAGCTCCCTGCCGACGTGAACCTCGACGATCGCGAGCTCGTGAAGATCGAGGCGATGATCTCGAGCTTCACGAAGTTCGAGAAGAAGGACCCCTACGCGCTCATCCGCGAGCCGTCGCGTGTCACGCGCATCGCGAAGGGATCCGGCACGCCCGAGCAGGCGGTGAACGAGCTCGTGCAGCGCTTCCTCTTCATGAAGCAGATGATGTCGAACATGGGCGGCCTGGGCGGTCTGCTCGGCAACCTGCCCGGCCTTCGCCAGCTCGGCGCGCTGCGGAACATGAAGAAGATGGCGTCGCAGATGGGCGGCTTCCCGGGCATGCCGGGCATGGGCTTCCCCGGCATGGGCCTCCCCGGCATGGGCTTCCCCGGCATGGGCTTCCCGGGGATGCCGGGCATGGGCGGGGGCGGCTCACCCGGCGAGAGCCTGACGAAGATGAAGCCGCTGACGGCGGCCGAGAAGAACGCGAAGAAGGCGCAGCGCAAACGCGAGAAGGAAGCGCGCAGGAAGAGCCGGCGCTGACGCCGAGACCTCGCCAGCTCCGCGAAAATCGAAGGGCGCGAGCGCCGGGATCGCGCGGCGCTCGCAGGATGCCGCCGCCTTCGATATCGTTCATCGAGGCGGCCATGCGGGGTTGGGGCGTTCTCTTTCCGGTCATGCTCACGACGGCGTGCGGGCTCGCCGTGAGCGGCACGGCGACGAGCACCGATACCGAAGGTGGCGGGCTCGTCGGCGACGCCGGGCTCGTGGACGACGCCGGCTCGGTGCCCGACGGAGGCGTGGAGCCGCCGACGATCGAGGACGGCTCCGTTCCGGCCGACGCGAATCCCGTCTCTCCGATCACGCACGTCGGGACGTCGATTGGCACGTTCCAGAACCCGGGGCAGCAGATCACTTCGATCCCGGTCCCGCCGGACGGAACCACCTACCTCGTCGCGATCGCGACGAAGCCGTTCGTCCACGCGAGTACGGTCCTCGAAAACCCGGGGCCTTCGACGATCGTGTTCACGCTACAGCACGCGCAGTGCGGCGAACGCAATCAGACGGGCGTCGAGGTGTGGTACGCGAAACGGACGAACCCGAACGCACCGAATCCGTTGACGGTGCAGTTCCAGACGGCCTTGTCCCCTCCGGTCGAGAACGCGGTGGTGGCGATTTCGGCCTTCAAGGGCGCGCAGTCCATCGCCCTCGGCTTCGCGAACACGAACCCCGACGCCAGTTGCGTCGACGGGGACGAGAACAACGAAATCGCCCTGTTGCTGCCGTATCGGTGGCCGAACAGCCTCGTGTACGCCGCCGTCGCCATGCGGCAGCGCGTGCTCTCTGCCGGGGACGGAGTGTTCGTGTTCGATCAGGAGCGGTCCGGCCAGGAAGGCGCCGCCGCGGGCCTGGCGATCCTCGGAACGACGAACGACCAGTTGAACGCGAAGCTCAACGCGTCGACGGGCTGGGCGCTCGTCGCCGTGGAGCTCCGGCCCTGAGCGCCGATGGGGCCATCGGGCGCGACATCCGGCGCTTGCGTTCTCGGGCAGTGGAGTCTTAGATGCGGAGCCTCAAGGAGGCCCCGTGCGAAACCTTCTCGTCATCGCCGCGCTCGCCCTTGGCCTGCCGCTCGGTTCCGCCGCTTGTGTCGGCAGCAAGCCGCAGATCAGCGCCGAGGACAAGGAGCGGCTCAAGGCCTACATCCTCGACGCCGTCCCTCCGGACGCGAAGAAGACGGACGTCAACTTCGAGAACAAGATCCATCTCGTCGGCTACAAGGTCGAGCCGGAGAACGCCGGCCCCGGGACACCGGTCAAGCTGACGTACTACTGGCGCTGCGACGAGCCGATCGAGGAAGGCTGGAAGCTCTTCACGCACGTACAACACGAGGGCTTCGATCGCCACGAAGGCCTCGACAACGTCGGTCCGCTCCGCGAGCTGCGCGGCAAGAGCCAGGTGCTCGGGCCCGACAAGTGGGAGCGCGGCAAGATCTACGCGGACGAGCAGAGCTTCACGATGCCGAAGGAGCTCCGCGGTCCGGACACGATCGTGTACGTCGGCATCTACAAGGGCGACGCGCGGCTCCGGACGATCAGCGGTCCGAACGACGGCGACAACCGCGCCATCGTCGCGCGCATCAAGACCGGCGTTCCGAGAAAGGACGACGGAAAGCGAGGGGCGACCGACATCCCCCAGCTCCAGGTGGGCAAGCTCGCGAAGGGCGAGACGATCGTCATCGACGGCAAGGCCGACGAAAAGGCATGGGAGGGCGCAGCGAGCACCGGCCCTTTCGTCGACGTGGGGACGGGTAGGCCCAATACCTCGTTCCCCGTGAATGGAAGCGCGAAGCTTCTCTGGGACGACGAGCACATGTACGTGCTCCTCGAAATCAAGGACCCGGACATCGTCGGCTACTTCACGACGAAGGAAGAGCAGCCGAAGGACTGGACCGTCACCGGCCAGCCGATGACGTGGACCCGTCACACGTCGGAGATCATGATCGACCCCGACGGCGACGGCGACAACGTCGACTACTACGAGATCCAGATCAATCCGCAGAACAAGGTCTTCAAGTCCCAGTTCGACGCGTACAACAAGCCGAAGACCGAGCCGCAAGGGCCCTTCGGCCACGAGGACTGGGACCCGAAGATGAAGTCCGCGGTCACGGTGAAGGGAACGATCGACGACCCGAGCGACAAGGACGAGGGCTACGTCGTCGAGGTCGCGATCCCGTGGAAGGCCTTCCAGAAGGGCGCCAAGCAGCTCCCGCCGAAGCCGGGCGACACGTGGCGCATGAACTTCTACGCGATGGCCAACAACGGCGGCACCGCGTGGTCGCCGATCCTCGGGCAGGGCAACTTCCACAAGGCGAGCCGCTTCGGCAGGGTGACCTGGGTGACGAAGGAATGGCTCGCCGCACGAGCCGCGGACGCGGGCGCGGCCGCCGACGGCGGCGCGGCGACCGCAGAGGGCGGCGCGAAGGACGCCGGCGCGCGCGGGGCGGCGTTCGTCGTGGACGCGGGAGCCGTGCGCGCCGCCGCCGCGCAGCCCGCGGCCGCGCGCGAAGCGGGCGCGCCCTAGACGTCCGGCGCCTGATCGTAAGTTGTAGGTGTTTCGAGCGCTGGCGTACGATCCCGCCATGCGCTCATTCGCGTTGCCCTCCCGGCGGGGAGTCGGCGCCTTCGCTTTCGTGTCCAGCGCGCTCGTGGCGACGGTCGCTGCGGCGCAGCCGGCGCAGCCGGCGCCCACGGCGCCAAGACCCGCGCGGTCGAGCACGCAGCTCACGCTCCGTCGAGAGGGCCCGGCGGCCCCGGAGGCGGCAGCGGCGCGAGCGCGCGCGCGCAAGGGCGACTGCGCGGGAGCGCTCGCTTCCTTCGACGCCGCGCTGCGCATCACCAACGATCCGATCCTGCGGCGCGACCGCGGGCTCTGCCACGAGAAGCTCGGGCATCCGTACCCCGCGATCGACGACTACCGTGCGTACCTGACCGAGCGCCCGGACGCGCCCGACGCGGAGCAGATCCGCCAGCGGCTCGCGATCCTCGAGGGGCAAGTCGGCGTCGGCGGCGCGTCGTCGTCGGAGGCCGCGCCCGAGTCCGACGCGGACGGCGCGTCGGCCAGCGTGAGCGTGTCGATCGGCAGCGAGGGCGTGAGCACGACGTCCTCGTCCTCGGGCATCCTCGGGCCGAAGCCCGGGGAGCCGGAACGAGACTTCGACTACTACGTCGCGCAGGAGAAGCTCCAGGACCAGGCGAACGCGTCTCCGCTCCGGTACGGCTCGGGCATCGTGCTCGGGCCTGCCTTGCACCTGCCGCGGTTCTTCCTCGGCGAGGGCGCCGACGGTACCGACGAGCTCGCGTACGGCGTCGCGCTCGCGCTTCGGTGGTCGACCGGTCCGACGCTCTCGCTCGTGAGCGAGCTCGGCTATGGCGGCGTCGGCGAGTCGGGCGCCACGAGCTCGAAATCGGGGCCGCTCCTCATGGGCGGGCTCGAGGTGAGGCTGCCGATCTCGCGCCTCGCGGGCGATCACCTGCTCTTGCGCGGAGGCGTCGGCTACGAGCGCTACATCGTGTCGGGGACGCGCGCGGTGACGAACAACCTCCTCGGGCGCTTCGCCTTCGGGTACCGCCACGTGTTCGGTCCTTCGATCGGGCTCGAGATCCTCGCGGACGGCGGTCCGGTGGTCGTCTTCCCGGAGAGCGGTGACTCTCGCGTCAACGCCGTGATCGGCGCCTCGACCGCATTCGTGGTCGGGTTCTGATCGCCCCTTCGACCTCACTTGGGGCCGCCCAGGTAGTAAGCTGTCGGCGCCGATGGCCTCGAGCAGAGCCGCCAGCGCCGAAGAGCTACGCGCGCGCATCGGGCGCTGGATGCTCTTCCTCGCGATGCTCGGCAGCGCGCTCGGGCTCGGCTCGGTCCATACGCCGGTCCTCGCCACGGTCGCGGTCGTCGCCGCCATCGCCACGGGCTTGCTCTGGTGGGACGCCGAGCCGCTCGAGCCCAGGCCTGCCGCGTCGATGCTCGTGCTCGTCGCGGCGGTGCTCCTCGGCTGGACCTTCCTTCAGCTCGTTCCGCTGCCGCGCGGGCTCCTCGAGAAGATCGCGAGCGAGAACGCCGACGTCTGGGCGCGGTGCCTCTCTCCGCTCCGCGAGCCGGGGCCGGGGTTCGCGTCCATCTCGCTCGATCCCACGGCCTCGCGCGTCCAGATCCTCCGTGGCCTCACGTACCTCGTCGTGTTCGTCGGCGCGCTCCGTGTCGCGCGGCGACAGGAGGGGGTGGCGTTCCTCGAGCGTGCCATCGTCGCGTCGGCCGTCATCGTCGCGTTCGCCGCGGTGATGCACCCCGCGCTCGGCGCGCGGAAGGTCTTCGGTCTCTACGAGCCGAAGGAGACGCTCGCGTACGACATCCACAAGATCGGGCCGCTCCTCAACACGAACCACCTCGCCGCGTACCTCAACATCGGCCTTCTGGTCGCGTTCGGTGCCGTCATCGAGCGGCGCGAGTCGCTGCCCAAGCCGCTGGCGGCGGCGATCGTGATCCTGCTCGCGCCGACGGTCGTCTGGACGCTGTCGCGAGGCGGCACCGCCTCGATGGTCTTCGGGACGCTGCTCGCGGCTCTGCTCGTGTTCGGGGCGAGGCGCACGCGGCGCTCGAAGCTCGCCGGTCCTGCCGTCGTGCTCCTGGCGGCCATCGTCGGCGGCGCGATCCTCTCCCTGTCGATCTTCGAGGACACGGCGCGGAAGTTCGTGCGCGGCGACATGTCGAAGATCGGGATCGCGAAGAACGCGCTCGAGCTGCTCTGGAGCTCTCCGATCGTCGGCGTGGGCCGCGGCGCGTTCGAGTCGACGTTCCCGAAGTTCTGGCGGGGAACGGGGTACTGGGTCTTCACCCATCCCGAGAACGTGCTCGTCCAGTGGACGACGGAGTGGGGCCTTCCGGTCGCGCTCGCGGGCTTCGCCGCCATCGCTTGGGCGCTCCGCCCCCGCACCCCCCTCGCGCGCTCGCGCGTCCCGGCGGGGGCGTGGGCCGCGCTCGTCGCGGTCGCCGCGCACAACCTCGTCGACTTCAACTCCGAGATCCCGGCCGTCATGATCGCGCTCTCCGTCTGCGCTGCGATCGTCACCGGCGGTACGGGCGGCGGCGTGCGGGGCCCGCAGCGCGGCGGGGCGTGGGCTCGCCGGCCGAACGCGCTGGTCGTCGCGCTCGCGGTCGGGACGCTCGCCGCGATCGCGGCGACGCTGCCGTTCACGGCGCACGAGCTGTACAACGAGCAGCGAGCGTTCCGCGACGTCGGCCTCGACCGCTCGCTCTCGCGCGAGGCGTTCCACGCACGCGCGCGCGAAGTCATGCGCCGCCACCCCGCCGAGCCGTATTTCCCCTTCGTCGGCGCCGTGCGCGCCACGGTCGCGCGCGACGAGAGCCTCCTGCCGTGGGCCGGTCGCGCGCTCGAGCGCAGCCCGGTGCACGGGCGCGTCCACCTCTTGCTCGCGCGGTCGCTCTTCGTGCGAAACCCGTCGCAGGCGCGCCTCGAGTACCGGATCGCGTGCGAGCAGGACGAGCACCTCTGCGTCGTCCAGGAGGCGTTACCGCTCGTGAACGGCTACTACGACGCGATGGAGCTCGTGCCCGAAGGCGAGCGCGGTGTCGCCGTCCTCGAGAGCCTCGCCGATCGTCTGGAGAGCCGCCTTCCGGCGACGGTCGTTCGCCTCGATCGCGAGCTGGCCGCGCGCGACCCGGCCCATCTCGATCCGGTTCGGCGCGCCGCCACCGGCGCGCTCCGCGACATCTCGAACGACGAGCCGTGGTGCTCGGGGCCGGCCCGTCAGGGATGCCTCGAGGAGGGGCTCGCCGCCGCCAGGCGCCTTCGCCTCGCCGCGCCCGAGAAATGCGACGGCCACGCGCTCGTCGCCGAGCTCCGCATCGCGACCGGTGACGTCGACGCCGGCTTCTCGGAGCTCGACGAGACGCTCGATCGCGTGACGGAGCGCTCGGCTTGCGCCCGCCGCCTCGTCTCGCTCGCCGAGAAGACGCGCAACGCGGCGCGCCTGGACGCTGCGCTCGATCGGCTGCTGAAGCTCGGATGCGAGGCGCCGCCGGAGTGCGTCACGAACCTCGTGTTCGCCGCCGACGTCGAGAGCCGCCGCGGGAGCCATCGCCGCGCGCTGGCGTTGATGAGGAAGGCATGGGAGCGGGCGCCCGAGCGCGACGAGCTCCTCGTCGAGGTCGCCAAGAGGGCCGAGGCGCAAGGGCTGCACGGCGAAGCGCTCGACGCGTACACGAAGCTGCTCGAGCGGCATCCCGAGGATCCGCAGTGGGCCGAGGCCGTGGCGCGCGAGCGCGCGGCCGTCGCGCGAGGCGTGTTCGAGCGGCGTTGAGCGCGGCGCGCAGCGCGCGCTCCTCGCGCTCTTCTTCTGCGCGTTCAGTTCGGCGGCGGGGATGCCTCGGGCGAGCGGTCGTCGCCGCCCTGGGCGACCGGCGCGTAGCCTTCGCGGCGGTAGTAGTAGTACCGCTGGTAGTAGTACTCGTGGCGGTCGAGGTTGACCGCGTTGAGGACGGCGCCCGCGATCGGCGCGTCGACGTCGCGCAGCGAGCGGAGGCCCGACTTCGCGAAGCCGAACGTCGTCTTGAACGCGCGGATGACCATGATGACGCCGTCGCAGAGCGTCGAGAGGATCGCCGAGTCGGTGACGGCGACCACGGGCGGGCTGTCGAGCACGATCCGATCGAAGTGCTCGCTGAGCTCGTCGAGCATGCGGCGGAACTTGTCCGACGCGACGACGTCGGCGGAGTTCGGCGGGATCGGCCCGCAGGGGATGCAGTAGAGGTTCGGCACGATCGTCGGCTTGGCGACCTCCTCGAGCGTGGCCTCGCCGACGATGACGTTCATGAGGCCGATGTCGCCGGCGCGATCGAAGATGCGGTGCAAGCGCGGCCTGCGGAGGTCGCAGTCGACGATGCAGACGCGCTGCCCGCCCTGCGCGAGCGAGATCGCGATGCTGACGGCCACCGTCGTCTTTCCCTCGGACGGCGCGGCGCTCGTGACGAGGATGCGCCGGTAAGGCCGGTCCGGGTTCATGAACATCAGGTTCGTGCGCAGAGAGCGCGCGGCCTCCGCGACACCGGACGCCGGGCGCTCGTGCACCAAGAGCTCGGGCGGAAGCTCCGCCGTGATGCGGCGCGCCTTGCGCCGCCGGCCCTTCCTGCGGCCGGGCGTTCCTTTGAGGTCCTCTTCCGCGATCTCGGGGAGCAGGCCGAGGAACGTGACGTTGAGCCGCTTCTCCACGTCCTCCGGCGTCTTGAGCGTGTTGTCGAGCGCCTCGCGGAGCAGGGCGAGCGCGATCCCCAAGAGGAGCGACGCGGCGAAGCCGATGGTGACGTTCGTGCCCGTGCGCGGGTAGATCGGCACCTTCGGCTCGTTCGGCGTGTCGATGAGCCGGATGTTGTTCGTGTTCATCATCCGGCGAAGGTCCGCCTCCTTGAGCTGCTCGAGGAGGACGGCGTAGAGCTTCTCGTTCTGCGCGCGCAGGCGATCGAGGCGGTGGAACTCGAGCTCCTTGAGGTTGAGCTCGACGGCCTTCTTGCGGGACGCCTCGTACAGGGCCGCCTCGCCGGCCTCCTGCTGCTGGATGATGGCGAGGTCGCGCGCGACGGCGCCTTGGATCGTCTTGATCTCGGAGACGAGGGCGTCCTTCGCGAGGGCGATCTTCTCGTCTGCCTTCTTCACCGCCGGGTGGTTCTCGCCCTTGCCCTCGGCGACGAGCTCGGCGCGCTCGCGTTTCGCCTCCAGGTACTCCTTGCGGAGCTGGCCGAGGAAGGCGTTCGAGAGGAGCTCGGACGCGGGGATCTGATCGGGGTTGTCCGGCGAGATCTTGGAGAGCTCGGAGTGCCGGGCCGCGAGCTCCTGGCGCCGGAGCCGCGTGCGCGTGAGCGCGATGTCGTACTCCTGCATCTCCATGCGGATCATCTTGGAGAGATCCTCGAGGGTGCTGGAGGGCAGGTCGTTCTGCTTCTTGAACTCGTGCAGCGCGTCCTCGGTCTGCTCGAGCTCGTGCTTGAAGTGATCGAGCTGGCCCGAGAGCCACACCACCGTGTCGCCCGTCGCGCTCACCATCTTCTCGAGGTTCTGCGCGATGTACGCCTTGGCGACGGCCTCGGAGAGGCGGCGGGCGAGCGAAGGCTTCGTGTCCTGGACGCGGATGTAGACGAGGCGGCTGCCCTTCGCGGGCTCGACGATCAGCTTGCCGCGCAGCTTCTCGACCGCGTTCTCGATCGGCACGGGCGCCGAGGGCTTGAAGCCGAGGAACTCGGGATCGTTCTGGAGCCCGAGGTCGCGGACGACGGTCGACAGGACGCGGTCGCTCTGGATGATCCGGTACTGGGTCTCGTAGTACTCCTTCGTGTCCCAGATCGCGCTCCAACCGATCATCGGATCGGTCTTGTTGCCGAGCGGCTTGATGACGTCCGGGTCGAACTCGATGAGGGTCGAGGCCTCGTAGATCTTCGGCTGGCTCTTCGAGAAGGCGAGGGCCGCGCCCGAGCCGAGGAGCACGCAGGCGAGGATGATCGCCCAGTGCTTGAGGATGGCGCGCAGGGCCCAGAGGATGGCCTCGAGGGCGCTCCCGTCCGCCGACCCTCCGATGGGCTCGCTCTGCCCCGTCTCCTCGCCCATCACGTCGTGATTCCTCGTCTTTCGTTCCCCCGAACGAATCGCTGGGTTGGATGCCACTTGGTTGCCGGCGACGCAAGCCGTGTTCGCGGGAGCGGCCGAGCCTCACCGGACGAGCGCGAGCGCTCCCGGAGCGGGGGTAGGGGAGGGTCGCACCATCGCGCGATTCACGCAAGTCGGGCGGAAACCGGGGCCCGGGCCGCGAAATCGGGCCGTCCGTGGCCCTCGGGGCCGACCCTCGCGGACCCGAGGGGGGTGGACCTGGACGCGTCCACGGGGGACCATCGGACGTCCGTTTTCGCGAGGTCACGCGTTCACGAGGAACTCCATTCACACGGCGTCGTGATGCCCGTCGATCAAGGGCATTTCCGAGTGGCAGAGCTCCTGCATCACGGGGCGGCGAGGCGAGCCGAGGGGCGCTCGCCGGAACCCCAACGAGCCGAGGAATCGAGGAACATGCGCCCGACCACCTTTGGAACCCTTGTCGCCGCGACCGCCTTCACCGCCTTCTTGACCGGGTGCCCTCGCGAGAAAGCCGACGGGCCGATGACGCGAGACGAGGCCCGCGAAGCGCTCGAGGAGTCGGCGATCGAATCGCAGGCGGCCGCCCTGACGACGAGCGCCGTCGAGATCTCCACGAACTTCACGATCGGCAAGGCGGTGAAGGAGGCCGCGGCCGAGCTCAAGACGTTCATCGAGACGCAGCTGCCGTGCGCCGAGATCACGCTCGTCGACGCGACGCTCACGGTCACGTACGGCGCGAAGCCCGGCCAGTGCCTCTATCGGGGGCAGTCGTTCTCCGGCCAACACATCGTGAAGGTCGAGCGGAACGACGACGAGATCGTCGTCGATCACGAGTGGAAGGACCTCTCGAACGGCAAGGTGAAGGTGAGCGGCACCGCGCACGTCACGTGGGACTTCGGCGATCGGACGCGGCGCGTGGAGCACGACCTCACCTGGACGCGCCTCTCCGACGGCCGCACGGGCCGCGGAACGGGCGACATCCTCATGGGCGTGCTCGAGGGCGGCCTCTCCGAAGGCATCCAGATCGACGGCAGCCGCTCCTGGACCGGCCAGAACGGCAAATGGGATCTCGCCATCGAGGGCGTGCAGATGCGCTGGGTCGATCCGGTCCCGCAGGCGGGCACCTACCGCCTCGCGTCGCCGAAGGGCCGCTCGCTCTCGCTCTCCTTCGCGCGCGTCGACGAGGACACGATTCGGGTGACGATCAAGAACGACACGAAGGAGTTCCGGTTCGACGTGAACACGATCGGTGCGGTCGCGGACGAGTCGTGAGGCGGGACGGCCGGCGCCAATCGGCCGTGGCGCTCGGCCTGGTGCCTGACTGCGTTGCGTATGCGACCTGGCGCCTCGCCAAACCGTCGCCGCGCCCCCGCGCAACTTCTGCGTACGCCCATCGAAACTGGTGGACTCGAGAGTCCGTCTTCCATCGAGCTCGCGTCGACTATAAAGTTCGATCTTTGTGTTGCGCCCTCGTACGGGCGTGGGGGAGGAAGATCGATGACGAAGACCGTCGTATGTTCCGTCGGAACGAGCGCGGCGAAGGGCATCTGTGCGCCGGCGCAGCTTCTTGCGTGGGTCGCCGAGAACGGTGGCCCGGAGCAGGCCGCCGAACGCATCTACGAGCGCTTCCGGGACGTGAAACCGGAAGGGGCGGCTCTTCTCGACAAGCTGTCGGCCGAGATCCACTCGCTCGTGCGCATCGGCCTCGAGGAATGCTGTCGAGTCATCCTGCTCGCCTCGGCGACCGACGACGGCCTGGCCTGCGCGCTGGCGATTCGCCGTTACCTCTTGGATCGTTGGCCGTCGCTGCAGGTCGAGGTTTCGTCCGTTCCCGGCCTTCAGGTCTCGGACCCGAGCCTGTTCAGGAAGCAGGGCGCGGTGGAGTACTGCAGGCGCTGCCTGGAGGCGGTCGCGAAGTACGGCCGAGAGAACGTCATTCTCAACCCCACGGGCGGGTACAAGGCACTGGTCCCTTACGCCGTCCTGGTGGGCATGCTCAAGCGAGTGCCGTGCCGGTACATCTTCGAGCAATCGACCGTGCTCCTCGACCTGCCGCCGCTGCCGGTCGAGTTTCAGCGAGGGCTGTTCGAGGCTCATCGCAGCGTCTTCGAACGGATCGAGCAGGAGACGGCGATTCCCGCAAGTTGCCGAAATGCGATCCCTTCCGCTTCTTGGAGAGGGTCGCCCACTCCCAGGAAGCGTTCAGGCGCTTCGAGCACGCCAACGTAGGCAACGGCCTGCGGTGGCTCAAGCCTGGTGACACGACGGACCGATACCTCGTCTCGGTCGAGGGGTGGCGCTTGCTCGTGTGGCGGGCGGTGCGAGAGGACGAGGTCGGGAAGGATTATCCCACGCGAGTGACGGTCGACCCTGAGCGGGATAGGGATCGCTTTGCCCCCTTCACTCGCATGGAGATGCATCGCTGATCGACGGCGTCGCGGCGGCAGGGCGGCGTAGTCGGAGCTGGCGACCGAGATTGCAAGCGCCCCGCTGGGTGCCTGCGAGGCGACGAAGCGCTTTCTCTTTAGGAGCCGACTGGTTGCGGCTCCTGAAGGCCGGTCTCCGAGTGTCGATGAACCGTGTTGCGACACCGTATGTCGCGTCCGAAACGATTTCCCCCGGCGAACGTCGTTTTCACTCTTCCATCGCGAAAACACGTTCGTAAGATGTGCGATCCGGTAGACGTGTTCGACTCACCCGGAGCGGCTGATCCCCTGCGTGGCGAGCGCGCAAGAAAGGCCGCGCCCTGAAATGCCCGTGACATGACCACTGTGCTCCTCGCCTCGATAGGGCCCATTCAGGATTTCATTGCGACTGCGCGACGGTGCCGTGACCTCTGGTTCGGCTCAACGTTGCTGAGCGAGCTGAGTAAGGCTGCAGCGCTAGGCATCGTCGAAGTGGCCGGTGCCGGGTCAGGCTACGACGCACTCGCCTTTCCCACTGCGAATCGCCGGGCGGACCTCGAAAGGATGCGGGGGGTGTCGAACCTCATTCTCGCCCGTATTCCCGGCGACTTGGATGTGGCACGCCGTGCCGCGCAAGAGGGGGAGCGGTCCATGCGCGCGCGACTCGAAGAGATCACCGATCGAGCCTTCAAGGAGGTGGGACGTGGCGATCCGGATCGCGCGCGCCATTTCAAGGAAGACATCGCACGTGCCCAAGTAGCCGACTTGATCGAGTACGTGTGGGTAGCGGTGCCCGAGCCGGCGGGGGAGGACGGCTACGCGATCGCGCGCCGACGCGCTCAGCACCTGTTGGCCGCGCGTAAGAACACGCGCATGTGGACCCAACCATCATGGGCCGCTGCTGGTGTCGTGAAATCTTCGCTCGATGGTGCGCGCGAGTCGGTGCTCGACGAGCGCTTGTTCGACAGGCCACGAGGGTCCGAAGCCCTTCCGGCAGAGGTGCGGCGGAGGCGCTTCGACTGGTACCGTGTCCACGGCGCGGAGCGCCTCTGCGGCGTTGGCCTTCTGAAGCGTTTCGGACGCTTCGAACACGAGGGCCAGTTCCGTGTCTTCAGCACCTCGCACGTGGCGGCATTGCCGTTCCTGGAGGGCCTCGAACGACAGATGCCTGCGACCGTCGAGCCGTACAATCGGCTCTGCGACGAGCTCGACGCTGTCGACCAGCGCATCATCGACGAGCTCGACGTCACGCCGCGTCGATCCGATCTCATCGGGAACATCGACGCTGGGATCTTCTTCCCCGGGCGACTCGACGAGCTTCTCGACGAGCTCGCCATCGACGGCTCGAAACGCGAGCGAGCGCGGTCGGCCTTGGCGTCCTTCCTTCGTGGTCGGCCGGAGCCGATACCGTACTACGCGATCCTGATGGCGGACGGTGACGGCATGGGCGCCGTCATCGACGCACAACGTTCATTCGAACAACACCGCACGCTCTCGGCGGCTTTGAACGCCTTCGCGGACCGAGCTCGCGCGATCGTTGAAGAACATCGCGGGCACGCCATCTATGCCGGGGGCGACGACGTGCTCGCGCTCTTGCCGATTCACACCGTTCTCGCGTGTGCGGCGGAGCTCGAAGCTGCGTTCACGACCGCCTTGGCGCCGTGGCGAAGCGGCGATGGAGGCGGAACGCTTTCGATTGGTGTCGCGCTGTCACACCACGTGGCCCCTCTCGACGGCGCGTTGGATATGGCGCGACACGCGGAGAAGGTCGCGAAGCAGCGTCCGGGGAAGAACGGCCTCGCGATCGTCGTGCACAAGCGTGGAGGAGCGCCGGTCACCGTGGCTGGAAGCTTTAGACGAGACGGCGGCGTCGTCGATGACCTCGAGCGCTTGATCTGGTTCTGCGCTTCCGACGCCGTTTCCGCCAAGGCAGGATACGAGCTGGGCGAGCTCGCTCGTCTCGGCGATCCCGACGTCGTCGCTGCAGAAGTGACGCGCGTATTGTTCCGCAAGAAGGCGGAGCGTGGTGCCTTCGATCTTGCCGAGGAAGTACGGGACGCACTCCAGCAACTCGTCAAGAAGCGCGGGGTTCAGTGGCTTGGAGACGCGCTCTATGTGGCGAAGCTCTTTGCCCAAGCCCGAGCGCTTGCAGCCCCGGCGCCCGAGAAAGGAGCTCAGTGATGACGACCTGGCTCATCGTGCCGAGGGATCCACTCGTCGTGCGGGACGGTCGTATCAACGACGGCCGAAGCGAGAGTGCGACGTTGAGGTTTCCCGTGCCGTCGATGGTTGCGGGATGGGTGAGGACGCGCGTGGGCTCGTCCGAGCGTGGCTACTTCGCGTGTGACGATCTCGAGGATCTGAAGCGCTCGGCGATTAGAGGCCCTCTCCTCGTCCGGGTCGACGACGACGCGTCGACGTTTTTCGCACCGGCGCCGCGCGATGCCGTTTGGGGAGTGGATTCCGAGGGCCGCTCGGTCGTACACGCAATGCAAGACATCTCCACGGAGGACGCCGCAACTGACCAGGATCCCTTCGAGGGGCACTGGGTCGGCATGCCCCCGGGGTTCCGAGGCAAGCCACCGGCGAAGGTCCCGGCGTTGTGGTCGTGGTCCGCCTTCGAGCGGTGGCTCGTTGCGCCGCGTGAAGTCGAAGCAGGAGCGATCGAGGCGGAGGCCGTTGACATCGGGCACGACGAACGGATGCACGTTCGCATCGGTGAGACGGAAACGGCTGTCGAAGGAATGCTCTTCGGAACCACGGGCTTGGTCTTCGCGGACAAGGGAGGGGGTAACGGTCTGACTCCGCGACAGCTGGGGCTTGCGGTCGACGTCAGCACGGACGCGATGCGCTCCCCGATTTCGATCAAGCCGGGAATCTTTCCGGCGGGGGGAGAGCGTCGCCTGGTGCGTTGGCAGCCATCGAAGACACCATGGCCAGGGCCCCCGGACGCCGTCGTGGCGCGTGTCCGGACGGGTGCTCGGTGCCGTATACGCGTCATTCTCCTCACGCCTGCGATCTTCGCCGAAGGATGGCGCCCGCGATGGCTCCTCGAGCAGCGCGATGGCGTGTCGGTTCGTCTTGTCGGCGCTGTCGTACCTCGGCCGGAAACAATCTCGGGATGGGACTTTGCCCGAAACGAGCCCAAGCCGACGCGGCGCCTCGTTCCAGCCGGCAGTGTCTTCTTGCTCGAGCTCGACGGCGAACCTGAGGCGCGTTCGAGGTGGGTCAAGCGTATCTGGCTCCAGAACGTGAGCGACGACGAACAGGACCGACGCGACGGATTCGGTCTCGCATCCGTGGGAGTAGCCGATGGCTGAGAAGGTCTGGGCGGTAAGGAAGCCTGCTGAGAAGGTCGAGACTCGAACCTATCGCTTCTTGACGCCGGTGTTTGGCGGCGGTGTGGAGGGGCGGGGCGCAGGGAAACGTTACGACGAGCGCACGCCCGTCCGCGTGCCGAGCATCCGCGGACAGCTCCGTTTTTGGTGGAGAGCGTGTAACCCGCGCCGGATCACCGACTGGAAAGAGCTGCGCGAGGTGGAAGCATCGATCTTCGGTTCGGCGAGCCAGCCGGGGAACGTCTCGCTGACAGTCAAGAGCTCCACGAGCTACAAGAAGGTTGACATACGTAAAGCAAAGATTGCGTATGGTGCCTTCCCGCTTCTGAACGAGGGGGCTGATACCCTGGAGACCTTCGACGGCACCTTCGAGCTTCACCTTCGATATCCGACCGACCAAAGGGCAAAGGACGTCCAGGCAGCGCTCTGGGGTTGGGCACATTTCGGTGGCTACGGTGGCCGGACCCGGCGAGGCTTTGGAGCGATTGAGCAGATCGAGCGGGGTGGCCTCCTGTCCATCGAAGACGGGTGGGATCAGTACGTTGGCGGAGAGCGTGTAAGCTGGCCGCATCTCGACCGCCAGCGCTCTGCCGTACTCGCGTCGTGCCCGGCATCTTCAGCCAAGACGGGACTCGACGCGCTCGGCGAGTTGCTCGAGCTCTACAAGGGCATTCGCCAAAAGCGATCGGGCCGACCCTACCGGCCAGAGCCCGACACCATTCGGCGCATCTTTCAGTTCATAAACCACAACAATCCGCCGAAGATGACGCTCGTTGCGGCGTCGGCGAAGCGCTTTGCCTCACCGCTCATCCTCCGACCGCATCGACACCGTGACGGCGGTTTGGAGTTGCTCGCGCTGGCCTTGCGCCCTGGTGTCGTCGGTGAAGTGAGGCGGTGAAGTGAGGCTCGAAGGGGCTCGAGGAGGTCCGACGGTGAGAACCAAGCTCACAGAGCAGGAGGCTCAAAGTCTCCAAGGGCTGGGCCTTGTTCGGAACGGCAATGTGATCACGGACCCTCTCGAACTCGTTCTCGAAGCAGTTCGCGCCAAGCGCTGATTAGAACCGGTAAGTCGCTCACTCCTCCGATTCGACCATCCGAAGGAGCTCTCTCATGTCCAACGCTCGCCTCGTTCTCATCCACGCTCTGTCGCCGCTCCACTGCGGGACCGGTCAGGCCGTGAGCGGGATTGATCTTCCCATCGCCCGCGAAAAGCCGACAGGAATACCGCTCGTGCCGGGGTCGAGCATCAAAGGGGTGCTCCGAGCCCGCTCGGCCAGCGCCAAGCTCGGCGCGATGCACACGGCCGTTTTTGGTCCAGAGACGCAGAACGCCTCTGATCACGCGGGTTCCGTCCAGTTCTCGGACGCGAATCTGGTCTTCCTGCCTGTGCGTAGCGTACGGGGAACGTTCGCGTGGGTCACGTCGACGTACATGCTCAAGCGTCTGGCTCGCGACGCACGAGAAGCAGGCATCGAGCTAGCGTTGCCCGCGGGGGCGCCCGTCGACGAACGTGCCTGGGTGACGAGCGACGTCCTGCAAGCGGATAAGCGTGTCGTCCTGGAGGACTTCGACTTCCAGGCGGAGAAGGTCGACCAGCTTCGCAAGACGGCGGAGACCGTTGCATCGTGGCTCTTCGATGACCAAGCCGACCGCGCCTTCTTCGCCGACCGCGTTTGTGTTCTCAGCGAGAACGTCGTGCGCATCCTGCTCGACACGGCGATGGAGGTGTCCGCACGCATCCGGCTCGACGTGAACACGAAGACGGTCGACAAAGGCGCACTTTGGACGGAGGAGGCGCTTCCGATCGAGAGCATTCTTGCTGGTCTCGTGGTCGCCACGCCGGTGAAACCGCGCACGGGAGAGGCGCCGCAGCCGGCGGCGCTTCTCGATCACGTAACAGCGCTCACGGATGGCGTGCTTCAGATTGGTGGGAACGCCACCGTCGGTTGCGGGATGTGCCGCGTTCGCGTCAAGGGAGGGGCGTGATGCAGACGCTCGAACAACGTCGTGCCAAGCTCGCCTTCGAGCACGTTCAGGAAATCGCGAAGAGCGCGAGCACCGAGGACAAAAAAAAGTACGGGGCCATCGTTCACGCGCTCGTGCCCCTGCTTCGCTCTGCGGGGCTAGCGCAGTCGCTCGCGTTCGTGCAGTCGCGTTCGGACGCCCAGAAGAAGCTCATGTCGCATCTCGCGAGCCAGTTGCAGCGTGTCGACGGCGAGATCACGGACCCGCGCTCGTTGCTGGACCGCACGCTGAACGCTGATCTTCAGAGGTACATGCGCCTCACGAACGAGGCAATTGCATGTGCGACCTGGTACCGGCGGTTCGTGCAGGGGATCCTCGGAGTCGACGCAGCGGAGCGCGGTGAGTGATGCCCGTATACAGCGGTCTTCGAAACGCGCTTTCCTTCGTCGAGAGGCTAGACAATCCCGGTCTACTTCTCGACAAGTGGTGCCCGGCACTCGGCGACCGAAAGGACGCTGACAACGAGCGGTACCGGAAGTGGCTTCGCGATGCGCAAGCGTCCGTGCCGGCGGGGTATGAGCGAGCATTCGCACGTCGCACGCAGGCGCTGCTCGGGTCGGGAAGTTGCTCGGGCGGGCTAGTGGTATCCGCAGAAGCGAGGGTGCAGGGCCGCATGATCGTGGGCATTGGCGCGGCGTCGGTTTGGGAGAACAACGTCGCGCTCCTGCGTCCTTGGGGGGTCCCATACATTCCAGGCAGCTCGCTCAAGGGCTTGGCAGCGGCAACGGCTCACCATGATGGGGAGGATGCTCGCTGGCGTCGTGGGGCCGTCGGACGCGCCGGGGAGCCGAGTGGTGAATGGCACCGAGCGCTCTTCGGCGACAATGACAAGGCCGGCTCGGTGACGTTCCACGACGCCTGGTGGAAGCCGGAAGGGAAGAAGGTTCCGCTCGAGCTCGATACGATCACCGTCCATCATCCGGACTATTACGCCGGCAAGCGTCCGCCTTCGGATGCGGATTCCCCGAATCCCGTGGCCTTCCTCAGCGCTCACGGGACGTATCTCGTCATCCTGAGCGGACCCGCCGAGGACGTCGAAATTGCGATGCAGATCCTGAAGCACGGTCTGCACGAGCACGGTATCGGCGCGAAGACGAATGCCGGGTACGGCCGCCTGTCGCTCGACTACTTGTCTCCGGACGAACGCGCCGAGCGGGAAAGACAGCAGGCCAGGGAGCGGAGCGAAGAGCTCAGGCGCCGTGTGGAGGACGTGAAGGCGAACAATGCCGCGGACCGCGTTCCGGAGCTGCTAGGTAAAGCAGACGCTTCGGATGTCCAACCGCTCGCGCAGGCAATCGTCGATCGTCTGGGAAAGAAGTGGCTACGCGAGCGGCGGGACAAGGCCTGGGTGGTGCGTCTCCTCGAGGCAGCAGGGGTGGAGCTGTGAGCGACGACGCTGCAGGCAAGGCGAGACGTCGTCTCGTTTCGTTCCTCGGGCTCGGACGGCTGAATGCACCTCCTCCGTATTACGAGGAGGTCTGTTACGAGCTCGAGGGACGCGTCTCGACGTGCACGCCGCTCGTGCAGGTCGCTCTCGAGGAGCTCATCGGATTCGACGAAATCGTCCTCCTCGGAACCGAGGACGTCGAAGGCAGGTGGCTGACCGGAGGCGTCCTGGAGTCGTTGGCGCCCAACGTCCACCGCAAGGTCCGGTTCGAACGGGTCCCGGCGGGGCAGGACCAGACCGAGCGCTGGCGACTCTTCAAAAGGGTGGCGGAGGCGATCGGTGCGGGCGGCGATGTCACGTTCGACGAGCTCGTGCTCGACGTCACTCACGGCTTGCGCATCCAGCCGCTTCTGGGCGCCGCGGCGGTCTCCTTCGCCCTGTCAGAGTGGCAGCGCTTGAGGCTGGAGAAGCCTCCCAAGCTTCGTGTGGTGTATGGAGCCTTCGACGCGCGGGTGAACGGCGTGGCGCCCGTCTGGGACGTCACGGAGCTCGTGACGGCTGCCCAGTGGAATGCCGCCCTCGATGCATTGACACGGTACGGACGGGCGGACGACCTCGAGAGCCTCGCCAAAGTGACCGCGAAGGCCGCCGTGAGCGCCGTCGGGCAAGGAGGCGACAGAGAGGCGTTCGGCCTCGAGAGCCACATCCGGAAGATAGGCGAGAAGGCACGGCTCTTCGCTGATGATCTCGCGTTCGGACGCCTTCTGTCTCTCACTCGGAGGAGCAGTCGCGAGCTCGAGGCAACCTTGAGAGACGAGCGGACGCGTACGTGGACGACGCGAATCCCTGTCCTGAAAGCTCCGGTCGAGCGACTCATGAGCCAAGCCGGGGCTCTCAAGAGCGATGACCCCCTGCGAGCCGAAGGAATCGCGACGTTCGGCGCGATCGCCGAGTACTACGAAAAGACGCAGCGCTTCCTCGAGTTGGCTGCGACGATCCGGGAGGGCCTCGTGGCGCATCATGCGCTCGTTACCGGCAAGTCGGTGACGTATACGAACAGAGGCGTCTCCGGATGGGGCGATGCTGATGAGGCGTGGAAAGCCTTTCAGAAGAGCACCGCGCGGGACCCTTCTTCTGCACCGCGCGAGCTGTTCGGAAATGCGAAGCTCTCGAGCGCCGCAGCGCCTCTGCGGAACGATCTCGAGCATCTTGGTCTCCGAGAAGATCCGCGGTCAGCGAGCGAGGCGCGGAGGCAGCTACACGAGCTTCGTATCGAGCTCTCGAAGCTTCTGAAGGGAGAGTCTGACGCCAGCGCGAAAGCGGAGGCACCGCCGGCTCGGCGTAGCGTGTTCCTGAATCTCTCGAATCACCCCGTATCGACCTGGTCGACCGATCAGGTCGAGGCGGCGCGAGCGCTTGGTTTCGGAGAGCCGGTCGACTTGCCTGGTGGTTTTCCTCTCGTTCCTCCGAACGCATCCACGGCGGACGTCGTGAGGATGGCCGAGGAGGTCTCGGCGCGTGCCGTCGCGGAGGGCGCTGCCGCTGCGCATGTCTCGGGTGAGCACACGTTCACCTTCGCGCTCGTGCGCAGGCTCGAGGCGAACGGGATCCGGTGCTTCGCGGCAACCAGCGAGCGCGAAGTGTCCGAGACCGTCTCGGCGGATGGAAGCGTGATTCGAACGAGCAGGTACCGGTTCGTAAAGTGGAGAGAGTATGGCGACCTCTGACCTCGCTTCGAGGCTTCCGGTCGTCGCGACGTACAGGGTTCGGTTGACGGCACGGGCCAAGCAGACGCTGCCGCCGCTCCCCACGACAGCGCTTCACGGTGCGTTCGGTCGCGCACTGAAGCGCTTGGTTTGCACCGAGCCCCAGCGTACGCCATGCGAAGGGTGTCCACACCTCGCGCGGTGTTCCTATCCGATGCTCTACGAGCCGCCAGCGTCCTCGCACGACGGCGCTCTCGCGGGGCTCACGACACGTGCGCCGAGCCCCATCGTCTTCGCTCCGGAAGAACCGACTCGCGACGGTCGGCCGTTCGAGCTGGAGGAAGGAGCCTCCATCGTCATCCGCCTGACACTGATTGGTTCACGCGCAGTCGAAAGCTTCTCTCTCGTCATCGCGGCGCTCCGCGCCGCGGTTGCCGCGGGAATCGACCGCCGTGACGTCGACGGCACTCGTAAGGGGATGGAGGTATCGGATGTGGCACTCGATTGTGACGAAGCTCCCATGCCGACCTCACGCTGCCGCATCGAGTTCCTCACTCCATTGCGCCTGAAGGATGGGGGCAAGGTTCGAGGGAACATCGACGGGCCCATGCTGCTGCGTGCTCTGGAACGACGCGCAGATATCCTCGTTCGTTTGTACGGGGCTGGGCTGCCGGACACGGAGGAGGCGTCCGGATCCGCAGATGCGGTCGCCCTGAGGCTCTCGGACGTGCAAACACGCGTTGTTCACGTGCGACGCTATTCGTCGCGTCAGCGTGCGACGATGACCTGGCCGGGTGTTTTGGGCCATGCGGTCATCGAAGGCGATCTCGAGAGACTCGGAACGCTTCTCGCGTTCGGCCAACGCGTACAAATCGGCAAGGCCACGAGCTTTGGCTTTGGCCGGTACCTCGTCCGACCCTGCGAACCCTCGTAGCCACCTCGGCAGAAGGCTGGGATTGCCCCGGTTTTGTGGACACCACGCGTAACCCGCAATGGGCTACGAAGAGAG
>CALFEQ010000021.1 GCA_937949945.1 uncultured Myxococcales bacterium
CACCCGTCGCCGCGCCGCAGGCCGGCGAGCCGCGGCCCTCACCGCCTTCGCCGTTCCACTACGTGAAGGCCGCTCCACTCGTCGACTCGTCGCCGAAGCTGGAGAGCGCCGGCACACCGTCCGGCGTCGCGTCGGTGCCGAGCGATGCATTGCCCGATCGGCCGGCGGGCCTACCGAAGCGTCGCGGGGTCCTCGTCGTCGGCGGCGGTGTGATCGCCGTCGCGCTCCTGGCTCTCGTCGTGTGGCTCGCGCAGCGCGCTCCGGAGAAGGCCGCGAGCTCGTCCACGCCGTCTTCCGCGACGGCGAGCATAGCGTCGGCGAGCGCGCCGCCGGCGAGCTCCGAGCCGCCGGCCTCGACGGTCGCGAAGGTCGCGCCGTTCGTCCCACCAGAGCCGACCGAAGCGAGCGCAACGCCCGCACCATCCGCCTCCGCGCCACCGGACTCCCCGTCGACCGTCGCCGAAACGTCGTCCCCGCCGCCTCCACCACCGCCGACGGCGAAGCCGACGCCGCCTCCGACGCGAACGACGGCCAACACGACCCCGCGCCCGCGCCCGCAACCGACGCCGCGGCCGCGCAACGAGTCGTCGAGCGGCGGCTCGGTCCTGGACAAGAGGAAGTGAGCCAGACCTCAGTCCTCAGACCTCAGTCCTCAGCGAGTGGGGCTTTTGCCTCAGGCCTCGAGTGGTGAGTTCAGTCCACGAAGCGAGACCGCCTTCAGTTCGCTCGCTGCGGTTGCGAGCACGAGGGAGGAGAAAGCTGAGGACTGAGGACTCCCGTGGAGGCCTCGGCGAGTCAGCCGTCATCCGACCTTCAGCAGGTCCTCAGTTGAGCCCCTTGTCGAGCGTCAACACCGGCCACCCGTACGTGCGCGCGAGGCGCTGGAGGCGGGAGTCCGGGTTCACGGCTGCGGGGTGGCCGACGACGCTGAGCATCGGGACGTCGGAGTAGCTGTCCGAGTACGCGAAGCACTCGTCGAGGTCGTGGCCGTGCGCGCGCGCGTGCTCGCGGACGAGGCGTGCCTTCTCGGGGCCCGCGACCACCGGACGGAGCAGGCGACCCGTCGCGTATCCGTCCTTGAACTCCAGGCGGTTCGCGATCACGTGCGTCGCGCCGAGGTAGTCGGCGAGGCGCTGCATCAAGAAGTCGAGCGCGCCGGAGACCAAGACGACGTCGTGACCTTCGTCGCGGCACCGTGCCACGAGATCGCGCGCCGCCGGATAGAGCGCCTTCTTGAGCACGCTCTCGAACGCGTCGTCGGCGAGGATCAGCAGTCGATCGCGTGAGATGCCCTCGTACGAAGTGAACAGCACCTCGTTGAACATGCGCCGGTCCTGAAGCTCCGCCCAGATCATCTGCGGGCTGCGGAGCGCGGCGCGAGCGAGCTTCTGCAAGCTCCGCATCGGCGTGCGCTGATGCAGCAAGTAGAAGAGGGTGGGGTGAATCAGGTTCGTCCGGACGAGCGTCCCGTCCACGTCGAAGTAGCTGGCTGCCACGGCACGAGCCTCCTTACGCGGCGCTGCACGCCTGTCAAGCCGAGCGCGCCCGGCTCCGGCGGCCGGACCGCCTCATTTCTTCGAGGGCCGGCGCACGCTCTTCGGGATCACGTCGGCGAGCTTCGCGACCGCGCCCGCGACGTCAGGCTCGACGCCGAGAAGTCCGCGCAGCAAGTCGCCCCGGGCGGCGACGCGCTCGGGCACGGTCCGGATCGTGAAGGCGCGCGGATCGAGGTCCGGCACGACCTCGTCCCACGACAGCGGCGTCGACACGGTCGCGCCCGGGACGGCGCGCACGGAGTAGGGCGCGACGATCGCTCGTGAGGGACCGGTCTGACCGGTGTCGACGTACACCTTTTCCCCGCGCCGCGAGACGACGCGCTCCATCGTCGCGATGTCGGGATGTCGCTCGACGAGGAGGCGGCCGAGCAGGTCGGCGAGCGCGCGTGCGGTGTCGAAGCTCTGGCTCTTCCCGAGCGGGACGAGCACGTGGAGGCCCGTCTGCCCCGAGGTCTTCGGAAAACCCGGCAGGCCGATCTCGTCGAGGAGCTCGCGCAGCGTCCGCGCGAGCGTCACGGCGTTCCGGAGCGTGGAGCTCTTCACGTCGAAGTCGATCGTGACCCAGTCGGCACGCCCGAGATCCGGCGCGCGCGACGCGAGCACGTGGATCGGGATGCAGCCGAGGTTCGCGATGTAGAGGAGGGTCGATGCGTCGTCGACGAGGAAGCCGCGCTTCGGCGTGCGCTGGCTCGGCGGCGATGGCGCGTCGACGGTCGCCTTGTACTCCTCGACGTCGTGAAGCGTCATCGTCCGCACCCACGGGGGCATGCCGACGGGGACGTTCCACTGGAAGAAGCTCTTGCCTTCGATCCCGTCCGGATGGCGCACGAGGATCACCGGACGGTCCTTCAGGTACGGCAGGAGGACGTTCGCGACGCTCGCGTAGTAATCGACGAGATCGCCCTTCGTGTAGCCCTCGGCGGGCCAGAAGACCTTGTCGCGGTTCGAGACGACGACTCGACGCAGCGCCGTCCGCGCGCCGTCCGTCCCGTGATCGACGACCGAGCGCGGGCGCGGCGGGATGCCGGTCGCACGACGCAGCCAGGATCGTTCGCGCGGCGAGTAGCGCGAGCCCTTCGGCTTGGCGACGACGCTCGCGATCCCGAGGGAGGCGCACGTCGCGAGCACACGCGCCTCGTCACCCTCGAGCGCAGTGGCCGCGCGCAGCGTCCCGACCGGAGGCAGCATCGTCGTGACGAGCTCGCGCCGCGCCTCGATCGGAAGCGATCGCGTGTCGGCGTCTTCGAGCGCGAGGAGGTCTTCGACGACCAGGGTGACCGGGATGTCGGTGACGGCGCGGTGCGTCTCGCCTTTCGCGATGCGTTCGACGCGCTGCGCGAGAAGTTTCAGATTCGGATGACCCGTTGCGTCGAAGGTCACGAGCTGGGCGTCGAGCGCGATCCGCGAGACGGGAAGCGCGCGGAGCGCGCGCACCACGTCGGGGTAGAACGCCTCGATGTGCTCCGGCGCATCACCACGCCAGTGGAGCAGCGCGATCACGTCGCCGTCGCGCAAGGCGAGGACGCGGACTCCGTCGAGCTCGGCGTCGTAGAGAACGCCCGTTCTCGGCGTCACGCCGTCGGCGGTTCGCGGCTCCACGAGAGGGCATTCGTTCGTCGCGAGAAGCTCGCCGACGAGGTCGTGACGCGTCGCTCCCCGAGCGAGGGCGCGATCGAGGTACGCGCGTGCGATCTCTTCGCGTCGCGCGAGCTCTTCGACCGTGAGCCCCGAGAGAATGGACCGGGGGAGCTCGTCGACGATCCTCCGTGACGCATCCGCGTGGTCGTCCTGCTTCTTGAAGAAGAGCCACTCGGCGCCGGTCTCGCCCTTCGCGAGCTTCACGAACGCCCAGCGCCCGCGGAGCTTCATTCCGCGAAGCTCGACGTGGAGCTTTCCCTTCGAGAGCTCCTCCTCCGCCGGACCCTCGAGGTAAGTCACGGCTCCGCGGTCCCAGACGATCATCGGCCCAGCGCCGTACTGACCGTCCGGGATGACGTCCTCGAAGTCGAGGTACTCGACCGGATGGTCCTCGGTCTTCACCGCGAGGACCTTCTCCTTCGGATCGAGGCTCGGGCCGCGCGGCACGGCGAAGCTCATGAGCACGCCGCCCGCTTCGAGCCGTACGTCCCAGTGACGCCGCGTGGCGTCGTGGAGGTGAACGACGTAAGCGCCCGAGGTCGTTCCGCCCTTCGCCGGGACGTTCGCCTCGTCACCGAAGGGCTCGTTCGTCGCGCCGGGCGAACGTTTGTCGCGGTAACGGCCGAGCTTCCGCTTTTCGTCAGGATCGCGCATGGGGTCTCGCGTCGGCGGGAGAAGAGCGAGCCCGACCGTATTTTCGGTCGACCCCGAATTCGGCGCTCCGAGCTCGATCGAGTATGACAGCCATCATCGCGTCATGAAGACCGCGGGGTGGACTCTGCGTCGAATCGGCTACAGCTTGCGCGAAGAAAGACACCCTTTCGACGGCCGAACCGCGAATTCGGCTGCGCAGGGACCACGAGGTTTCCAACGATTCGATGTCCTCGAGAGAGGGCACGAGCTTTGCGACCGATGTCGAACGTCATGAGCTATCCACTTCCTGCACGGACTCAAGCTGCAACGCGTCAACTTCCGGTAGCCCGTGGCCGTGAGCGGCGGGAGACGAGCGAGCCGCGCATCCGCGCGTCGAAGGCGCAGCGCTCCAGCAGCGAGTCGCGCCTCCAGGTCGCAGTCGCGCCGCGTGACTCGAGCGTCGATCCGTACGCCAACGTGCCCTGCACCGACTGAGGCTCTCGCCGCAGGCGAGCGCGCGGCAGCGTGAACAGGAAGCGATGACGGCCAGGAGCCGACCCCGCGTCCGAGCGGTGGGGCTCCTGGCCGAGCTTTCTCTGGAGGGGCGATCGTTCGAGCGTCGGGCCCGAGGTCCGATGGCCATCACTCCGCCGCTCGAGGCTCGTCGCCGGTAGCCGTGCGACGCGTGACGACAAGACGGTGTGCCGGCCGATCCGCGTTCGTTCCACGGCGGCGCTCTCCTCGTCGAGCCTTCGCTCCACCTCGCCGAGGTCCTCGCGTGACCGGTTCGCGTCGAAGACGTACGCGTAGACCGGGGCGGCCTCGAAGGCTCGGCGATACGGCGCGTAGCGATCCTCGCTCGGGTTCGCGGGGACGACGACGATCCGCTCCGAGAAGAGGAACGTGAGCCGGTAGGACGCCCAGTAGTCGGCTTGCGCGTACGTGACCACGGGCGTGATGGAGCAGCGCGAAGGGCACGAGCCCCACGAGCAGCCCGATCCCGAGGGCCGGGAGCCTGCGCATCCGGCCGAACGAGACGAGGAGCGCGTAGCCGACGACGACCGGCGCGAGCACGAGGGGATAGGGATCGGCGGAGACGGCGAGCCGTAGAGCGCGCCGCCGGCGCAGACGAATGCGCTCGCGCGAGCACCGCTCTTCTTCGACGAGCCGTGGATGGCCCAGATGGCCGCGATCACCGGCGCGCATCCGATCCGTCCCGCCATCGTGCGGCTCCGGTCTCGCAACGAAGGCGCCCTTCCCCACCGCGCACCATGGGTTCGAACCGAAGCGGCGCGCCAGGCGCGCCGAGCTCTACCTTCGACGCGGACGGGCTCGGGCGGCGACGGTCGAGCCGACGGCGGCGTCCGCGGAGCGCCGCGGCGGGTAGTGCGCCGGAAAAGCCGCCAAGTGTGCTAGAAGGTTCAGCTTCCGATGGCCGAGACCTCCGACTTCGAGCGCTTCGTCAACCTCTGCAAGCGCGAGCTGCAAGCGGACGACGTCCGCCTGCTCACCGTCGGCGAGACGGCCCCGGAAACGGACAACGTCATCGTCAGCAGGCTCGACGACGGTCGACAGCTCGTCGCGAGCTTCTCGACGCCTCCGCCCGACCGGGAGGTCCGCGCACGCCGTCTCGCGATCCTCGCGAGCACCTTCTCCTTCGCGTTGGCGTCGCCGCCCTCCGAGAAGATGCGCGCGCGACCGCCGGTGGCGACGTCGCTGCACGAGGAGCTCAAGGCGCTCGCGGCGCGTGCACGCGCGCTCGACGTTGTCGTGATCGACACCGACTCTCCGGTGGTCTGGGGATCGGCCTCCGTCCCGGCTCGGCCGAGGGCGCGCAACGAGCTGCTCCTCCGCGACGTGTCCGATCGTGAGCTCGCGTCGCGTTACGACGACGAGAGCGGCCCGCTCCAGGACCTCGTCGAGGACGGCGCGGAGGCGACACGCCGCGGCGGAAGCCCGATCCCCGCGGAGTCGACGCGGCTCGTCAGCGAGGACGCCGAAGCGGGAGAAGAAGTCGAGCGTCCCGAGGAGAGCGAGACGACGCGCCGAGCGATCGCCGCGGTGCGCAGCCTCCCCGGGCTCGATGCGCTTCGCAAGGGACGCCACCTCCATCACGTCCAGCGCGACGGCGAGTACTTCCTCGCCATCTCGTTCTTGGGCATCTACATCCTCTGTCTGGTGTTCGACGGAGAGTTCGACGAGCTCCGGGCGGAGCGCGCCGCGGCCGACGCGCTCCCGAGGATCGAGCGCCTCGTGCTCGCGCTGCCGCCCCTCGATCCCGATCCGCCTCAGCCGATGGGCAGCGTCATCGCGCTGCGCGCACGGCGCAGGCGCTGAGGCCCCCGCCGCCGCTTTGCGGGGGATTTCACGGGAAGCACGGAAGGGGCTCAGCGGTGTGGCATCTCCGCCTTGAGGCAGAGCGCGCGCGGTCGACACGGCGCCAGCCGGTCCATCTCCTCGCTCGGACGCGTGCACGGCTCCATGCGGATCGCGTCGAGGCACCTCTCGAGCGCGACGCCGTCGATGCCCGCCGGGCACGCGCGTGACCCGAGGCCCGCGGCGCCGTCGCGGATCGTGCGCGTACACGCGTCGTCGCTCGCGAACCGACGATCGGGCCCGATCTCGTCGCAGGTGATCTCCCGCGCGCATCGTGCGGCGACGAGTCGATCGATCGCTGCATCGTTCGGGACCCAGATCGCCGCCGTCACCGTCGCCGCCCCGGAGCGATCCTCGTCGTCGTACGCACGCTCCTGCCGATTTCGGTCGCGGCAGGCGCTCGATGCGACGAGGAGGAAGGCGAGGAGCGTGCATCGAGCGGCGTGCATCACCGGCGGGCCTCCCCGTCGCGCGCGAGCCTTCACGCGCGACGGTCGAGCCCGCCGGGTTGCAACATGGGTACCGGGTGGGGCGACCTCGGCGCCTCACCAAGGGAACCACTCGCGCGGCACCTTCTGCCACGCGGTGGGGCGGCGCGGATCGTCCTCCGGCATCACGAGGGAGCCGACGAACTCGGCGTGCTCGTACACGCTGCCGATCGATCGCGCGATGCTGTCGAGATCGATGTCGCTGACGACGCCGTTGCTCGTCGCTTTGTAGAACTGCACCGTGATGCGGATCGGGAAGTTCGGATCGCGCTCGAGGCGGAGCTGACGTCCCTCGCGGAAGGGGCCGAGCTTGGGGCCGTGCCCGAGGACCGCCTGCTCGACGTCGCTCCTCGCGGCTTCCGCCATGGGCGCGCCCTGCGGGGCGGGCGGAGGCATGGGGCCGGCGCCCTTGGCCGCTGCGCTCTTCTTCGGCGAAGGGAGCGGGCCTCCGAGCCTCCCGAGGTTGTGGTGCTTGAGCGGCACCTGCACGAGGAACAGGACGTCGGCGCCCTTCTGGAGGGCGCTCTTGTCGTCCTCGGTCTTGGGACCGCCTTGCGCTTGGATGCGCTGCTCGACGTCGCTCTTTCGCTCGGCGGTGAAGGCCGCGCGCTGCCCGCCGGCGTTGAAGTACAGCTCCTGGCCCCAGCCCGCGGCGGTCGCGTCCTCGCCCCTGTTCTCGATGACCTGCATGCTCGACCCCTGACGCGTCACGAGGATCGTGAGCACCGCGGGCGAGCCGGGCGCCGACTGGTAGTTGAAGAGCACCGGGTTGAACTCGGCCTTGCCGGACTTCGGGATCGGGAGGAAGACGGCCTGCGCGCTCACGAGGAAGTGGGTGTCGCGCGGCGCGAGCATGTTGCCGTCGCCGAGGATCGAGTCGGGCCGCGACGCGAACGCCTTGATGTTCCGCAGGACGTCCGTGAGCGGGACGCTCCTCAGGCTGCCGCCCGGCCGTTCGTTGCCCACGCGGACGAAGAAGCGATCCGCGGGGATGTCTCCCGTGCGGTCGACGAAGTTCGGGAAGCGGATGACGGGCATGATCGCCGACGCGAACCGACCCGCCTCGTCCTTCCGCCGGACCTGCAGCGTCAGATCGGAGATGTTGGGCCCGAGCGCCGAGCCTTGCGCGCGGCCGGTGTCCTCCCACATCACGTTCACGAGCGCGAGCTTGCGCTGCGCGACGCGGCGCTGCAGGTCGGAGTCCGAGACCATGTTCGCGACCTTGTCGACGACCTGCGCGTAGAGGCGGGAATCGCTCGGCTCCTTGATCCCCCAGTCGGGCTCGTCGCTCGGCCGCTCGCCGTCCGTCACGAGCGGGATGCTCTCCTCGCTCGCCAGCGCGGTGCTCGCGTTCGTCGTGCTGGACGGTGTCGCGGATTCTTTCATGACGATGACCTTCTCTTTCGTGCAGCCGACCGCGAGCGCGACGACGGACGTGAGCGTGAGGACGCGAGTGAGGGGAGCGCGCATGGCGAACGTGTTTCCTTTCCGACGACCTGCCTCGCCCACTCGACGAGGCCCGCGTTCGGACGTTCGTGCGCGCACGAAGATCTGCGGCGTCGCCTCGAAAGCGGGCTGTCCGTCGACGTTCGGCGGGAGGGCATGGCCTTCGACCGGACCGAACGCCGGGCCCCTGGCCGAGCTTACAGGGCGGCCGCCGGGCGGGGGCTCACCCGCAGCGAGAACCCGAGCCCATAGCACCGAGCGCTATCCGTGCACGCCCTTTTCGCTCGGAGCAGCAAGATTTGGCAAGAACGGTTCCATGACGGGAAAAATCTCGCGCGGCTCGGCGAAATCCCGCGCATTCCGCATTGACCGGGCCACGTCCATCTCGTAGTGCGGTGGCCGCGGACGTCGCGCCGTCCCGGATCGACGTTCCGTTCGGCGTCCCTCCTTCCGGGAGCAGCCCACACGCATGAGCACGCTCAAGGGAAAGACACTGTTCATCACGGGCGCGAGCCGCGGCATCGGCAAGGCCATCGCGCTCCGCGCCGCCCGTGACGGCGCGAACGTCGTCATCGCCGCGAAGACCGCCGACCCGCACCCGAAGCTGCCGGGGACGATCTACACGGCCAAGGAGGAGATCGAGGCGGCCGGCGGCAAGGCGCTCGCGTGCATCGTCGACGTCCGGATGGAGGATCAGATCCGCGCGGCGGTCGAGGAGGCGGTCCGTACGTTCGGCGGCATCGACATCCTCGTGAACAACGCGAGCGCGATCAGCCTGACGGGCACGCTGGAGACGCCGCTCAAGAAGTTCGACTTGATGCACGGGATCAACACGCGTGGCACCTTCGCGTGCTCGCAGGCGTGCATCCCGTACCTCGAGAAGGCCGAGAACCCGCACATCCTGAACATCTCGCCTCCGCTCAACATGGAGGCCCGCTGGTTCGCGCCGCACGTCGCTTACACGATGGCGAAGTACGGCATGAGCCTGTGCGTGCTCGGCATGCACGAGGAGCTCCGGCCGAAGCGCATCGCGGTGAACGCGCTGTGGCCGAAGACGGTCATCGCGACCGCCGCCGTCCAGAACCTCCTCGGCGGCGACGCGGTCGTGTCGCGATCGCGCAAGCCGGACATCATGGCCGACGCCGCGCACGTGATCCTCACGAAGAAGAGCACCGAGTACACGGGCAACTTCGCGATCGACGAGGATGTGCTCCGACAGGCCGGCGTGACCGACTTCTCGCACTACGCGGTGACTCCGGGCATGAAAGACTCGGAGCTCATCCCCGACTACTTCATCTGACCTTCTTGCTTGCTTTCGGGGGCCTGTGGTGGCCCGGCTGCTTTCTTTCGCTAGATTCTAGGCTCGATTCGAGGAAGAGCGCGATATAGGGAGGATGCGACGTCTCATGAAAACCACCACGAAACAGACAGAGGAGCGGCGAAAGGCCGAGCGCCGGAAGAAGCCGACGGACCGGCGCGCGGACCCCGCACGCGCGATTGCGGGAGATCGCCGGATCGCCGACCACCGCGGGCTCGGAGCCTCGATGGTCGATGCGTTGGAGGACATCCTTCGCTGGGAGCGCGCCAGCGAGCGAGCCTTGAAGGCTGCTGCCGAAGCCAAGAACGCGCAGAACCTGCCCAACTAGGCACGATGTCCGCCCGACAGACCGGTCGGCCACGCTCTTGCTCGGTGATGCGGCGTGGCCCGACCGGACAGGGTGAGGGTCGACTTCGATAAGTAGAGACCTCGAAGCGCGACGCGCGCGTGGCGTGAGCACGCCGCCACGCGGGCAGGGAAGGCGGAAGGTCGAAGCTACTTCCCGGCGCCGCCCATGCACTTGGGCGAGACGTTCGCCTCCGGGCTCGCGGCCCATTCCGCGGGCGTGCGCGAGGTGATCGCGAGCGCGTGCACTCCGGCTTTCAGCTCTTCCGCGAGGGCGCCGTACACGAGCTGATGCCGTTTGACGGGCGACATCCCGTCGAACCGCTCCGAGACGACGACCACCTTGAAGTGCGTCTCGGATCCCTTCGGCACGCTGTGCATGTGACTCTCGTTGATCACCTCGAGGTGCGAGGGATCGAACGCCGCTTTCAGCTTGGCCTCGATGCGCTGCTGGATGATCACGGTCGTGAGGCTCCAGGCTCCAGGCTCCGGGCTCCAGGGATGGAGCCCGTCGCGATCTCAGTACCTACGACGACCGTGGCCTCTCCGCCAGCACATGGAGCGCGTGGATCGAGGCGGCTCGGGCCCGTCATGGCCGCGCCGATGACCTCGACATGTGCGAACGGCGCGGGAGGCGAGGCCCTGGAAAGCGTGCGAGGAGCGCCCTGTCCGCACCCCCTGGAGCCTGGAGCCTCTTCCCGCAGAGCACCGAAAGCTCGAAACGCCTGCGCAAAGCGCTCCCGGTCACCCCGTGATGTACGTCTTGAGCTTCCGATGCTGCGAGGGTAGCCGGAGCTTGCGCAGCGCCTTCGTCTCGATCTGGCGGATGCGCTCGCGGGTGAGCGAGAAGCTCTCGCCGACCTCCTCGAGCGTGTGATCGCGCGGCTCGTCGATGCCGAAGCGCATGCGCAGGATCTTCTCCTCGCGCGGCGTGAGCGTCTTGAGCAGCTGGCGGGTCTGATCGCAGAAGCGCATCTGCGCGTAGGCCTCGTCCGGAGGCAGCGACGTCTCGTCGGGGATGAACTCGCCGACGTGCGACTCGCCGTCGTTGCCCACGGGCGTCTCGAGGCTGATCGGCTCGCGCGCGATCTTCATCACGGCGCGGACCTTCTCGACGGGGATGCCGGTCGACTCGGAGAGCTCCTCGGGCGTGGGCTCGCGGCCGTACTCCTGGAGCAGCGAGCGGCTCATGCGCGTGAGCTTCTGGAGCGACTCGTACATGTGGACGGGGACGCGGATCGTCCGGCCCTGATCCGCGATCGCGCGTGAAATCGACTGGCGCACCCACCACGTCGCGTAGGTCGAGAACTTGTAGCCGCGCTTGTAGTCGAACTTGTCGACCGCGCGCATGAGGCCGATGTTCCCCTCCTGGATCAGGTCGAGGAGCTGGAGGCCGCGGTTCACGTGCTTCTTCGCGAGCGACACGACGAGCCGCAGGTTCGCCTCGACCAGCTCGGCCTTCGCCTTGTCGGCGATGCGGCGGCCATCGGTGATCTTCTCGAGCGTCGCCGTCGTGCTCTTCTTCGCGGAGGGATTCTCGCGCTGCACGAGGCGGAGCTTCTTCTCGATTCGGTCGATGACGCCTCGATCGAGCCGCAGCTCCTCCAAGAGCGAGATGATGTTCTCCCTGGCGAGCTCGTACTTCGTCTTCTTGGCGTTCTTCGGTCGCCGTCCCTCGGGCTTCTTCACCTTCGGCCCGTGCAGCTCCTTGAGCGGCCGCTCGAGGAGGCGGGCGATCTTCAGCATCGTCGCCTCGTCGAAGGCGTCTTCGTCGTCGACGTTGCGGACGACGTCGCGGACCTTGAGCCGACCCTTGTAGAGGAGCCGTCCGATGTGGTCGAGCTCTGCGGCCGCGAAGGGAGAGTCGACGATGGCCTCGATGATGCGCCTCTCTCCGGTCTCGATGCGCTGTGCGAGCTCCACCTCGCCTTCGCGCGTGAGGAGGGCCACCTGGGCCATCTTCCGGAAATACATGTCGACCGCCTCTTCGGCCTCGGCCGGCGGGGTCGTGTTCGCGATAGGCGCTTTGGAGAGGTTGGACGGCTCGGACTTCTTCAAGGCTAATCGACTCCGCGTGGCTTATTGGTCTCGCTCCTGCCCACGTCCACGCTCGAGGGCAGACCAACAATTTGGCTCGGTTGCGTCTCGCCTAAGGCTTCACTCGTCTCCGGACTTGCTCGTTTGGCGGCTCTCTGCTTCGCTTGGTTCGTCGAGGCGCCGATCTCTACGCACGTTTGACGAACGCTTTGGATCTCCGATCAAGGAAGGTGTTGGCTGCCTCGAGCGCGTCAGGCGGGTCGTGTCGACCGCCATGAAGGGGGCGTGAGAACACGCCGCTTCGTCGATTGCTTCCCAAAGAACGTTCTTCGCGGGCGACGAAGAACGCGCTTGCCCGTCGTTGGTCACTGCCAGGACGAAAGGCACGCCGAATCGCCCGGCTCCGGGTGCCGTCTTTGAGTCTGGCACGTCCGAGCGCAACGGGCCAAAGTCGGAGCTCGCCCTACAGGCGTATTTCGCACCACGAAAGCGCGGTTGCGGCGAGATGACGCGGTCTCCGAGCACGAGTTTTCCCGGGCTTTCGAGCGCAAGAGACCTAGATCCTGCAAAACCGCCACGCGAGCTCAGCCGCAGTCGATTTTTCGCGAGCGGCCGTTTTGCCTGAGCTTTTCAGGTCGCGCGCGCCGGAATCGACGCCGCCGCGAGAGGCGCCGGGCGGACCTCGAGGGCCGTGCGGAGGCGGGCGAGATACTCGTCGCGGGGGATCTCCACGCAACCGAGCGAGGCGAGGTGCGGGTTCTGGACCTGGACGTCGAACAGGACGTAGCCGGTCTCCCGTAGCTTCGCGACGAGCGTCGCGAACGCGATCTTCGAGGTGTCCGTCCGCGTGTGGAACATCGACTCGCCGGCGAACAGACCTCCGATCGCGACGCCGTAGATGCCGCCTACGAGCTCGCGGCTCCGACCGTCGGAGGAGCGCTCCCAGACCTCGACGCTGTGCGCCCAGCCGAGCTCGTGCAGCCGCTCGTACCCATGCATGAGCTCCGGGATGATCCACGTCCCTTGCGGGCGCGTCTCGCCGCACATCCGCATGACGCCGGCGAAGTCCTCGTCGATGGTGATCTCGTAGGGATGACGGCGGAGCGTCCGCCGGAGGCTCCGTGACCAGTGCGGCTCACGGTCGAGCTCGAAGATGCAGCGAGGCTCCGGCGAGAACCAGAGGACGAGCGGCGCGCCGCGCTCGTCCTCGTCCTC
This sequence comes from uncultured Myxococcales bacterium, assembly GCA_937949945.1. GTDB lineage: Bacteria > Myxococcota_A > Polyangia > Polyangiales > Polyangiaceae > Labilithrix. Next base: position 13,053 of record CALFEQ010000021.1, read on the forward strand.
GCCGTGCGGCCAGGGGAAGATCCCGCTCCGGTACGCGAGGAGCAGCGTCCCCGGGCTGAAGTCGCAGCCGACGGCGAGCACCCCGTGCTTGGGCGCGCGCGATGCTTCGGGGAAGCGCACGCGTGTCGGCGGCGGCTCGATCGGTGGATGAGGGACCCGCGATGCGGTCACGCGCAGATAGGGTACCTCAATAGGCCTCGGGCCTCAGGCCTCAGGCGCCTCGGTCCTCAG
>CALFEQ010000022.1 GCA_937949945.1 uncultured Myxococcales bacterium
GCCGCCGGCCACCGCGTCGCGACGGCCGCCGCCGCTGCCGAAGTCGGAGGCCTCGAAGGCGCCCGCGCCCGAGCCGCCGCGCATCTCGCCCGAGGGCAACGCGCTCGTCGAGCTCCTCACCGCTCGCATCGAGCGGCTCACCGGCAGCGAGGACCGCGTCGGTCTCGCGCGCGCCCATCTCGAGCTCGCGATCGTCCACGAGACGCTCGCCGAAGACTCGAAGGTCAATGCCGCGATCGAGGCCGCGCTGCAGGTCGATCCCGACCTCGCCCCGGCGCACGCGATCCTCCGCCGGCGGCTGCACCATCGGTCGCAGCTCGCGCCGATGCTCCGGCACCTCGAGCGCGAGATCGCCGTCGCGTCGGGCGAAGCCGCCGCCGTCGAGCTCCTCGTCGAGCGGGCTCGACTGCTCGTCGCGGACGACAAGCACGACGACGCGCGCGACGCGTGGGAGCTCGTCCTCGGACGCGCGCCGCACCACGCCGCCGCGCTGCGTGGCCTCGAGACCGACCTCTCGCGCCGCGTCTTCGTCGAACGCAGCGGCGACAAGAACGATCTCGTCCCGACCACGGACGAGGACGCATGGGAGGACCTCGTCGCCCACCTCGGCCGGATGGCCGACGCCTACTCGGCCCAGCCGAACCTCGCCGGCTGGCTGCACGTCGAGCGGGCGCGCATCCTCGAGTGGCGGCTCGGACGCGTCGACGCCGCGCGCGGCGCGTACGAGCGCGCGCTCCGGCTCGACGGCGGCGTCGGGCCGATCCGCGACGCCTTCACGCTCCACTGCGCCGCGCACCACGACACGGCGCGCCTCGCGGCGCTCCTCGCCGAGGAGGCCCACCTCGAGACGAATCCGGCGCGGTGCGCGCGTCTCGAGCTCGACGCCGCGTGCCTGTTCCACACGCTCCTCGGCGACGAGGCTCGCGCGATCGCGCTCCTCGAGCACGCGGCGGCGCGCGCTCCGACGACGCCCTCGGTGGACCGTCGCGTGCTCGACGACCTCGTCCGTCTCTACGAGCGCGGCGGGCAATGGGAGGAGGCGGCGCGGACGCGACGCGCACGCCTGCGCTTCTTCACGGACGCCGCGACGCAGGTCTACGAGCTCCGCCGTCTCGCCGCGATCGAGGAGAAGCTCGGCAACGTCGAGGCCGCGATCGGGGACGTCGAGCGGGCGCTCGCGATCGATCCGGAGGACCCCACGCTCGTCGAGGAGCTCGATCGCCTCCTCGCCCTCGCGGGCAAGGACGAAGAACGGATCGCGCTCTGGCACGCGGAGGCCCAGCGCGCCGAAGAAGGCGCGAAGCGCGCCAAGGCGCTCGCGAAGGCGGCGCAGCTCGCCGAGGAGATGGGGCGTCACGACGAGGCCGTGAGCCATCTCCGCGCCGCGTGGGTGGCCGCGCCCGGCGACTCCGAGATCCTCGACCAGCTCTCGCGCCTGATGTCGCCGGCGCCGACGGAGGCGTTCGATCGCGACGTACGTGCGCTCATCGAGCTCTACTCCCAGGCGGCCCAGACCACGCGTGACGCGGGCCGACGCGTCGCGTACCTCGAGAAGGTCGCCGTGCTCTGGGAGGAGCTCGTCGGCGATCAGCTCCGCGCGGCGCGGACCTACGAAGAGATCCTCCGCATCGAGCCGAACCGCCGTGGCGCGGTGCTCGGCCTCGAGCGCACGGCGGGCCGGATCGGCGACGACCGCGCCCTCTCCCGCGCGCTCTTCGAGGAGGCGAAGCTCGCGGAGGACGGCGTCGACGTCCTCGCGCTCCGCGTGCGCTCGGCGCAGGTGCTCGCCCGCGTCGATCCGACGCGGGCCGCCTCCCTCGTCCAGGAGGTGCTCGAGCAGGATCCGCAGCACATCGGCGCGCGGGCCCTCGAGACCCGCCTCCACGAGGAGGCCGGCCGGTGGGAGCTCGCGGCGCAGTCGATCAAGGCGCGCCTCGGGATCGTCCTCACGACGAAAGAGAAGGTCGCGCTCTGGCTCCAGCTCGCGCACATCTACGACGCGCGTCTGCGCGACCCGAAGTCTGCGGTCGAGGCGCTCCAGCAGGCACGGAAGGCGGACCCGATCCACCCGGTGCCGCCCGAGGAGATCGCGCGCGTGCTCGAGGCGACCGGCGACGCGCGCGCGCTGCGCGTCGCGATCGAGCAGCTCGCGCAGGACGCGATCACGCCCCAGGAGCGCGCACGCCACCTCATGCACGCGGCGGAGATCGACGAGCTGCGCCTCCTCGACGATCAGAGCGCCGCCGAGCTCTATGCGCGTGCCCTCGCCGAGACACCGGAGGACGAGCTCATCGCCGATCGCCTGCTCCGCGTCCTCGCGCGACGCGTCGTCACGACCGCCGGCGCGCCCGGTCCTCGTGGCTTCGAGACGCCCGCGTTCCAGGAGCTCCTCGCCCAGCTCGCGAAGCGCGCCGAGCGCGCGACCACGCCCCAGCAGGCCCAGGCCTTCACGTTCCAGCTCGCCTCCCTCCTCGTCGCCGCGCACCAGGACCTCCCGCGCGCCCGCGCGCTGCTCGAACAGCTCCACGACGCCGACCCGCGCCACGTCGGCGTGCTGCGCTTGACCGAGGCGATCGCCCGGCGCAGCCAGAGCCCGCAGCAGATCGCGCACGTGCTCAAGCAGCAGGGCGAGAACTTCACCGACGTGCGCGCACGCCTCGGCGCGCTCTGGGAGCTCGCGAGCCTCGAGGCGTGGAAGCTGCCGAGCGGAGAGTCGGTGGCGACGTACACGCGCATCCTCGAGCTCGACCCCACCGATCCGTCGGCGCTCGAGGCCGCCGTGCGGCTCGCCCTCGGCCCCGCCCGGCGCGGCGAGGTCCCGGCGCGACGCGCCGCGATCGCCGCGCTCCGTTCGCTGTCGGCGCTCGCGCACGACGAGGCGACGCGGCTCGCGACCGATCTCCGGCTCGGCCTCCTCCTCGAGACGCACGCGAACGATCCGGTCACGGAGCGCGATGCGATGGCGGCCGCGGCCCGCGAGGCGCTCGAGCGCCTGCGCGAGGCGCTCACCCTCGATCCGCTCAGCGTGACGGCGGCGACCTCGCTCGCGCGCGTCGCGAACCGGCTCGGCGACGCGAGCGGCGCGGCCGCGGCGGCGATCTCCCTCGCAGAGCTCGCCGTGCAGCCGAAGGTGCGTGCGAAGTACCTCGTCGACGCGGCCAACCTCCTGCTCAGCAACTCCACCGACGAGGCGCTGGGCACGATGGCCGAGCGCACCGAGCGCGCCGCGCAGCTCCTCGAGAAGGCCCTCGCCGCCGACCCGAACTCCACGATGGCGGCGACGCGCCTCTCGCAGGTGCGCACCAAGCAGGGTCAGAGCGAGCGCCTCATCGACGTGTTCCGGCACGCGCTCACGAACGCCACGGCCAAGGACACGATCGTGTACCTCGGCACCGATATCGCCCGCGTCGCGCGCGACGACCTCGGCGACGTCGGCGTCGCCATCGAGGCGATGCGCGCGGTGCGGACGGCCGCGCCCGATCACATTCCTTCGCTGCTCACGCTCTCCGAGCTGTTCATCGCGCAGCGCGCGTGGCCCGAGGCCGTCGAGACGCTCGAGGACATCGTCGGCCGCGGGAAGGAGCCCGGGCCGCGCATCACCGCCCTCTTCGCCCTGGCGAGCGTCTACGAGAAGGTGCTCGGCCAGCCGCTCGAGGCGGAGCGCGCGCTCCGTACCGCCCTCAGCATCGAGCCGGAGAACCCGCGCGCCATCCGCGCGCTCATCCACCGCCTCGCTGCGAAGCAGAACGAGCCGGATCCCGACGGCCAGCCGCAGAACAAGACGGCGGCGAAGCTCGAGATCGCGAGCCTCCTCGACCGGCTCGCGCACGTCGAGACGGATCGCCACGTCAAGTGCGACATCCTCCTCGAGCTCGCCGACATCCGCGTCGCGCTCAAGGACCTGCCGCAGGCCGAGAAGGCGCTCGTCGAGGCGGTCGCGACGTGCCCCGACCACGCACGCGCCTTCGCGCGCCTGTCGCGCTTCTTCCGCTCCCCGCAGAACCCCGGCCCCGGCGGGCTCGACGCCGTGTCGTACGCGCGCGCGCTCAACGCCGTCATCAACCGCGGGCAGCAGCTCGGCACCTCCGATCCGCGCTGGTTCGCCTCGCTCGGACACATCGAGGTCGAGCAGCTCAACCGCTTGCGCGACGGCGTCACGCACCTGCAGCGCGCCGTGCAGATGGACCCGAGCCTGCACGAGTGCCGCTTCGAGCTCGCCACCGCGTACTCGCGGCTCGGTGCGCACGACGACGCCGTGAAGACGCTCCTGGCGATGATCACGCCGAACGCGACGCCCCTCGTGTCGATCTCGGACCCGGCCGCCGCGCTCGAGCTGCTCGAGCGCTCGCTCAACGGCGAGCGCCGCCAGGAGGAGGCCATCGTCGTCAGCGAGCTGCGCGCCATCGCGGGCGAGCTCGACGACGGTCGCTACGCATGGCTCCGCGCGCGACGCCTCCCGCCGTTCGAGCAGCACCACGCCGTCCTCGATCGCGCGACGCTCGTGAGCCACATCGTCCCGCCCGAAGGGCGGCACGTGCTGCTCGACATCGCCGCCGCGATCGCGGGGATCGAGACGAGGCTGCTTCGCGCGGACATCAGCGAGATCGGCATCTCCTCGCGCGATCGCATCAGCAAGCGCAGCGGCAACCCCACGCGCAACCTGCTCGACCGACTCGCGCGTGCCCTCGGCATCGCCGACGTCGAGCTCGTCATCACCCCCAACGTCTCGCGCACGCGCGTCCTCGCGCAGGACGGGATCTGGGTGGTCGTGCCCCAGTCGCTGACGATGCTTCCGGAGCCGACCCAGCTCGCGTCCATCGGCCGCGCGCTCGCGCGCGTCGCGCTCAACGTGCCGTGGCTCGAGGAGCTCCCGCCGCCGCACATCGAGGCGATGCTCGTCGCCGCCGCGCGCGCGGTCCACCCGACGTACGGCAAGGACGACATCGACGTCCTCTCGCTGAAGCTCGTCTCGCAGTACGAGCCGAACGTCGCGAAGGAGCTCTCGCGCAAGCAGCGCCAGGCGCTCGAGAAGCTCGTGCCGCTGCTCAGCTCGCCGCAAGGACGCCTCATCGGCATCGACGTCCTCATCAGCGCCTTGGCCCGGGCCGAGCTGCGCATCGCGTACGTCCTCACCGGCGACGTGCTCGCCACGATCGACGAGCTGCGCGGCCTCGACGCGGCCTTCCTCCAGGCGACGGAGACCCCCGGCCGGGCCTCCGTCGCCGCGGTGCTCGATCACCCGTTCGCGGGCGACGTCGTCCGCTTCGCGCTCACGCCGGAGGCGACGGCCCTCCGCCGCCGCGTGGGCGCGACCTGGGCGAGCTGAGCTGCTCGTCCGCGGCCGGCGGGATGCGCACGCAGGCCCGCCGGCGCGCTCGTGTCACGAGGGCATCAGCTGGCGTACGCGCTCGAGGAGGACCGCCTGCGAGAAGGGCTTCTGCAGCAGCATCTCCGGGCCCACGTTCACGTCCTCGACCGGGATGCTCTCCGGCGAGTAGCCGGAGACGAACAGCATCTTCGCGGCGAGGTTCAAGTGGGCGAGGCGACGGCCCAGCTCGGGTCCGGTCAGCCCGGGCATGAGGACGTCGAGGATCACGAGAGCGATCCGCCGCCCGTGCTCGCGCGCGGCGGCGAGCGCCTCGCTCGATCCGCTCGCGGCGACGACACGATAGCCGTTTCGCTGGAGGATCTTGGAGATCGACCGACGGACGAGGTCGTCGTCGTCCACCACGAGGATCGTGTCCGGGACCTCCTCTTCTCGCGGAGAGGAATCCGTCGAGGTCGGCCGCTGTCCGGTCCCGTTCCCGACCTCGCTCCCGCCGCCGTTGCCGTTCGAGGTCACGTGCACGCCGCCGTTGCCGTTCGCCTTGGTCTGCGCGCTCCTGTCGGCATCGGCGTTCGCGCGCACGTTCCCGTTCGTCTGCCGGCGTCTCTCGGCGGCCCTCTCCTCCGTCGGGTCGATGGCCGGTGCTCCTCGTTCGGACCGTTCGGGCCCCGTCTCTTCCCGAGAACGCAGGGTGACGCTCGAGATGGGCGGCGGCGGCACCTGGCGTACGGGGCGCGAGGCGCGAGAGCTCTCCGCCTTCCGGAGGTAGATGCGGAACTGCGTTCCGCGGCCGACCTCGCTCGAGACCTCGATGCTCCCGCCGCAGTTGCGGGCGAAGGCGTAGACCATCGCGAGCCCGAGGCCCGTGCCCCTCCCCGC
>CALFEQ010000023.1 GCA_937949945.1 uncultured Myxococcales bacterium
AACTACGCTTCCGATCCCAAATCCAGTGACTCTCCAGCCGGGAACTCTGGAGCGCCGGCCTTCACGACGATCCGAAAAGCCGCCCGAGTCGCTCCCAACCTCCGAGATCGCGTGAGCGGGGACCGGCGTAGCGCTAATCAGCGGGCTTCGGACCGCTCTTCCCGCCCGTCTCGCCCGGGAGAAGCCGGTCGCGAAGCCTCGCCCGAGTGTCGCTCGCTCTCGACGAAGCGCTCGACGATCTGCGTGAGCTTCGTGAGATCGATCGGCTTGACGAGGTGGAGCTCGAACCCCGCCGCGGCCGAGCGGCGCTGGTCTTCCTCCTGTCCGTAGCCGGTGATCGCGATGAGGCGGAGCGGGCGACTCGGGAACCGCTGCCGAAGCGCGGCCGCGAGCTCGTACCCGTCCATGACCGGCAGACCGATGTCGAGGAGCGCCAACCGCGGCTCGAAGCGCGAGGCGATTTCGAGCGCGGTCGGTCCGTCGTGCGCGACCCGAACGTCGTGGCCCAGAAGCTCGAGCGCATCCCTCAGCATCTCCGCGCCGTCGGCGTTGTCGTCCACGACGAGGATGCGCTCTCTCCCGGAGCCGTTCGTCGGCCTCGACTCGGCGCTTCGTAGCGCTCGATGAGGTACGGCGACGCTGATCGGGAGCTCGAACGCGAACTCGCTTCCCTTGCCCGGACCGTCGCTCGAGGCGCGGACGGAGCCGCCATGCATCTCGACGAGGCTCTTCACGATCGCGAGCCCGAGGCCGAGGCCGCCCTGCGCTCGCTCGAGCGTCTGCGGACGCTGCACGAACAGCGAGAAGATGCGCTCCACCATCTCGGGCTCGATCCCGACGCCCTGATCGACGACGCGGACACGCGCGACGCCGGCGACACGTTCGACGAAAAGCTCGATTCTCGTACCCGGGTCGCTGTACTTCGCCGCGTTGGTGAGGAGGTTCGAGACCACCTGGGCGATGCGCGCCGCGTCGACGTCGACGAAGATCCCGCGCGGCGCCACGACGGACAGTGCGTGGCGGCGCTGCTCGAGGAGCGGGCTCACCATCTCGACGGCACGCGCGACGACGTCCGCGAGGTCGACATGCTCCTTCCGGAGCTCGATCTTGCCGCGCCGAATCCGCGAGACGTCGAGCAGATCGTCCACGAGCCGCGTGAGGTGCGTGACTTGGCGATCGAGGACGTCGAGCTCGCGCGACTCGAGACCGCGGAGTCGCATCACGTGCACCGCGACCGCCATGGGAGACAGCGGGTTCCGGAGCTCGTGGCCGAGCATCGCGAGGAACTCGTCCTTCGCCCGGTTCGCGATGTCCGAGGCGGCGAGCGCCTCGCGGAGCCGCTGCTCGTTCTGGCGCAACGCCTCGTTCGAGGCGTGCAGCGCGGTCACGTCGCGAAGCGCACCGACGACGCGGTACGCGCGACCGTTCGCGTCCCGCAGGAAGTGGGCCCGATCCTCGACCATCGCCCACGTGCCGTCCGTGCGCCGGAAGCGGTAGGTCTCGCGCCACGACGACCCCGTCGGTGATTTCACGCAGCGCCCGAACGTCTCGCGCACGCGCGCCACGTCGTCGGGATGGGTGCGCTCGAGCTTCCACTCGATGCGCGTCTCGACCCGCTCCGCGCCGTCTCCGAGGAGGCTCTGGATGCCGCCTCCCCACCAGAGCTCGCCGGTATCGAGGTTCAAGTCCCACAGCGCGTCCTCCGTCGTCTCCGCGACGAGGAGCCATCGGTCCTGTTCCCTCCGCGCCCTCGCGAGCCGCCGGGCGTTCTCGAGCGACGCCGTCGCGACCGCCGCGAGGTGTCCGAGCGCGGCGCCGTGCTCGCCCCACGCCTCGTCCCCTTCGGACAAGAGCACGATCTCACCGATCACACGGCCGCCTCGGTGAACGAGAGGCACCGCGAACGCGAATCGCACGCCGCGCTCGACCTCCGCAAGCCCGTCGAAGATGGCCTCCGTCTCCTCCGTCCGCTCCAGCGTGCTCGGCGCTCGGGCGAACGAGACCCGACGATGCACGGCGAACAGCGCGGACACGGCACGCTCGGAGAGACGCCTCACGTCGTTCGCGACGGCGACGTGCGTGCCGCGCGCCCATGCATGGCCCGGCGGGACGTACGTGCCGACCACGCACGAGACACCGGTGAGCTCACGCACCGTACGGCACGCCTCGACGAGAATGTCGCCGACGTTCGCCAGCGCGATGAGACGAGGCACGCACGCCAGAAGGCGCTCGTGCATGGAAAACGGAGACTCGGTGGAGAACGGCACTTTCAACCACGACTGCGCGAGAGGTTCTCGAGCCAGCGATCGAGCATCGCGCCCTGCCGGTCGCCACCGAGAAAGGTCTGGGGCGGCACGTAGTACAAACGCGCGTTGTCGAACGCGTCACGGCGATAAATCACCTTTGGATGCGTGAAGAGGACGTCGAGCAGAATCTCGGCGTCGAACCGGCGCCGGTCGTACTGGCAAAGAGCGAGACATTTTCGACCGACGAAGAAATCGTTGAGACGCGACTCGTATTCGATGAGGCGTTCCGCTCCAGGCTCGCCCGCGAGCGCCCACGTCATCTCGGCCGTCGCACGCAGCGCGGAATAGCCTTCGAGCTGCGCCTTCTCGATCTCGGCGTCGAGCAGCTCGAGCATGCTCTCCGGCTCGAACTGGCCATTGCGAAGGTAGAAATCCTTTCCCGTCAGGATGACGAGCTGCCCCGTGTCGAGCAGCGTCTCGACGGCGATCTCGGCCTTCGCGAGCACGTCCTTCAGCTTCGCCGCCGTCTGGAGATCGACGAGGCAGAGCATCTTCTCGTTGCGAAGGATTCCCTCGCGCACGAAATCGATGTTGAGCGCATGGCGCTCCTCGTCGGTGCAGTAAATCCCGCAGTAGTGGTCGCCCGTCCGCGCCGCCGCAATGCTCGGGGAAAGTTGCGCCTTCGACATGTCGAATTCCTTCGTCAACTCGGCAACTCGGTCGTCTCGAGCCCCGGCGACGGATGCCAACCCCGACTGCTTGCGAGATGGGCTGTGATGTGCCGCGCTACGGCGACGTGATGTCCGATGGGGGGCATCTACCGCGCGAGGATGATCCGTCAACGCTTCGCACGGCTCCGGTTGGGCGAATGGAGACGCGGCTCAGTCGTCCGAATGCCCCTCGAGCGAGCAGCCTCGCGCTCGCGGCGAAGAC